>NZ_JACSLV010000005.1:0-209448 GCF_018618315.1 Exiguobacterium sp. s70
GCGGCCACACCCGTTCCCATGCCGAACACGGAAGTTAAGCGCTTCAGCGCCGAAAGTAGTTGGGGGTCTCCCCCTGTGAGGATAGGACGTCGCCAGGCAAACGGTGGTTCTGGAGCATTCGCTCAAGGGCCGCCGCTTTTTTATTTATATCGTGATTCAAATGAAAGAGAGGAAGAACAGATGGCCAAAAAAATCAAAGTATACGTCGAGCCAAACGAGACAATCGATGACTGTTTAAATCGAATTGCTCAAATGGGGTATCGCCCGGTACGTAGGATTGAAAAGCCTGTCTTTGAACAAACGGGAACCAAAGACGAACCTGTACATTCCCATCAATCGATTTTGTTTGAGTGCGTTGCTCTCGAATCATAATGCCAAACCGTCACGAATGCGTGGCGGTTTTTTTGTATTTCAACAACCTAAAGACGAACGATAAATATTCAGACAATTAAATTGTTCGCAGTTTGTTGACATGTTTTGAATGAACAAGGTACGATAGGCGTGTGAGTTAATAACAAATTAAATAGTGCTCCATATAATCGCGAGGAAATGGCTCGCAAGTTTCTACCTGATCGCCGATTCTGATCAGACTATGGGGTATAGTCGACATTTTTTTGTCGTGGCCTATACCCTAAACTGGTTATTCGGTTTAGGGATTTCTTTATTTAAGGGGGACATTTGAATGAAGGCAACGGTAGGTGTGATCATGGGTAGCTCGTCTGATTGGGAAACGATGCGTCATGCTTGTGACATCCTGGAAGAGTTGAGTATTCCATATGAAAAACAAGTTGTCTCGGCACATCGTACGCCGGACTTAATGTTTGAATATGCTGAAGAGGCCCGTGCGAGAGGCATACAAGTCATCATTGCAGGCGCAGGAGGAGCAGCCCATTTACCGGGAATGGTCGCAGCGAAAACAACGCTTCCTGTCATCGGAGTGCCTGTTCAATCTAAAGCGTTAAATGGACTTGATTCCTTGCTCTCGATTGTTCAAATGCCTGCAGGAGTACCAGTAGCAACGGTCGCTATCGGACGTGCCGGTGCGACAAACGCGGCCCTACTCGCCGTTCAAATCCTCAGCCTGCAATTCCCCGCACTAGTTGAACGCCTAGATACGTATCGCCAAGCGAAGCGCGATATGGCACTTCAAGCGACGGAGGAACTGATCTAATGAGAATCGGCATTTTAGGTGGAGGTCAGTTAGGTCGAATGATGTCTCTCAGTGCGAGTGCTATGGGGTACGAAACGCTAAGCCTCGATCCAAACTCAAACGCGCCCGCCGCTCAGGTCGCACCAAGCATCGTCGCTGCATTCGACGACGTAACGGCAGCACGTGAACTTGCACATCGTTCAGACGTCATCACCTATGAATTTGAGAACATCGATACGGCGATGATTGAGGCCATTGCTGACAAATGTCCTCAAGGGATGGATGTCTTGAAGGCGACACAGCATCGAATCTTTGAAAAACAAATGATTGAAGGGGCAGGTCTTCAAGTCGCACCGTACGTTCCAGTCCGTTCCGTCCGTGATGTCATTCGAGCAAGAGACGTGTTAGGTTTTCCGTTCGTGATTAAGACGTGCCGTTTTGGTTATGACGGTAAAGGTCAAATCGTAATACGTTCAGAACAAGACGTACGCTCGTTCACAGATCAGTTCGAAGAGACGGAATATGTGGCCGAAGCTTGGCTTCCTTTTAAAAAAGAAATCTCTGTCATCGTGACGAGAGGGACGCACGAGACGACGACGTTCCCCATCAGCGAGAACATTCATCGAAACAATATTTTACATCTTTCGATTGTACCGGCACGAGTGGAGCCTGATATTTTAGAAGAGGCGCGTCATTTGGCCCTCCAACTCGCTGACCACATCGGATTGATCGGTACGCTTGCGGTTGAGTTGTTCATTATGGAAGACGGTTCATTGTACGTGAATGAACTTGCGCCACGCCCTCACAACTCAGGGCATTACACGATTGATGCCTGTGAGACATCACAGTTCGAGCAACACATTCGGGCAATCACCGGGATGAAGCTTGGACGAACGACGCTTTACACACCAATCGTCATGGTCAACCTGTTAGGCGAACATATGGACGAGCTGAACCCGCAAACGTTACCGTCGAATGTTAAACTACATTTGTATGGGAAAGAAGAAGCGAAGCAGGGGCGGAAAATGGGACATTTGAACGTGATTGCTGCTTCCGTCGAAGAAGCGCTTCAGACCATCGAACAATTGGCAATTTGGAAGGAGACCGTTTTATGATTTCACGTTATACCCGTCCTGAGATGGCGGCGATTTGGACAGACCAGAATAAATTTGAAGCATGGCTCCAAGTAGAGCTGTACGCCTGCGAGGCGTGGAGCGAACTTGGTATCATCCCGAAGGAAGATGTCGCCGTCTTATGGGACAAGGCATCGTTTGATGTCGAACGCATCCTTGAAATCGAGCAAGAGACACGTCATGACGTCATCGCATTCACCCGTGCCGTCTCAGAGACACTCGGTGAAGAGAAGAAGTGGGTGCATTACGGACTGACTTCGACAGACGTCGTCGATACGGCCTTATCGTACTTGATTAAGCAAGCGAACGATATTTTAGAAGCTGACATCGACCGTTTCATCGACATCCTCGCTGAAAAAGCTAGGGCACATAAGTATGACATCATGATGGGCCGTACACACGGTGTCCACGCAGAACCGACGACGTTCGGATTGAAGCTCGCCCTTTGGTACGAAGAGATGAAGCGCAACAAGAAACGGTTCATGGCAGCCCGTGAGACGATTGAATTCGGTAAGATGAGTGGTGCGGTCGGTACGTTCGCAAACATCGATCCGTTCATCGAATCGTATGTGTGTGACAAATTAGGGATTCAAGCAGCACCGATTTCGACGCAGACGTTACAACGTGACCGACACGCCGAATACATGTCCACGCTCGCATTGATTGCCACATCGATTGAGAAGATGGCGACAGAGATTCGCGGCCTTCAAAAGACAGAGACACGTGAGGTCGAAGAATTCTTCGCCAAAGGACAAAAAGGATCGTCAGCAATGCCGCATAAACGTAACCCGATCGGTTCAGAGAACATGACCGGCCTGGCCCGTGTCATTCGCGGTCATATGGTGACGGCATATGAGAACGTCCCACTCTGGCATGAACGTGACATCTCACACTCATCAGCAGAACGGATCATTCTTCCGGATGCGACGAGTCTCCTCAACTACATGTTGAACCGCTTTGGCAATATCGTGAAGAACTTGACGGTCTTCCCGGACAATATGCGCCGGAACATGGACCGGACGTTTGGCATTATCTTCTCCCAACGCATCTTGCTCGCGTTGATTGAAAAAGGATGGTCGCGCGAAGCCGCTTATGATGCCGTTCAACCGAAGGCGATGCAAGCGTGGGAAGAAGAGACGATGTTCCGCACCTTGATTGAACAAGACGCCGAGATGGGCGCACTCTTCACGAGTGACGAGCTCGACGACCTATTCGACCCGAGCCATCACGTGCGCCGTGTCGATGTCATTTTTGAACGCTGTGGTTTGTGATCGTTGAGGGGCTTCATGCCCCTCTCACTTTTAAGGGGGACGATACAGATGGAAGCAATCTACGAAGGTAAAGCGAAAGCGTTATTCGAGACTGAAGAACAGGGTGTGCTCCGCGTCTATTATAAAGACGACGCGACAGCATTTAACGGGGGGAAGAAAGAATCAATCGCCGGCAAAGGCGTGTTGAACAATGCCATCACGACGCGCTTGTTCGAACTCATGCACGATAACAAGATTCCGACGCATTTCATTAAGCGACTATCGGATCGCGAGCAGCTCGTGCGCCGTGTCGACATCATTCCGCTCGAGGTCGTCGTTCGCAACGTCGCCGCCGGAAGCCTTGCCAAACGACTAGGTTGGGAAGAAGGGACACCGCTCCTGTCACCAATCGTCGAGTTTTACTATAAAGATGACGCACTCGGAGATCCACTCTTAACGGAGGATCATATCCGTTTACTGCAAGTTGCCACACATAAAGAAGTCGAAACATTGCGACAACTTGGTCTGTGGGTCAACGATGTGTTGCTCGATTTCTTCAATGAACATGGCATCGATTTAATCGATTTCAAACTTGAGTTCGGTAAAGTCGATGGCACGATCATCCTTGCCGATGAAATCTCACCAGACACGTGCCGGCTTTGGGACGAAGAGACGAAACAAAAGCTCGATAAAGACGTTTTCCGCAGAGACCTTGGATCTCTGACAGACACATACAGCCAACTGTTAACACGCATAGGGGGAATGGACCGATGAAAAAAGTAAACGTGTACGTGACATTACGTGAAAGTGTACTGGATCCACAAGGCGTCGCCGTAAAAGGTGGGCTCGAACATCTCGGTTTTACAGGGGTAGAGTCGGTACGCATCGGGAAAGTCATCGAGCTTCAAGTGGCAGATGAGACGACCGAAGCGATGGTGCGTGACATGTGTGAGAAGTTGCTCGTCAACACGGTTATCGAGAACTATCGAATCGAGATGGGGGTACTCGCATGAAATTCGCTGTCATCGTCTTCCCCGGATCGAACTGTGACCTCGACATGTATCATGCCGTAAAAGATGTCCTCGGCGAAGAAGCGGACTATGTGTTCCATACGGAAACGTCGCTTGATGGGTACGACGGTGTGCTCCTACCAGGCGGTTTCTCATACGGGGACTACTTGCGCTGTGGTGCCATCGCCCAGTTCTCACCGATTATGAACGAAGTGAAACGATTCGCCGAAGAAGGGCGTCCAGTGCTCGGCGTCTGTAACGGATTCCAAGTGCTCGTCGAAGCGGGACTCCTACCGGGCGTATTGATGCGCAACCGTGATTTGAAGTTCATGTGCAAGACAGTCGAATTGAAAGTCGAAACGAACGAGACGATGTTCACGAACGATTATGAGCTCGGGGAGACGATTCAAGTCCCAATCGCGCACGGGGAAGGCAACTACTACTGTGACGAGGCGACACTCGAGACGCTCCGAGCGAACGGGCAAATCGCCTTCACGTATACCGACAATCCGAATGGATCGGTCGCGAATATCGCAGGAATCACGAACGTACAAGGTAACGTACTCGGAATGATGCCACACCCGGAACGAGCGGTCGAAGCACTCTTAGGCGGGGAAGATGGCAAACGATTATTCACTTCGATGGTGAAATGGGGGACTCGACATGCTACTTACAACTGAACCGACAGCAACACACATCCGTGAAGAGCGACTTTACGCCACGATGGGCTTGACCGATGAGGAATACGCGCTCGTCGTCTCACTACTCGGTCGTGAGCCGAATTATACAGAGATCGGGTTATTCTCGGTCATGTGGTCTGAACACTGTTCGTACAAAAACTCGAAGCCTGTCCTCCGGAAATTCCCGACTACTGGGAAACACGTCCTTCAAGGACCTGGGGAAGGTGCCGGCATCGTCGACATTGGCGATGGCCAGGCCGTCGCATTCAAAATCGAGAGCCATAACCATCCATCGGCGATTGAGCCGTACCAAGGTGCGGCGACAGGTGTCGGCGGGATTATCCGCGACATCTTCTCGATGGGCGCGCGACCGGTCGCACTCCTTAACTCGCTCCGCTTCGGAGATTTGAACGAATCACGTGTGAAACATCTTTTCGGCCACGTCGTCTCCGGCATCGCCGGTTACGGCAACTGTGTCGGCATCCCGACGGTCGGTGGGGAAGTCGCGTTCGACCCGGCCTATGCCGGCAACCCGCTCGTCAACGCGATGTGCGTCGGACTCATTCGCCATGAAGACATTCAAAAAGGGATTGCCGAAGGTGTCGGCAACTCGGTCATGTACGTCGGCGCAACGACAGGACGCGACGGCATTCACGGGGCGACGTTCGCCTCGGAAGAACTCGGTGAGGATGCGGACGAGAAACGCCCGGCCGTCCAAGTCGGGGACCCATTCATGGAGAAACTGTTGATTGAGGCGTGTTTGGAAGTCATTAAGCACCCAGCCCTCGTCGGGATCCAAGACATGGGAGCGGCTGGTCTCACGTCGTCTTCGGCCGAGATGGCATCGAAGGCAGGCATGGGTATCGAGATGAACCTCGACCTCGTCCCACAACGCGAGGCTGACATGACGCCTTACGAGATGATGTTGTCCGAGTCACAAGAGCGGATGCTTCTCGTCGTCAAGGCAGGGCATGAAGATGAAATCGAAGCAATCGTCACGAAGTGGGGACTTCATGCGATCAAAGTCGGTGTCGTCATCGAAGAAAAAGTGCTCCGTCTTCTCCATCAAGGGGAAGTCGCAGCCGAAGTACCGGTCGACGCGCTCGCAGAAGACGCACCGGTCTACCATAAGCCGTCGAAAGTACCGGCATATTATGAGACGTTCCAAGCGATGGCACCGGTCCAACCGGTCGTCACGGACGTACTCACGACATGGAAAGACGTGCTTGCCATGCCGACGATTGCCTCGAAACGTTGGGTGTATGAGCAATACGACCATATGGTCCAAACATCAACCGTCGTTGCACCAGGAAGTGATGCGGCCGTTATCCGGATTCGCGACACAGACAAAGCGCTCGCGATGACGACGGACTGCAACGCCAAATACGTGTACCTCGACCCGCGTGTCGGTGGTGCCATCGCGGTCGCAGAGGCAGCGCGCAACATCGTCGCCAGCGGCGCCACACCGCTCGCCCTCACGGACTGCTTGAACTTCGGTAGCCCGGACAAGCCAGAAGGGTTCTGGCAGCTCGACCAAGCCGTCGAAGGGATGGCCGAAGCGTGCCGTGCCCTCGACACACCGGTCATCGGCGGGAACGTTTCGCTTTACAATGAGTCGAACGGGACGGCGATTTATCCGACGCCGGTCGTCGGCATGGTCGGCTTGATCGACAAGCCAGAACATATCACGACGTCGTTCGCGAAAGAATCAGGCGACATCATCTTCCTGCTCGGAGAGACGAAACCTGAGTTCGGCGGTAGTGCGCTCCAAATGCTTCAAGACGGAGAAGTGAGCGGACAGGCGCCGACGCTTGACCTGGAGACGGAGAGCCGTCAGCAACAAGCGCTCCTCGCAGCAATCCGGGAAGGACTTGTCACGGCGGCCCACGACGTATCGGAAGGTGGACTCGCCGCAGCACTCCCTGAACTCGTGTTCGGCACGGGCTTCGGCGCAGACGTCACAGTCGACACAGATCTCGTGACGACACTTTTCAGCGAATCACAGTCACGGTTCCTCGTCACAGTCGCGCCACATCAGGCCGATGCGTTCGCGAAGTTGACGAAGGCGACACGCATCGGACAGGTGACAGACACGCCACAATTGACGGTGCGTGCGAGCGACCGCCTAATCGAAATGGACGTCACGGAACTTGAACGGGTATGGGAAGGAGCTATTCCATGTTATATGACATCCGAGGCATGAACGAGGAGTGCGGGGTATTCGGGGTATTTAATCACCACGAAGCGTCACACCTCGCCTACTACGGCCTCCACAGCCTGCAACACCGGGGACAAGAAGGGACAGGCATCGTCACGGCTGACGGCGAGCGCTTGCACGCCAAACGCGGGCTCGGCCTCGTCGCTGAAGTGTTCGACGAACCGTCGCTCGATGCATTGACCGGGCATCACGCTATCGGTCATGTCCGTTATTCGACGGCAGGCGGCAACACGCTCGAGAACGTCCAACCGCTCCACTTCAAGTCGCTCACGGGCGATTTGGCGATGGCGCACAACGGGAATCTCGTCAACGCCAACGAGTTGAAACATATGCTCGAAGCGGAAGGTGCGATTTTTCAGACGACATCTGACACGGAAGTCGTCGCCCACTTGATTAAGCGGAGCCGAGGCAACTCGATGAAAGAACGAATCGCGGATAGCTTGGCTCGTCTCGTCGGCGCGTTCGCCTTCCTCTTCTTGACGGAAGACGCGCTCTACGTCGGCGTCGATGTTCACGGATTACGTCCGCTCTCGCTCGGCCAGACCGAGGACGGAGCCTACGTGTTCGCTTCAGAGACATGTGCGTTCGACGTCGTGGGGGCGACGTACGTACGCGATGTCGAGCCAGGGGAACTCCTTATGATCACGCAAGACGGGATCGTGTCGGAGCGGTACAGCGAGGCCTCGGTCCGCGCGATGTGTTCAATGGAATACATCTACTTCTCGCGGCCGGACTCGATCATCGATGGCGTCAACGTGCATACGGCCCGTAAGGCGATGGGGAAAAAGATGTTCGACGAGGCACCGGTCGAAGCGGACGTCGTCACCGGCGTCCCTGATTCGAGTATCTCAGCGGCCATCGGTTACGCCGAGGCGAGCGGGATTCCGTACGAGATGGGACTCATCAAAAACCGATACGTCGGCCGGACGTTCATTCAACCGTCGCAAGAGTTACGGGAGCGCGGCGTCAAGATGAAACTGTCGGCGTTGCGAGGTGTCGTGAGCGGTAAGCGGGTCATCATGGTCGACGACTCAATCGTTCGCGGGACGACGAGCCGACGCATCGTCAAACTGCTCCGTGAAGCCGGGGCGACCGAAGTGCATGTGCGCATCACGTCACCACCGATCAAGCATCCGTGCTATTACGGCATCGATACATCATCAAAGGAAGAGTTGATTGCGGCCACCAAATCCATCGAAGAGATTAAAGAAGAGATTGGAGCCGATTCACTGGCGTTCCTCACATTGGATGGGACGGTCGAAGCAATCGACCGGCCGTTCGAAGGGAACTTGCGCGGGCAGTGCGCCGCTTGCTTCACCGGACTTTATCCAACTGAACTGGCGGAACTTGTAACAGAGACAAAAGCTTGAGGGGGACTGACGATGAGTTTAAGATATGAACAAGCGGGTGTGAATTTAGAGGCAGGCTATGAGGCAGTATCACGCATGAAGCGTCACGTTGCACGGACGATGCGTCCAGAAGTGATGACCGGGCTCGGTAGTTTTGGGGCGATGATTGACCTTGGCTCGATGCAGTTGAAACATCCGATTCTCGTCAGCGGAACGGATGGGGTCGGCACGAAACTCAAACTCGCGTTCGCGCTCGACCAACATGATACGATTGGAATTGACTGTGTGGCGATGTGTGTCAATGACTGTCTCGTCCACGGGGCCGAACCGCTTTATTTCTTAGACTATATCGCGACCGGAAAAGCGGAACCGGCCAAACTTGAGCGCATCGTCGCAGGAGTCGCCGAAGGCTGTGTCCAAGCGGGCTGTGCCCTCGTTGGAGGCGAGACAGCCGAGATGCCGGGGATGTATCCGGACGGCGAATATGACATCGCCGGATTCGCCGTCGGTGTCGTCGAGAAGGAAGCACTGATCGATGGACGGACGATTGAAGCGGGGGACATCGTCCTCGGACTCGCATCATCGGGTGTCCATTCAAACGGATTCTCGCTCGTCCGCCATATCGTCGAATCGCAAGGGCTCGCCTACACTGATGAGATCGCCATGCTCGACACGACGCTCGGGAACGCCCTTTTGTTGCCGACGCGCATCTATTCCGAGGCGGCGAAAGCGGCCATCGCGACGGGGCGTGTCCAAGGCATGGCCCATATCACGGGCGGCGGTTTTTACGAGAACGTGCCACGCATGCTGCCGGAAGGCCTCGGTGTCACATTCGACGCATCGAATTGGCCGAGCCTGCCCGTGTTCGACTGGCTCGAACAAGTCGGGCACGTCTCGAAACAAGAGATGTTCAACGTGTTCAATATGGGTATCGGCTTCATGATCGCAGTCCGTCCTGAAGATGTCGAAGCTGTCGAAGCTGCGCTCGAGCGCGCCGGAGAGACGTCGCATCGCATCGGGAAAGTCGATGCCAAACCGGGTGTCCGCATCATGGGGGTCGACCAGTGAAAAAGTTTGCCATCTTCGCCTCCGGGTCCGGTAGCAACGCCGAAGCGATTTGGCAAGCCATTGACCGAGGCGACTTGTCAGGGGAATGCGTCCTGCTCGTCACGGACAAACCAGAAGCGAAAGTACTCGAGCGGGCCGATCGGTTCAACATCCCGACCTTCTCGTTCGAACCGAAGACGTACGCCTCAAAAGCGGAATTCGAACAAGAAATACTCGTCCTACTACAGGCACTCGGCGCCGACTATATTGTCTTGGCCGGGTATATGCGGTTGATTGGGGACGTGCTGCTTACCGCGTATCCAAAGCAAATCATCAACATCCATCCGTCGCTCTTACCGGCGTTCCCTGGAAAAGACGCCATCGGTCAGGCGCTCGCGGCGAATGTGCCGACGAGCGGGGTCACGGTTCATTACGTAGATGCCGGGATGGACACGGGACCAATCATCGCCCAACAAGACGTCGCCATCGCAGGCTGTGATGCGGCCGAAGCGGCAAGACGCATCCAAGCGGTCGAGCATCAGCTCTATCCGCGCGTACTACAACAAGTGTTTATCCAACAGGAGGTTTTCAAGTGAGAGCATTACTGAGTGTGTCAGATAAAACAGGAATCGTCGAGCTCGCACAGGCGTTGCATGAAGCGGGCATCGAACTCATTTCGACAGGCGGGACGGAAGCAGCGCTCATCGCGGCCGGCCTTCCGGTAAAAAACATCTCAGCAGTGACGTCGTTCCCAGAGATGCTCGACGGACGCGTGAAGACGCTCCATCCGCTCGTTCACGGTGGCCTGCTCGGACGCCGCGATTTGGACTCGCACGTCGAACAGATGAGAGACCATGACATCGAGCCAATCGACTATGTCGTCGTCAACTTATACCCGTTCAAACAGACGATTGCGAAAGAGAATGCGACGTATGAAGAAGCGATTGAAAATATCGATATCGGTGGACCGAGCATGCTCCGTTCAGCCGCGAAAAACCATGCCAGCGTGACGGTCGTCGTTGATCCGGCCGACTACGGTCATGTGGCCGAAGCGGTTCGTGCCGGCGGGACGACGTTCGAAACACGTCAACGTCTTGCGACAAAAGCGTTCCGTCACACGGCGGCGTATGACGCCTTGATTGCCGACTATTTAGGGCAGCAGATCGGCGAGACGTTCCCGGAACAGCTCACGGTCACGTATGAGAAAGTACAAGACCTCCGTTACGGGGAAAACCCGCACCAGCAGGCAGCGTTTTATAAGACGCCGCTCTATCACGGGATGACGCTCGCGAACGCGAAGCAACTGCACGGCAAAGAACTCTCATATAACAATATCCAAGATACGAATGCGGCGCTCGAGGCGCTCAGCGAATTGACGGAGCCGGCAGCGGTCGTCGTCAAACATATGAACCCGTGCGGTGTCGCTGTCGGAGAAACAATCAGCCAGGCGTTCTCAAGAGCCCATGCGGCCGATCCGGTCTCGATTTTTGGGGGCATCGTCGCCTTGAACCGTGAAGTCGATGTGGAAACGGCAGAGGCGCTCCGCAACATCTTCCTAGAAATCATCATCGCGCCATCCTTTAGTGAGGCAGCACTTGACCGATTGAAAGAGAAAAAGAATCTTCGGTTATTGACGCTCGATATGGGCCAGATGACAGGGATGCGCTTGACAGCCGTCGCGGGCGGTCTCCTCGTACAAGATGGGGACGACGTCACACTCGATGATGCGTCATGCCAAATCGTGACGGACCGTCGTCCGACGGCGTCTGAATGGGAAGACTTGAAACTTGCGTGGCGTGTCGTTAAACACGTGAAATCAAACGCCATCGTCGTCGCCAAAGACGAGACGACAATCGGCATCGGTGCGGGACAGATGAACCGCGTCGGCGCGGCGAAAATCGCTTTCGAACAAGCAGGGGAACGTGCTCAAGGGGCCGCTCTCGGTAGCGATGCGTTCTTCCCGATGGGCGATACGGTCGAGGCTGCGGCTGCGGCCGGGATCACGGCCATCATTCAACCGGGCGGATCGATTCGTGACGAAGAGTCGATCGAAGCGGCGAACCGTCACGGCATCACGATGGTGTTCACGTCAGTTCGACACTTCAAACATTGAGAGGAGCGATAAGATGAACGTACTCGTCATTGGACGTGGCGGCCGTGAACACGCGCTCGCCTGGAAACTGGGACAAGACGGACATGAGGTGTTCGTCGCCCCGGGCAATCTCAATATGGATGGTGTGACGTGCGTGCCGATTGAAGAGACGGATGTCTCGGCCCTTGTTGGGTTTGCGAAGCGCGAAGGAATCGACTGGACGATTGTCGGCCCCGAATCGGCCCTGATGGCCGGTGTCGTCGATACGTTCCAAGCAGAAGGTCAACACATCTTCGGACCGACGAAAGCGGCAGCGCTCCTCGAGGGTAGTAAAGCCTTCGCCAAAGAAGTGATGCGCGAAGCAAATATCCCGACCGCAGGGTACGACACGTTCACCGACGCCGAGTCAGCGCTACGTCATATCGATCAGTCGGAAGCGCCGCTCGTTGTCAAAGCGGACGGGCTCGCTGCCGGGAAAGGCGTGACCGTCGCGTTCACACTCGAAGAGGCGCGAGAGGCGATTCACGACATCTTCGGCACCGATAAGTTCGGGAATCAGTCCCGTGTCGTCATCGAAGAGTTTTTAGACGGGGAAGAGTTCTCGCTCATGGCGTTCGTCTCAGGCGAGCACGTCATCCCGATGATCACGTCACAAGATCACAAGCGTGCGTTTGACGGCGACAAAGGGCCGAATACGGGTGGCATGGGCGCGTACAGTCCGATGCCTCATCTCGACGATGCCGTGTACGCGGAAGCGGTCAAGCGCGTGCTCTTCCCGCTCGCGCGGACGATGGTCGAACGTGGTACTCCGTTCGAAGGGTTCTTGTATGCAGGCTTGATCTTGACGGCGGATGGTCCGAAAGTAATCGAGTTCAACGCTCGGTTCGGCGATCCAGAGACTGAGGTCATTCTCCCGAACTTGGCATCGCCTCTCCTCGACGTCATCGAGGCGGTCGTGGACCAGAAACCGTATCCGATTGAATGGGTGGAAGGCTATACGATTGGAGTCGTCGTCGCGGCAGAAGGCTATCCTGATCGAGCGACGACCGGACAGGTACTATCAGGCTTCGGTGACTTACGAGACGATGTGCTCGTGTTCCATGCGGGCACGACCCGTGACGGGGCGGACATCGTCGGCAACGGGGGACGCTTGTTCGTGCTCACGTCGACAAAACCGACCTTGCTCGAAGCGAAATATGCCGTCTATACGGCACTCGAACAACTTGATTTGCCACAGACGTTCTACCGTCGAGACATCGGGGGACGGGCGTTGGCACGTATTTTTTAAAGGATGGGTCAACCCGTCCTTTTTTTCATGCGAAAAGAAGGGAATTCACACTTCCTGCTCTACAATAATGGAGTAGATTGAAGGAAGAAGGTGGTCGACGTGCGCATTCGGACGAAGCTCATGATTGCGGTGGCCGTGAATATAGTCGTGTTTGTCGGAGTCATCTTTTTTGGGATCCGCCCTTATTTTATCGAGAAGAGCATGGAACAAGATCGGCAGACGGTCGAGAGTCAAGTCGCGAGTGTGTCAGAGACGCTCGCCAATCGGAAGCATACGCTCGAGCGCACACTCGTCGATTGGGCCGTCTGGAATGACACGTACACGTTCGTTCAACGACGGAACGCCTCCTATGTCCAAAGTAACATTAGCGAGGAATCGCTTGAAAACTTGAGCGTCAACGCCATCGTCTATTTGGACCGGGACGGAGAAGCGTTCTACTCGTCGTTCCGTTCAGCGAGCACGACGTTGTCAAAAACCGATCAACAAACGCTCATCAAGGCGGTCACTTCTCGATTAAGCGATCAGGAAGATACGCAAAACGGCATCTATGCGAGTGATTTCGGTCCGACGCTGTACGTCAGTCACCCGATTTTACGAAGTGATAGTAGTGGTCCAAGTCAAGGTACGCTCGTCATGCTCGAGTTCGTCGACCCGGCATTTCTGGCGGACATGAGCACCCAGACGAAAATTCCATTGACGATTCAACCCGCGCGTCAAAATCAGACGGTCATCACGGATGGCGATGCGGGGACCGACGTCGTGATTCCGCTTGGCACCGTGTTTCAACAGTCCGATTTCGAAGTCAAATTCACCGTCGAACAAACACATTATGAAAATACGGTGGCGATGTTGCGACTCGGGATGATCGCCCTCGTCGTCCTTGGGCTCGGTCTCTTCGTTTCGTTGCTGTGGACGATTCACCGGGTCGTGATTCGACGTCTCATGGAAATCGTCAGTGAGTTGAAAGTGATCACGCTCGAACGGGATAGTCGGCTCCGGCTCAGTCGTGATGCGAACAGCCACGATGAGATTGAACAGATGGCGACGAGCATGAATGAAGTGCTCGCGGCACTCGAAGACACACGTGCCGAAGTGATTGACCGGGCGTTTCGTGACGCGTTGACATTGCTCCCGAACCGGCTCGCGCTTGAGGACTACTTCTCGAACGTACGCGGCAAACAAGACCAAATCGGGGTGCTCGGTTTGGACTTGGACGATTTCCGGCGCATCAACGACCAGTACGGACACCGGACAGGCGACGCCGTCCTGATTTATATCGCTTCCCGACTCAACTTTTATAAAGAAGACGGATTTGTCGCCCGAATCGGTGCCGATGAATTCATGTTCGTCCACCCAAGCTGGACGCTCGAACAATTGCAGCCGGTCGCCCGGCGTTTGATCAAAGACTTGAAAGATTGGGCCGAAGTCAACGGGGTGAAGGGGATGGCGGCGACAATCGGTATCGATGTGTTCACTTGTGCCGAATCGCACCATACGTACGAGATGATGATGGGACGGCTCGATGTCGTCATTCATGAGGCAAAACTGTCAGGAAAGAATCGAGTGCTCACGTTCCAAGAAATCGAGGATGGAAGCCACTACTTACAGACGCTCGAGATGGAGCGTGACTTGCGCCATGCGCTCGAACATGATGAATTCGAACTGTATTATCAACCGATCGTGTCGCCGCGACCGTTTGCCGTACGTGGCGTGGAGGCGCTCATTCGTTGGAACCATCCGACGAAAGGTCAAATCTCACCTGGACTCTTCATCCCTGTCGCCGAACAGCTCGGTCTCATCTCTGATTTGGGTCGTTGGGTGCTCGAACAAGCGGTCACAGAGATGAAAGACCACGTGGAACGACATCACTTGTTCCTTTCGATTAACGTGTCGAAGCGCCAAATCGCCGACGGATCGTTTTTAGCTTCATTAGAACGAGTGTTGATGAGTTCGAGGTTTGACCCTCACCGTCTCCATGTGGAAATCACCGAGAGCGAGGTCGGCGGCAATTTATATGAACTTCAGCAGTTCATTCAATCGCTCAAGGCCATCGGCGTCAAAATCTCGCTCGATGACTTCGGGGTCGGCACGTCGTCGCTGTCGTTTTTACAGTCGCTCCAACTCGACTTGATTAAAATCGACCAGAATTTCGTCAAAGGGATTCCGGAGAACACGTTCGACCGGGCGTTGCTCGAAGGGTTATATCAGACGTTCCACACGCTCGGGATCGATATCGTCACCGAAGGAGTCGAACGTCCGGAACAGCTTGCCTTCGTGCTCGAACATAGCAGCTCCCTCATTCAAGGCTATCATTACAGCAAGCCCGTTCCGCTCGCTCAACTCGAGCATTATTTGAAAAAGACGGTCACGATGTACGATTGGTGAAGGCGTCTCCCGCGGGAGACGTCTTTAT
Source organism: Exiguobacterium sp. s70 (assembly GCF_018618315.1). Taxonomy (NCBI): domain Bacteria; kingdom Bacillati; phylum Bacillota; class Bacilli; order Caryophanales; genus Exiguobacterium; species Exiguobacterium sp. s70. The sequence continues at coordinate 15,631 of NZ_JACSLV010000005.1, forward strand.
TTGTGTGAATTTCATGTGAATTCCGTTACAATGGGCAACATAGCTTGCGAGCCTTTCAGAGAAAAGGTAAACTTGAATCAGATGAAAGAAAACGCTTACAAAATTATTTTCTAATAATAATGGCGAGGCGATTAAGGGAGGATTGGGTTCGATGCCACCAAAACGATCGGCGCGGGCACCGTGGTCTAAAGCGATGATTCGGTCACAATTAGAAGTCGTGAGCCAAGTCAGACCACCTTCGCTCGTATTGACGAATGCCACATACTTAAATATGTACGTGAAGCAGTGGAAACAAGCAAACATATGGATTGAGCATGACCGAATCGTCTATGTCGGGCCAGATGTACCGAAAGCCGCCGTCGAGACGGTGGATATGTCAGGGAAATACATCGTGCCGGGCTATATCGAGCCGCACGCGCATCCATTCCAACTATATAATCCGGCGACGCTGTCGAAGTATGCAGGTGAGCGGGGGACGACAACGCTCGTGAATGACAACATGCTTCTTTTTTTACAAAATAAGGAGCAAGCGTTTGCGCAACTGGAAGCGATGCAACAGCTTCCGACGAGCACGTACTGGTGGGCGCGTCTCGATACGCAGACCGAACTTGACCGTGATAGCGTTCTCGTCGACTCCGAGCGGATTCACGCTTGGTTCAATCACCCGGACGTCATCATGGCCGGAGAATTGACGGCCTGGCCACGGACGTTAAAAGGTGATGACGAGATGCTTCAGTGGATGCTCGATGCGGAGACGTGCGGTCTCCCGGTCGAAGGACACTTCCCAGGGGCTTCGGCGAAGACGTTGACGAAGATGGCGTTGATGGGTGTTCACAGCGACCATGAAGCGATGACGGCCGAAGAAGCGCTCTGCCGGCTCGAACACGGCTATACGACAACACTCCGTCACTCTTCCATTCGTCCTGACCTTCCGGGACTCATCCGTGGTCTGCTCGACGCCGGACTCGAGGCGTTCGATCATGTGATGGTCACGACAGACGGGTCGACGCCAGGATTTTATCAAGACGGGTTACAAGACGCGCTCGTGAAAATCATGATTGAGGCGGGTTTGCCTCCAATTGAAGCATACCGCATCGTCTCGTTGAACGTGGCGCGACACTTCGGGCTCGACCACGTCCTCGGTTCGATTGCGCCGGGACGCATCGCCCATCTCAATATTTTGGATGCGGTTGATGAGCCACGCCCGAGCGCTGTCATTGCCAAAGGGCAATGGATTTATCGGGACGGGACGTCCGAATTTCCGAACGAGCTCGTCGATGCGGCGCTTGCCTTGATGCCGTCGACGAACGTCGACATCGAACTGACGCCGAACGACTTATCGTTCAGCATGCCGGTCGGGCTCGACATGGTCAACTCGGTCATCATGAAGCTGTTCAAAATCACGCACGATACCGGACAAGATGAGCTGCCACGTGACGGGGACGAGTCGTTCCTCATGCTGCTCGATAAAGAAGGGAAATGGCGCCTCAATACGGTGCTGAAAGGATTCGCCAACGACTTCGGAGGCCTCGTCAGTTCGTATTCGATTAGCGGTGACTATTTGATTCTTGGGAAATGCAAACAAGACATGTTGACGGCTTTCGAGCGGATGAAGGAACTTGGCGGCGGCATCGTCCTTGTCGACCGCGGTGAGGTGATCGCGGAAATCCCGCTCCCGCTCTGTGGCATGACGTCGAAGGAGCCGGTCGAACGGTTGATTGTCCAAGAAGAAGGGTTGCGGGCCGAGCTACTCACCCGTGGGTACAAGTTCGAAGACCCGATTTATACGCTCTTGTTCTTGGCGTCGACGCACTTGCCATATGTGCGGGCCACACCGCTCGGGATTTACGAAGTGATGAAGAAACAAATACTATTTCCGGCGATTTTACGATGAACAGTTGAGTCCGAGCCGGTCGTGCTTTAGAATGATAAAGAAGTACGATGAGAGAGGATGCTTGCGGATGCAACTCGATAAATTACGAGGACGAGGGCTCGATCAGCTGTTTGAGGCGATTTTGAAGCTCGATACACTCGAAGATTGTTATCAACTATTTGAAGATTTAGCGACCGTGAACGAAGTACAGGCACTCGCCCAACGGCTTGAAGTAGCCCGTCAAATTCGTGAAGGTAGCACATATCATAAAATTGAAGAAGCGACAGGTGCTTCGACAGCCACCATCTCCCGCGTCAAGCGTTGCTTGAACTACGGGTCTGGCGGTTATGATCTTGCCCTTGAACGTCTAAAACAATCAGAAGGTGACTCGTAAGAGTCATCTTGTTTTTGATGGGAGAGGAGGGGCGAGATGCAAGACAAGTTTATGAAACGAAATTTACAGCTGTTCTTCCGGAATCTGACACCGGTCCAGACACTCGTGTTGATTTACAGCGCGGCGGTTGTGTTAGCTGTCATTCTGCTCGCCTTACCGATTGCGCGACAGCCGGGTGTCACGATCACATTCACCGATCTCGTCTTTTTTGCGGTCAGCTGTGTCAGCGTCACCGGCTTGACGCCAATCGTCGTGACGGATACGTTTTCGACGTTCGGGCTGTTCATCATCCTGTTCATCGTTCAAGTGAGCGGGGTCGGTCTGATCAGTTTGCATGTCATCATGTGGATTTTGCTCGGAAAGCGGATTGGCTTTCGTGAGCGTCAGCTGATTTTACGGGACCAGAACCAGACGTCGATGTCTGGAATCGTGAAGTATATTGCGGAAATTGTCATCACCGTTATCACGATTGAAGCGATTGGGGCAATCATGCTCGGAATCCATTACTTAAATTACTTTGATACGGCCAGAGAGGCGTTCCTGCAAGGGCTGTTCGGTTCGATCAGTGCGACGACGAACGCGGGGTTCGATATCACCGGCAGTTCGCTCGCGCCGTTCCGGGAAGACCCGTTCGTCATCTTTACGCAAATCGCGCTCATGACCGGTGGCGCCATCGGGTTCCCGGTCCTCGTCGAGATTCGCACCTATTTGACGAACCGGATTATACGGAAACGTGAGAATTTCCCGCGCCGCTTCTCGTTGTTCACGAAATTGACGGTATCCACGTTCTTCGGATTGATCGCGGTCGGGACCGTCGGCTTGTTTCTATTTGAATACAATAACGCGTTCAAAGGTTTACCGCTCTGGCTCGCGCTCTCGGATTCCTTGTTCCAGTCCGTGACGACGCGAAACGGGGGCTTGACGACGGTAGACGTCAACCTGTTCTCGGAAGGCAGTATGTTATTGTTATCGATTCTGATGTTCATCGGGGCGTCCCCGTCCTCGGTCGGCGGGGGGATTCGGACGACGACGTTCGCCGTCGCCGTACTCGGGGTCGTCGCGTTCATTCGCGGGGACTCGTCCATCAAAATTTTCGGGCGCGAGATTGTGCTCGAGGATATTTGGAAAGCGTTCGTCATCATCACGGTGTCACTCGCTGTCCTGCTCACGGGGGTCATGGTGCTCACCTTCTTTGAAGACGCATCGCTTACCCGCATCTTGTTCGAGGCGTGTTCGGCGTTCGGAACGACCGGCTTGTCGGTCGGTCTGTCGGCAGAGTTCAGTAACGTCGGAAAATGGGTACTCACGATTTTAATGTTCATCGGTCGAATCGGTGTCATCGCCTTCATCTTGATTTTGCAGCGGAGACAGCCGAAACGGATGTACAACTATCCGAAAGAATCAATCATCTTAGGCTAAGGAGCTCAGATCATGAAGGCTTTTTGGATCAACTTTGGTTACGTGTTCGCCGTCCCGGTCTTACCGTTCATCGCGGTCGTGAACGGAACAGCGCTCTGCTCGCCAGATTCACCGTTACTCGAGATTCCAGTGCTCGGCTTCTTTTTGGCCAATCCGCTCTGGTTCATCCCGGTTTACGGACTGTTCGCACTCGTCGTCGCCAAATGGATGACGGCCCGCGAACAAAAGACGCACGCCAGACGTGCTTGAGACTTGCCTCGGCAAGTCTTTTTTTGTTCAACAGATGCAAGCGACGGGAAAAATCGCTACACTAGAGAAGGTATCGAATGGGGGGGAAGCCGAATGGATTTTCAATCGTGGCGCCACGTCTTTAAACTTGATCCGAATAAACCGCTCGATGATTCGGCGCTCGCAGCGCTCATCCGTTCGGGCACGGACGCTTTCCTCATCGGTGGGACGGACGGGGTCGACGCGGAAAACACGTTCGCGCTCTATACTCGTCTCGAAGGATGCGGCATCCCGCTCGCGCTCGAGATGAGCCATCCCGAGCAAGTGATTCGAGGCTTCGACCACTATTTCATTCCGACCGTCTTGAACGCGGGCACCGTGGACTGGGTCATCGGTCATCAAACGAGAGCGTTCGAACGATACGGACACTTGTTTCATGCGGATGTGACCGGACAAGGGTATATCGTTTTGAATCCAGATGCGAAAGTGGCCCACGTGACCGAGGCGAAGACCGATTTGTCCATCGAGACAGCCATCGCCTATGCGGAAGCGGGACATCGCTTGTTCCACCTGCCTTCCTTGTATGTGGAGTATAGCGGCACGTTCGGATCGGTCGAGCTCGTCCAAGAAGTGCGGCTGGCCGTGCCGGATGCCCATCTGTTTTATGGGGGCGGTATCACCGGATACGAGTCGGCCCGGGTGATGGCTGAACACGTGAATACGATCGTCGTCGGCAATGTGATTTATGACAATTTCGAAGGAGCGCTTGCGACTGTCGCGGCACTCCGATAAAATAAGAACAAATGTTTGGATAGGGAAAGGAAACGATTATGTATAACTTGAGTGAAGAATTAGTCAAAGGCATGAACCCTCCGCAAGCGGAGGCGGTCAAATATACGGACGGCCCGTTGCTCATCATGGCCGGGGCAGGGTCTGGGAAAACACGTGTCTTGACGCATCGCGTCGCCTACTTGATGGCGTCGAAACAAATCGCGCCGTGGAACATTCTCGCCATTACGTTCACGAACAAAGCGGCTCGCGAGATGAAAGACCGGATCGCCCGCCTCGTCGGTGGCGTCGCGGACGATATTTGGATTTCGACGTTCCACTCGATGTGTGTTCGGATTTTACGGCGTGATATCGATCGCATCCGTTATGACCGGAACTTCTCGATTCTCGACTCGTCCGATCAGTTGACGGCCATCAAGCAAGTGCTTAAAGAGTTGAACCTTGACCCGAAAAAATATGAGCCGCGGACGCTCCTCGGTATGATCTCGAACCATAAGAACGAGCTACGCACGCCGCAAGACGCGGCCGCACTCGTCGGCAACAATCCGTACGAGAAAGTCATCTCGGACGTCTACACGGCGTATGAGAAGAAATTGAAGCAAAACAACGTGCTCGACTTTGACGACTTGATCATGAAGGCGATTCAGTTGTTCCAAGAAGCGCCGGACGTGCTCGCGTTTTATCAGAAGAAGTTCCAATACATCCACGTCGACGAGTATCAAGATACGAACCGGGCCCAATACACGCTCGTCAAGTTGCTCGCGCAGGCGCATGAGAACTTGTGTGTCGTCGGTGACTCGGATCAGTCGATTTATCGCTGGCGCGGTGCCGATATCGCCAACATCTTGACGTTCGAGAAGGATTATCCGAGCGCGCACGTCATCTTGCTCGAACAAAACTATCGGTCGACGAAGCGGATTTTGGAAGCGGCGAACGGTGTCATTCAAAACAACTCGGGTCGAAAAGACAAGCAGCTCTGGACCGAGAACGTCGAAGGCGAGAAACTCCTCTTGCATGTCGCCTCGGATGACCGGGATGAAGCGTTCTTCATCATCAATCAGATGAAGGAGCTCCGCCAAGAAGGCATCGATTACGGCGAGATGGCCGTCCTGTACCGGACGAACGCCCAATCGCGTGGACTCGAGGAAATGCTCCTCAAGTCGAACATCCCGTATAAGATGGTCGGCGGGACGAAGTTCTATGAACGAAAAGAAATCAAGGATATCTTGGCGTATTTGCGCTTAATCGCCAACCCAGACGAGGACATCTCATTCGTCCGTGTCGTCAACGAACCGAAGCGCGGCATCGGCGCCGCGACGGTCGATAAGCTCGGCGACTTCGCCGGGATGCAAGGCGTGTCGCTCATGGAAGCGATTCGTGACATCGAACTGTCGGGCATTGCGCCGCGCACAGCGACGAAGCTCGCCGAGTTCCGTCAATTGATGGTCGATTTGCGTCAAATGGCCGACTACTTGTCCATCTCGGAATTGATTGAAGAAGTGTTGAAGAAGTCAGGCTACGAAGAGATGCTCAAAATCGAGAAGACGCTCGAAGCCGAGAGCCGCCTTGAGAACTTGCAAGAGTTCCTCTCGGTCGCCCAAAACTTTGAGAAAGAGAGTGACGAGCAGACACTCGTCGCCTTCTTGACCGATTTGACGCTCGTCTCGGACCTCGACACGCTCGAAGAAGTCGACGAGTTGCATCAAGTCACACTCATGACGCTACACTCGGCCAAGGGACTTGAGTTCCCGGTCGTCTTCTTGATTGGGATGGAAGAAGGGTTGTTCCCGCACAGCCGTGCCTTGAACGACCCAGAAGAGATGGAAGAAGAACGCCGTCTCGCATACGTCGGCATCACGCGGGCCGAGAAGCGTCTCTATTTGACACGGGCCCAGTCCCGCATGTTGTACGGGCGTTTCCAAAACAACCCGGAGTCGCGCTTCTTGCACGAGTTGCCAGAGACACTCTTGGAGCGATCGGGCAAAGCGAAGAAGCCGATGCCATGGAATCCAGTCGAGTCGCCGGGGAAACTTCCCGTGAACGGCTTCAGCTCGAAACCGAAACCAAAACTTGCCCAGTCGTCCGGCGCCGAATCAATCGGTTGGAACGTTGGGGATAAGGCCAATCATAAGAAATGGGGACAAGGCACGGTCGTTCAGACGCGTGGCGAAGGCGATCAGCTCGAGCTCGATATCGCTTTCCCGGCCGTCGGCATCAAGCGCCTGCTCGCCAAGTTTGCCCCGATCGAAAAAGCGTGAGGTGATCATATGGAGATGGCAGAACGCGTTGAAGCGATTCGTCAAAAGTTAAATCAATACGGGTATGAATATTATGTACTCGACCGACCGAGTGTCCCGGATGCGGAATACGACCGTCTCATGAACGAATTGATTGAAATCGAGACGGACTATCCGGAACTCCGGAGTCCGGATTCACCGACGCAACGTGTCGGCGGCGTCCCGCTCGATGCGTTCGTCAAAGTGACACATGACACGCCGATGCTGTCGCTCGGGAACGTCTTCTCTAAAGAAGAACTCGTCGAATGGGTCGAACGGATTGAGAAAGATCTCGGCTACAGTCCGCTGTTCGTCGCCGAGCTCAAGTTTGATGGGCTCGCCGTGTCGCTGAAATACGAAGACGGTCGGCTCGTCCGTGGCGCGACGCGCGGGGACGGGACGACTGGGGAAGACATCACGCAAAACTTGAAGACGATCCGCTCGATTCCGCTCCGGTTGAACGAGGACGTCACGTTCGAGGTACGCGGTGAGGCGTACATGCCGAAACGGTCGTTCGAACATTTGAACGACGAGCGGGAACGCCTCGGCGAACCACTATTCGCCAACCCGCGCAATGCGGCGGCAGGTTCGCTCCGGCAGCTCGACTCGAAAATCGCGGCGTCGCGGAATTTGGCGTTCTTCGCCTACGGGCTCGTCTCGACGGACGACCTCGTCGCCTCGCATGACGAGTCGCTCGCGTATTTGCGCCGTCTCGGCATCGCCGTCAGCCAAGAATACACGACGTGTCATACGGCCGATGAGTTATGGGACTATATTGAAACGTATGTGACGAAGCGGTCGGAGTTGCCGTACGAGATTGACGGCATCGTCATCAAAGTCGCAGCTTACGAAGAGCAAGAACAGCTCGGCTTCACGGCGAAGAGTCCGCGTTGGGCCGTCGCGTATAAGTTCCCGGCCGAGGAAGTCGTGACGACGATTGAAGACGTCGACTTTAGTGTCGGGCGGACCGGGAAAGTCACGCCGCGTGCGCGGTTTGCACCGGTCTCGGTCGCAGGGTCGACCGTGACGTATGCGACGCTCCATAACGAGGACTTCATTGTAGAGAAGGACCTTCACATCGGAGACCGTGTCGTCATCAAGAAAGCGGGGGACGTGATCCCGGCCGTCGTCTCGGCGCTCGTCAGTGAGCGGACCGGGGAGGAGACGGAAATCGTCTTCCCGACGCATTGTCCAGCTTGTGAATCTGAACTCGTCCGGTTAGAGGGCGAGGCGGACCACCGCTGCGTCAATCCGGAATGCCCGGCCCAACTGCTCGAAGGGCTGATTCATTTCGTATCGCGCCCGGCGATGAATATCGATGGGCTCGGTGAGAAAGTGATTACGCAACTCCATGCGTCTGACCTTGTCCATAACGTGGCCGACCTATATCGTCTCGACCGGGATGCGCTGCTCGCGCTAGACCGGATGGGCGAAACGTCGGTGACGAACTTGCTCGCGGCGATTGAGCAGTCGAAACAGAACTCGCTCGAGCGTGTCTTGTTCGCGCTCGGTATCCGCCTCGTCGGACAAAAAGCGGCCGCGTTGATTGCGGAACGGTTCGAGACGATGGAGGCGGTCATGGAGGCATCGATCGACGAGTTGACGTCAATCGATGGTATCGGTACGAAGATGGCTGAATCGATCGTCTTATACTTTGAGAAGCCGGAAGCTCGTGACCTCGTCCGTGACCTCGGCGCGGCAGGTGTCAACCTGACGTTCAAAGGTACGAAACGACCGGTCGCTGACGCTGATGCGCCGCTCGCCGGGAAGACAGTCGTTTTGACCGGGAAACTGCATGAGATGACGCGTGGCGAGGCCGGTAAGCAACTTGAACTACTCGGTGCGAGCGTCACAGGCAGCGTCAGCAAGAACACCGACCTCCTCGTCGCCGGCGAGAAGGCAGGGTCGAAATTGACGAAAGCCGAATCACTTGGCATCGAAGTGTGGGATGAGGCAGCGTTGCTCGCCTTCTTAGCCGACCCATCTTGAACGAGGTCCTCCTGAAGGAGGGCCTTTTTTTCATTGACCTGATTTTCAAACGTTTCCGTTTTCGAGCAGATTCGTTCCCTCATGGGACGGGTAATGATTAGTATCTACAAATACTTTTCGACACCAAGACCTTACACCACGACTCGCGCACACTCATCCTCCATCCCTCTCCCGTGCCGGAGCGTGTCATCGCAGACGTTCGTCACACCTTAGAGGAGGGGACCATCATGCAACGCACCAACCGACGTTTCATCGCACTCATCACATTCGTCCTCGTATTGATCAGCATGTGGGCACCGAATGGAAGTTACGCGAACGCGACAATGACACCTACGCCAATTTATGCACAAATTGATTTGAGCCCTGAAGAAATCGAAGCGTACGATGACGCGAGTTTGATTTACGCGGACGTCACGTATTACGGGGCACGTGAGACGTCAACGATTTGGCGGTTCATGATTGACGCGACTGAGGTCGACGTGACGACAATCGATCAAGTCACCTTGTATGACAGTGCCGGTGTTCCTTATTCATTTCCGGGCGCCGTCTATGCGTTTCAGATGGAGGAGCTTGCAGGCGAGTCGATCGAACCGGGTGGTGACGGGACGGAGACGATTCCGGACGTCGACATACCGGTCGAGCCCCCGCTCGTTGAACCGGAGCCCTCACCAGAGGAACCTGTCACAGAAGAAGTGGCCGCACCTTCCGCTAGTCCAGCAGTTGCCATCGATCAATTGGTGCTTGGTGCCGATGGGCCGATTGAACGTGTGTTAGGCGGAGATTTGGTGACGTATCGGCTCGTTATCGATGTGACGGGCGCTCCGATTGAGAACTTATCTGTGACCGACATGGTGCCCGAAGCGTTGACCGTCGTCGCGGATTCGGTCGAAGTGCTCGGTCCGGAAGGCTCGGTCGCTCCAACGACCGTGAGCGGACCGCCTGCCTTTGATTGGACGTTCCCGACGATACCGGTCGGAACGACGACGATTCAGTTCGATACGTTCGCACCAGACGTGACGAGTGAGACCGTTGTGACGAATACGTTCTGTATCGGTGTTGAAGACGAGACCGTTCCGGCAACTTGTACGGAGGCGAATGTCACGGTCGTACCGAACGAGACGATTGGCCTTGAGGTCGGGAAAGAGGCAAACATCGACCAAGCCGTCGTCGGTGGGATGATTCCATATACGTTCGTTATCGAGAACACAGGCGAGACGGCGCTCACGATTACATCCATCGAAGATGAGTTCTTTAGCGGCGACATCGACGGCAAGACGGTCGACACGTTCAATGCAAACGTCCGCGAGCGCTTATTGGCACTCGTCGGCGATGATGGGCTTCTCGCTGGGGAACGAGTCGAGGCGACCGTCAACTTATTGATTCCAACCGATTACGATCGGACGAGCGCTCCTGAAATCGGGAACGTGTTCCGCGTCGCTGCGACCGATGCTTACGGTCGAGTCATCGATGCCGAGAGCCAACAAATCGTCTTATTGAATCAAGCTGACTTCACCGTCACGAAGACGGCGCGTCCCGAAACGGTGCATCCAGGTGAGGCGATTCGCTATACGTATACAATCACGAACACGTCGAACGTCACCTTGTACTTCGTCGACGTCATCGACGAATGGACGAGCGGGGCGTTGACGACCAAAGAACAGCGCGAGACGACCGAGACGCTCCGAGACGGCATGCGTGCTCTGGCCGAAGTCGAGAACGGATTAATCCCCGGCGAAGAGGTCGTACTCGAGGTGGAGAAAGTACTCTTGCCATCTTATGATGTGCGGGCCGGCGCAGTGCTCACGAACCGGACGACGTTCACGTTCGAAGTCAATCGTGAGGCGCGCGTGTCGCGGACGGTCGAGGCGACCGTGCACGTGAAGCAAAACCTTCCAAAACCGGGCAACGATAACCGTGATGACCAAGATGAATCGGTTTATGTGCCGGAACCAACGACTCCGGTGACGCCAGACCAAGCGACCCTTCCGATGACCGGCACGACAAAAACGTGGGGAACGGTACTCGGACTCGTCTTGATCGTGCTCGGTCTCTTGTTCTTGACGCATCGACGTCGCCCATCTCCGAAAGCATGACGTGGACACCCTTCAACTCGAGTTGAAGGGTGTTTTGCTGTGAATTGGCACTGATTCCGCTTCGACACTTTTTTCAACGGATGATTTTGTTATAATGGACGAAGTGTAACGAAACGAATCATTAAAGGAGTTCAGACATAGATGAAATGGAAACAGATGCTCATCCCAGCTCTCGCCGCGACGGTTTTTCTCGGCGGATGCTCTATGAAAATCCCGATGGGGGAAGAAGAAGTCACACCGACAGGCGAAGAGACGGCAGCCGAAGGGGTCACTCAAGCGATTCAAGCGCGTGATTCATATTACCAGATGGTCATTCCGTTTAAACCAGCTGCGGCCCGAGGACTGGCGCAACGTCAAGTCAGCTCATCGCTCGAGCTCGAAGAAGTGGAGCTCGGCCTCATGCGCCATTCGACCGGCGCGTTCGATCCGGAGAAGTACGCCTATCAAGAAGGACAGCTATTGACGAGTGAAGATGTATCGCGTCTGCTTGGCCGTAAAGACAAAACGTCAGAAGGTCTCGTTCCGCTCAACCCGGCGTATGCGAACGGCACGGCCGAAGTGGCCGAGGAGCAGTTCGTCGAAGAGAACAAAAAGTCGCCACTCTATTTGGCATCGCTCGTCGAACAAAACTATATGACGAAAACGGATAGTGGGTATCAACTCGGCGGTGTGTCGTTCGCCTTGATTTTGAATCAAGAGTACGTGTTCCAGGCGCCGAACTTCGGTCCGACCTATACGGAAAAGTTGGACGAGAAGAAAGTCATCGCTGAAGGAGAACGCATGGCGAATGAACTCGTCGCCCAGTTGCGGAAACGTGAGGACTTTAAAGACCTCGATATCAACGTCGCGTTGTATATGAAAGCCCCGCAAGGTTCACCGACACCAGGGAACTATATCAAATCGGCATTCGTCGGCTCAGCCAATGAAGTGGCGGCGAACGACTGGACCGCCATCGATGAGACCTATTATTACTTCCCGTCCGTCACGGCGACGACCGAAGTGCGCGACGATGCCCAAAAGTTCTCCCTCTTCAGTGACCGGATTGCCGATGTGTTCCCGGATTTCAGCGGAATGATTGGAAAAGGCTTCTATCAAAACGGAGAGTTGTCACGAATCGAAATCGACATCCCCATCCAGTTTTATAGCCGGGCCGAGCTCGTCGGGTTCACCCAGCACGTCGTCGGTCTGCTCGAGAACCGGTGGGAGTACAACCGGAACGTACCGGTCCGCATCAACGTCACCTCACTCGGTGGCCAACAAGAAGTGACCATCGTGTTCGAAGAAGGCATGGACAGTCCGAGAGTATATTTCTAATCGTAAGAAGGCATCGTGATGAAACGAATGCCTTCTTTTTTTCGTATGCTAAGTAACGAGGAAATTCTTTGACCTTCTTTGACCAAATCGGTAGAATAGACTTAACAGAATCGGGAAAGAAATAGGTGAGGTGAAACGAGATGGCAAAAAACTATTATGACGTCCTTGGCGTGCCGAAAGAGGCGTCCGACCAAGACATTAAGCGAGCATATCGAAAACTGGCAAAACAATACCATCCGGATGTGAACAAAGACTCGGGCGCGCAGGACAAGTTCAAAGCAATCCAAGAAGCGTTCGATGTGCTGAGCGATCCCGATAAGAAAGCGAACTATGACCGCTATGGCAGTCCAGAAGGACCGACGTTCGGCGGAGGGACTTACAGCGGCGACGGATATGGGGAAGGATCGGCCCAGTTCGAAGACTTGTTCCGCCAGTTTGGCGGCGGGTCACGGACGACGTCGCGGACGTTCGGGTTCGAGGACATGTTTGGTAGCTTCTTTAATCAAGCGGTCGAAGAAGACCTCGATGAGACGGTCCGTGTCAACGTCCCACTCAGTCAATTGACGTCTGATTCCAAAGTGAGTCTGCGTCTCCAGACGGGAACGGTCAACGTGAAAATCCCGCAAGGCGCCCACGAAGGGCAAAAGTTACGGCTCAAAGGCAAAAGCAGCAAGGTCGGACAAGCGGGTGACCGCGGCGACGTGTACGTTGAGCTGCATTTCACGGATGATGATACGTACCGTCGAGAAGGAGCGAACGTCATTACCGTCAAACGGTTGCGCCCGCTCGCTTTCCTCGACGGCACAGAAGTCGTCGTGGCGACATTAGATGGTGGCCGGGTCAAACTGAAAGTGAAACCGGGGTCACGCCCGGGTCAACGGATGCGCATCCCAGGGCGCGGGTTCATGACCGCCTCGAAAGTCCGGTCGGATCTCTTCGTCCAACTCGAAGTCGACTTGCCGCTAGACGCCGGCCACCGATCTGTTTACGAACAACTCGAACGTTGAGCCTAAGGAGGAAGCAGAATGGATTTCAATCGATTTACCGATAAAGCACATGAAGGCATCGTCAGTTCGCAGGCACTTGCGAAACAGTACCACCATAGCGAGATGAACGAATGGCACGTCTTGGCATCGATGATTTCACAAACGGACGGCATCGCGCCGCTCCTACTGCAAAAAATGGAGCTGAGCGTCGCCGAGATTGAGGCCGAGGTCGCGATGGCACTCAAGAACGCACCGAAGCTTCAAACGCCGACGACGCCGATGATTTCGGCCTCGCTGTTGAACGTGTTGACGACGGCGGAGCGGGAAGCGACCGGTATGAGTGACGAGTACGTCTCGGTCGAGCACGTCCTGCTCGGCATCATTATGAATAAGAGCCAAGCGCAAAGCATGCTCGAGCGCAAAGGTGTGACCGAAGAGAAACTACGCGAGGCGCTCGTCGCCGTCCGCGGAAATCGGCGCATCACGTCGAAGTCGCCGGAAGCGACGTATGACGTCTTGACGAAGTATGGCCGCGACTTGATTCAAGAAGTGAAGACCGGCAAAATCGATCCCGTCATCGGGCGTGATAGCGAGATTCGGCGCGTCATCCGCATCTTGAGCCGGAAGACGAAAAACAATCCGGTCTTAATCGGAGAACCGGGTGTCGGGAAGACGGCGATCGTCGAAGGGCTCGCCCAACGCATCGTTCGCGGTGACGTTCCGGAAAGCTTGAAAGATAAGACGATTTTCAGCCTCGATATGAGTTCGCTCGTCGCCGGGGCCAAATATCGCGGTGAGTTCGAAGAGCGGCTCCAAGCTGTCTTGAACGAAGTGAAAGAAGCGGAAGGGAAAATCATCCTCTTCATTGACGAACTGCATACGATTGTCGGGGCCGGCAAGTCCGAAGGGGCGATGGATGCCGGGAACATGCTCAAACCGATGCTCGCCCGCGGCGAACTCCACTGCATCGGCGCGACGACACTCGATGAGTATCGCCAATATATCGAGAAGGACCCGGCACTTGAGCGCCGTTTCCAACAAGTGCTCGTCGACGAACCGGACGTCGAAGACACGGTGTCGATTTTGCGCGGTTTGAAAGAACGCTTCGAGATTCACCACGGTGTCCGCATTCATGACAACGCGCTCGTCGCAGCGGCCGTCTTATCGAACCGCTACATCACCGACCGGTTCATGCCGGACAAGGCGATTGATCTCGTCGATGAGTCGTGTGCGATGATTCGGACGGAGATGGAATCGATGCCGGCCGAACTCGATGAACTCGTACGCCGCGTCATGCAACTCGAGATTGAGGAGGCGGCCTTGAAGAAAGAAAGTGATGACGCCTCGAAGAAACGACTCGATGCGCTGCAACAAGAACTCGCCTCGATTCGCGAACAGTCGGACGCGCTCCGACTCCGTTGGGAGAACGAGAAAGAGTCGACGCATCGCGTGCAACACATCCGTGGCGACCTGGAAAAAGTGAAGCTCGAACTGCAAGAAGCTGAGAGCCGCTACGATTTGAACCGGGCCTCCGAGCTCAAATATGGCCGTATCCCGGAACTCGAGCGTGAACTCGCGGAAGCGGAACGGCTCGCCGGTTCGGTGACACGTGAACTCGTCCGCGAAGAAGTGACCGAGGAAGAGATCGCCGAGGTCGTCTCGAAATGGACGGGGATCCCCGTGACGAAATTGACCGAAGGAGAGCGAGACAAGTTGCTCAACCTCGAGACGGTGCTCCATCAACGTGTCTTCGGACAAGACGATGCGATTCGCCTCGTCAGTGATGCCGTCATTCGGGCTCGAGCCGGCATTAAAGATCCGAACCGTCCGATCGGCTCGTTTTTGTTCCTCGGACCGACGGGTGTCGGGAAGACCGAACTCGGGAAAGCGCTCGCCGAGGCGATGTTCGACTCGGAAGACCATATCGTACGTCTCGACATGAGCGAGTATATGGAGAAACACGCCGTGTCGCGTCTCGTCGGGGCTCCTCCAGGTTATATCGGCTATGAAGAGGGCGGTCAGTTGACGGAAGCAGTCCGCCGCAACCCGTACTCGGTGCTCCTGCTCGATGAGGTCGAGAAAGCGCACGCCGATGTGTTCAACATCTTGCTGCAACTGCTCGATGATGGTCGCTTGACCGATTCGCACGGACGTGTCGTCGACTTCAAAAACACAATCGTCATCATGACATCGAACATCGGGGCCGACATCTTGCTCGAAGCGGCGAAAGATGGTGTCATCGATGAGGCGGAAGAACGCCAAGTCATCGAGCGGCTCCGCCGCCACTTCCGTCCCGAGTTTTTGAACCGGGTCGATGAGACGATTTTGTTCCATCCGCTCACGCGGGCTCAAATCGGCCAAATCGTCGAGAAAGCGGTCGCGCGCATGGGTAGTCGCTTGACGGCGCGCTCGATTCAAATCGAGATCACGGATGCTGCGAAAGTGTTCATCGCCGACGAGGCGTATGAGCCACAGTTCGGGGCCCGTCCGATCAACCGGTACGTACAACGGACGATTGAGACGAAACTTGCCCGTAGCATTCTCGCCGGAGATATCGAGGACGGCCAGACGGTCGTCATCGATGTCGAGAACGACGAGTTGACGCTTCGTCCCGCGACGGTGACGCATTAAACATTGAAAGAGCGCTGGCTGATGCCGGCGCTCTTTGTTTATGAGATAGGTGTAGGTTGATAGATGCAGTACGGTTCTTCGGCCTTATAGTCGCCGGTGACGGCATAAGCGCGAGCCCGCGAGCCGCCGCATACGTAACGATACTCGCAGTAGCCGCATTTTCCGTGGTGGGTATCGGGATCGCGTAGTGATTTAAAAACCGGGTGGTGCCGGTAAATCTCGGCGAGCGGTGTTTGTTTCACGTTGCCGCACGTAATCGGTAAGAAACCGGACGGCTGCACGTCGCCCGTATGCGAGATGAACACGAAACCGTTCCCGTCATTCGTGCCGCGGGGTGCCTTGGCGAGATCGTCATGCGGATGGCCGATTAGCGACAATCCAACTTGTTTTCGTTTCAAGTTCTCTTGCCGGGCGATGCGCCGATAAAACTGGGCTTCGGTCGTCGAGATGATGAATGGGACGTGTTCTTGCAAAGCGAACGCCCAGCGGAGTACTTTTTCATGCCGTTCTGGGGAGATGGGCTGCAGGAGCGACCCGCGGCCGGTCGGCACGAGGAAGAACAGCGTCCACACCGACACACCGAGTTCACCGACGAGTTTGGCGATGTCCGGGAGTTGATCGACGTTATATTCCGTGACCGTCGTATTGATTTGGAATGACATGCCTTCTTCCCGGAAATAAGAGATGCCGCGCAACGTCCGTTCGAAACTGCCGCGGGTACCCCGGAAATAGTCGTGTGACTTGGCGTCCGGACCGTCGAGCGAGAACGCCCAACGCGTCAATCCGGCATCTTTCGCCCGTTTGACGGCGTCATGGGTCACGCGTGGCGTTGCCGATGGGGTCATCGATACGCGCATTCCGAGCGAGGCGGCGTATTCCGTCAACTCGAACAAGTCTTCGCGCATGAGCGGGTCGCCACCTGTGAAGACAAGAATCGGGTTGTCCATCGCATGAATGTCGCGGATGAGCGCCTTACCTTGGGCGGTGTCGAGTTCACCCGGATAACGATGGAACTGAGCCTCGGCCCGGCAATGGACGCATGACAGTGCACAGGCGCGTGTCACTTCCCAAATGACGATGAACGGATTCTCGTTGTAGTCGATTCGTTTCATACGGACACCACCTGTCTTGCCATGATGCGGGTGACGGCTTGTTTGGCCGAGTCGACGCAGTCGGGGAGACCGACGCCGTGTAAAATCGCCCCACAAGCTTCGACGCCGTCGAGGGAGGACAATGTTTCCTCGAACGCGCGCACGTATTGTTTATGGCCGACCTCATACTGCGGCATCGTGTCGACGTGACGCTCGACTCTCGTGAAGATCGCGTTACCGACGTGTTGAATTTTCCGAAGCTCACGGAGCGCGAAGTCGGCAATCGTTTCGTCGGATTCCGTCAACAGGTCGGGAACGAACGCGGAGCCGATGTAGACGCGTAACAGCGCCTTGTTTTCGGGTGCCATATGCGGCCATTTCTTATGCATCCAGCTACAAGCGGTCAAGGCGTTGCCTTCGCCTTTGGCGATGACGTAACCCGTCCCGTCGAGTGCCTCGACGTCTGCTTTCTCGAACGCTGCGAGCACGGTGATGGAAGACGTGCGTTTCAATGACGACAACCGTTCCGCTTCCGGGAGACCGAGGAGCGGGCCGAGCGCGTTCGGCGAGGTGGCTAACACGATGCCGTCAAACGACTCGACCGTTCCGTCCTCGAGCACCACTTCATGGGGCCGGACTGCCGCGACCCGTGTCCCGAGACAGAGGCGATCAATCGATGGACGGAGCGCCTCGATCAAGACACCAAGCCCTTGACCGAGCGATAAAAATTTACCGGCCTCGCGCGGTTTGACACCGGCTTGGACAGGAGGTGTCAATGCTTTCATACCGAGAATCAGGCTGCGTGTTTTTTGTTCAATCGTGATAAACTGAGGGAAAGTAGACTCGATGCTCATATCGTCGAGCGTACCATTGTAAATCCCAGACAGGAGCGGTTCGATCATCGCCTCGACGACTTCCGACCCGAGCCGGGCCCGAAAGAACGTATCGAGCGAGATATCTGATCCCGCATAGACGCGGGGCAACACGAGGTCCATACCGGCCCGAAACTTGCCGCGCCACGTGAACAGATCCGTCTTGACCATCGGCCAGAACTTGGTCGGGATGCCCATAACCGAACCTGCGGGCATCTGTCGCAGTCGGTTCCGGACGTAAATGTACGAGGTCCCGGTCATCGACCGGACGAGATCGTCGTCAAGCCCAAGTTCGGTGATCAGCTCGGTCAATGTCGGCTTACGGGCCATATATCCGTCCGGCCCGCATTCTAAGACGAAGCCGTCTCGATAAACGGTCTTGATTTTTCCGCCAATCCGGTCACTTGCTTCATACAATGTGACATGCGCTCCCGCCTGTTTCGCATAATACGCGGCGGCCATGCCGGTAATCCCTCCACCGATGATTGCAATCTTGTTCAATCCATTCACCCATTTCTATGTAGTATTCCTACTAACGGTACCGAGAATGTTGACGTAGACATAGGATAAGTCTCACACGGTTCTAGACAAATTCGTCACGATTGGAAGGAGGACCACTTATGGTTTGGTTCGGGATAACGGCGGCGGTCGTCGTGGTCGGTATTATCGCGTTCATCGTCTCGATGAATCGGCATGGTGAGAAGCTCGAAGGTGACGAGGACAGCCCATCGGTCATATGGGCCGACGAGGAATGGTATAAGCCGGATAAGGAAGACGGTCCACTTGATGGTTAACCGTCTTCAAATATGTTAAGATGACCCGGGTAAAAACTATCGGACATGGGGTGATTGGATGAACGTATTGGAACAGCAGTTGGCGCATTTGGTCGACGAGTGTCGTCCGTACACAGCACAAGGAAAAGTCGCCGACTATATTCCGGAGCTCGCGCATGTACAAGATGATTTGCTCGGCGTGGCGATTTGCCTACCTGATGGTTCTTATATTCATGCGGGGGACGTCCATCATAAGTTCACGATTCAAAGCGTGTCAAAGGCGTTGACGCTCTGTTACGTCTTGATGGAGTTCGGGGAAGATTACGTGTTCTCGAAAGTCGGCATGGAACCGACGGGGGATGCGTTCAACTCGATTGCCAAACTTGAAGAGACGGTGCCATCGAAACCGCTCAATCCGATGATTAACGCCGGGGCGCTCGCGGTCACGAGCATGATTTTAGGGGACACGGCGGAGCTGAAAATCTATCAGTTCCGTCAATTTTTGGCGACGTTGCTCGATGTCCCGGTCGAGGAAGTCACGTATAACGAAAAAGTCGCTCGCTCGGAATACGAGACGACCGACTTGAACCGGGCCTTGCTCTATTTCATGCGCCATCACGGAATCGTCGAGGGCGATGTCGATGAGATTATCGATGTGTATACGAAACAGTGTGCCATCGAAATCGATTGTTTTGACTTGGCTCGCATCGGCCGGATTCTATCCGGTAACGGCGAAGACCCGGTCACAGGCGAGGAATTGATTCCGCGTCGCGTCGTCCGTATCGTCAAAGCCATCATGACGACGTGCGGCATGTACGACGCATCGGGTGAATTTGCCGTCCGTGTCGGCCTGCCTGGAAAGAGCGGGGTGTCGGGTGCGATTCTCGCGACCGGCAAACACGAGCTCGGATTGAGTGATGTCGGCTTTGGTATTTTTGGGCCTGCCCTTGATTCAAAAGGGAACTCGATTGCCGGGATGAAGTTGCTTGAACTGCTCGTCGAACGCTACACGTCGCGCTAAAGCTTGATGGCGTCGACCGATTCGTCGAGTCGGGTGTGCAGCTTCTGGACGACTTCTTTATAGTCGTCGGTCAAGGCGGCGGGCGGCGTGAAATCGGTCCAGCGCAACAACAGCTGATGCCGGTCATTCATATCACCAAGTTCGGTCTGGAGCCGCTTCAGTTTTTGAACTTGGTCTTTTGAGGCGCTCGGCTCATAGTTCAATAAGTACTCATTCAAATAGCGCTCCCGCTTCACGGCGAGCCGGACTTTGTGGAGGGTATCGAGCCGGTCGTTCCGTTTCGTCGCTGCGTGATGGGTCGCGATGCGCCGCTTGCGGTCGGCTTTGGCTTTATCGAGAAACACCGCCGCGTCTTGTTTGCGAAAGGCGCGGAACAGCTGCCCGCCAATGAAGCGACGGACTTGCTGGTCAAGCGAAGGCGTCATTTTTTCGGTCACACGCGCTTTCAACAGCGTGCGGTCCTTGGCCCGTTGTGTTTCGACATGCTCAACAAAAGCTTGATCGAGCTCGGTCTCGACGGCGAGCCCTTCAAGCAGGACGTCTCCGTCACGCACCGCACCGAGCGCCTCCATCAACTGTTTCAATTGACGATACGTCGAAGGCTTCGTGTCATACAGTTGCATGAACGTCAATAGCTTGCGTAGATGGACCCGGGCTTGGTGGATATCTTCACTGTTTTGAAACGTGAGCGCCTCGGTCATATAATGATTGAACGTGTTCCACGTCTCTAACAGCTCATATTTTAATTTTTCCGCATTCCGTTGATTCATTCTAATTTTTCCTTTCTGAAATGAGATGAGGTTGCCCATGTATCAAACACATTCACTAAATGAAAAAATCAAACTGTTCTTCACCATCTTCTTCCCGATTTTGGTGACACAAGTGTCCTTTTACTTAATCAGCTTTTTTGACACAGTCATGTCGGGCCGAGCCGGCGCCGTCGATTTGGCGGGTGTCGGGGTCGGGTCGAGTTTATGGATGCCGGTGTATACGGGATTGAGCGGGATTCTGCTCGCTGTCGCCCCAATCGTCGCCCAGGCGCTCGGGGCCCGCAATATCCAGCAGATTCAACGGACGCTGTACCAAGGCGTATACTTAGCGATCGGTCTGAGCATCGCGACGCTCGTGCTCGGCTTTTGGCTCGTCCCGACGGCTGTCGACGGCATGGGACTGAGTGAGGAAGGGAAACGGATTGCCAAAGGGTATTTGCTCGCACTCGGATTCGGGGTGTTGCCGATGTTCTTGTTCAACGTGCTACGCACGCTCATGGACTCGCTCGGCAAAACGCGAATCTCGATGCTACTTATACTATTAGGGTTACCCATTAACGTCGGATTAAATTACATCTTCATCTTTGGAAAACTCGGCGTCCCGGCCTATGGCGGTGTCGGGGCGGGAATCGCCTCGGCCATCACATATTGGTTGCTCTTCTTTATGGCGTTCGCGTTTGTCCGGAACGGCAAGCCTTTCCTTGAATATCGTTTCTTGCGCTCAGTGGAGCGTATCTTCTGGCCGAGACAGAAAGAACTGCTCAAGCTCGGGACACCGATCGGGCTCGCCATTTTTGCGGAAGTGAGCATCTTTGCGGCGGTGACGTTGCTCTTGAGTGAATATGGAGACAATATCGTCGCGGCCCACCAAGCGGCCATCAACTTCGCTTCATTTGTCTATATGTTGCCGTTGTCCGCGTCGAGCGCGCTGACGATTGTCGTCGGCTATGAGCTCGGGGCCCGGAGGCTGAAGGATGCCGTACGCTATGCCAAAATCGGTATCGTCCTTTGTCTCGGTGTGTCATCATTCTCGGGAGCGCTTCTGTTTTGGCAAAATGAACGGGTTGCGGCCATCTATACGAACGATGCGGCCGTCGTGGAACTCGCGGCCCACTTCATGATTTTTGCGGTCTTCTTCCAATTATCGGATGCGGTCGCCGCCCCGATTCAAGGGATTTTACGCGGGTTCAAGGACGTCAACGTGACGCTCATCTTGTCGCTCATCGCCTATTGGGTCATCGGCCTCCCGCTCGGCTATGCGCTTGCCGAACAGTTCGGTTTCGGACCGGACGGCTATTGGATTGGTTTGATTGCGGGTCTAGCGGCCGGAGCCGTGTTGCTGGTCATGCGTCTCATTCATATCGTCAAACGGTATGAGGCCCAACCGATTACGAACGAAACATCCTAACCGAGACAGGTTGACGCTACGGCGTCAGCCTTTTTGTTGTTTGAGGGGGAAACAGGATGGGCAAAGAACTGGGGAAATCGAGTTTGTTAGTTAGTAATATTGGTCTATACAACTATACTGGTTTTTGATATGATAACGATGAAGCTACTTGAAGAAAGGTGGATGACCGATTATGGTGATCATCAATGCACACATCGTTTCGGGGGACGAAACGTGGGAACGAGGCTATATCCAATTCGATGG
This sequence comes from Exiguobacterium sp. s70, assembly GCF_018618315.1. NCBI lineage: Bacteria > Bacillati > Bacillota > Bacilli > Caryophanales > Exiguobacterium > Exiguobacterium sp. s70. Next base: position 37,801 of record NZ_JACSLV010000005.1, read on the forward strand.
CAAGACGATTGTGAGCGTCGGTGCGATGGAGGACTATCAGGCAGGAACAGATAAAGAGATTGACGTTCGTGGGGCACTCGTGACGTCAGGCATGATTGACGTCCACATCCATGGCGGTTACGACGTCGATACGATGGATGCGGACGTGGATCGACTACGTCATCTCAGCCGTTCGATGCTCGCTGAAGGTGTGACGTCTTATTTTGCGACGACGATTACACAGTCACCGACTGCCATTACGAAGGCGTTGCAAGCAGCCCGGACTGTCATCGAGGCGGGAGACACGTCACTCGTCGGCATCCATCTAGAGGGACCGTTCGTCAACGTCGACAATGCGGGGGCACAGCCGGCCGAATATATTATCGATCCCGATGCAAGTCAATTCCGCACATGGCAACAGGAAGCGGGCGGTCACATTCGCCTCGTCACGTATGCGCCGGAACGTCCGGGAGCACGTGAGCTTGAACAGGTGATGGGTGAAACCGGTGCAATCGGATCGACCGGACACACGAACGCCACGTTTGCCGAGAACAAGGAAGCGAACGTCAAGCATGGCACGCACTTATACAATCAGATGCGAGGGATTCATCATCGGGAGCCGGGAACGGTCGGCTATTGTCTGTTGGAGCGGGACGTCATGGTTGAAATCATTCCAGACGGGATTCACAGCCGTCACGAGATGGTCGACTTCGCCTATCGCATGAAAGGGGCAGACGGTCTCGTCGTCATTACGGATGCGATGCGCGCCAAAGGTCTTCCGGACGGCCGTTATGAACTCGGGGGTCAACCGGTCATCGTCGAAGGCGGGGCGGCTCGACTCGAAGCCGGGAACTTGGCCGGCAGCGTCTTGACGATGGACGCGGCGTTCCGCAACATGCTGTTATACACGGGATGCACGGTGCAAGAAGCGGTGAAGATGACGTCGGCGAACCAAGCGCGTGAGTTCGGTTTGACGAACAAAGGGGCCATCGCGCCTGGCTTCGACGCGGATCTCGTCATTTGGGATGACGCGATGACGGTCGTGACGACGATTCATCAAGGACAGGTCAGTTATTCGAAGGAGGACATGCAATGAACATATTAGTGGCGAACACACCGACGGACGCAGAAGAAATCGCATATACACTCATCAAGGAACGGGTCGCCGGGAAGCGCGATTTCGTGCTCGGACTCGCGACGGGCAGTACACCGGTCGGGATGTATCAGATGTTCAAACGAGATCGGCTCGACTGCAGTCATGTGACGAGCGTTAATCTTGATGAGTATATCGGGCTCGCGCCGAGTCATCCGCAAAGCTATCATCACTTCATGGAAGAGAAGCTGTTCAATGACATCCCATTCAAACAGAGCCATCTGCCTCACGGTGACGCGGCCGACCCGGAAGCGGAAGCGGCTCGCTATGAACAGCTCGTCCGCTCGATTGGTGTCGACCTGCAATTGCTAGGCATCGGAGAGAACGGACATATCGCCTTCAATGAGCCGGGTACCGCGCTCGATGCGAAGACGCATGTGACCGAACTGACCGAGTCGACGCGTGAAGCGAACCGCCGTTTCTTCGATTCAATCGAAGACGTGCCGACGCAGGCCATCACGATGGGACTCGATACGATTATGAACGCACGCGAGATCGTCCTCGTCGCGACCGGTACCCGTAAAGCCGAAGCGGTGCATCACATGATTGAGAGCGTGCCGACGATTGACTGGCCGGCTTCCATCTTACAGGCGCATCCAAGTGTGACCATCGTGCTCGATGCCGAGGCGGCCTCGGCTTGTAGCGATGTGTTACAGGCGCGTGGCAGTGAAGCGGCCGACCGATTCTTTTCGATCCGAGCTTGATGACCTGGAGACACTTGTCTCCAGGTTTTTTTCTCGTTAACTGTGGGAAATTGTATGGAAATGGATTTGTAATCAAAACGTTTTCGACAAAAGTCGAGGTTTCCTCTATAATAGGTGAAGCTCATATCATTCGATCGCGAAGGAGAAACTCATGAATTCAAGAACCCAAGCTCGTAGACGGCGCAAAGGCCCGTCTGCGTTTTATAAGCTGTTCAGCGCCCTTGTATTGATTGCCGTCATCGTTGGCTCAAGCATGTATGGAACGGCTTTTTATAAAGCGCATAACATGCTGTCAGGTACTCAAGTGACGCTTGAGGATGATCCGACTATCGAACCGACTCGATTTGATAAAGAGGATACCGAGAGCTTCCTCGTGCTCGGGACGGACTTGTCCCCGCAGAAGAAAGCGCGCGGCGAGTATGGTCGGTCTGACGTCATGATTGTCGTCATTCTGAACAAGAAAAACAAACAGACGACGATGCTCAGCATCCCGCGTGACTCGTACGTCAACATCGACTATACGGGCTTCAATATCCCGTACGGTAAGACGGGTCTCGATCAAGACAAAATCACGCACGCCTATTACTTCGGGTCGATGGATGAATCGAACCCGAACAACGGTATGCGGATGGCGACGAACACGATTGAAGACTTGGTCGGCATCGACATCGACCACGTCGTCTCCCTCAACTTCCAAGGGTTCGTCGACTTCATCGATGCCGTCGGCGGGGTCGAAATCGACGTCCCGTTCTCGTCTGAACAGAAGAGTTACGACGCCTCACGAGAAGTCGTCCAAGTCGAAGCAGGGCTTCAGCAGTTATCGGGCGAAGAGGCACTCGCTTACGTCCGTAACCGCTATGACGACCCGCGTGGAGACATCGGTCGCGGACAGCGTCAGATGGAAGTCATCAATGCCGTCCTTGACCAAGCGCTCGGCACGTCGCTCATCAACAACTACGACAAAGTGTTGAAAGCAGTCGGGGACAACATGCAGACGACGCTCGGTCCGAACGACTATATGCGTTTAATCGAGGATGTCGGCGCCCTCAACAACACGGTTCAATATCAGTTGACCGGTGAAGGGGCCCGCGGTGTCGACGGTCATTTCTATTACTTCTTGAACGAGCCGTTGCTCGAAGAAGTTCGTTATCGCGTCCAACAGGCCGATGCCGGGAATGAAGTCGAGCCGATGACCGATACCGAGCTTGAGACGTATATGTACGACCCGGCCGGAATCACGTATGAAGCACAATAAAAAAATGGTTTGCCGTCTGCGGCAAACCATTTTTTATGTGCGTTCCATCGCAACGGTGAACGAGTAGGCGTCGCCGCGGAACAAGGAACGGCTATATTCGAACATGTCCCCGTTCTCGAGATACGTCCGTTGGTCGATTAAGAGCACAGGGGCGTTCGGAGAAATCGTCAACAGCTTTGCTTCCTCCGGTCCCGCGCTCCTCGCCTCGAGGGTTTGGGTCGCATTCTTCAACCGGAGCCCTGACTGCTCGGCGAACTCGTAAATCGAACCGACGGCATCTGTCTCGGTCAAGTTCGGTAGTAAGGCGACCGGGATGTATGCCGTCTCGAGGGCGAGCACGTTCTCATCGGCGAGACGGAGACGTCGCATCTCATAGACGGGCGTGTCGAGCGCGACGCTCAATTTTTGGGCGATTTTGGCCGGGGCTGAAATCGTCTGGAACGACAACAGGCGGCTAAACGGACGCATGCCCCGATGTTTGATTTCTTCTGAGAAACTTGTCAATCCGGACAAGGCCATCGTGATTTTCTTGTTGGCGACGAACGTGCCTCGGCCTTTTTGACGGCTCAAATAACCGGCGTTGACCAAGTTTGTGATCGCTTGGCGGACCGTCATCCGGCTCACGTTATAGCGCTCGGAAAACTCCCGTTCGGATGGGATGGATTCTCCGGGTTGAAGCTCGCCGGCATCTATTTGTTGCTTTAAATAGGCTTCGATTTGATAATAAATAGGTAGCGGTGATTGTTTATCAATCTGTAACATGCATATCGCTCCTGACTGCTAAAGTAAGTGTTTCTTATTATAGACCAAATTAGACTAGTTGTCTGAACATATCCTACAGAAAAGGCGGCGATCAAGATGAAGCCATGGCAATTTGAAACGACGGTGACCGACGTCCGCACCGATGTGCGCGGGACGTGGGTCGCGCTTGAATCCACATTATTTTATGCGGAAGGCGGGGGCCAACCTCCGGACGTCGGAACACTCGACGGACAACCCGTTCTCGATGTGCAACGGGTCGAGGAGGTCGTCTGGCATTTAGTCGAACCGGGGCTCGAACGTGGGACGTTCGTGACCGGCATAGTCGATGAAGCGATCCGTCACGACCACTCGATTCAACACACGGCTCAGCACGTTTTGACAGCTTTATTGGAAGACGAATACGGCATTCAGACGCTCAGCTTCGGCATCGGACAAGAGGAGTCGTCGCTTGAAATCGAGACAGAGACGCTCGATTGGACTCAAATCGAGTCGTTGGAACGAGACGTGCAACGCATCATCTTTGAGAACCGTCCCGTCTCCACGTACGAACTCGCGTCCGCAGAGGTCGAGGTCGATCGGTTACGCAAACCGACCGATCGCACCGGGATGATCCGGATCGTCGACATTGAGGGACTCGATTACAACGCGTGCGGTGGGACACATGTCGAGACGACCGGCCAACTTGGAATCGTCCATGTGACCTCGATGAAGAAAGTTCGTGGGAACGTTCGTTTGACGTATGTTGCCGGTCACCGGGCCTTGTCCGCCATCCATTCGTCACGGACGGCGTTGCGGACGATTCACCAAACGTTATCGACGACGAACGAGACGGTCGCTGCCCGTGTCCTCGAGGAACGAAATCTTCGTCTCGAGCGGGACAAGGAAGTGAAGGCGCTCGAGGCGCGCGTCGCGAAAGCGAAAGTCGCTGCCTTTTTGCAGGAAGACAATTACGTCATCACCCATATCGGTAAGACGGAAGCGGAGACGTTGACGACGACCATCGTCGAACGCATCGCCGCGACGGGCCGAATCGCTGTTGGAGCCAATCATACGGGTCAAAAGCTATGGCTCATGCATGACGGGACACATGACATCGCCATCGGTAAATTCTTAAAACGGACGCTCGACGACCTCGGCATCGGTCGCGGTGGCGGCAGTCATAAACAAGCCCAGGCCCGATTCGAATCGGTCATCGAGTTGGAACGCGCGACGGCAGAAATCGTGAAACGGCTTCAGGAAGGGATGGTATCATGTTGAAGATTGAGCACGGCACGGAAGCAGAACTGATTGAACAGGCACGGGTTGTGCGGGCGACAGTGTTTATTCACGAGCAAGGCATCGCCCCTGAAATCGAATATGATGAGCTTGACCCAGCCTGCATCCATTTCGTCGGGACAGTGGACGGTGAGCCGGTGACGACGGCGCGTCTGCGTCCAATCGGTGACGCGGTCGGGAAAGTCGAGCGGGTCGCCACACTCGCTTCGGCGCGCGGCAACGGGTATGCGAAAGAGGTTATGCTCGCTATCGAGTCCGTCGCCCGGACGAGCGAGTTACATGAGCTCAAACTTGGCGCTCAACTGACGGCACTCCCTTTCTATGAGCGTCTCGGATATGAGGCGTACGGTGACGAATTTTTAGACGCGGACATCCCGCATCGGATGATGAAGAAGACATGGTGATTGTTTTTAGAAATTTTCCTTTTTTCTAAAAAAAGGTTGGCAAGCCGGGATGCATTTGTTATAACTAAAACTAACAACTGACAGATAGAGGTTGCGAATGACATGAGTACGCTTGATCGACACGGACGCATTCCGGATCGAGCCGAAAGGGGAATTTCGCCGAAGTCGACGTTCGCATGCGTACGAACGAAGGCTGGGGTAGTCGTGAATAACGCCTACACTGCCATGGATGAAATGCCATGGAGCGCTATCTACGGAACGATTCTTTAATCGTTTTTCAACTGCGCGTACAAGCGGCAGACCGTAGGGAGAGTGCTTCCTACCGGTCTGCCGCTTTTTCTGTTGGTGGACATCATGAAAGTGGGGAACCTGATGACAACCGTATTGAAATTTGGAGGCAGCTCCGTTGCCACGATTGAACAAATCCAGGCCATTTCCGAATATTTACAGACACGGGCCGCGGCCGGAGAAAAACTTGTCGTCGTCGTCTCCGCGATGGGGAAAACGACCGACTCACTGTTGTCACTCGCCAAACAAATCACGGAACGCCCGATGATTCGTGAACTGGACCGCTTGCTCGCGGTCGGTGAGGAGCAGACGATCAGCCTGCTCAGCATCGCTTTAAACTCTCGAGGCGTGGCTGCCATCTCGCTTACCGGACAACAAGCCGGGATCGACACGATGGGCATTCACACGAAAAGTAAAATCAAGGCGATTCGCAAAGAAGTGCTCGAAGAGAAGCTCCGGACATATGACGTCGTCATCGTCGCCGGTTTCCAAGGTGTCAACGAGTTCGGTGATGTGACGACGCTCGGACGAGGCGGATCGGATACGACCGCTGTCGCCTTGGCCGCCGTCCTCAGCAAACGCTGTGAGATTTACACAGACGTCGCCGGTGTTTATACGGCTGACCCGCGCATCCATCCGACGGCCCGCCGATTAGATACCGTCTCATATGACGAGATGATGGAGATGAGCGCGCTCGGGTCGAAAGTGATGGAGATGCGTAGCGTAGAGCTCGCGAAAAAATTTGATGTGAACATCTTTGTAGGAAAGACGCTTGCGAGCGAAGGAGGAACATGGATCATGGATATGACACAGGCGATGGAACAAAAAGCGGTGACGAGCGTGAGCGTCGTGAAGAACGTGCTCAGCGTCTCAATCAAACATATTCCACATTCGGTGGCAGGAGTTGCCGACATTTTCGAGAAATTGTCACAGCGTCATGTCAATATCGATATGATCAGTCAGACCGCGTTCGATGGTGAAGTATTCCTGTCGTTCACCTGTCCGCTCGATGAAGAATCGTTTCTCGAAGAGGCGCTCGCGGAACTGACTGAGACGTTCCCACAAATCAAAATCGACCGTCATACCGAGCATGCGAAAATCTCGGTCGTCGGCATCGGCATGCGTGACGCGACCGGTGTCGCAGCCGAACTGTTCGCCACGTTCCGCGAGAGCGGAATCCCATTCTATCAAGTCACGACATCCGAGATTAGCATCTCGTACACGATTAACGAACAAGACGTCGAAGCAGCCGTCGCGGCCATCGCGACCCGCTTCAAGTTATAAGGAGGACGCCACATGTATAACGTAGCCGTCGTCGGTGCGACCGGTGCCGTCGGCCAAAAGATGATTGAAGTATTGACCGAGTATGAATTCCCGATTAACGAATTGATGTTGTACGCATCATCTCGTTCGGCCGGGAAGACCGTGAACGTGAACGGCAAGGACGTCGTCATCCGGGAACTGTCGGACGCGATTTATGCGGACCCAATCGATATCGCGCTCTTCTCAGCCGGTGGGAGCATCAGTGAACAATATGCGCCTTGCCTGAGTGAACAAGGTGTCATCGTCATCGACAACTCGAGTGCATTCCGGATGCAGGCGGACATTCCGCTCATCGTACCGGAAGTGAACCGAGTCGAACTGAGCCCGGACAAGACGCTCATCGCCAACCCGAACTGCTCGACGATCCAATCGGTCGTCGCGCTCGCACCACTCGCGGAAGTATACGGATTGACGCGTGTCGCCTATACGTCGTATCAAGCCGTCTCTGGCTCGGGCCAAAAAGGGATTGAAGACTTGGAACGCGGAGCACGTGGGGAAGAGCCGAAGAACTATCCGTATCCGATTTACGATAACGTCTTGCCACACATTGATGTGTTCTTAGAGAACGGTTATACGAAAGAAGAACAGAAGATGATTGAAGAGACACGCAAGATTTTAAACGCGCCGAACCTCGGTGTCACCGCAACATGTGTCCGTGTCCCGGTCCGCAACAGCCACGCCGTCTCCATCACAGTCACGCTCGACCGCGACGCGACGCTCGCCGAAGTGAAAGCCGTGCTCGCGGACGCGCCAGGTATCGTCTTGATGGATAACCCAGCGGAGCTCGTCTATCCGACACCGCTCGATGCGAACGGGACAGACGACGTGTACGTCGGTCGTATCCGTGTCGACGAGTCACAGCCGAACACGTTCCATCTTTGGTGCGTCGCTGATAACGTTCGAAAAGGCGCGGCAGCGAACGCCGTCCAAATCGCCCAATGCATGATTGGGCAGACTGCTACGAAATAAGGGGGAGATTATATGTTCACAGGAGTCGCAACCGCACTCGCTACACCGTTTCAAGCAGACGGTCAGCTAAATCTCACAGCGTGGGAAGCGTTGATTGAAGATCAAATTAAAGAAGGTGTCAGCGGTCTCGTGATCGGGGGAACGACTGGTGAGGGCATGACCATCACGGACGAAGAGTTCGAGACGCTTCTCGTCAAAGCGATTGAAGTCGCTGCCGGCCGCGCCGTTATCATCGCCGGAACCGGGTCGAACAACACGGCGCTCAGCATTCAAAAGACGAAACGGGCCGCCGAACTCGGAGCCGAGATGGCGATGGTCGTCACGCCTTATTACAACAAGTCGACGCAAGCGGGTCTGATTGCCCACTTCACAGCGATTGCCGACGCGTCACCGATTCCGCTCATGCTCTACAACGTACCATCGCGGACGGGCGTCGCCCTTGATCCGGCAACGGTTGGGGAACTCGCTGATCACCCACGTATCGCTGCGCTCAAAGAAGCGAGCGGGGATATCTCAGTGATGGCTCAAATGATGGCGCACGTACCGGAAGGGTTCCCAGTCTATTGCGGGAACGATGATCAAATCCTTCCTTATATGGCTTGGGGGGCGCAAGGTGTTGTCTCGGTCCTTTCGAACGTCTATCCGGGTGCGACGGTCGCATTAGCTGAAGCGCTCCTCGCCGGAGATTTGGAAACGGCACGCACATGGCAGCTCCGACTGCTCCCGGTCATCGACGAATTGTTCGCGGAAGTGAATCCGATTCCGGTCAAAGCAGCATTGAATGCACGCGGCTTCGAGTTCGGTGCACCACGTCTCCCGCTCGTCCCGATGAGCGCGACGGCCGAGGCCCGCTTGTTATCGGCAATGGAGCAGTTCAATGAGGTGAGACAGTGAACTTACTCATTCATGGATACGGCGCGATGGGACAGATCGTCGAAGAAGTCGCCCGGACACAAAACTTGACCGTTGCAGCCATCGTCTCACCGGCTGGAGGGGAACATCCCGTCTCGATACAAGATGTCGAGGCCGACGTCGATGTCGTCATCGACTTCTCGAACCCGGCGTTGTTGGATGACGTACTCGCGTTCGGGAAAGCCAAGCAAATCCCGCTCGTCATCGCGACGACGGGCTTCTCGGAAGCAGAGCTCGCCAAAATTGAAGCGGCGTCTCAGGAGATCCCGATTTTCCAGTCGTATAATACGTCTTATGGGATCGCGCTCCTGAAACAGTTGCTCGACCAACTCGTCCCGCTCACGCTCGGTTATGACATCGAAGTGATTGAGGCGCACCACCGCAAAAAAGTCGATGCACCGAGCGGGACGGCGGAATTGCTCGCCCGTGCCATCGAGGCGAAACGCGACGTGACACCGGTATATGACCGGACACCGCGCCGCGAAGCGCGTGCAGCCGATGAACTCGGCATGCATTCGGTACGCGGGGGGACGATTTTTGGAGAACATACCGTCCTCTTTGCCGGAGACGACGAAATGCTTGAATTGAAACACACGGCCCTGTCCAAACGCGTCTTCGCGAACGGGGCACTCGCTGCGGCGGCAACGATTCTTGACCGCCCAGCCGGACTATACAATTTAACGAACCTATACGAGGAGGCCACTCATGTTACTCACAAACGCTTATGAAATCGCGCAATACATTAAAGATGCCAAGAAAGAAACGCCTGTCAAATTGTACGTTAACGGTCAATTGGCCGGTCTGACAATCGAAGATGCCAAAGCTTTTGGAACAGACGAGTCGAAACTGTTCCTTACAACGGCTGAACGTGCGGCTGCTTTCCTAGAAGCGAACGCTGCCGTCATCACGGACACGCACCTCGAGTACGATCGCCGGAACAGCGCCGTACCGATGCTCGATACGACGCAGTTGAATGCCCGCATCGAACCAGGTTCGTTCATTCGCGACCACGTTCAAATCGGGAACAACGTCGTCGTCATGATGGGTGCTGTCATCAATATCGGTGCCGTCATCGGTGACGGGTCGATGGTCGATATGAACGCGGTCATCGGTGCCCGCGGGACACTCGGGAAAAACGTCCACCTTGGCGCTGGCGCTGTCGTGGCGGGTGTTCTTGAGCCACCTTCAAAAGATCCGGTCATCATCGAAGACGGTGTCATGGTCGGTGCGAACGCCGTCATTTTGGAAGGCGTCCGCATCGGTGAAAATGCCGTTGTCGCAGCAGGTAGTGTCGTCACGCAAGACGTACCGCCAGGCGTCGTCGTTGCCGGTACACCAGCCCGCGTCATTAAGCAAAAAGATGAAAAAACCGCAGAAAAAACACAACTTGTTGATGACTTACGCTCCCTGTAACGTATAATAGACAGAAAATATCAAAAATGAATGGGAGAGTTGAACAATGGAACAGTATGGACAATGGATGTGGCAAGACGGGGCTTGGATCGAGCCGAGTGATGCGAACACGAGTATCATGACGCACGCAATTCACTACGGTAGTGGGTTCTTTGAAGGGATTCGGGCATACCACACAGAGGAAGGCCCGGCCATCTTCCGACTCCGTGAACACTTGGAGCGACTCGTTCGTTCGTGTGCATACTATCACGTCGACTTGCCGTACACGGTCGATGAGCTCGAACAAGCAACAATCGAATTGATTGAACGCAACGGATTTGAAGCTTGTTACATCCGCCCATTCGTTTTCCTCGGCACACCTTGGCAGGCACTCATGCCGACGCAGGAAACAAAAGTACACGTCGCGATCTCGTGCTGGCCGCTCGGCGAATATTTCAGCAAGACGGTCGGAATCCGTGCGAAAGTCGCCTCGTATCGCCGCGTCTCTTCGACGATGATGCCGATGCAAGCGAAAGCGGCAGCGAACTATATGAACTCGCAACTCCTTAAAGGAGAAGCGGTCCGTGATGGATATGACGAAGCGATTGCCCTCGACATGAACGGAAACGTCAGCGAGGCGAGCGTCGCCAACATCTTCCTCGTAAAAGGAAACAAAATTTTCACACCGTCACTCGATTGCTCGGTGCTCGACGGCATCACGCGTCAAACGGTGATCGAACTTGCCCGTGAGGAAGGGTTCGAGGTCATCGAACGCCACATCGGACGTGACGAACTATATGTCGCAGATGAGATTTTCTTGACAGGAACGGCGGCTGAAGTGACGAGCGTCATCGAAATCGACAATATTTCGATTGGTGGCGGCGTTCAAACGGTCGCGACGAATATGCTCTCGCGTTACCGTGAGGCTGTGACAGGACAAATCGCAGGCCACCGTGATTGGGTCACGTTCGTCAAAGCTGGAGTCAAAGAGTAAAGGAGTTTTTTGTATGGGAGTCACAATTGACTTGAATGCGGTTCGCGAAAACAAACGTCGGATTGAAGCGCTTGGCCGACCGGTGTTCGCCGTCGTAAAAAACAACGCCTATAACTTAGGGATGGAGCCAGTTGTGACGACACTGTACGAAGAAGGGGTGCGTCACTTCATGGTGACGACGCTTGACGAGGCGAGCGAGGTCCGGGCATCAGCTCCGGAAGCACGCGTTCTTGTCATGAACCCGGTATACGAGTGGACAAGCGTCCATCGTGACCAACTTGACGTCGCCATCGGTTCCTATGACTGGCTCGTCTCGCAACGGGACCAGCTCGACGGGGTCCGGCTTCATTTGAAGCTCGACGTCGGCATGAACCGCTTCGGTGCGAAGACGTTCCAGGAAGCGTTGGCCATCGTCGCCTTTTGCCAAGACGAGGGGCTCGATCTTGTCGGGTTATGTACACACTTCCCACTCGCTGACGCGGATAACGCCGAAATCGAGCACAGTGTGCACGTGGAACGGTTCGCCGACTGGTCGAATCGTCTCATGGAGCGGCATACGTTCGACATCGTGCACGCAGCCAACAGTGCAGCGACGCTTCAAGCGGATCCGCGTCTCGGGCATTGCACGCACGTCCGTGTCGGCATCTTTCTCTACGGCTACTCTTCGGTCGAACCGGTCGATTGGCTCATCCCGGCGTTTCGCTGGGAAACAGAAGTCGTCGCCGTGCATGACATCGAGGCCGGTGCCCACGTCGGTTACGGTACGGGCTACACGGCCGAGACGAAAGAACGCATCGCCGTGCTCTCGGTCGGCTATGGTGACGGACTCATGCGAGCCCGGCGCTTCTTACCAGCCCATATCGACGGACGAGCCTATCCGTTCATCAGCAACATTTTCATGAGCCACAGTTTTTTACGCGTCGATGACACCGTACAAGTCGGAGATCGTGTGGAGCTGTATGGCCATCTTACGAAAATCGATGACGTGACCCGTACCGGTCACGCCAATAACTCAGAACAATTATGCGCACGCTCATGGCGTGTCCCGCATCGCTTTGAAGGAGGCAATGTATGTACACCACCAACCAATCAGTTTGTATGATCGAAGGCGTGTCCGTCCGTGAACTTCAAGCGACGTACGGGACACCGCTCTATATCATGAGCGAGCCTGAACTCGAACGTCGTCTCGACCTTGTCCGGAACGCGTTCCTCGACAAGTATCCGAACACGTACGCGCTGTACGCATCGAAAGCGATGTCGATTGCGGCCGTATACGATAAAGTGATGGCAGCGGGTCTGAGCATCGACGTCGTCTCGCGGGGCGAGATGTTCGTCGCGCTCCACGCCGGTGTCCCGGCTGACCGGATTCACGTCCACGGCTCGAACAAGACGGTGCAGGACATCACGTTCGCGCTCGAGAACGGAATTACCCACTTCACCATCGACAACATGCGTGAGATTGGGCTGTTGTCGGGTCTGGCCGCTAAGCAAGGGGTAGACGTCGATGTCTTGCTCCGCATCGTCCCACAAGTCGTCGGAGGCGCCCATGAGGCGATTCAGACGGGCGGGGTCGATACGAAGTTCGGCTTCCCGACCCATGATGATACGTATCTCGAAGCGATCAAAGCGACGCTACAAGCGGAACGACTGCAACTGCGAGGCATTCACTGTCACGTCGGCTCGCAGATTCAAGAACCGACGCTGTTCATCAATACGGTCAAAACGATGGTCAACTTCATCGAGACGATCCGTCAAGAGACGGGGTATACGGCCGACGTCTTGAATATCGGTGGCGGCTTCGGTGTCGCCTATCTCGAGTCGGACGACCCGCTCGACTTCGCCGACACGATGACGCAAGTGATGGACACGCTCGTCGCGGAAGTGGAACGCTTCGGCTTGCCGCTTCCGAAAATCGGCATTGAACCGGGCCGTTGGCTCGTCGCCAACGCCGGCGCGACGCTCTATGAAGTCGGGACGGTGAAAGAAGTGAGCGGTGTCCGCACGTACGTCTCGGTCGATGGAGGGATGACGGATAACATTCGTCCCGCTCTCTATGACGCTGAATATGACGTCATTGCGGCGACACGGATGGATGAAGCGAAGACGCTCGAGGCGAAAATCGTCGGGGCGTGCTGCGAGTCGGGAGACATCATCTCGAACCGTTCGCTTATCCCGCCGGTCGAAGCTGGTGATCTCTTGCTCGTCAAAGCGACGGGAGCGTATAACTTCTCGATGGCAAGCAACTATAACCAGATGCTCCGCCCGGCCGTCGTCTTCGTGAAAGACGGGACACATCGTCTCGTCGTCCGGAGACAGACGCTCGAAGACTTGGTCGCCTGTGAGATTGTCGGACAATCGACGTGACGCCATAAACGCATTCCTGATTCAGGGATGCGTTTTTTAATGGAAGTCGTTCTTCTTCAAATGAGAAATGCTTTTAATTATGATGGGGGAGAGAGAACAGAGGGGGAAGTGACTTCAATGGAAAAGACAGCAGGACAACAGTTGATTGAATCGCGGCGGACGATTCGCATGTTCACGGAAGAACCAATCGCGACGAAAGTACTCTATGAGTTGTTGGCGTCAGCTCACCAAGCGCCGTTTCATAACAAAGTCGAACCGTGGAATCTCTATTTGTTCAACGGGGATGGAAAAGACGTCTTGCTTCAGGCGCTCGAGCCGGCGTTTCAAGATGGACCGGAATCGAAACGTGAAAAGATCGCCGGGCGGATTCGTAACGCGGCCGCATGTGTCTATGTAACGACGAAAGCGTTCGAGACGGACAAAGGGAAGAAAGATGCGCTGCTCGCGACGGCGACGATGATTCAAAACTTTCATTTATTGTGTAGTGAGCAACAAATCGGCCTCGTCTGGCGGACGGGCGGTATTTTTGAGGATGCCAGGCTTCAAGAGATGATTGGAGCTGAAGGGGAGACGTTTGTTGGGTTACTCCAGCTCGGTCGTTACGAAGACGTGCCACCGACGAAGCAACGTCAATCGATTGACGCTAGTTTGACAATTTTTGAGTGAACGAAAAGGCCCGAGCGTAGGTGACTACGACCGGGCCAATCTTTATAGGTCAATGAGACTGAGCCGTTCATGTGAGCGCTCAGTTTATTTTTTTAACTTGGCTGCAAGCCAGTCTTGAATGACATTCGTTGGAATCATTGTGTTCACGTTCCCTCAGTTTTAATTTCTTTCTCTGTATTATTATCCAATTGCAGTCGTTCCCAAACCTCTCGATGTGTACCTTGTAGCGTATCATCGAACGAATCCTCGATATGCAGGCAATAGCTTGGGTTAACGGACGAAGCGTACAAGTCTAACATCAGTTCGGCATGATTTGGATACATACAAATTGGCCCCTTTCGACACGTCGGCTTGACTACATCCTCAGTATACAAAGGAAACATAAAGAAAAATCGGGGAAATCGTTAACATTTTATGAATCTTGTAAACGCTTTCACAAACTTTATGTGGATGTCAGTGGTTCACACGTCTGTCTGTACTGCTCGGCTCGCTTCGCATATTTGTTGACGGTCCGTTCCATGATGAAGCGATCTTCGTCGTTAAGCGGACGGACGACTTTGGCAGGGACGCCCATGACCATGACGCCTTCCGGAATTTGCATGTTCGGTGTGACGAGAGCACCAGCGGCGATGAACGAGCCCTTCCCAATTTTTGCCCCGTCGAGAACGGTGGCATGCATCCCGATGAGACAACCTTCTTCAATCTCACAGCCGTGAATCATCGCCATATGTCCGATGGAGACGCGGTCATGAATGACTGTCGGGGAACCTTCATATTGGTGGACCATCGATCCGTCTTGGATATTCACGTAAGAACCGATGCGAATCGGTCCCTCATCGCCTCGAATGACCGTGTTGAACCAGACGCCGGAATGGGCGCCGATGGTGACATCACCGATCACGTGGGACCCAGGTGCGAGAAAAACCGTCTCGTCAACTTGCGGCATCAATTTGCCTAATTTGTACTGCATAAGTGTAACCCCTTTCAAACAGATATGCTTTCATTGTCGCATAAGTTGAAAAAGAAATTGCGCCTGAAAGATTATTCTTGTTAAGATAGTAAAAATACGTAGGAAAAAGGAGACACACAGATGGAGAAACAACATTTGATCGACATCGCGGCGAAGAAAAAGAAAGCAGCGGTCGTCTTTAAAGATGTGGCGGTCATCGACGTCTACAGTCGTGAGACGATTCGCACGGATGTCGCTATCGATGCGGGATACATCGTGGCCATCGGGGACGGCTACGAAGGGGAGACGGAATACCACGACCCGTCCTGGACACTCGCACCGTCGTTCATCGATTCACACGTCCATATTGAATCATCGATGGTACCGCCTCACGAGTTCGCCAAGGCGGTCCTGCCGCTCGGAGTCACGACAGTCATCGCCGATCCGCATGAGATTGCGAACGTCAACGGGGCGCTCGGAATCGAGTATATGTTGGCGGATGCCAAAGGCTTGCCGCTCGATGTGCGCATGATGCTCCCAAGCTGTGTGCCGGCGACACCGTTCGAGCACGCAGGTGCGAAGCTATACGCCGAGGACTTGGCACCATTTTTAGGAGATCCGGGCGTACACGGTCTCGGCGAAGTGATGGACTATCCGTCCGTCGAGTCGGGGAGTGCGGATATGCTTCAAAAGATCGCCCAGACAGAACTTGCCGGAAAAGTCGTCGACGGTCATGCCTCAGGTCTTGGCCCGGATCAGTTGAACGTGTATCGCACGGCCGGCATCATGACCGATCATGAGTGTACGACGGCTGAGGAGGCGCTCGAACGGGTGCGTCGCGGCTTTTACGTTCAAATTCGTGAAGGGTCGGTTGCCCGGAACGTGGAAAAAGTCAGCCGGGCCATCACGGAGAGCAACGCCCACCGGTTCTTATTCTGTACGGACGATAAGCATTTGGACGATCTCGTCGTTGAGGGTGGGATCGACTACAACATTCGCATGGCCATCAAACAAGGCGTCAAGCCAGAGACGGCCTATGCCGTTGCCAGTCTGCACGCGGCCGAGGCGTATGGACTAACCGACGTGGGTGCTATCGCCCCGGGCAAGCGCGCGAACTTTGTCATCTTGTCAGACGTCGAATCGGTAACGATTGACACCGTCTATGTGAACGGGAAAGTCGTCGCTAAAGATGGTAAGGCGACGTTCGAGGCTGACGGGATTGAAGTGCCGAAACCGATGAAAGGTGAGCTGAAGCTGCCGGACTTGACGGCTGATTCGTTCCGTTTAGCCGTGAAGGAAGAAGCGGTCGATGTGATTCAAGTATTGCCGAATAGTCTCTTGACGAAGCGACAGCGTCTTGTCTTCACACCTGACGCGTCCGGAGCCGACCTCAAGCAAGATATCGCCACGCTCGCCGTCATCGAACGCCACCACGGGACGGGTCATATGGCCCTCGCACCGGTAACCGGTTTCGGCTTGAAACGAGGGGCGCTCGCGGCCACGGTCGCGCACGACAGCCATAACCTCGTCATCGCCGGGGTGAGCCCGGACGATATGTTGCTCGCTGCCGAGACGCTTGAAAAAGTGGGCGGTGGGGTCGTTGCGGTGTCAGAAGGCAAGGTGCTGGCCGTCTTACCGCTTGAAATTGGTGGACTCATGACGAAACGTCCGTATGCGGAAGTGGCGGACGTGCTCGAACAGTTGAACGATGCGCTCGACGTCGTCGGGGCTTATCGTCACTTCAACCCGTATTTGACGATGTCGTTCCTGGCGCTTCCGGTCATCCCGGATTTGAAATTGACCGATATGGGACTATTCGACGTGACGACGTTCTCATTCATCGAGTCGTAAGTCAGTCTAACGTATGATTTTTGTTAAGAACGACCCGAAACGATTGAACGGCTCGGCTTAAGTTGGTATAGTTACGACAAGTTTCATCGGTAAACATGGAAAGGGGGGATATCACAGATGGAACAAGTTGCTTACAACCGGTCGTATGATGAACATGGGGATTTGATCAATTCTGTATATCGTGCCTTCCAAGACCGATGTCAAGAATTGCCCGACGAGACGCGGACGAAACGGCGATTGCGTCACCTTATTTTCTTAACGATTAAAGAACATACGACGTCACACGCTGAGCGTTTTGTCTTATATCATTTCTTTAGTGATTTCTTTAAAGCGGTCGAGTCAGACGACCAGGCTGCACTCGCGGTGTTGAAACAAATCATCCGAGATGAAAAAAACTATTGATTAGTCACTATGACCTATGATAATTTAGACGTAACTTTAAATGAATATTCGTGCTATCGATGAGGTAGAGGTGCGATGCTGATGAGTAAGTAGTCCGAGGATGACAACGGTGAAGACTACAGAAAGGCAAGATCGCCGAAGTGTAAAGTCATGTCTCTGACTTTGTGCTGGGCTGACGGGAAATACCCGTCAGACTGCCATACATATTTACGTATGGAGCGCTCCAAGTCGGCTAAGAAAGACGGAACATCCAGCGAGGGTGTCGGCTTTGTTGCCGATGCCCTCGCTTTGCGTTTTTTTAAGCATAGGGGGGCCTCATCTCTAACAAAAGAGGAGGAAATCACATGGTAGATTATTCAACTTCGGTACTCTCACTCGTACCGGCTTTATTGGCCATTATTATGGCCATCACAACACGGAAAGTCATTCCGTCACTCGGTGTCGGGATTATTGCAGGGGTCCTATTGCTTCACAATTTTAACCCGCTCGAATCGATTCAATATTTGTGGTCGAACGTCATCGCCTTATTCTGGGCCGACGGAGCCATTAATGAATGGAACGTGCTCTTGATTGCGTTCTTGCTCTTGCTTGGGATTTTGTCATCGATCATCCAAACGTCGGGCGGCGCCCGCGCGTTCGGAGAGTGGGCCGCTTCAAACGTCAAGACAGCCCGTGGTGCTCGTCTCGTCTCGTTCGGACTTGGGATTTTAATTTTCATCGACGATTACTTTAACAGTTTAGCCGTCGGGAACATCAGCCGGCCACTCACAGACCGTAAAAAAGTATCACGTGCGAAACTCGCCTACATGATTGACTCGACTGCCGCACCGGTCTGCGTCATCAGCCCGCTCTCGAGTTGGGGAGCTTATATCATCGCCATCATCGCAGGTATCCTGGCGAAGTATTCGATTGATAGCTACTCATCGTTCTCAGCGTTCATCCAAATCATCCCGATGAACTTCTACGCGGTATTCGCGCTTCTCTTGACGGCTTACGTCGCCTACACGGGACTTGCCATCGGACCGATGCGCACACATGAACTCCGTGCCCTCCAAGGGGAGCTCTACGATACATCGAAAGGTGCACCGATGGGGATGAGTGAAGACTTGAACGAACATGAAGGTGGAAAAGTACGTGACTTGATCGTTCCGATTATCGCCTTGATTATCGCGACGGTGTCGGCCATGCTCTACACGGGCGGACAGGCGCTTGCCGCTGACGGTCAGAGCTTCTCGTTGATCGGAGCGTTCGAATCAACAGACGTGACACGTTCCCTCGTAACGGGTGCTGTCATCAGCTTGATTGTCGCCCTCTTATTGTTGATTGGCCGCAAGATTCCGGCGAAAGACTATGGACAAGCGACATGGGGCGGAATTCGCGCCATGTGGCCAGCCGTGCTCATCTTGTTGTTTGCTTGGACGATTATCGCCGTCATCGGTGACATGAAGACAGGTGACTACTTGGCAAGTTTCGTTACGGATTCGATTTCACCATCTTACTTGCCGTTCCTCTTGTTCATGATCGCCGGTCTCATGGCGTTCTCGACAGGAACGAGCTGGGGGACGTTCGGTCTCATGCTTCCAATCGGAGCCGATTTGATTATGGCAGTCGAGCCGGAGCTCTTGCTTCCGACACTTGCCGCTGTTCTCGCCGGAGCGGTGTTCGGAGACCACTGTTCACCAATCTCGGATACGACGATTCTTAGTTCGACGGGTGCTGGATCGCACCATATCGACCACGTGTTGACGCAACTTCCATACGCGTTGATTTCAGCGGGCGTGGCAGCTGTCGGATATTTGGTACTCGGTGTTTCGGGATCGATGTGGATTGGATTCTTTGCAGCCCTCGCGACGTTCATCGTGGCTCTCATCATTGCACAAATCATTTCAAAACGCGGACGCGTACCAGCCGATATGCGGGCTGAGCGCGAAGCGTAATCATCTAGATAGGGGACGTACCACAACTTCGTGGTACGCCCCCTTTTTTTGCGTCACAACGGCATAGCCCCAACAAACAAACCCTGCCGCAAGCAAGCGGCAGGGTTTGTGGGTTAGTTGACGTCCAACCATTTGAAGCTAGCGTCAGCTCCGAACGGGTGGCGGTACATGTTTTCGATGTTTGAACGCTCAAGGTAAGCTTCACCTTTTTGGTAAATCGGTGCGATCGCGAAATCATCTTCGAGCAAGATGCGTTCGGCTTCTTGCATCGCTTCCCAACGTTTCATTTGATCGGCTTCTTGTTTCGCGCCTTGAATCAACTTGTCGTACTCGTCGTTCGAGTAAGCCATGCGGTTGAACGGACCGTCTGTGACCCACATGTCGAGGTACGTCATCGGATCTTGATAGTCAGGGCCCCAACCGGCAGCGGAGACGTCATAGTCGCCAGCGCCTTCAAGTTCAAGGAAGTTTTTGAACGGCTGTTGCTTAATGTTAAGTGTGAGGCCAGGAAGGTTCTTCTCGAGCTCACCTTTGATATACTCGTTGACTTTCTTGAACGCTTCTTCGTCACGTGAGAGGAACTCAAGTTCGATTGTCTCGACACCGAGTTCGGCAAGACCTTTCTCCCATGCAGCTTTCGCCTCGTCGACGTTATAGCTTTGAAGGTCTGGATACTTCTCGCGGAAGTCAGCTCCATCTTCTGTGAACGTGAAGTCTTTCGCGACGATATAGTTGGCCGGCTGTGAACCGTCCGTCAAGATGACGTCTGTGACGCCTTGCTTATCGAAGCCTTTTGCGAGTGCCTCACGAATGTTGACGTTTTGAAGTGATTCGTTCTTCTGGTTGAAACGAAGGAAGTTGATTCGTGCGTCGGCACGTGTCTTGAACTCATCCGAGTCTTGGAATTGTGGAACGAATTCAGATGACAAGAGCGTGTAATCGACTTCGCCCGATTCGAACAAGTTGACGCCCGTCGCGACTTCTTTAACGACCTTGACGTTGATCGTATCCATCTTGACGTTTTCAGCGTCCCAATACTCTGGGTTCTTTTTATAGACCCAACCTTCATTGTCTTGCCAGCTATCTAACACGTATGGTCCGTTGTAAAGTGTCTTATCGACAGCTGTCGCAAACGACTCGCCTTGTTCTTCGACGAACTCTTGCTTTTGCGGCATGTACGTCGGGAATCCTGTCAACCCGAGGAAGTAAGGGGCAGGTGCCTCCAATTGTACTTCGAGTGTCTTCTCATCGAGCGCTTTCGCGCCAAGCGTATCGAGTTCTTCTTCACCTGCGAGAATCTTATTGGCGTTTTTCAAATCTTGAAGGATATACGCGTACTCGGCACCTGTCTCAGGATTGAGGGCACGTTTCCATGAGTAGACGAAATCTTCAGCTGTGACCGGTGAACCGTCTGACCAGTTCGCGTCACGCAATTTGAAGGTGTATGTAAGTCCATCTTCTGAAATTTCTACGTCTTCAGCAATTCCCGGTACCGGTTGGTTATTTTCATCCAGACGATACAGTCCCTCGAAGACGTTGTTCGTCACGATGATTGACGTCGAGTCCGTTGTGAGCGTCGGATCGAGCTGTGGTAAATCTGTCGCCGAGACGAGCGTGATTTCCTTTTTCGCATCACTTGATGAAGACCCTTCAGACGAATCTGTTGTTTCTTCTCCACCGCCACATGCTGCTGTCGCAAGCAAAGCGACACCCGATAAAGCTAACCATTTTTTGTTGCGCATTGTGTTACCTCCCGAAAATTCTGATTGTTTCGAATATATTGCAATTAAACTACAAACAAGATGAATGCGCAATAAAATTTTTTAAATTATTCGAAAATATAAACATTAGCAAAATACCTATCTAAACACCATTAGTTTCAGTAGAATAAGGAAATCATCGAATGATTATACATTATCGATGTATAGTTATTCGTCAGACGTCAACTTGCTTTGGAGGGTTTTAAATGAAGTCACAGTCAGCCGGAATCGGCTTTTTTGGGCTCGCTGCCATGGTCGTTGGAACGATGATTGGCGGAGGCGCATTTAATTTACCGGGAGCGATGGCACAAGGTGCTGGAGTCGGTTCGGTGTTAATCGGATGGACGATCACCGGTATCGGGATGGTCATGCTCGCGTTCGTGTTCCAATTTTTAGCTAATACACGTCCTGAACTTGAAGGTGGGATTTACGCCTATGCGAAAGAAGGATTCGGCAAGTTTGTCGGATTCAATAGCGGGTGGGGCTACTGGATGTCGGCGTGGATCGGGACGGTCGCGAACATCACGTTAATCTTCAGCACGCTCAGCTACTTCTTCCCGATCTTTTCGGCCGAGCACCGGACGTTCCGCTTACTTATGAGTGCGGTCGTCATTTGGGGGCTGTTTTGGATTATCTCGCGCGGGATGAGAGAAGCGGCGCTACTCAATATCGTCACGACGATCGCAAAACTTGTACCCATCTTTTTGTTTATTGTCCTCATCTTGTTTGCGTTTCGAATCGATACGTTCCAAATCGACTTCTGGGGTCAATCTGGATTCAGCTGGTCACAAGTGTTCCCGCAAGTGAAGTCGACGATGCTCGTGACGCTTTGGGCGTTCGTCGGGATTGAAGGGGCGGTCGTCCTATCATCACGGGCTCGTCATAAACGAGACGTCGGTCGGGCGACGGTGATCGGACTCGTTGGAACGCTTGTCATTTATATGATGATCTCGATTTTATCGTTCGGGGTGATGACCCAGGAACAACTCGCGGCACTTTCGGAACCGTCGATGGCGTACGTGCTCGAGGCCGTCGTCGGACCGGTCGGTGCGACCATCATCAATATCGGACTCCTCGTCTCGCTCTCGGGTGCCCTGCTCGGGTGGACGATTCTCGCGACGGAGATTTCGTACGTCGCCAGTCGTGACGGCGTGTTCCCGAAACTGTTCAATCGGCTCAATCGAAATGAGACGCCGGTGAGCGCCTTGTTCATCACACAAGCGTTCACGCAACTCGTCACCATCATCGCTCTCTTCTCGGAACAGACGTACTTGGTGCTCTCGAGCATCGCCGGCATCGCTGCGCTCGTGCCGTATTTGTTCTCGGCCTTGTTCGGTTGGAAAGAGGCACGGCGGACCGGAACACGCCCGATGCTCGTCATGTCCGGGATTGCGACCGTTTATGCGGCCTGGCTCCTTTATGCGTCAGGTGTCGAGTATATGCTCATCGCCATGATTTTGTACGCGCCGGGCGTGTTCGTCTTCATGTTGGCCGAACGCGAACAAGGCCGGCCGTACCTCAGCCGGTTGCAATACATGATTGCGGTCGTCATCCTCTTGGCAGCCACGTACGGTGTCTATGGACTATGGACGGCGACAATTAGCCTATAATAAAAAGTCATCGTACGTCGGGAGACGCGCGATGACTTTTTTCATTGACTGTTGTCCGTCAATAAGCGAACGACTTCAATTGGAGGAAGCGGCTTGGCGTACAAGAACCCTTGGAACGAGTCGCAAGCGGTTTGCTTCAAGTGGTCGAGCATCTCTTGGTCCTCGACACCCTCGGCCACGACGTGCAGATTCAGGCTCTTGCCGAGGTGGACGATGACATCGAGTAAGTGTGACTTCGACGTCAACCAATCATCGAGGAAGACTTTATCGATTTTTAGCTCGTCGACCGGGAACGACTTCAAGTATTGCAGTGACGAGAAGCCGGTCCCGAAGTCGTCGATGGATAGGCGATAATCGAGACGTTTGATTTGATCCATCCGGGCGATAATCTCGTCCGTCTGCTGCATGACGAGACTCTCGGTAATCTCGAGGATGATGTCAGACGGGTTCAAATTGAGCTGTTGCTTGATATTACGGAGCGTATTGATGAAGCTGTCGCTCCGGAATTGATTCGGTGAAATGTTGACGGCCATCGACAACGGGCGGTCGACGAGTTGCTGCCAGACTTTCAACTGTTTGGCCGCCTCGAGAATGACCCAGTTGTTGATTGGGACGATGAGTGCCATCTCCTCGGCGAGCGGGATGAACTCTGAAGGTGGGATTTGTCCGAGTTCATCATGATGCCAACGGAGAAGCGCCTCGAACCCGATGAGCGTGTCAGTCTTTAACTCATATTTTGGTTGATATTCTAAATAGAAGTGTTTTTCTTCAAGTGCTTGATAAAGTGCTTTCTCGATATGGATTTGACGTGAGAACGCATCGTCCATATCTTTCGTGACGAACTGGATTGTCCCGACACCGATTCGTTTGCCTTTGAACAGGGCGCTCTCGGCGCGCGTGTACAGTTCTTCTAATGAAGACGTGGCGGACGGATAGAAGACGCACCCGATGGAAATCGATACCATGATGGAGTGATGATAAATCCGGAACGGACGCTGCAATTCATGTTGCAGTTGGCGCAGCAACTGGAATACTTCTTCTTTCGACTGTTCAAAGAAAATCAACCCGAACAAGCCACCCGACGGATGGAACATGACGCTCGTCTCAGGCAAGAACTGCGCAGCCCGGTCCTTGATTTGAAGGAGCAATTCGTTGCCGACGCGTGAACCGAACGATTCATTGATGATTTTGAAGCGATCGATATCGAACAAGGCGACGTGAACCAAGCCATCTCCTTGATCGACATCCGTCAACACGTGGCTGTACTGACGGAGCCATCCTTTCTTGTTCAAGAGTCCGGTCAAGTCGTTATGGTACGCGAGATAATTGACCTCTTGCTCGAGTCGCTTTTTATCTGAGACGTCAAAGCCGAAGGCGGTATACTGTACGATTTCGCCTTCATCACTCAAAATCGGGACGACCGTCAAATTGAGCCAACACATGTTGCGGACATGCCGCTCGGAACGGACGGGCATTTCACCGTTCCAGATGCGGTCGGTCGTAAGTGCTTGAAGCACGTCCTCGGCAAGCGGATGATTCTCAAATGACGGATGGATGAGCTCGAACCAGTTACGACCGATGAATTGATGATCGGGTGCGCCGATTAATCCGCATAGCAACGGATTGATTTCTGTAATCTCGCCGTAAGCGTTTGTTGCCAAATAATACGTCGATTGTTCAATCATCGCTTGAAAGTGGTGAAGCAGATTGAACTGTTCCGTGCTGATGAGCGGCCCAAACCCTTTCGGCAGGAACGCAAGGAAGTACCCGGTATAGTCGTTGATGGAAAAAGATTGTAAATAAGCAGTCGCATAGACGACTGATCCGTTTTTATGTTTGAACGGCGTCATCGCCGTCGTCGAGAACGGATATTGAAGGAGCATCGGTGACCAGGATTCAAGCGCATCCTGTAAGTGTTGGACAACAGGGAGCGGATGGTGAAGCACCTCGTCTCGTCCCCATCCGAACAGCGTTTCCGCATATTCGTTCCACAGCAGGACGTTGCCATCGAGATTGATGTAACAGCATGGGACAGATAAAGCATCGATAAACTCGTCAATCGGCAAATCACGCAATGAAGCCACATTGTTTCCTCCAATCTACATCAAATGAATCGTATTCTACGTTCAGTGTACCTTATTTTGCCAAACCGAGGAATGGGCAAGTTGGTCGTTGTCAAAAGAAAGACGGTCATCATATACTGAAGGAGTAAGATAGTTTTTTGATAAGGGGGAAATCAAATGTCAAAGACACAAGAAGTGATTGAATTGACAGAGAAATTCGGGGCGCACAATTATCATCCACTTCCAATCGTCATCTCGGAAGCGAAGGGGATCTGGGTGACAGACCCAGAGGGGAACCGCTACATGGATATGTTGAGTGCCTATTCGGCCGTCAACCAAGGTCATTGTCATCCGAAAATCATTCAAGCGCTTAAGGACCAAGCCGATAAAATCACGCTGACGTCACGTGCGTTTTACAATGATCAACTCGGTCGTTTCTACAAAAAAGTGGCAGCGCTTACAAACAAAGAGATGGTGTTGCCGATGAATACGGGTGCGGAAGCGGTCGAAACGGCTGTCAAAGCGTCGCGACGCTGGGCGTATGAAGTGAAACAAATCCCAGGTCAGGCGGAAATCATCGTCTGCTCGGGCAACTTCCACGGCCGGACGATGGCGGCGGTGTCGATGTCGACAGAAGCGGAATACCAACGTGGATTCGGGCCGCTATTGCCAGGGTTTAAAGTCGTGCCGTACGGTGACATCGATGCGTTCGAGGCGGCCATCACTGAAAATACGGCGGCGTTCATCGTCGAACCGATTCAAGGCGAAGCCGGCATCATCATCCCACCGGCTGGTTACTTGAAACGAGCCAGTGAACTGTGCCAACAGCATAACGTGTTATTTGTGGCCGATGAGATTCAGTCAGGGCTCGGTCGCTCAGGTAAATGGTTCGCCATCGAATGGGAAGATGTGGAGCCAGATATGTATATTCTCGGAAAAGCGCTCGGGGGCGGCGTGTTCCCGGTATCGTGTGTGGCGGCCAATGAAAACGTCTTGAGTGTATTCAATCCAGGCTCACACGGTTCGACGTTCGGAGGGAATCCGCTCGCGGCGGCCGTGTCGATCGCGTCACTCGAAGTGTTAGAAGAAGAGCAGTTGCCACAACGTTCTCTCGAACTCGGGACATATTTCATGGACCGTTTGAAATCAATCGACAATCCGCTCATTAAAGATGTGCGCGGTCGCGGTCTGTTCATCGGGATCGAATTGACGGAAGCAGCCCGTCCATACTGTGAGGCGCTTAAAGAACGTGGCCTACTCTGCAAAGAGACACATGAGACGGTGATTCGATTGGCACCACCACTCGTCATCACGAAAGAGGAGCTCGATGAGGCGTTCGAGGCCATCTCGGCCGTGTTCGCACCAGCAGCTATTTCGTGATCACGCATCGCTTGGTATAATGGTTACAGACTCAACACCTGTCTCGCGACGTGCGCGCGGCAGGTGTTTTTTTGAAGGGAGGCCTGGCGATGCTATATGTATACGTCGGTTTGGCAGGAGCGCTAGGTGCCTTGGCGCGTTATGGGATCGGCACGGGCATCGAGACGTTTTGGGTCGGTATGTT
Organism: Exiguobacterium sp. s70; assembly: GCF_018618315.1. Taxonomy (NCBI): domain Bacteria; kingdom Bacillati; phylum Bacillota; class Bacilli; order Caryophanales; genus Exiguobacterium; species Exiguobacterium sp. s70. The sequence continues at coordinate 64,377 of NZ_JACSLV010000005.1, forward strand.
TCCGCTCGGGACGCTGCTCATCAATTTATCAGGCAGTTTCGCGCTCGGTTGGCTGACACACTTCTTGTTTCGGTCCGGACGACTCTCCCCGAGTGTCGTCACCGCGATCGGAACAGGGTTCATAGGCTCGTTCACGACGTTCTCGACGTTCAGTGTGGAGACGATTGAGTTGCTGGAGTCAGGCGCAATTGGCATGGCCTTGCTCTACGTGACACTAAGCCTTGTCCTCGGTCTGTTCAGTTCGTGGCTCGGGTTTTGGTTCGGACGGCGTCGGTTCAACCAGTTCAGGCGAGAAGAGGTGGCGCGATGACGATCGCCATCATTATGCTGGGGGCGTTCTTTGGAGCGATGGCCCGGTTTGGCATTGGTCAGCTCGTCAAAACATGGACGACATCTATGTTCCCGTGGGCGACGCTGTTCGTCAATGTGAGTGGGTCGTTTTGTCTCGGCTATTTATATGCGTCGAGTGCCGGCCCGTCGCTCATGCTCGGACTCGGTGTCGGGTTTCTCGGCTCGTTCACGACGTTCTCGACGTTCAAACTCGAAGTGATGCGGTTCGTCGCCAAAGACTGGCTTCGCTTCGGGATGTATTTGCTTGCGACCTATGTGCTTGGTCTGCTGGCGGCCTATCTCGGTTATCATCTGCCATGACAAATCCCTCGGAACACGTTTCCGAGGGATTGTTTTATTCGCTAAGTTGGAGTTTTTCAGCACAAGATGGGCACGTGTTCTCGTAAGACTCGCACTGCTCATCCATCTGTTTCCCGCACTCTTGACACGTCTTATCCGGTAACTTCCGATAAAATTCGACGGAAGATTCAAGTCGGCTTGCCCATTCATTCATTGTAACTGCCCCCTTTATTTAAGTAACGTAGCTGTTATGTTGTTTTGATTGTATTATAACAGAGATGGATAAGTCAACAATAATATATAACAGATTTATAAATCGGATTTTGTTAGAATGAAAGTATAGAAAATGAGGTGAGATGGATGAAAGCACCCCAATGCGAAACGATTGCCATTCAGAATGAGGATGTCGGGGTATTACAACAAGCGTTGACCAATCTTGATGCGACGCGGATTAGTCGATTATTCAAAGCGTTCGCCGATCCGACCCGACTTAAAGTGCTCTACGTGCTCACGCTCGAAGCGGAACTGTGCGTCTGTGACGTGGCGGCCGTAATTAAACATTCGAATGCCACGGCGTCCCATCACTTACGGACATTGCTCGAGCAAGGACTTGTCAAATATCGAAAGGATGGAAAAGTCGTTTATTATTCGCTCGACGATGACCACGTCCGGTTGCTCGTCGAGATTGCGATGGCGCATAGCGCCGAGCAAGATGAGACTGAATCAGACACGTAAGGCTGACTGGGATTCCAGTCGGCTTTTTTTCCGGTTGTAATTGTGAGGCGACCGCGTTACGATATATTCAAATGAACGTTTGAATATAAAGGGGCGAAATAAGATGAAACGAGATGTATTGCCCGTCGAAGGGATTACATGTACGAACTGTGCCGCCAAAATCGAGAAGAGTGTGACGGGAGAGGACAGTGTCGCCGCTTGTCAGATTGATTTTGCGACAAGTCGAATGATTATCGAATGGTATGATTCGAAGGATCATACGGAGACGATTCGCGCTATCGAAGCGTCGATGGCGCGAATTGAACCGGGTGCTCATTTTGTGAAAGATGATGAGGAAGTACCGATGTCGAGTCGCTTGTTATGGCGGTTCGGGATTGCATTCGCATTCCTGCTCGTCGGTCTGTATACCGATTCGCTTGTCGTGTACGGAATCGCCTACGTGGTTGCGGGTTATGATGTCGTCTATGCTGCATTTCGTAACGTATGGCATCGGGAATGGTTTGATGAGAAATTTTTAATGACGATTGCGACGGTCGGTGCGATTGCGATTTCGGAGTATCCGGAAGCGGTCGCCGTCATGCTGTTTTATCAACTCGGCGAGTATTTCCAAGCAAAAGCGGTCCACGCTTCACGCCGGTCGATTCAGTCGCTATTGAATTTGAAACCGACACTCGCACGCGTTCTTGTTGAGGGGCGAGAAGTTGAGCAACGACCTGAGGACGTAACGGTCGGCTCCGTCATCATTGTGCGGGCTGGTGAACAAGTGCCGATGGATGGTCAGGTGTTACAAGGGGACAGCTCACTGGATACGGCTTCTCTGACAGGAGAGTCGTTGCCGCGCCAAGTCGGGCCTGGTGAAGACGTATTGGCCGGCATGATCAACCTCGAGGGACGGCTCGAAGTTCGGGTCGAGCGACCGGCCGCGGAGTCGAGTCTTCAAAAGATGATTGTCCTCGTTGAACAGGCGAGCATGAACAAGGCGAAGACGGAACAGATGATCACACGATTAGCCAAAGTGTACACGCCGATCGTCGTCGTTTTAGCGGCTGTGGTCGCGTTTGTCCCGCCGTTGTTTGTCGGAAATTTGGAGGAGTGGGTGTACCGGGCTTTAATCTTCCTCGTCATTAGTTGTCCGTGTGCCTTAGTGATTTCAATTCCGCTCGGTTATTTCGGTGGAATTGGTGCTGGCTCGCGGCGTGGCATTTTAGTGAAAGGCGGCGAGTATTTGGACGTCCTCGCCGAAGTTGAGACGGTTATCTTTGATAAGACCGGAACGCTCACGACGGGACGTTTTGAAGTGACGGATATCGCGACGAACGGAGAACTGACGAAGGACGAGTTGCTCCAACTTGCGTCCCGTGTCGAGAAGGCTTCGACGCATCCGCTTGCAAAAGCAATCGTCGAGCAGGCCGGTCCGGTCGCGCCGTTCGCAACAATCCAAGAAGAGCCGGGTTACGGACTGATGGCTATAGACGGTGAACACCGCATTTACGTCGGTAGTGCCCGCTATATGAAAAAAATGGGCTACTCGATCCCGAAGGAGACGTCGGGGACGATTGTGCATGTCGTGAAAAATGATCGCTGGCTCGGACGAATCGAGTTGAGGGACGAAGTGAAGGCGGATGCGGAACAGACGATTCGTGCGTTGAAACAATATGGATATCGGACAGTCATGCTGACGGGTGATCGGCAAGAAGTCGCGAATGCCGTCGGTTCAGCGATTGGCATCGATGAAGTGTACAGCGAGTTGCTTCCACATCAAAAAGTAACGGAAGTCGAGCGGTTGGCAACAACCGGCAAGGTCGCTTTTGTCGGTGATGGCTTGAACGATGCGGCGGCGCTTGCGCGTGCTGATGTCGGACTCGTGATGGGTGGTGTCGGTAGTGATACTGCGGTCGCAGCAGCTGATCTTGTTCTCATGAATGATGCCCCACACGATGTTGTGGCGGCGATTGATTTGAGCAAAAAGACACGACGGATTGTCTGGCAAAACATTACGTTCGCGTTCGGGATGAAGGCGCTCTTCCTCTTACTCGGCGTATTAGGACTCGCCTCGATGTGGGAAGCCGTGTTTGCCGATGTCGGGGTCGCCTTACTCGCTATCGGAAATGCCGCCCGATTGATTCACGCCAAATAAAAAAACCTCGAGCATGCTCGAGGCTGGGAACCGACTCACTGGGGTCGGTTCTTTTTGCGTGTTTTGAAAATCAAAAATAAAATGACGATAATCGCAGCGCTAAGGAGGATGGCGATGGACGTGAGCGCTTGCATCAGCACATCGATTTGATTCTCCGTCGCAATCAATTGTTTGCGGATGTCGTCATACTGCATCTTTTTTAAGGCGCGCAAATCTTCGAGAATCGTTTGACGTTGATCAGTCATCGTTTCAGCGAGGTCGGTCGCGGCTTCGATGTCGCCCCTTTCATAGAGGACGAGCACTTGATCAGCCCCTTGCTCCCAAATCCCGTCGCGATGGAGCAAATCGATGAGTGAGCTCGGAGTGCCGGGATCATTCGCAATGGATGTTTTCAATTCTTCTGCTTGCTGGGACATACTGTAATACGATTCTAAAAAGCGCCGGTCTTCATAGGCGAGAAGACCACGGATGGCGTTGGCTCGTTCGATGTTGAAATACATGATATCCTCGATGGCGTCATACGAGTCGAGACGTTGACCGTGAATCGATTCGATTTGCCTTGTCGTGTCGCGAAGTTGGAAGGCGAAACTAGCGAGAACGAGGATGGATAAGACGGATAACGAAATGAGTACGGTCAGCCATTTTCGTTGGGACATGGTCATCCCTCCTTCTGTAAACATCGTACAATACTTCCTGATTTCACCGCAAAATATTTTTTTGGAAAAGGAAAAAATCGGGTAAAGGTATAAATATATAGTAATGCGTTTCTTGATATCGTTTACAATGATAGAGGAACGATTTTATTCACAAGGAGAATACACATGCCAGAGAACTCATCGTTAATCAAGTTGCACCAAGTCTTGAAAGAAAAACGAACGAACGTCCATTATGAGATTCCGACGTTATGGAACCGGCTGCAATTCGCTTCAGAGCCTGTACGTGATGGGGTCGAACGGGTCAATCCATATGATTTCTTGATCGAGACGATTGAAAAAGCGATTCTTCCCCATGCGGTCGACGGACGGGGTTACCATCAATCGGTCGCCCAAGCGGACGGATATTTGCAAACTGGCGGCGATTGGATCAAGCGGGCCTCGGTCTACTCGATGCAAGTCCGGACGTCGACATCATGGGATCATGATGGATCAGGCTATGTCGAAATGGAGAACTCGATCGGCATGAAAGACACAGGGACGTTCGTCAAAACGCTCGCGTTGATTCCGCATCTCCTTTACATGGGAATCGACACGTTGTTCTTATTGCCAATCTCGCAACACAGTCATAAAAACAAAAAAGGCGAATTTGGTTCTCCTTATGCCGTGCAAGACTTTTTTGGAATCGATGAGGAACTGAAAGAGACGTTGACCGGAGACGGCTTGACGGTCGAAGAAGAGTTCGCGGCGTTCGTCGAAGCATGTCACATGGTGGGGATTCGTGTCGTCATCGATGTCATCCCGCGTACATGTGCTCGTGACAACCGACTCATTCTCGAAAATCCGGAATGGTTTTATTGGATTCCGGTGACCGAACTCGATTACTATCATCCGCCAAACGTACCAGGAATTGGTGAGAACGTGAAACCAGAGCATGCTTTCTTACCTATGATTTATGGGTCAGAAGACGTCTGGGCGCACTTACGTCGCTTCTCGATGGCACCGAATCTCGTCGATGCGGACAAGTGGGAGACGGTGAGAGCGTACTTGCTCGAGCATCCAGAAGAGAACTTGCTTGCCGTCATCGAGCGCGAGTTCGGATTAACGACCGCTCCAGCCTTCTCCGATTGCATCAATGACCCGCAACCACCATGGTCGGATGTGACGTATTTCCGTCTGTTCTTGGACCACCCGACAGCGGCAGCGCCTTACGTGAGCGAAGCGAACTTGGCACCTTATATCTTGTTCGACTCGATCAAATCGAATCAATTCCGAGGCGATCAAATCAACGAGCCGCTCTGGGCGATGCTTGCCGATATCATTCCGCACTATCAGCGTGAATATGGGATTGATGGAGCTCGCATCGACATGGGGCACGCCTTGCCGGTCGATTTGGCGCAACGGATTCTACAGCAACCGCGTGAACTCGACGCCAACTTCAGCTTCATCGCTGAAGAATTGATTGAAATCGGTGCGTGGGCGGCGAAAGAAGCGGGCTATAACATGATTATCGGGTACGGGTTCTATAAAGAGCCACGCTTTGATACACATGAGACGCACCAATTCGTATACGACTCGCGCTTCTTACCGTTACCGGTGTTTGCGGCCGGAGAAACGGCAGACACACGCCGTATCGCGACACGAGATGGGGGACGGCAGGCGAGTCGCTTGCTCACCGTCTTGAACGGCTTCGTACCGAACGGCGTCCCGATGACGAACTCTGGACTCGAACTGTATGAGACACAGCCGATGAACACCGGGCTCGACTGCCGACCGGAAGAAGCGTATCAACTCTTCCCGACCGATCCATACTTTGGAAAGCTTGCTTTCTTCGATGCGTACCAGTTCCATTGGGATCATCCGGAGCGAGACGAGATGATCGAACTGATGCATCAAGTGGCCGAGGTGCGTCGTCGTTGGTTGGACGTCCTCGTCAACCCGAGTCATTTCGAACCACTCGCCATGGCACATATGGATGCGCCGTTCATCGGCCTCGCTTGGTTGCGTCCGGATACGAACGAGACGCTTCTCGTCGTGGCCAATACGGATATGCACCAACCGTTGCAAGGGAAAGTCCCGCTCGACGGGGTGCGACGCCGCAACTGGAACGCGAGCCGTTTCGCCGAGATGGTGTACTCACCGACGTCATGGCCGTACGCCGAGCATTCGTTCGATGAGAATTGGGACCTGTGGGTCGATTTGAAGCCGGGCGAAGTGAAGATTTATGAGATGAAATGAGCAAATGCCCCGAACCGGATACCGGTTCGGGGCATGTTCGTTACATCGTCTGCTTCATATAGTAAATAACAAACTCATCGAGTGGCATCGGTTTCGCATAGCGATAGCCTTGCATCGAATCACAGCCGATTTTCCGTAAGAAATTCTCTTGATACTCGGTCTCGACACCTTCAGCGACGAGTGCCATCCCTAGTTGCCGGGCCATCGCGACGATGGTCGCGGTGACGGTCTGATACTCCCGGTTTTCTTCGAGTTGCATCGTGAACTCGCGCGGAATTTTCAGCTCATCGATTGGATAGCGGACGAGGTAGGCGAGCGAGCTGTAGCCGGTACCGAAATCGTCGATCGACAGTTTGATGCCAAGCGCCTTCAACTCGAGAATCCGTGTCAACACGCGGTCGGATTGATGGGCCGCGACCGTCTCGGTCAACTCGAAGTTAAGTCGGCCAGGTTCAATCGGGAACCGTTCGAATAACGTCGTCAAATATTCGATTAAGTGCTCATCGAACAGTTGGCGGACGGATAGGTTGACCGATAGTTTTGGTAAATCGATATCGCCTTGCTCGAATGCGTACATCAATTGGAATGTCTCATGAATCATCCAGCGGCCGAGATCATGGATATGCCCCGTCTCTTCGGCAATCGGGATGAACTGGCTTGGCGGGATGAAGACCCCGTCTCGTTGCCAACGCATGAGCGCCTCCGCCCCGATGATGGCTTTCGTCGAAGCGTCAACTTGAGGCTGAAGATAAAGCGAGATCTCGCCTTTCTCGAGGGCGGTATCAAGCCCTTCCATCAACAGTTTGCGCTCTTCTTTGTGGGCCCGTAATTCAGGAGCGAACAAAACGGTCTCGTTGCGTCCTTTGTCCTTCGCCTTATACATGGCAAGGTCGGCGTTCGACAGCAAATGCTTGAGCGTCGAACCGTGTTCAGGATAGCGGACGATACCGATGGACGCGTGAATCTCGACGAGCGTCCCGCCCATGAAGTACGGCGGACGATAGACGGAGCGCCGTAACCGTTCGACGAGCATCTCATCGTCGTCATGCTCGGCGACAACGATGAATTCGTCACCACCGAGCCGGCCCGCATACTCGTTCGGCAACAAGGCGCCCCGCAGACGTTTACCGATATGTTGCAACAACTCGTCACCCATATGATGGCCGAACTGGTCGTTAATTTCTTTAAAACCGTCGAGGTCGGAGAACATGAGCGAGAACGGACGTCCTTCCGCGATCAGCCGTTCAATCTGTTCTTGCAGGGCGTAGCGGTTATGAAGCCCGGTCAGACTGTCATGGTTCGCTTGATAATAAATCTGTTCTTGTTGGACGATCATTTGCGTGATGTCCTTGACGATCGCATAGATGCCTTCGACTTCGCCGTCGATAATCATCGGAATGTTCATCAACTGCCACACCCGTTTCGCCCCGTCTTCGGTGACGACATCGACGTCGAGCGTCCGGGGGCGACCGTTCGTTAAATCGTGCAACACGGTCGCATAGGCGGACCGGTCTTTTTGTTCGATAATGTCTAAAATGTTGGAGCCAATCAACGTTTCCGTATCATGACCAAGCACCGAGCTGCCGGCCTCGTTCACAGACAATACTTCGCCATGGAGGTCGAACAAGAAAATCGGTTCGGCATGATAGGCGAATAGCGAGCGATACTGTTGTTCGCGGACCTCGAGTTCATGCGCCTTCGTCGTCACCGCGACTTCGAGGTCGGTATTGACGGTATGTAAACGGTGACTGATCAATGCGTTTTGTTTGGCGACGACGAACTGACGGATGAGCAGCAACAAGACGGCGTTCGCCGTCATCGAGTCGAGCACAGATGTGCCGAGCAGCCGATCCGAGGCGAGCATGAATAGCATGACGATCGCGCTATAGACGACGTAGTCGAACACGGAGTCATAGACGAGGGCATCTTCTCTCGATTCATCGAACACGTAGCTGATTGAAATGATAAAGATGCTACTCACTTGAAGCAGGTGCACCAACTCATGGCCGATGCCGTTGAAGATGAGCAATTGGTTCAAAATCGAGGCGGTCGTGAAGCCGAGAATGCCGATCAACAAGAGCACACGGAACGTTTGGCCGACCGAGGTGATGCGATTCAAGTACAGGAAGCCGAGCATCATGTAGAGACTAATCAACACCATCTGTTCTTCAAACCCGTTCAAGTGAGCCGCATAACGCCCACCGTCGTTCGAATAAATGAACAGATGCAACGCCCCGATCAACACGAAACTGAACAAGGCGAAAATGTCGAATGTTCGCAGTTTCAATGTCCGAATTTCAATCGATTGCGTGATGACAATCAGCGACATAATCAAATAAAAAAAGTTCTGAATGAACGGCATATGGTTGATTGCTGTCGATGTGCCAAAATGGTGTCCGACCAAATAAGCGATGAAGCAGACATTGCCGGCGCTAATCAGTAAATGTATGTAGCGTCGCATCCCACGATTTTGAAACACGGCCGTCGCGCTGAAGACGGTCGCGACGAGAGTGACCGCCGTGAAATAGACGAACAAACTCGTCTCCCTCAAGGCGTAAGGGGTGAACAGAATCAATAAAAGTCCGAGAAAAAAGGTCCCGACGAGCAAAGCGGGGACTGTTTGGCGCAACGAGTGGTTGGTCAACTCATGCACCTCCTTCTGTATATGTCTAAGAGGCTCACCATTATTATCGGATTGTTCATGCGTTTGTTACACAAAAAAATCGACAGCAACTCGCTGTCGATTAAAGTGTATACGAATGTTCTTTGAAGTTACCGACGACCGAATCGATTTCGGAGACGGTGACGAACGCTTCTGAATCAATCTCGGAGACGATTTGACGCAGTTTTGGAATTTCGTTGTTCTGGACGACGACATACAACATCTTCTTCGAGTCGTTCGAGTAACCGCCGGTCGCGTCCATAATCGTGACGCCGCGTTTCAAGTTCTGCTTGATGACGAGGTTGATTTCATCGGCTTTCTTACAGATGATGAAACACTGCTTCTGCGCCGAGAAGAACCGATGAATCGTCAACAACGTCCGCGACCGGACGAAACTGAGAACGAGCGCATACATGACCGCTTTAATGTCGAACGTGATGAACACGAGGATATAGACGATGATATCTTGTGTCAAAAAGATTTTCGGGAGTGATAAGTTCCGGTTGTTCGTATAAATGACTTTCCCGAGAATGTCGAGTCCTCCGGTCGAAGCGCCTGCGAACAACAGCAGGGCGAGCCCGAGGCCGGAAACAATCCCACTGAACACCGAGGCGACGAGCGGGTCATCGAGCGGTGTCGGCGGGATGAGCACGGGCAACGTGTCAATCAAGATGGATGATAAGACGACGACGAGGCCGGTCATGAGAATGAACCGTTTCCCCAGATATTTAATCCCGACGATGAAGAGCGGGATATTCAAGACGAGTTGCGTGAATCCAATCGGCGTGTTGAACAATTCATTGACGATCAACGTGATCCCGACGATACCCCCGGACCCGATTTCGTTTGGTTTGAGCAATAGACCGACAAAAATCGATTGTAGAATCGTTCCGGCGATGATGAACAAGGTCGTCTCGACGGCGATCCGTTTTCTAGTTTTTGCGTACATAGATAATGGCTAGGCGCCATACGCCCCCTTTGAAATAAACTCATTCAAGCGTACTCCGACGATGTCGGAATTTCAAGCGTCGAATGATTACAATTCATTATGGAAGCGGTCGATATCACTTGCGAGCTGTTCATGAACGTAATCGATGACTTGAGCGTCATCGAATAAGCCGAGCGGAGCGTCATCCGGAATCGCATCGAATGGGGATACGAAGTAGAGGACGGCGGCAACGAGGGCATGCTGTTTGTCTGGCTGCATCTCGAACTGGTCGTTATAGAGGGCGCGCAACATATTGAGCAACTGTTTCATTTGGAAGTAGAGCGTCAGTTCTTCTTCCCGTTCGATATTGCTAATCTCGCTTGACGCGACATCGACTGTCACTTTAGCGAGAGCGAGTTCACCTTGGACCAAGAGGTCACCCAATTTTTCTTTGTTGGTATAGTCCTCGGTCGCGCTTGTTAAAAAGTGTGTGTACGTCGTTTTCCAATCTGACATGTATATTCCTCCTTCTGTCTTCATCTACTAATATGCCCGTTTTTGCGATTTGGTTGCAACTTTTCCGAAAATTTAAGAAAATAGAAATAAGTGAAAAAGGAGGAACTGTACATATGTCTACTGTAACCATGCCGACCGAGGCAGAATTTGCCCGCTACGCTGAGCTTGCCGTCAAAAAAGGCGTCAACATTCAGCCGGGCCAACAGCTCGAAGTCCGAGCTGATATTAGCCAAGCACCGCTCGTCCGTCAAATCGTGAAAGCAGCTTACGCGGCTGGCGCGAAACAAGTGTATGTCAACTGGAGCGACGAAGAGACGACGAAAGTCCGTTACTTCAACGCCCCGGCGGATGCCTTCAAAGAATACCCGGAATGGCTCAAGGCACGCTTTGAACAATTGGCCGAAGAGAAGACAGCCTTCCTATCAATCGTCAGCGACGACCCGGACGCACTGAACGGCGTTGAGTCATCACGCATCGCGGACTCGAATCGTGCTGCCGGCGTGGCACTTGCCAAATGGCGTAAATACGTCATGAGCGACAACGTCAGCTGGTCAATCGTCGCTGGCGCTTCGGAAGCGTGGGCGAAGAAAGTCTTCCCAGACCGTGAAGACGCTGTACCGGCCCTTTGGAAAGCGATTTTCGAAGCGACGCGAATGGACCAAGCGGATGTCGTTGCGGCGTGGGATACGCACGACACATCGCTCCGTGAACGAGCGACATTACTCACGAATAAGAAGTATGCGAAGCTCCACTACAAGGCACCGGGCACGGAATTGACGATCGGCTTGCCGAAGAAGCACGTCTTCCTTGGCGGCGGCGGTCCGAACATCGACGGCGTCGATTTCATCGCCAACATGCCGACCGAAGAAGTGTTCACGCTCGCTGATAAAGATTCGGTCGAAGGACACGTCTCGAGCACGAAACCGCTCAGCTACAGCGGCAACTTGATTGATGGGTTCACGCTTTGGTTCGAAGGCGGGAAAGTCGTGAAGGCGGAAGCGAAACAAGGCCAACAGGCACTCGATGAGTTGTTGAACCTCGATGAAGGGGCGCGTCGTATCGGAGAAGTTGCGCTCGTGCCGGACGACTCACCAATCTCGAACTCGGGTCTCCTTTTCTATAACACGTTGTTCGACGAGAACGCATCATGCCACTTGGCGCTCGGACGCGCCTACTCGACATGTCTCGAAGGCGGACCGCAAATGTCAGCTGAAGAGCTCGCCGAGAACGGTGCGAACGACTCGATGACACACGTCGACTTCATGATCGGCTCGGCCGAGATGAACATCGACGGCGAACTCGAAGACGGTTCACGCGAAGCTATCATGCGTGACGGCAACTGGGTCATTTAATCAAGCAAGAGACGAATCCCTTCGTGGAATTCGTCTCTTTTTTATGTCAATTCATAGAGGAAGGCGAGGGCGTTCGGTAGCCGACGCCGCCACGCGATTTCATTATGGACGGCACCGGGCTCGACTTCATAGCGGAAGGCGATCCCTGTTCGTGCGACCGTCTCGACGAGTTTCGCGTTCGTATAGAGGTAATCCTCGGGCGTGATCGGTCCGCTCGTCTCGTTCGTCCCGATGTCCATATAGAGACGCGCCGTCACATCGGCCTGCTTCACATCCCGAATGAGGGAGTCGAGATTGGCCCAAGCGGCTGTCGAGAGCGAGCCGACGCGCCGGATGGACGGATAGGCCGTCATCATATAGAGCGAGATGACCCCGCCCATCGAGCTGCCCATCACGCCGACGTCGTCCGGGTCGGTCGCGTAGCGTTCATCAATCCACGGCTTCAACTCTTTCATGAGCCAGTCGGCGTAAGCCCGACCTCTCCCGCCGAGCGTGGGCCGTGTCTTGGCGAGTTCCGGCCCGATTCGGCGATATAGCATCTCATCCTCATAAAACGAATACTCATCGTAGCGGTCGAGCCAGTCCGGGGCACTCGCGATGGCGACGACCATGAGCGGCAATTGCAAGTCCTCGATGTGGCGGTCGATTGACCAACCTTCGCCGATCGTGGCGGTCTTGCCGTCGAACACGTTTTGACCGTCGTGCATATAGAGGACCGGGATTCGTTCGTCAGCCGACACGAAGTCGGGACGATAGACACGGACAATCCGCTTCCGGCCACGTATGGCCTCGGTCGGTAAGGTGAAGCTGAATTGGTCGAGCATATAAAGCGCTCCTTTCGCAGTCAACTGGTTTTAGTTTGCCGGGTGTGGACGAGAAATGCAATCGCGACACTTGACTACCTACCGTTCGTTAGGTAAAGTGATAATGAAGAAAGGGGTCGATGACGGATGAATACGAAACAACGAATCGAGCTGGCGGCACGGCGGCGCTTTGCGCTTGAAGGGTATGAAGGACTATCATTAGCGGCACTCGCCGAGGATGTTGGCATTAAGAAAGCGTCGCTATACGCCCATATCGAAGGAAAAGAGCAATTGTTCAAACAAGTCGTCGAGGACATGGCAGATCGTTACGATCGCGTCTGGCGAGAAGCGCGGGACGCCACTGAGGGCGCGGCACCGCTCGAACGGATCGAGGCCATCGTCGAGACGTTGATTCGCTTCTTTGAAGAAGAGGAGACATGGATGCTGACGAAGCGGATGTTGCTCGTCCCGCCGCCTGAATTGCGATTGTTCATCGAGACGACGCTCGGGTCGGTCGAGACGGACTTGCAAGCGTTTGAGAAAGAACAGTTTCGATTGGCGATGGAGCAAGGGGCGTTACCCGAACAGTCGCTCGAGGACGTTTACGATGCCTACTATTGTTTTCTCGACGGCGCGCTCATCTCACTCTTCACGCTCGAGACGAATCGCGTCAAGCGGCAACAGGCCGCATTCACCATCTATAAGAAAGGAGTCGGATGGACATGAAACAAGATCAAATGGCCTGGGTTTGGCTCATTCTAGCCGGCCTGCTTGAAATCGTCTGGGCCACGACGATGAAACTGTCGAACGGCTTCACGGTGCTCGGTCCGAGCGTGGTGACCGTTCTCTTATTAGTTGTGAGCTTTGGGTTGTTGGCGATGTCGTTCCGGACGTTACCGGCCGGGACCGGTTATGCAGTGTTCACCGGCATCGGGGCCGTCGGAACGGTCATCGTCGGTGCAGTCTTGTTCGATGAGGCGCTGACCGGCATGAAGCTCGTCTTTATCGCGACGCTCCTCATCGGTGTGATTGGACTGAAACAAGTGACAGGAGGAGAATCGGCATGAGTTGGGTATTTTTGATTGGCGCGGGTCTTGCCGAGATGATGGCGGTCTTTTGGATGGGAAAATCGAAAGGCTATCAGATTGTTAAATGGTCGATCTTGTCCGTCGGAACGTTTGCCTTAAGTTTTTATTTGTTGTCGCGCTCTCTCGAGACGCTCCCGCTCGGGCTGGCATATTCGATTTGGGTCGGGATTGGGGCGGCCGGCGGCGTCGTGCTCGGCATGCTGTATTTGAACGAATCGCGGGACCGGTGGCGTATCTTCTTCTTATTGCTTATTATCGGGAGTGTCATCGGATTAAAAGTTGTCGCGTGATCAGGATTAGCTTCGAATAAAAACGGGAATTGAATAGTTCAGACTGTGAACGAAAGGGGCGGGGACGATGAGTCATATCAAACTGCAATCCGAGCGTCTACGACTCGAACCTTACACGATTGCTGATTTTTATTTCGTGAAATCGCTACTCCAAGATCCGCGCGTGATGCGTTTCATTAGCCCGGATGGAAAGCCATATACGGATGAACAGACGATCGAATGGTTCGAGCGCCAGTTGGCCCGCTATCAGACGGGTCGTCAAACCGGGTTGCTCAAATTGATGTCGCATGAAAATGACGAGCCAATCGGTCATGCCGGCACGTTGCTCCATGAACTCGACGGCACGATTGAACTTGAAGTCGGATATTGGTTGGCGCCGAAGCATTGGCATATGGGCTACGGACGCGAGGCAGCGGCTCGTCTCATGCGTCATGCGTTCGAAGAAGGTGAGAAAGAGATCATTTCCTTGATTCATCCGGATAACGTCCCATCGCAACGGGTCGCGAAAGCGAACGGACTGCATTGGGATCGGGATACCGAATATCAAGGCATGCTCGTCTCGGTATATGCCGGTGATTTAGAACGGTTGTGCCGCCATATGAAACGGGAAGAAATGACGCGTTAAAAAAAGTAAAAAAAAGTTTTAAAAAACAGTTGCCAAGGCATTAGTTTCTTGATATATTAATAGTGTCCTTAAGAGAGGACACGACCTGATTCTGTAGCTCAGCTGGGAGAGCGCTACCTTGACAGGGTAGAGGTCGCTGGTTCGAGCCCAGTCAGAATCACTTGGGTGCCAAACCCGATGCGAAACCCATAGGAACGTGGGTTTCCGCGACGCCACTTCTTGCGAGAAGTGGCTTTTTTTTGTTTTTCTTTCAATTGACAGCCTACATAAACAGTTGGTATATTCCTCTCAATACATACAGAAACGGGGAATTATACGATGGTCTTAACCGGAACAATCGTCAACGCGGCGTTGATCGTGATTGGCACATTACTTGGACTCTTGTTTCACCGCATCCCCGAACGAATGAAAGAGACGGTCACCGCAGCCATCGGTCTCGCCGTCGTCTTGCTTGGCGTTCAAATGGGGATGAAAAGTGAGAACTTTTTAATCGTCATCGGCAGTCTCGTCATCGGGGCCGCACTCGGCGAATGGTGGAAGCTCGATGAGAAGTTGAACGAGGTCGGCTATCAATTGGAACGCCGCCTCGGGGGCAAGAGCAAGTCAAGTATCGCCGAGGGCTTCATCACGGCGACGCTCATCTTCGTCATTGGGGCGATGGCCGTCATCGGCGCGCTCGACAGCGGATTACGCGGGGATCATGACGTCCTCTATACGAAAGGATTGATTGACGGTTTCACGGCACTCGTCCTCAGCTCGACGCTCGGCATCGGGGTCATGTTCTCGGCTGTCCCGGTTCTCTTATACCAAGGGGCAATCGCCTTGCTCGCTATTCAAATCATGAAGTTCATCCCGGAGTCGCTCATGGATGACTTTATTTTAGAGATGACGGCGACCGGTGGTGTCATGATCGTCGCAATCGGTTTAAATTTGGTCGGCATCACGCGGATTCGCGTCGCGAACTTATTGCCGGGAATCTTGATGGTCGCGGTCATCGTCTCGATTTTACATATCGTCCAATAAAAAATCCGAGAGACGCGATGCGTTTCTCGGATTTTTTCAATTCTTCGGTTGTTCGACTTCTTCTCTCGCACTTTCGCGAAGGGCAGAAGCCATGACGTCTGCTAAATCGCGCGAGCGAAGCACACCGACACCGCGGTCGGTCGGACCGTCTGGCGCGGCCACGTCCGCAATCAAGTCGTTCGTCGGGCGTGTCTCGTGAAGCAACAGTTCAGCCGATCCTTTCATCGCCTGGGCGACGATTTGGCGCGCCGTCGCTTCATCGAAACCGGCATCGGTCAAGACGGGCGTCATCGAACCGACGATTTCATAAAAGAAAGCGGGACTGCATCCAGCGGCAGCCATGAAGGCGGACATCGTCTTCGCATCCGTCACGGCCGTCCGTCCGACGCGTTCAAACAGCGCCGTCGCGGTTTCGCGGACCGTATCATCGGTCTCTGGGCCGAACCAGAGTCCGGTCATGCCGCTCCGATAAGCGACTGGGGTATTCGGCATCGCGCAGACGGCAGGGAGACCTGACGCCTCTTCAATCTCGCTCGGTTCGATATGAGCTGCTACGGAGACGAGGAGCGGTGTGCTCCACGTTTTAGATTGCACGTAAGGAATGACCCCGTCCGGTTGCATCGCGAGGACGACGATGTCATACGCGTTGACATCCTCTTCGTCGACGATTTGCACGCCGAGCTCGGCCTGTAACGCTGTCAAACGTGTCCGATCACTCCGGTTCGTCATCGTGATTTGTTCAGGCGACACACCTGAGGCAAGCCATCCGCGTACGAGTGACTCACTCATCGATCCTGCACCTACCATTAAAATATTCATTCTCGTCACCTCTTCATATAGATTCGGTCGTATACATGTTGCTTATCATAACAAATGACGCAACAAATAGCGCCCATCGTGCTCAAATTGTAAAACAAAGGAAAAAAAGATGAGCGATTTGTCATTTGATTGTCGCATGCACCATAGATGACAAGCTGGCCCGGGCAAGCTATTATGGCAGTAATCAAACTGGAGGCGATGAGAGTGAAACGAGTGTTAGTGCGGGGGATTCAAGGGTATCAACGGTTCATCTCGCCGTTGAAACCGCCGACTTGCCGTTTTTATCCGACGTGTTCGCACTATGGAATCGAGGCGATTGAAAAGCATGGTGCCCTTAAAGGTGGGTATTTGACGACTCGCCGCTTAATGCGGTGCCAACCGTTTCATTCAGGCGGACTCGACTACGTGCCGGATGAATTTGATTGGCGCGCCCCTTTACAACGTGAAAAACCCCCTTCTCAGCGAGACGTCTAACCGGCGGCTCGCTGTTTTAGATACAGCTTAAAAATCAAATCGTTGTTTTATTACAATACTTTTGACAATCTTCTAAGTATTCTGAAAAAATAGAGGGGTACGATTACATAAGGGGAAGGGGAATTCAATATGAGTCAATCGTTCAGTGAACTCATCGGTACGATTTCGAACTTTGTGTGGGGACCACCGTTATTGATTTTGCTTGTGGGGACAGGCATCTACTTGACGGTACGGCTCGGGGGACTTCAAGTCACGAAGTTGCCGTACGCATTGAAGCTCGCGTTTTCTAAAAATCAAGACAAAACATCGAAAGGGGATATCAGTCACTTCCAAGCGCTCATGACGGCGCTCGCAGCAACCGTCGGTACGGGGAATATCGTCGGGGTTGCGACCGCGGTCGTGCTCGGTGGACCGGGGGCGATCGTCTGGATGTGGGTATCCGGATTTTTCGGTATGGCGACGAAATACGCCGAAGCTGTGCTCGCCGTTAAATATCGGGTGACCGATGAACGCGGACAAATGGCTGGGGGGCCGATGTATTACTTAGAACGTGGCTTGAAGCAACGTTGGCTCGCCGTCGCATTCGCAGGATTCGCCTCGCTCGCGGCATTTGGGATTGGAAACGGGGTGCAGACGAACTCGGTCGCGATGGCGCTCAAGACGACCTTTGACGTGCCGTTGTATGTCTCCGGTATCTTGATTATGATTTTCACAGGTGCGGTCATCTTGGGCGGTGTCAAATCAATCGGTCGCGTCGTCAGTTACTTCGTACCAGTCATGATCGTCTTTTATCTCGGCAGCGGATTGTTGATTATGGTGATGAACTATACGCTCATTCCGGATGCCATCGCCCTCATCTTCAGCAGCACGTTCAGTGCCGAAGCGATCGGTGGCGGAGCCATCGGGGCCGCCATTCGTTACGGTGTGGCGCGCGGCGTCTTCTCGAACGAGGCAGGTCTCGGTTCGGCGCCGATTGCCGCAGCGGCTGCTAAAACGGATATGCCGGGACGTCAGGCGCTCGTCTCGATGACGCAAGTGTTTCTCGATACGCTCATCGTCTGTTCTGTCACGGGAATCACGCTCGTCATGGGCGGTCAAATCGGATCGGGCCTCGAGGGTGTCGAATTGACGACGGCGACGTTCGAGCAATTCCTTGGACCGGCCGGCGGTTATATCGTGACGATCGGACTCGTCATGTTCGCCTATTCGACGGTGCTCGGCTGGTCATACTACGGGGAACGGTCGATTCATTACTTGTTCGGTCAAAAATCGATTCTTCCTTATCGGATTGCGTTCGTTCTCGTCGCCGGTCTCGGTGCGATGACGACGAACCTCAATTTGGTTTGGGCGCTCTCGGACGTGTTCAACGGCTTGATGGCCATCCCGAACTTGATTGGCTTACTGTTCTTGTCGGGTGTCGTCATTGCCGAGACGAAGCGATTCAATCAACAGCTCGAACTCGAAAATCGAAATCGAAAAGCTTCTTAAACCAATACGCCACCATCCTTACGGGGACGGTGGCGTATTGCGTTTGCGAACCTCTTCGAGCCGTGCTTGTTGAAGATGGTCGAACACTTTCGTGATGAAACCGACCATGATGCCGACACCCGTGATGACATAGCCGATCGTGAACACTTTGCCGATATCGGTCGTCGGGACAAAATCCCCATAGCCAATTGTCGTGAGTGTGACGACACTGAAATACAGGGCATCGAGCCAACGCATGTCTTCGAAGCGTGAGTAGAACAGTGTCCCGGAGAGGATGGTCAGGAAGGCGAGACTGAACAAGACTTGAAACTCCGCATCCTTCAAGCCACGCCAAATCCCACGGAACATGCGCCGGAACGTCAAGATGAAAGATAGCATTTCATTTCCTCCTTTCCCTATAGGTTTGTTCGCTAGGAACAGGGGAACATCCTTTATAGAAAAGATGGAGAGGATGATGACGATGACACGACCGATTCCGAAAGAGGAAGGGCTAGACCATAGTCTGGCGTTTCTGCGGGAAGGATACTTATACGTCCCGAACCGTCGGAAGAGCTTTCAATCCACTCTGTTTGAAACACGCTTGCTCGGCGAACGCGTCATCTGTCTCGGAGGCGGCGAGGCGGCAGCCTTGTTTTATGACGCGGACAAGTTCGTGCGCAAAGATGCGGCACCGAAACGGTTGCTGAAAACACTATTCGGTGAGGATGGTGTGCAGACGTTAGACGGCTCGGCCCATACACATCGCAAACAGATGTTCATGGCGCTCATGTTCCCACAAAATATCAAGCGGTTAACGAAGCTGGTCAGCCGGGAGTGGGAACGGGCGCTCGACGCGGCAGCTGACGAGACGGTGCTCTATGACACGGCGCAAGAAGTTCTCATGCGGGCCGTCTGTGAATGGGCCGGGGTCCCGCTCCATGAAAGCGAAGTAGCGCGTCGGACGGACGAGATGAAATTGTTATTTGAATCTGGGACTGCCCTCGGACCAAAACATGTTCGGGGGCGAGCGGCCCGCTCCTCGGCCGAGGCGTGGGTGCGTGGCATGGTCGAAGAAGTGCGGACGAACCGGCTTCTCCCAAACGAACAAACGGCGTTATATGAATTTTCTTGGCATCGGGATGAAGCGGGTCATCTGCTTCCGGCCGACGTCGTTGCTGTCGAAGTAATCAATATATTGCGCCCGACCGTGGCTGTCTCGATTTATGTGTTGTTCACTGTATTGGCGCTCCACCAATTTCCGGAAGCGCGGGACCGATTGGCGCGTGGTGAGACCGAACCGACATGGTTCGTTCAAGAAGTGAGACGCTTTTATCCATTTTTCCCCGTGACCGCTGCGAGGGTCAAGCAAGATTTCGCGTGGAACGAATTTACGTTCGAAGAAGGGACGCTCGTCTTGCTCGATTTATATGGGACGAATCATGACCCTTCCTTGTGGACGGAACCGGATACATTCAACCCCGATCGGTTCAAAGACTGGACGGAAAGTCCGTTCACGTTCATTCCGCAAGGCGGCGGGGATGTCGATTTCGGACACCGCTGTGCGGGAGAGCATGTGACGATTGCAATCATGCGTGAGACGATCGACGTGTTCCTAACACGTTACCGTTACGAGGTGCCGCCGCAAGACCTCAGTTATAGCTTTGTCGATTTGCCGAGTTTACCGAAGAGCCGTTTCGTGCTGAATCAGATTCGAAAGAACTAATAAATGAGTCGCCCGCGGGCGACTCATTTCGTGTGTAACGCTAGCCGTTTGGTAATCGGTTGAATCGTGATATTCGTATCGACCATTCGATTATCACGTTTCGGTTCATCAGTCTGTTCGATTTGCCACGATGTATCATGTGACTCTTTGAGCGCCATCACGATGTCATACAGAGAGTGACTCGAATTGCCGTTCAATTGGTACAGCCCGGGCCCTCGCTTCGTCAAAATCTCGAACAAGGCATCGGCCGTGTCTTCCAAAAACGAGCAAGACGGGTACCAGTGAGCGCTCGCGACGATGACGCCATGTCGTTTCATCTCGTTCTCGAAATAATCCATCATGTTATTCGAACCGGCACGATGCCCGATTTGCCAACCGAGCCGTACGATTTGGGCACCAGGATTGGTCCGGGCAATCGTCTCTTCGCAGGCCCGCTTATAAGCCCCGTATTCATCGGTCGCGTCAGGAGGCATGTCCGGTGTGATTGGCCCTGTCACGTTGTCAGAGAACACCGAGACGGTGCTCGTGAAGAGAAATGGAATCTTATATTCTCCGCATAGCCGAGCTAGCGTGTCGGCCCATTCGACGGCACCCATCCCGATATGAAGAAAGTAGTTCGGACGCACCGATTCGATGAAACGTCGCATCTCGGCCTCATCTGTGGTCGATACTTTCGTTCGGTCCCAGGCCACGGGCTCGATGCCATGCCGCGTTAACGTCTCGGCGACGACGGGGGCGACGGTCCCGTTCATACCAGTCAAAATTGCTTTCATCATGCATTCCTCCCTTTTGTTTCTATCATCCCACACTTCACGAACTGACAAACCCTTTGTGGACAGCTTTATGCTAGACTGTTGAGTGGAGGCGATAATGATGAATATTCGAAAAGCGACACCGGACGATCAGTTGCAGATTGCACCGCTCGTCTATACGGCGATTCATGAAATCGCCTATTCATTGACCGGCACATCCGATCAAGAGCACGTGCTCGATCGACTCGCGATGTGGATTGGTCAGCCTGGCAACCGCTTGAGCTACGAGAACATATGGGTGGCCGAATCCGATGCGACGATTGCAGGCATCCTGATTGCGTATCACGGCGAGCAGGCGGCAATGCTCGACGAACCGATTAAAGCTTGGCTCCGGACAAACGGTCAGCCCGACGATTTGGATGTCGAAACGGAAGGCGACGTCCTGTATATCGACTCGGTCGCCGTCGACGCGACGTTCGGCGGACGCGGGATTGGGACGGGCTTGATTCAACAGGCGATTGCTCATGCGCGTGCCATGAACATTCCTCGCGTCACGCTCAACGTCGATCAGACGAACCCGGCAGCAGGTCGATTGTATGAACGTCTCGGCTTTATGAAAGAGAAAGAGATTGAGATATCCGGGGGACGGTTCGATTATATGACGTTTACGGTAAGCGAGAACGCCTGAACACGTCACGAAACCGATGCAAACCGATCGGGACTCGGCTATACTATAGGCTTGATCACATTGAGAGAGAAAAAGGAGATTGTGTATGGAGTGGAAGAATATGTTGCGCGGCATCGCGATGGGAACGAGTGATTTGATTCCTGGCGTCAGCGGCGGGACGATTGCAGTCATTTTAGGAATTTATGACCGTTTGATTGAAGCCATCAGCGGTATCTTCAGTCGGCATTGGAAACAGCACTTGTTGTTCTTGATTCCGCTCGGGATTGGGATGGCAGGGGCGATTTTAGGACTCAGCCGCGTGATTGAGTTCCTCTTGCTCGAATATTATGAACCGACCCAGTTCTTTTTCATCGGATTGATTCTCGGGATTATCCCGATGCTCTTCTTTGAATTTCGAACGAGAGCCGTCATGCGACCGGTACATATCGTCGCGATGGTCATCGGGGCGATTCTTGTGGCCAGCATGGCGATCATCAAACCAGCAGATACGGCGATCATCACGGAACTCTCGACAGGGACGACGATTCTCTTGTTCTTCTCAGGATGGCTCGGCAGTATGGCGATGTTGTTGCCGGGAATCAGTGGCTCATTCGTATTGCTTTTGATCGGGGTGTATCCGACCGTCATCAGCGCGTTGTCGAACTTGAACCTGCTCATTATCGGCATCGTCGGTCTTGGAGTGGCCGTCGGTTTTATCGTCAGCAGTAAAGTGATTCGCTATTTGCTCGGTCATTTTCCGGGCATGACGTTTTCGGTCATCATCGGGTTGGTCATCGGCTCGCTTGCGGTCGTATTCCCAGGTCTGCCGGACACGACAATCATGTGGATACTCAGTGTCCTCTCGTTCTTCGCTGGATTCATCATCGTCCGTCTACTTGGACGTTTCTCCGTTTAACCAAACATGCACGCCCGTCAATGAAGACGAGCGTGCATGTTTTTTGCTTAATAAATGAACGGGATCAAGCGTTTACGTGACTTGGCCCACGTCTGATACGTCACACCGAAGTGAGATGTCAACATTTTCTCCTCGATATGGATGCGCCATAAGAGAGCGAGACTCATCAAACATGTACCGACGAGAGCAATCGTCCAAGGTGCGAAAAAGAGTGAAAATCCGAACGTGATAAATAAGAGCCCCGTGTAGAGGGGGTGGCGTAAATAACGATACGGTCCCGAACTGACGAGCTCATCCGCGGGCCGGACGACGACGTGGCGGGTGAACTGATGGCGCAATTGTCGGATGCCCCAATAGCGAAGTGAGACACCGGCGATGAACCCGCTCAGGCCGAGCAGGCGTTGCAGTGTGGCCTGACGTGTATCGGTCCAAACAGAAAGTCCGATCGAGATAGCGAATACGGTAACCATCATCAATGAGACGATATAAAAACTAGCGTGCTCACTGGCACCATCGGTAGGTTCGGACCGGTTTCGGTATCGCCAAATTTCATATAGCCAAGCGACCGAGGTGAGAACAAATAATCCATCGAGCCAATCCATAACGTGCCTCCTTTTTCAATACCTTCGATGTATTACCCGTGTCTTCCTCCTCACTAACGTGCAGGAATCGAAAAAACGTCTCGCGATGTGCGGGACGTCGAGAAAGCCTAACGGGCATTGGCAAGCAAGGTTGCGGCGGCCTGCTGGGCAGGGGGCGCTTCTTTTAGCTCATCTTTAATCAAATGGTAAGTGAGGCACATCGGTTTTTCGGTCCGGGGGTCACGCCCGATGATGGCATCGATATGGAACACTTGTCTGAGCACGAGCGGACAAATGACTTCCTCAGCCGAACCGGTCGCGAGCACCTCGCCGTCTTTCATCGCAACGATATGATCGGCAAAGCGAGCGGCCTGGTTCAAATCGTGGAGCACCATGACGATGGTCCGCCCTTGCTCTCGATTGAGCGTTTCGAGCAGTTCGAGCACTTCGAGCTGATGGGCCAAATCAAGGTAAGTCGTCGGTTCGTCCAAGAAGATTAAATCGGTCTCTTGGGCGAGTGCCATCGCAATCCACACGCGTTGACGTTGTCCCCCAGACAGGGCGTCGACGCTGCGGTCTTTATAAGCGAGCGTCCCGGTCACATCGAGTGCCCAATCGATGACTTCCTGGTCATGTTTCGAGAGGCGTCCAAATCCGGACTGATAAGGGAATCGACCGTAGGAGACGAGTTCGCCGACCGTCAAGCCGCCGGCGCCTTCCGGCGTTTGCGGCAAGATGGCCATTTTACGGGCAATCTCTTTCGTATTACATTTCGCGATGTCGGCCCCGTCTAAATGCACAGCGCCAGCAGATGGAGAAAGAATCCGTGTCATCGCTTTTAAGAGCGTCGATTTTCCACAACCGTTCGGTCCGATAATCGTCGTGATTTTATGGTCGGGAATCGACAAGCTCAATTGTTTTACAATCGTCTTGTCCCCATATC
This sequence comes from Exiguobacterium sp. s70, assembly GCF_018618315.1. Lineage (NCBI taxonomy): Bacteria > Bacillati > Bacillota > Bacilli > Caryophanales > Exiguobacterium > Exiguobacterium sp. s70. The sequence continues at coordinate 88,399 of NZ_JACSLV010000005.1, forward strand.
CGACCTCGATATCCGTCGTATGTATCCGTGACATGATGGATTCCCCTTTCCGTAAATGACGCCCGTGATAATGATTCTCAATATCGAGTTTACTATAGCAAGTGCGACACATCGTGTCAATGTTTGTTTGATGTCAAAATAGATTGTCGAGCGGTCTAATTCGCGGTATAGTGAATGAGAATGAGAATCAATGGCGCAGGAGTTTTGAGGAAGGGTGAGGACGATGAGCGAACAGGACCTATATGACGTAACGATTATTGGAGGCGGACCGGCCGGGCTATATGCGACGTTTTACAGCGGATTGCGGGGGATGAAAACGAAATTGATTGAGTTTCAACCGCATCTCGGCGGGAAAATCCATGTCTATCCAGAGAAGATGATTTGGGACGTCGGGGGTGTCACGCCGACGACCGGGGCTCGACTCATCGAACAACTGGTAGAACAAGGCTTGACGTTCGACCCGACCGTCGTGCTCGGAGAAAAGGTCGAATCGATGACGAAAGATCACGATGGCCATTTCGTATTGGATACGACGCACGGGCAACATCGATCGAAAACGGTCATTGTCGCGACAGGAAGTGGTATCCTGCAACCGCAGAAAATTGATATTAGTGGAGCGGAGCGCTTTGAGGTCTCCAACTTACACTATACGGTCAAATCGCTCATGGCGTTCAAAGGGAAGACAGTGTTGATTTCGGGTGGCGGCAACAGTGCGATTGATTGGGCCAACGAGCTTGAACCGATTGCCGAGCGTGTCATTTTGACGTATCGAAAAGAGGCGCTTAAAGGACACGAGTCGCAAGTCGATAAGCTCTTCTGTGGACGCGTCGACTGTCGATTGCATACGCAAATCGAGGATTTAATTTCCCGGGACGGGACGACGATTCATGCCGTCGCTCTCGTCGATTGCGGAACAGGCGCCCGCGAGGTTGTGGAAGTGGACGAGGTCGTCATCAATCATGGGTATGAGCAGGATACAGCGCTTCTCGGGGAATGTGAGCTTCAAGTCGAGATGGTGAACGATTTTTACGTGAAAGGCAATGCGAGCAGTGAGTCGTCGGTGCCAGGTCTATACGCAGCGGGCGACATTTTGACGCATGAAGGGAAAGTCCATCTGATTGCGGGTGCTTTCCAAGATGCGGCCAACGCTGTCAACCGAGCGAAAACGTTCATCGATCCGGACGCGACGAAAACCGCAATGGTATCATCCCATAACGAACGATTGAAAACGAAGAACCGGGATATCATCGAACAGGCATTACAAAAGCAGTGAGGGGAGCCCTCACTGCTTTATTGTTGGATAATCACATAGTTCGACGATGACGCCTCCGGAATGACGGGGGTCCATATAGATGAGGCGCCGGCCTTTGGCCGTCGTCCGCAACGTGTCCTCTAAAAAAGTTACACCATCACGTTTAAGTGACTCGATTGACTCGTCCAAATCCTCGACGCGATAGGCGACATGGTGAACACCTTTACCACGCGCTTTCATGAAGCGAGCGATTGGGCTGGTCGGACTCGTCGGCAATAACAGTTCAATTACGTCGTCACCCACGTGGATGACGGCAATCTCCGTCTCGACGCCGATGGCTGTGTTCGTATAACGGTCGACCAACTTTCCTTGTAGAACGGTCGTGTAAAATGTGATCGCCTCGTCTAAGTCACGGACGGCGATTCCGGTATGGTCAATGTGCATGGTTGTTCCCTCCTCTCGCTCTAGTTTGACGAAACTTGAACAAATTGTCACTTCACAACGTTTTGTCGGAATCCGATATACTAAAAGAGGGAGGGACGGCGAAATGAACGGTAAGATCACTCTTGGATTGGTCAGCGCGTTCGCGCTGGTGTCATTTGTGTTTGGACTCTCACTTGCGACGTTTGTCGACTATCGGATCAATGAAGAGCAAGTCGTTCTGGAACGCTTGACGACCCATAAAAAAATTGGCCCATCTGAACTTCTATCCACAGAAGTGGACTTTCACTTGAACGGTTCGAACTACGCCCTGCGGTTTACAGACGAGCCCCACATCACGTACTGGTTCAGTGTGACGGATCGTGAAATTCAGTTCGACCGGATTGAATCGTTGGACCGACGTGATACGGGTCTTCGGACCGATCTCTTTGAAAAGATGCCACCGCTCGCGATGGATTCGACAAACGCTGCCGAATAAAAACACGAAACGAACGAGTCTGATTGACGGACCGCGGACGTTTCGTGTTTTTTTATTAATCCGTTCGCGCTGGGGTCAAGTACTTCAATAATGTATAAGTGGATGATGGCGTTGGACGCGCACCTTGCTCGTATAAAGCGTGTAGGACGTGTGTCTGCATCGAAGTGGCAGTGACACTCATCAATTCTGTCTTTTTAAATTTATCATAGTATGATTGCTGAAAAAATGAGATGCCTTCTTGAGTAAATTCTTTTTGGCCAACGATATGCAACTCGTGGAGGTACAATCGACCTTGCTTAATCTCGCCGTACATCGTACCGACCACGGTTCCTTTCCATTTTAACGAATAAAAGATTGTTTGCCTTCGATGGAGCATATCAAGTGCCCGAGCCGTAAGGGGCACGGCTCCAGGCAAGAGCCAGAAATATTGATTTCGTTTTCGTAACCAATCTCCATGCGTCTCCGGATACTCTATACAAAATTGCCATTGGTCAAAAGTTGTTTTTGTGTACGGAACGAAAGGGAACTCAAACGACGTCGCCTCGAGGTGGGGAAGAAATCCAATGTCCTTGAAACCATTCAACAAATTGCCTGGTGCGTCAGTTGGGAGAGTTACCGAAACCGTTGTGTTGTGACGAACCTCTAATCGAAGTTGGAACAAGACCTGATCGATTAAACCGCTTAACATCATGCGATTTTTGCAAGTGGTGTCGCTCAAGCGAATCAAATGCGAGGTTTTGAAATCCTTGCAGTCAACTGTGACAGCGGCGACTGGCTTGTTACGAAACCATCCAGTATAGTGGTAGCAGTCGGCAGGCAGACAGAAAAGATGTGGAAGTTGACCTGCTGGATAGAGAGAGTGGAGCATGGACCGTTCATGGGGCTTGAGTTGTCGGCTTTCTTTGACGATAAAGGTGTGCTTCATGAAAGCAACCTACTTTCTACATTTATTGGAACACCCTTAAATTGTAAGCGTTACCACTTTAAAATGCTCGTATTAAAATGATGAACATTATTTGGTTAAAATAGGGATGAATTTAAGGCATTTTCCTGAGAGTACCGTTTTAAAAAAAACAGGAGAATGGCTTCAGAAATAGGTTTGTATCAAACTGAATCGAAAAAAACAAAACCAGATCTTTTAAACGGAAATGGGTGTGAGAATTATTTAACTGGGGGGGAACGAAGAAAACCGTGTCATGACTTTGAAATCGACATGCTATAATTGATGTAAAGAAACGAACCGAGGAGACGACTATGCGATATTTGACAGGCTTGTGGTTGATAGTAGTGCTGTTGGCGGGGACGCCGCTCGTGGCTCAAGCGGATACAGAAGAACCGATTGTGATCCACGAGAATGTCATCGTCGACGAGGCGGTAGAACTATATGAGGGGTTTCGCTCCCCGAATGAGATGGTCTTTATTTTTGTGCTGATCGTGTTACTGTCCGTCATCGGTCTTGGAATCATTAATGCCATCGAATAACGTGAAAACGTTCACAAAAATGCAATATCTAAAACGGAAGCGGTTTCAAATCTGATTTATACTAAACGTGTAGGAAGGAAGTTCTGCACCAACTTCCCCTCCTTTTCAGATGAACACCCCTCGTTCATATCATGTATTGGAGTCAACCGACGATGTCGATTGACTCCCTTTTTTTCGTATGCAGCATGAGGTTACAACTGGATGCGCTTTTCTTTGGCGAGACGACGCAATCGTTTCGTTTCATTCGTATGTCCATGACTTTCAAGCATATTGACATACACTTTGAACGGTTCAGAACGATGCGAGAAGAACGGGATATATTCGGCGAACAATTTTTGTTCGGCCTCAGATAACAAGCCGCGTTCGACGAGCAATTCTAGCTCGAGCATTTTTAAAGCTTGATAATCGGCGAGCGCATTATCGTCTGTCTGGGCTTTCGCTAACGTACGGTCGCACAACGTGGTGAGGCGTTCGTGGAGCAAGTTCCATTCAGCTATACTATACGATTGCTCGAGGAGGGTCGAGAGCAAATCGACCCGGGTGGAATCGACATCTTTTGGGACGTGGAGCGCGGTATACAAAGACCGATCGATCCAAACGGCAGGGGCGGGGGCGTCGAGTTGATAATATTGAATCAGTTGGGATAACATCGTGGTTTGAGACAATTTTAATAGTCGAAACGGGTCACTTGTCGTGAATAGAGGTTCTTCTCCCGCTGAAGACGACAGCAACAAAAACATTTCTTCATACATCGTCCGAGCCTCGGGCTCATCGTCAGCGTAATGGACGAGGTCGCGAATAATCTTTTTAGCGTGAATGTACCAGTTTTTTTGATCCCGTTCGCTCATCACTTGATTGGGTACTAAATATAAATGGTCATATGCCAATTCGACAAAGCGCTCAGCGAGGATGATGGTCTGTGAGAGCGAATGACGTTCGTCTGACGACTTTTGTTCTTTATAGCGCGTGAACTGGCTGACCATAAAGTCGATGTCTTTCTCTTCAATCACGGTTTTTGGGATGTTGCGATACATCTCGACAATTACATCGCGAAGCGTGGCTTCACCGTATTGTTCCAGCAACATCCGTAACTTCCCGATACGCATTAGCTCTCCCTCCTTTCGAGAGGACGTCGAACAATCTATCCATCCACAGATGGGCAGACACCAATTATTATTCCTTTCCCGGTTTCGATTCAAAACAACCATTCCGTCTCATGCTTAAGACGGATTTTTGCGCTAACCGTTGTCAGAATAGCGTTTGTCGATGATAATGTAGAAAAATCTAACCATACTAGAGGTACAGCATATGAATGACGATCAACACTTATCACGTGTCGAACGACGGAAACGGGAGCTTGAACGCGAACGATTAACCGAACAAGCCCGGCTAGACGAACAAGCTCGACTAGATGAAGAGGCTCGACACGAGACGCCCCAGCACCAAGGGCAAGTAGAAGACAAGTTTAACAATGATTCGAATCGACCGACAGATACAGGGCAGGGCGAGCATCCGTTTTTAAATCGTTCGGAGGAAACGCCGTCGGAACGCAAGAAGAAATCGCTCAACGTCAAAAAACCGAAACTAAGTCTTCCCTTCGGTAAGAAGCGTAAGTCGAAGCCGCGCCGAGATGAACGACGTGAGCCCAGACAGAAAACACGAGAGCCGGAACGGACGCACGCCAAACGGGAGACGGCCGCTCCGAAGGAAAAACCACGCCGTCGCAAATGGAAAGGGAAATTGCTTCTCGTCCTGTTGCTCTTGATGATTGGGGCCGGCTATATGGCGACACGTCCGGTCACGTTTTTAGTCATGGGCAGTGATGCCCGGGTCGGAGAATCGTTATCAGGATCACGGACCGACTCGTTACAGCTGATGGAATTCGTGCCGCGTTCCCGCACTGTCCAAAACGTCTCGATTCCACGTGACACGTATACGGCGATTCCTTGTGAACCAGAGCGAGAAGGCGATAAAATCACCCATGCCTTCGCATATGGCGGTGCTGACTGTACCGTTGGAGCGGTAGAGGGATTGACCGAAGCGTCTGTCGACGGTCAAGTCGTCATCACGTTCGAAACGTTCATGGAACTGATTGATTTGGTTGGCGGCGTCAACGTGACGGCGACCCACTCGTTCAGTGAGAAAGGCTTCAATCAGACGTATGAATACACGGAAGGTGTCTCGTACGCCATGGACGGAGATATGGCGCTCGCCTATGCTCGTCATCGGAAAACAGATACGGATGGGGCGCGATCGAATCGACAGACCGAGGTCATGTCAGCCGTCGCCGATAAATTGGCCAGTCCAACAGGCTGGACAAAAATCCCGGCAACGTATCGCTTTATGAAAGACGAGATGGGGCTTGAGATGAACCCGTTGCAAATGGCTTCAATCGGAATGACGATGGTGCTACAACCACAGGTGGACAAACTTCAAATCGAAGGGGAAGACGCCTACATCGATAACGTCTATTACTATCAACCGACCGAAGCGAGTGTTCAAGCCGTTCGCGATGCCCTCGACTTAACGATGTGGGGAACTGTTAGATAATTTTGCGAAAAGGGTTTGATTCCATCCCGAAAGAGGAAATTTAATCAAATGAACTACTCTTTTGAGGAGGGAAATTTGAATGAAAGTTTTAGTCATTGGAGCAACAGGAAAGATCGGTAGACGTGTATTGAAAAGTTTAGCGAAAACGCATCAAGTGACCGCTTTAATTCGTTATCCTGAACTACAGGCAGAGTATGAAAAAATGGGTGCGCGTGTGCTCACCGTCGACGTCGAGAAAGAATTGGATAAAGGGATACACGAGGCGACTTCCGGACAGGATGCCGTCATCATCGCAGCAACGGCTGGGGCAGAAGGTTCGAGCAAAGAAATCGAACTGCTGGACCGCAACGTCGCCATGAAAGCTATCGATGCTGCGAAAAAAGAACGGGTCCGCCACGTCGTTTTGCTCAGCGCTTACGGCGCCGATCAACCAGACGCTGCACCAAAAGAACATTTCAACTTCTTGTCTGCTAACAATGCGGCTGACGAGTATATCGAACATAGCGGTTTGAACTACACGATCATTTGCCCAGTGACAATCGTAGATGGTCCAGGGAAAGGCTCGATTGAGGCATCAGAAGATTTGAGTGATGCGAGTGACGCAACGATTTCTGAAACGGACGTCGCGACTATCATCGCCGCCTCGCTCGATAATCGAGGCTTGTACGGACGTCGGATTGAAGTCAAATCAGGCAGTACCCCAATCAACGATGCGCTCGATTTCGACAGTCGTGGAGAAGTGGCGACAGGTGGCAGAACGACGCTCCGTCGACCACAGCGTTAACGAAAAACTGGAGGAGAAGGTGTCTTGATGGAACGAAAACTGTATAAAGATCCGTCGAATCAAATGATTGCTGGTGTTTGTTCGGGACTCGGGAACTACTTAGGTGTCGATGTGACATTGATGCGAATCATCTTCGTCGTTCTCGCCCTATTTGGAGGTCCAGGTCTTCTGATTTATATCGTCCTCGCCATCGTCATGAAAAAACCGCCTTCAGAGTATGAGGCGGAGCAAGACAGTCGCTTTTAACAAAACGTGCTGACCATAGCGGTCAGCACGTTTTTCATTCCATGTACAAGGTGTAAGTCGCTTCGAACGACTCGCCTGGTTCGAGCAGTTGCATGTCTTCCTTATGGAGGATGTCTTTCCGGTGCCCTTTATAGTCGGCATGTCCGAACCACGGCTCGAGACAGGCGAACGGGGCGTCGGAATGTGGAGGTGACCAGATGCCGAAGTGGGTGAACTGGGGGGATTCCATGACGATGGCCCGGCCGCTCGGCTGATGCCGGAGCGCCGCGTATTCGATTTGTTCAAAGATAAGGGCGTCCTGGTCGAACAAATGATGCGTCAACGGGATATAACGACGTTCCCCAAGCGGTTGATAAGCACCCGTCAAGTAAGGTCCTTCGAGCAAGAGACGGTCGAGTGTTCGTGTCTCCCCAAAGTCAATCGTATAGTCTTCGAACGTGCCCCCGGCAAACGGAATGTTGAAGGCCGGATGTCCGCCGATGCTGAATGGGAGTACGACATCATCCCGATTGACGACGTGGTACGTCACATTCAACTCTTCGCCGATCAAGCGATAGATGACGTTCAGTTCGAATGAGAACGGATAGTGTTTACGGGTCTCGATCGAATCACGAAGAATGAACCGGACGTGTGTGTCCGAAGCCTCGGCGACCTCGAACAGTTCGTCTCGTGCAAATCCGTGTTGGCTCATCGTGTATGTCAGTCCTTCATATAAGTAGCGGTCGTCAAGCAGCCTTCCGACGAAAGGGAATAGGATTGGGGCTTGCCGCCCCCAATACGTCGGGTCGCCTTGCCAAAGGAGCTCCGTTCCTTCGACTTTCCAACTTGTCATTTCGGCGCCGTGCGCTTTTAGGATGAGGCTAACTTTCTCATTGTGAAGTTGCAAGATAGTTACTCTCCTTTGAATGATGTGATAAGTTAAGTTTAGGAGTGAACAGTCCACAGAACAAGGGGTAAATCATGCGATTTCATAAACTAGCAATCAGTCTCATCATGGCCGGCCTCATCGGAGGATTGGCTTATAAAGGTTACGACGAGTACAAGACGAGTCAAGCGAGTGAGCCGACGGTCGAAGTCGCCACGGACGACGGCGTGCTCGGCGGTCTTGAAGTCGGACAGCGGGCGCCACAGTTCGAGCTCGAGACGACGGAAGGGCAGCCGGTGTCCCTCGCCGACTATGAAGGGCAACAAGTCATCCTGAACTTTTGGGCGACGTGGTGTCCACCGTGTCGGGAAGAGTTGCCAGAGTTGATTGAATTCGGCGAAGATACAGGCATCCCTGTGCTCGGGGTGAATGCGACGAAAAACGAGCGGCTCGGTAAACGAGACGTCGATGCGTTTTTACAGGAAGTGCCGGTCAGTTTCCCGATCCTATTGGACGAGACGGGGACGGTGGAGAAGACGTATCGTGTCGTCGCGCTCCCGACCACCTACGTAATTGGGCCAGACGGCATCATCACGGCCAAACAAGTCGGACCGGTCGATTTCGACTGGCTGCATGACCGAACGAAATGAACGGACAAAGACAGACTGGAAAGAAACCGGTCTGTCTTTGTCTACTTTTTATAATGTTGTTTAATCAGCGCATCGAAATTGGGTGTCATGTCTTCTTCGAGATAGTAATGGTGGTTATCTCGAATGATGGTATCGCCAACACGTGCTTCTGATGGCAAGAATCGTCTTGGGATAAAGCTCGAGCCGTTGTTCCAACGTAACACGGCGTATTTCCCTTCGACCCGCACCAACGTGCCATACTTGATCATGCCTCTTCCTCCTCAACGAACAGCTTTCTGTCTCTTTTATTCTTATAGAGTGTATTCCCACATTCCACAAAACCTACACATATTTGCGCAAGGCTAGACAAGCAAAAGTAAAAAGAGAAGCGTGACAGAATTGTGAAGAAACTTTGAAGAAAACGCTTTCTTTTTGAATTATTTTCTTCTATAATGAAGGCACGGGGTGATTATGACGAATTTGTGAACAATGGGGGTATGGTCAATGTTTTCATCAGCTATGATTGGATTGCTCGCTGTCACCGGCGTGACCATTTATGGGATTGACCGTATGTTCACGGTCCGTTCAGAACGCGTCACAAAGAAATAGGTCTACATAATAGGGGGGAATCGCAACGTCTTGGGGAGACGTTGCGATTTTTTTTGTGTCAATAATCTTGTTGCCGCGACTCGCGATCTTTTGCTTTTTGCTCGACGTGCTTCCGATTACGTTCATGGACGCGCTGGAAGAAAGCGTGTTCGGGCCAATGCGGAGACCAGACGCGTTCTTCTGGCAAGGCGAGGATATATTCTTCGGCGGCGCTCAGTCGCTCCATCATTTTGCTACGGTCGTCACACAAGTCGCCGTGGCCAGGAATGAGCCACCGAATCTCATACTCGTAAATGGCAGCTTGAAGTTTCTGCAACGACGTCAAATACGCCTCGGCATCGTGTTCGATGAACGGGGGCTCGATATTGGAGGCATAATCGCCACACACGAGCAGACGTAACGGCTCGACGATTAAAGACATGTGGGTCGACTCGTGACCAGGCGTCAATAAGAACGTGATGGGCGTAGAGCCGAGGGCGAGGGTACCATCTTCCGAAATCATAATATCAACAGCAGGTTTGATGATGGGACGATCGATGTAATACTGTTCGTAGAACGATTGAATCTCATCGAGCTGAGAACTCGCATCCGTCTCGACGAACGCTTGAGACGCGATGACGGTGGCATCGGGGAACGCATAAGCCCCGATGATATGGTCATAGTGCTGATGCGTATAGATGACATACAGCTTTTTCCCCCGGCGTCGTAATTCGACGTCCCGGCGAATCGTGGCGATTTCTTCGGGCAACCAGGTCGGATCAATCACAATCAAGCTTTCGTTCGTCTCAATTAACGTCGAAGTCGTGCGCATCAAAGCACTCTCGTATACGGTGAACGGTTGAAGACGTACTTGAATCACAGGAATCCCTCCTTCTTGTCTTCCATCCTTTTCCCGAATTAACGTCATTTAAGCGTTGTTGAATTCGGTGCTATTATGCTGAAAAACAAAAAAAGCAGAACGTCGAATGACGTTCTGCTTGTTGCACGGGACACCGTGCGGTTATGTGTGCGAGCAAATTCTCGCGTATATGTCGGTAATTGGAGCGGGTGAAGAGAATCGAACTCTCGTCATCAGCTTGGAAGGCTGAGGTTTTACCATTAAACTACACCCGCATATGAAATTTTAAAATGGAGCGGGTGAAGAGAATCGAACTCTCGTCATCAGCTTGGAAGGCTGAGGTTTTACCATTAAACTACACCCGCGAAACGCTTAACGTTACGGTAATATAATAGCACAGGATTTTAGCTTTGCAAACCCTTTTTTGAAAAAACATTGGTTGTTGCGGCTAGGTCGTCTTGCTAAGATAATAGAGGAGAGGAGTGGATGGGGCATGAGTGAGCGTAAATCCTATTTACAGATGATGAGCGAAGGGTTTCGGATGATGAAACAATCCAAACAACTCAACCACGAGACGAAGCTTCGCCAATGGATGTTCTCGATTAATCGCGAGTCGGACTGGCAGGTGATTCTTCGAACGGAACGATTGAAATGGATCGGCCCGGCGACGAATGAGTTCATCGTCGAACCGCTATCCGTTCAAATTGGGGCACTTCAGCTCACGCGTCATCTCGAAACGAACGAAGTACGTTTGAAGATCGAGGAAGAATGGGGAATTGAAAGTAAGGTCGTCTGTGACGACAAGGAGTGGGAACGATTCGTCGCGTCGCTCAAACAATTGAAGGGGGAGTAGTCGTGAGTCGAGAAAGGCTATATCGGATTGAAGCGGAAGCTCGGGGCAGTGCCTGGCGAGCCCGTGTATTGACCGGCATCCAACGATTCCGCTTTTTTAAAGGGGAATTGCTCGCACCGACTGAACGTCCTTATGTCGTCTTGAGCATCTCACAAGACAAGCAGGCACTCCCCGATTTGATTGAGACGGATATGGGAGTGTTGCTCATCCATGAACGAATCGGTCCAATTTTTATGAACCTATGCCCATACGATATTCAGCTTGTTCGAGTCGAGTTGCACACGAGCACCGGGAAGACGGATCAATATTGCGCGCTCAACGTATTGCGTCGCTTCGAGATTGAGCATCTCGAAGATTCAGGCGAATATCGACCGTTAGACCCGGACCGACTCTATTTTTTATCACATCAAACCGTAAGATTGAACTTATTCGGGCACATGATTGCCCAAGACCAAAACAGTCAACGTCTTTACGTGACCGAGCGCCTCAAATATGCGCTCCAAGCGAAGATGGTGACAGGTCTAGCATTTAAGAAGACGAAGGAGCAAACAGCATGAAGGAATACGAGATTGACGGTTGGATCCGTCTATCCTACCCAGAACACTTTGAATACAATGAAGAAGAAGACCATGTCAGCTTTTATTCGGTAGAAGCCGACGCCCAAGGGACGCTTCAGATGTCCATCTATGAAGCCGAGGAAGAGCAAGCGCCGAGCGACGCGGCTCTCCAAGAGTTGAACACATTTTTAGGCGAGTTCCCGATTGACGTCAAAGTCGCCCCGAGCGTCACGACGGAGGCAGGCGGTATGACGACGGCCTATGCGAGCGGAATCGAGGACGGGATGCATCTCGACGTCTGGTCACTCACAGACGGGAAACGACTCCTGTTTTTGACGTACGTCGCCGATGAAGTGACGAATGAAAAAGTAGAGATTGAATCGATTATCGACTCCATTGAATGGACATAACAAGAGACACGCGCCAACGTCGGCTGCGTGTCTCTTTGTGTCTTACTGGAATTTTGGAACTTCGAAGTAAAGCGTGTAGGCGTCGAGCTGTTGATACATGTTGTAGATGTTGGCGGTTTGTTTCGTCGCCCAAGCGATATCCGTGGCATATTGCATCGTCCCAGGATTTGATGGATTAAAGCGCATTTTATAGAGCGTGTTCTGTTTCCGGCTCGGGTTGTTAATATACGAATCCCCGATGAACTTGGCACCGCCGATGATGGCGGCTTCCGGTGTGAACCAACCTTCTTTATAAGCGCGCTCAGCCCCTTTGACGTGGGCGTTCCCATCAATCGCACCGATTCCGTACATATTGTAGACGGTCTTCGGTGTGACGGCCTTGCCGTCGACGCTCGAGACAACTGTCCCGGTGGCGAGGGCGGACGTCCCATGACCGGTTTCAAGCAATGCATGCGACAATAGGTAAATTTCGTTGACGTTGTGCGTACGTGACGCATCGATGAACGCTTGACCGCGTCCATCTAAAATCCCTTTACCGACGAGCGACTTGTTCAAGACCGGCGCCGTCAAATCGGCTCCCTTCGACAAATCGAGGAACTGGAAATATTCCCGTGACGTCGTGGCGAACGAAGACGGTGACACGTGACGTGTGATTTCCTCATCCGTCGCAAGACGCCAAGACCGGTCATAGACGCGAATGTTGTATCCACTCGGGCGATAGTAGCTGATTGTGTAATATTGTCCGAGCTCACCAGTGATGCTCACCGTCTCACCTGGGTTGAGCACCCCGAACGAGTGAGCTGTCATAGAAGCGTCTTTCAATACCTTGACATTACCAGCGACGTTGGCAGCGCTGACGTATCCGGTCAGTAGACCCGATTTTACTTTATACCAAGTCGTCGAACCGACTTTTTGTGTGCCGAGGTACTCAAGTTTCGTATTCGTCGACAAGCCGCCCAAGTTTGCTGCGGCTGTTGAAGCGGTTGCCTTCAAATATTGGAATGAAGTCGTCATGAGTTCCGTCGAACTGATCGTCCCTGTCGTGGCGGTCGGTGTCGCGCGAGTGATATACGTTTTCGGTACATAGGCGTTCGCAGCCCGGAAGGCGTCCGACTGGGCGAACACGTTGCGTTGCGTCGTCACCATCGATGCGAGCGTGTATGGATAGGCCGTTTCGGTGATGACCATTTCCTTACTGCCGGCGACAGGCGGTGTGTACGGTTTCGTATACGTGAGGGAGATGTACCCTTTCACGAGCGAGCCGTTGACGAGATATGAGATGACACCCCAGTCGCTACCGACGATTGGCTTCACTTTGACGACCGTCCCGTTCGCGAGCGTCCCGATGACGGCGCCATCAACTGCTTTATTGCGCACGTTCAGCGTCCCGTTGTTCGCGACGACGACCTCGACTTCACGTTCTGATTCGAGCTGTTCTTCTGGTACTGGCGGCTTGTCCGCAAAGTAACTCGCGGTCGCATAGCCCGTGAGCGAGCCGTACTTGATTTTATACAACGAGCTGGTCAATCCGGCCTCAGAAATTTGCTGAACTTTTGTCCCTGTCGGAATGACTGCGATTTTTGTTTTCGGTGATGCCGACCGGTCATAGAGGACGACTCGTTGCGTCGTGTAGTAATCTGTCACGACAATCACCTCCGGTTTTTCGACTGAGAAGTGACGTGAAGCGGCATAACCGGTTTTCCCGTCATAGCGGACTTTGAACCATGAGCTCGATAATCCGCTTTGAGAGATTTGTTCGATTTTCGCACCGAATGGAATCGTATCGATTTTCGTTGCGCCCGAGGCGGACGAACTGTACATCGCTACGTTCCGAATCGCGTAATAAGGCTTGATGACAATCACTTCTGGTGGTGTCGTCGAGAAGTTGCGAGCTGCGGCATAGCCGGTGACACCGTCATACTCGATTTTAAACCATGAGCTCGCGAGTCCAGCATCCGATACTTGTGTCACTTTACTGCCGGCGCGGATGGTCCGGAGACGATCTGCACCCGAGGCAGACGATTTATACAAGACGAGATCGCGAGCGGCGTAATAAGGCGTTCGTACGACGACTTCCGGCTTCGTCTTCGAGAAGTTACGGGCTGCGGCATAGCCGGTGACGCCATTGTAACGAATCTTGAACCAGGACGAACTGAGTCCTGCCATTGCGATTTGTTCGACTTGGGCACCCGAAGGGATGGTCGCGATCTTCGTCGCGCCTGAGGCCGAACTGTTATAAAGGGCGACGTTTGTGATTGAAAAATAAGGCGTCGTCGTTTCAGGCGTCGACGTATCTGGAGTCAATAGTGACGTCGAGAAGTTACGGGATGGAGCGTAGCCGATTTTCGTGCCATATTGGATTTTAAACCATGAGCCGGTCGCGCCGAGTGAGGCGAGATGCGTCACTTTGGCACCAGCCGGAATCGTCGCGAGTTTCGTCGCGCCCGAACCGGTCGAGTTGTATAGCACCGCTGTCTTGTTCGCGTAATATGGTGTTTCGACAGGAGCCGACGGCGTAAAGTATCGAGCTACGACGTAACCGGTGTACTTGCCGTACGTCACTTTCATCCATGAACCGGTTGCGCCGTGCGAAGAGATATAAGTGACGGTCGCGCCTTTCGGGATGGTCGTCAAGACGTTGGCAGACGTCGATGTCGATGAGCGCAAGTTGACGTTCGCATCAGCCTTGTAAGCAGACGTCGCTGTCGTCGAGGCGGTCGTCGCCGTTTTCGTGACGGTCGATTTGAGTGTCAAATAAGTCGACGATACGTAGCGCTTTTCGCCTTCGAATTCAATTTGAGCCCAGTTGTCGTTCGTCGTATACACTTGAACGGTTTCGCCTTCGGTCAATTTCCCGACAATATCCGAAGTGGTAGATGTGGCGGAACGAACATTTAAAATCGATGTATTCACTGTTCCTTCGTATGTTGCTGCATATGAATGAGCGGGGACGAGCGTGCTCAACACCGTGCTAGAGATGAGGACGGCCGTGCTCAATCGTGTGATCGTTGGCTTCAATGTGTTACCCCTTTCGGTGAATACGTATCAAAATATGTGTATTCTTTTAGTGTGCGGTCTAAGTATAGCGCACTTAAAAATTGGAAAGAAGAATCTAAATTACAAAAAAGGTAAATGAATTAGAATCCTATTGTATGATTTTGGTAAACAAAAAGAACCTCCTAGGAAATGGAGGTTCTTTTTGCGATTCGTATCGTTTGATGCATCCAGTCGCCGATGTCCGTCCAGATGTCTTGGCGTTGGCGCTCAC
Organism: Exiguobacterium sp. s70; assembly: GCF_018618315.1. Taxonomy (NCBI): domain Bacteria; kingdom Bacillati; phylum Bacillota; class Bacilli; order Caryophanales; genus Exiguobacterium; species Exiguobacterium sp. s70. The sequence continues at coordinate 103,661 of NZ_JACSLV010000005.1, forward strand.
GAAGCACTTCGTGGCGAGCCTGATCATAAGACAGCACGGTCAATTCGATGTCGGCGGCCTGGTGTTTGCGGACGATTCCGGAGAGTCCTTCTCCGTCATGTACGACGGGGTCATCGGCACCTACGACGAACAAAATTGGTAGTGTTTTCGGATGTTCTTGTATCCGGGCGGCGGAGGTCACATCGAGTGACGCTTTTGCTACCTCGTGTAAATATCCGAGCGTCGGAATCCCACCACAGTCCGGATCGTTCATATAGGCGGTCACTTCCTCGGGGACACTAGAAATCCAATCGCTCTCGGTCGTGGCGGGTAAGAATTTCAAGTTATATCGCCCGAACAACAAGCGTTCGAATAAACGGGATTCATGGGTGCTCCCTTTGAACCGAATGGCCAAATCGATCGCATACAGTCCGGCACGTCCAATCAATCCAGAATGCGGGGGCGGGGAAACGGCGATGACACCCGCCAATCGATGACCTAACTGTTGACCGAGTCGACGCGCGAGCAACGAGCCGAAACTATGGCCGAGGACGACGGTCGGCAATTCATCTTGATAGTGATCGAGGAGCGAGATGGCGTCGTCGACCATTTGATCAAATCCTTCGTGTGGAGATAGATGAGCGTAAGTGGACTGGGTTCGGGCCAAGGAACCGGCGCCGCGAAGGTCGCACAGAAACACATTAAAACCAATTTCTGACAAAAAATCAGCGAATTCGACATAACGTTGATGATGTTCAAGCATCCCATGGAAAATGAAACAATTTCCAATCGGTTGTCTGGCCTTGACGTGCAATAGTTGTGTCCGGTATCCGTCCGCATACGTATGTTCCGTGACGTCCATCCCTATCCCTCCGTTGTCTTGATTAGAATAAGCCAATCGCTTTCCCAGTCTCATCAATCCCCATATTCAAGGCGGCCGGTTGTTTCGGCAGACCCGGCATCGTCAAGACGTTACCTGTCAAGGCGACGAGGAAGCCAGCGCCGACCGACGGTTTCAACTCTCGCACCGTCACGGTGAAGCCGTGTTGGTATCCGAGTTTCGTCGGGTCATCCGAGAGCGAGAACGGCGTCTTCGCCATACAAATCGGCAAGCTCTGCCAGCCGTTCGCTTCGATTTGTGCCATCTGTTTTTTCGCGGTTGCGGTAAAGGTGACGTCGGCCGCTCCATACACTTCACGGGCGATCGTCAAAATTTTCTGTTCGATGGAATCGGTTAACGCATAGAGCGGGGTAAACGAACTCTCATTCGACTCAATCGTGTCGATGACGGCCTCGGCGAGGGCACGACCGCCTTGTCCACCATTCGACCACACTTCACTGAGCGCCACTCGAATGTGGTTCGCTTCACACCAATCGAGGACGGACGCCAACTCTTCGGCTGTATCCGAATTGAATCGATTGAGGGCGACGACGGTCGGCAAACCGAGTTTCCCCATCGTCTCGACATGTTTGGCGAGAAGTTTTAACCCGTTTCCGACAGCTCCGACGTTCTCGACGTGGAGTTGGTCTTTGGCGACACCGCCATGCATTTTCAAAGCACGGACTGTTGCCACGAGAACGACGGCGTCCGGGTTCAATTTTCCGATGCGTGACTTGATATGACAAAATTTCTCGGCGCCAAGATCGGCTCCGAAACCAGCTTCGGTGACGACATATTCACCGAGCTTGAGCGCGGTTTTCGTCGCAATCAATGAGTTGCATCCGTGCGCGATATTGGCGAACGGACCACCATGAACGAGGGCTGGTGTCTGTTCAAGTGTTTGCACCAAGTTCGGCTTGAACGCTTCTTTCAATAGCAGTGTCGCGGCACCGGCCGCACCGATTTGTTCGGCCGTGATCGGCTCATTGTCCCGATCGTATGCGACGACGATTCGCTTGATGCGTGCCTCGAGGTCAGTCAACGAATCGGCGAGACAGAGGATGGCCATGATTTCAGACGCGACCGTAATATCAAAGCCGTCTTCACGAGGTACGCCATGGGCACTACCGCCAAGGCCAATCGTCACGTGACGGAGCGCCCGGTCATTCAAGTCGAGCACACGTTTCCAGACGATTTTCCGGACATCGATGCCAAGGTCGTTCCCTTGATGGAGATGATTGTCGAGCATGGCGCTAATCGTGTTGTGGGCCGCGGTGATAGCGTGCATGTCGCCTGTAAAGTGAAGGTTGATGTCTTCCATCGGCAACACTTGGCTGAATCCTCCGCCGGCGGCACCGCCTTTTAAGCCCATTGTCGGCCCGAGCGACGGTTCTCGCAAACAGACGATCGCTTGTTTGTCGAGTTGGTTGAGCGCTTGGCCGAGCCCGACGGTCACGGTCGACTTTCCTTCACCGGCTGGAGTCGGATTGATTGCCGTGACGAGAATGAGCTTCCCGTCTTCGCGAGTCGCCATCCGATCGATGACGTCGAAGGATAACTTGGCTTTATATTTCCCGTATAGGTCGAGGTCATCTTCTTGTAAACCGAGCTTTTCCGCAATCTCTTTGACGGGCAACATCTCGGCTTGTTGGGCAATCGTTAGGTCGGATAACGGTTTAATCGTCGTCATGTATAAAATCCCTCCACTTTCGAACATTGTAATCGGTTTATTTCATTTCATTCGTGAATCGACTTAGAATCAAGGTTTAATTCTTCATTCAGGAAGACTCGTTCGTGTTGTCATTGAGTTTATCATAACGCATCGTCTCGTATAATTCACCCATTGAGTGCAATATATTCCACCCTTTCCGTCAAATGTATCCGTTTTCATTTTGGTTGTTTGAAGGTAAGTTGATAGTGGAGGCGATGAACATGACAGAAACACCAAAACAACACAAGCGAAGACGAAATTGGAAGAAACCAGCGAGTTTTATCGCATTCGTCGGTCCGGCCTTTTTGGCGTTTGTGGCGATTGTGCTCATACCGTTCATAAACGGGATTTATTACAGCTTCACGGATTGGAACGGTGTGACGGGTCAGTTGAACGTAGTCGGGTGGGACAACTATCAGCGGATTCTATTCGAGGATGAACAGTTCCGCGCCTCGTTCTGGATTACGACGAAATACACGATTGTGGCCGTCATCTTGACGAACATCGTCGGTTTCTTACTGGCCTTACTGTTGACGATGAACATTAAGACACGCAATATCCTGCGCACCGTCTTTTTCATGCCAAACTTGATTGGCGGGCTCATTCTCGGATTCATTTGGCAGTTTATCTATGTGAAGGGCTTTGAATCAATTGGGGCACTGACCGGATGGAGTCTGTTCGAACTGCCGTGGCTCGGTGACGCCCGGACAGCCTTTTGGGGCATCGTCATCGTCGCCATCTGGCAAGGCGGAGGCTACGTCATGGTCATCTACATCGCAGCGCTTCAAAACGTGCCGACGGATTTGCTGGAGGCGGCCAAAATCGATGGGGCGAATCGGTTGAAGATGTTGCGTCACATCACGTTACCGATGATTATGCCGTCGATCACCATCTGTCTGTTTTTGACGATCTCCTGGTCGTTCAAAGTGTTCGACACGAACTTGTCGCTCACGAACGGAGGCCCATTCAAATCGACAGAGATGCTCGCCTTGAACATCTATACAGAATCGTTCGTGAATAATAATTACGGGCTCGGCTCGGCGAAAGCGGTCATCTTCTTCCTTGTCGTCGCGGCGATTACCGTCACTCAAGTCTATTTGACGAAAAAGCGGGAGGTGGAGGCATGACTACAGAAAAAATTGAACGCATCGAAGCGAAGGTCGATTCATCTCCCCAGCGATTGCTACCGCAAAAACCGCTGCGGGCGGGTGGATATACGGCCGGTCTCGGTCTCGTCGAACTGGTGGCGATTCTACTTGGACTGTTATATCTCGTCCCGTTCTATTACGTCATCGTCAACTCGTTCAAATCAATTGCCGAGATTTACACGAACACGTCTGCCTTGCCGAGCGTCTGGCTCGCGTCGAACTATACAGAAGCCTGGGAGGCGATGAACTACGGACGCGTCTTCTTGAACTCGCTTCTCATCACGGCCGGGGCGAACCTTCTTATCGTGCTGTTCACCTCGATGGCGGCCTGGAAGCTCGTCCGGACAAAACATTGGATTTCGACCGTCATCTTCTTCTTGTTCGTCGCGGCGATGGTCATCCCGTTTCAGTCAATCATGATTCCGCTCGTGAAAGTGTCGAGCCTGCTCGGTCTTTTAAACAGTCATTGGGGACTGATGGTCATGTATCTCGGCTTCGGGTCTGGTATTTCGGTATTCTTATATCATGGCTTCATGAAGTCGATTCCGGAAGAGATTGAAGAAGCGGCCATCATTGACGGTTGCTCGACGTGGGGCGTGTTTTGGCGAATTGTCTTCCCGCTCCTCAAACCAATCACGGTGACAATCGTCATCTTGAACAGCCTTTGGATTTGGAATGACTTTCTCTTACCTTCACTTGTCCTCCGAGACATCGAGCTGCGGACGATTCCGCTCGCGACGTTCTATTTCTTCGGACAATATACAAAACAATGGGATTTGGCACTTGCTGGTTTAGTCCTTGGGATCGTTCCGCTCCTCGTCTTTTTCTTCGGTATGCAAAAGCATATTATCAAAGGGATTACGAGCGGCTCGATCAAATAACCCTGCCCAAGGGATCTCCCCCGTCCGCTACACGGGGGAGAATTTTTTTTTTGAAAAAGTGGTTGACATTCGTCTGAATATTGATAATAATTGGGTCAATTCAATTGTGAACGACATTGAAAGGACGAGTACACAGAAGACGTAAGCAAAGCGAGCCGGGGAAGGTGAGAGCCCGGACTGAAATCTCTGTCGAAGAACCTCCTGGAGTCGCTACCCGAACGCTTTGCAAGTAGACGTAGCCGGACTGTTCCCCGTTATCGGAACTACGAGATGTTCGTCTCGAAAAAGTGAGTAGATTCGTCTACTAATTTGGGTGGCACCGCGGAGCTTGAAGCCTTCCGTCCCATAGTCCATGGGATTGGAGGGCTTTTTTCTATTGCTCCATCCCGAAATCCCACAATTGGAGGAAGAAAACATGACAACAACAGCAATGAGCAAGATGAAGGAAAAACAACAGGCGATTACAGTAGTGAAGGCGACATTCGAAGACAAGTTCAGCACGGCGCTCGGACTCACACAAGTTCAGGCACCACTGTTCGTCACATCGGCGAGCGGTGTCAACGACCACTTGAACGGTGTCGAACGCATCATCCAGTTCGATACGCAGTATCCAGGGCATGAACTCGAAATCGTTCAGTCGCTCGCGAAGTGGAAACGTGAAGCGCTCGGCCGCTACGGATTCGAAGTCGGTGAAGGGTTGTACACACAGATGCGCGCCATCCGTCGGGATGAAGAACTCGACGCGACACACTCACTCCACGTCGATCAATGGGACTGGGAACGTGTCATCGCTCGGGAACACCGGACGACGGAGTACTTGAAGGCGACGGTCGAAACGATTTACGCGGCACTCCGCGAGACGGAACAGACGGTCGAAACGATGTACGGGATTGAGGCGATCTTGCCAGAGTCGATTCACTTCTTGACGAGCCAAGAGTTAGAAGACCTTTACCCGGATCTTACACCAAAAGAGCGTGAGCACGCGATTTGTAAAGCGTACGGTGCGGTCTTCCTCTCGCAAATCGGCGGCGCACTCGCTTCGGGCGATAAGCACGACGGTCGCGCGGCTGACTATGACGACTGGTCGCTCAACGGCGATATCCTCGTCTGGCACCCAGAACTCGAATCGGCGTTCGAACTGTCATCAATGGGAATTCGTGTCGACGAGACAGCGCTTGCCGAGCAGTTGGTGACAGCCGGAGCTGAAGACAAACGCAAGTACCCGTTCCACCAAGCGGTCCTCGAAGGACGTCTCCCGCTTACAATCGGGGGCGGCATCGGGCAATCGCGTGTCGCCATGTATTTGCTTCGTGCTCGTCACATCGGTGAAGTCCAATCTTCGGTCTGGCCGAGTGAGATGATCACAGCATGTGAAGAAGCTGGAATCAGCCTGTTGTAATTATATAGAAGAAACTAAAACCAGGACTTTCTTTTCAATAAGAAAGTCCTGGTTTTCTGTGCAACATTTTCCACCCTACACGTCAATTTTGACACCTACATAATGGAAGCGTTTTCATCTAAAGTTAGGGTGTACCGAATGATGAAGGATTGTCGACTCTATACTTAGGAGGAAGCGAAATGAAACGTAAATGGAAATTATCAACTGCCGTCATGACGGCAGGTATGGTATTGACGCTTGCGGCCTGTGGCGGCGGGTCGCTTACGGAAGATGAAGGATCGAACGATGCGAACGCAGATAACGGGGACAAGCAAGATGTCACGTTGAACGTCTTCCAGTTCAAAGCGGAAATCGCCAAAGATCTTGAAGCGATGGCGAAAGAATACGAGGAAGAGACGGGCGTCAAAGTGACCGTTCAAACGGTCGGCGGCGGAGCCGATTACGGCGCTGCGCTCAAGTCACAGTTCGCGTCAGGCAACGAGCCGGACATCTTCAATAACGGCGGGTTCACCGAAGCTCAGACATGGAAAGACAAATTGGAAGATTTGTCAGGCGAGAAGTGGGTCGGGGATTTGACGGAAGTGGCCAAGGAACCGATGACGATGGACGGAAAACTGTACGGGATGCCGATGAACTTGGAAGGATACGGCTTCATCTACAACAAGGAGCTGTTCGAGAAGGCGGGCATCAGTGAGTTGCCGAAGACGTTGTCTGAGTTGACGGATGCGGCTGAGAAGTTGGATAAAGCAGGCATCACACCGTTCTCGGTCGGTTATGCCGAGTTTTGGATTCTCGGAATTCACTTGCTCAACATTCCGATGGCGCAACAAGACGACCCGGATGCGTTCATCCAGGCACTCAACGAGAATAAAGAAAAATTTGAGGACAATGAGCAGTTCCAACAATTCTTGAAACTGTTTGACCTCACCATCAAATACGGCAATAAGAACCCGCTCACGACGGACTATAACACGCAAGTCACACAGTTCGCTCAAGGTGAGACGGCAATGCTTCAGCAAGGGAACTGGGCGCAACAGATGATTCTCGACGTGAATCCGGACATTGAGATGGGCTTCGTCCCAATCCCAATCAACGATGACAAAGAGAAGATGGATCGTCTCCCGGTCGGCGTCCCGAACAACTGGGTCGTCAATAAAAACTCGAAGTATAAAGAAGAAGCGAAAGACTTCCTCGAATGGATGGCGACATCTGATACAGGTAAAGATTACATGGTCAACAAATTCAAATTCATTCCGGCGTTCAAGTCGATCGAAGCGAACGACCTCGGTCCGCTTGCTGACGACATCTTGGCTTATTCGAACGAAGGCAAGACGATTTCATGGAACTGGTTCAAGTATCCGGATGGCGCGGTCAACGAGTACGGCGCGTTGATGCAAGCGTACGTCGGCGGTCAAAAGACCGGAGACGAGATGCTCCAAGACTTCACAAAAGTATGGGCCGATAAGGCAAAATAACAGCAACACAAGCAGCGAAATGACCCCTTCGCCGCTTGTGTTTTTTTTATGAAGAAACTGTCACACGAATCCCATAAAAACGACACACATACCCCCGTGGGTTTTCGTACAATATGTTCTGTAAGCGATTCATCAAGAGGAGGGGTTATGAGACGACTAAGCTGGTTACTCGCTTTATGGTTCTTCTCACCGATAGCTGTTCAAGCGGACACAGAACCGGTGTTGCTCGAAGAACCGATTGTGATTCAATCGAACGAAACGTTCAACGGTGCAGGAAAACGGTTCATCAGTTGTGAACGACCCGCTTTCCAACTCGAAGGAATCGGGGCCGTGCTCGAGAACGTCGAGATCGAACAGTGCGAACGGACGACTGTACCCGCGGTGCTCGTCGAGGGGCTGGGCAACCAAGTCATCGATGCGAGAATCGAAGCAGCCGGGACCGGGATTGCCGTCAGGGACAGTCACGGGGTCCGGTTGATTCGACCGAACGTGACCGGGACAGGTCGGGGAGAAGGCATCTCCGTACATAATAGTGAAGCGACGGTGATTAAAGGTGCCATCATCGACCATGCCCGAGACGGGATTTACATCGAAGACGGGAGCGGATATGAATTGGTTCGGCCACTCGTTATGAACTCACGGTACGGCATTCATCTCATGTTCCCGACGGACGTTTCAATCACCTCACCCATCCTGCACCATAACGAAACCGGCGCGATGGTGATGGGAACCGAGCGCGTCAGCATCGAAAATGGACAAATTCATGACCAGACAGGTGCGACGGGGATGGGGCTCATGCTGTTCGAGGCGGTCGAGACGACCGTTCGTGCGAATGCAATTCATGGGAACCGCGTGGGGATTTACGCCGAGAAATCCGAGTGGACGGCAATCCATCATAACGGAGTGAACGGAAATGATATCGCGTTGCGGTTGCAGCGGGCTACCGGGATGACCCTGGCCGGGAATGATTTGACACATAATCGCTATCCGGTCATATCGTTCAAAGCGGCTGACAACGTGATTGCTGGCAACAGATGGGGCGGGCTGACGCTTGATTTGACCGAGGACGGACAGAGCGAGATTCCGTATCGGGCTGACCCGTATTTGTTTTTGCTCGCCGATTCGTATGAAGCGTTTGAATTATTGTACGGGGCCCCCGGGCTGACCGTACTCGAGCGTGTCCTCAGAAGTCCCGATGAGGTCACGCTCATTGACACGGCGCCACTTGTGACGAATTTCAAGTTTACTTGGCAAGGAACAGTCGGGGCGACCGTGTTAAGTGGATTATTGATGTTATTATGGCGATTTGGGAGGAAACAAGATGATTACTTATAAGAAGATGGCAGGATTACTTACCGTATCTGGATTGACACTCGCGCTAGGGGCGTGTTCAAGTGCGGCAGCGGAACCGTTCGACATCAAATGGAGCGAGACCGAATGTGAAGTGTGCAACATGAAAATCATGGACGAACAGTTCGCTGCCGAGGCAATCATGGACAACGGAAAAGGCTATGCGTTCGATGACATCGGTTGTTTGATGCGGGACTGGTATCCGGAACAGACCGAGGAAGACATTGCGGCCATGTACGTCAAAGACTATAACACGAAAGAATGGGTCGATCTCGAGGAAGGAACGTTCGTCCACGATAAGATGTCGAAGACGCCGATGGCATACAATATTGTCTCGTTCGCAAAAAAAGCGGACGCTGAGGCATATGCGGATGAGAACGGCGGAACGGTCATGGACCTCGACGACTTGAAAGAGCATTCATGGGAACGTGGTGAGATGAACCAACATAAAAAAATGAACACGGGTGATGACAACAAGATGAGTGACAGTGATTCATCAGAAGGCCACGGACAGTAAATGATGCTCTGGCGGATCGAGTGGTCGCGCACGTTGCGTCAAAAAGAGAGTTACGTCTTCCTGTTCACTTGGATGGTGACGCTCGTCTTGCTCGGTGGTCTTGGACAAGCACTGCCAGTGGCGTCTGCCTACACGAACGTCAACGCGTCACTACTCACGATTATCGGTCTCGTCTTGCCGCTGTTCGTCATGTTGACGACGGCACTCCAATGGGGAGGAGAGCGGGAGTCAAAACGGTTGCGCCTCTTGACGACGTACCCGCTATCGATGTTTCGTCTCATTTGGATGCGATACAGCGCTTTTCTCGCGACGCAAGCTTTGATCGTGACGCTCGCCTATGCACTCGCCTCATTCGTCGTATCGATGCCCCTCACCACATGGTTCGTCTTATGGACCTATTCAATCGGACTCATCGCGTATGGGGCGGCGCTCGGGACGTTCGTTGGCGTTATCGGTCGAAATCGACTTCAAGCCGTCCTTCTGTCTTTCCTCATCTGGATCGTCATGATTTTATTGTGGCCAACGATACTCGTGAGTGTCATTGCTTGGATGCCGTATGGGATTCAGGCGGAAGCGATGATCGGTGCTTTGTTCTTGAACGGATTTGAACTGTTGCGTGTCTGGGTGAGCGCGGTTTTAGCAGCACCTGATTTGTTCGGCGCCATCTATGAGACGTTTATTGATTGGCTCGATGAATCAATTGGCACGGCCATCGTCGGTTTTACAATCGCAACGGTTATTCTTTTGATGCTATCCGCTTCAGCCTGGTGGTTACGACGGGAGGGTCGACATGATTCAGCTTAAGCAAGTAGGGAAACGTTACGGCGAGTCATGGGCGCTCCATCCGCTCGACGGAACGATAGAAGCGGGTCAAATCGTGGCTTTGTGCGGCAGCAATGGGGCAGGTAAATCGACGCTGTTGAATCTCATGAACGGCACGATCACCCCAAGCGTCGGGAGCGTGTCGTTGAACGGTCGAACGATTGGTGACGGGAAAGCGTACCATCAGACGTTCGGTTACATGCCAGACGATTTTGGGTTCGACCCGTCTTGGACCGTCGGTGAGACGTACGCCTATTACGCCTTATGGCAAGGTGTGAAGCCGGACAAGGTACTGTTGAAGCGAGTCGGTCTCGATGAACTGAGGCATCGTCACGTTGGGAAGCTATCGAAAGGGATGCGACAACGGCTCTTGCTCGCGCAGGCGCTCGTAACCAAACCAGACATCCTACTCCTCGACGAACCGACGAACGGACTCGACCCAACATGGATGCATCTGCTCGGCGGTCTGTTACGGGATGAAGCGGCGCGTGGAGCGACAATCGTCTGTTCGACACATCAGCTCGACGTCGCAGCGATGCTTGCTGACGAAGTGTGGATGCTCAAGGACGGTCGGGTCGCCGGTCGCGTTATCGTAACGGACGAAACGGAGGCCTACGCTGAGATTAAACGTTTCTTTTTCGAATCGGAAGTTGAGGCTTGTCAAACGGGCGTCGCTCGCACAAAATAATAGACAGTTGAAGTGGTGCTCGGAACCTTCCGGCACCACTATTTTATTGGGGAGATGACAGATATGAGAAAGAATGTCACGGTCGCGTTGTTGTTGGCGACTTTTTTAGCGGCGATTGAAGGGACGGTCGTCTCGGTCGCGACGCCGGTCATCGCGAGCGAGTTGAACGGGGCCGCCCTCGTGAGTTGGGTGTTCGCCGCCTTCTTGCTGTTCACGGCGGTGTCGACACCGATTTATGGAAAAGTGGCCGATTTGTTCGGTCGCAAGCGGGTCCTACTGTTCGGGATCGGTTTGTTCACCCTTGCCTCGCTCTTATGCGGTCTCGCCACATCGATGGAGCAATTGATTATCTTTCGGGCGCTCCAAGGACTTGGTGCCGGGGCGGTATTGCCGATTTCGATGACCATCATCGGCGATTTGTATAAGTATGAGGAACGTGGCAAGATTCAAGGCATCTTAAGCGCGGTCTGGGGGGTCTCGGGCGTGCTCGGGCCGGTCATCGGCGGGTTCTTGGTCGAGACGTTGTCTTGGCGCTACGTCTTCCTCTTAAACGTACCGTTCGCACTGTTATCGTTCATCATGATCATTGTCTTCTATAAAGAGACGGTGACCGAGACGACGGAGCGGATTGACGTCAAAGGGGCGCTGTTGTTCGCGTTCGGTACGACGGCATTCTTATATGTACTGATCACGTTCAGCGAAACGAACGTCTGGACACCATCGATCATCGTCAGTGCCGTGTTCAGTGTCGTTCTGCTTACCAGTTTCTTTTTATCAGAGCGGCGTGCGAAAACACCGTTACTACCGCTCGATTTATTGAAACAACCGATTATCGCATCCATCAATGGCGCCGTCTTCTTCGCGGCATGGGTGCTCGTCTCGATGTCGGCCTATATTCCAATCTGGGCCCAGGCCGTACTTGATAAATCGGCGACGGAAGCCGGATTCATGCTGATGCCGCTCTCGGTCGCTTGGACGTTCACATCGATTATCGGCGGCCGTACACTTGGCGCGGCCTCGCCACGGCGTCGAGCCGTGACAGGAATGAGTCTCTTGTTGATCGGGACAATCATCTTGACGCTGCTCACGCAATCAAGCCCAGATCTGTTCGTCTACCTCGCTGTCGCCATTATCGGCGTCGGGTTCGGCTTGTCGCAGCCGATGTTCATCGTCGTTTTACAGACGGTCGTGTCATATCGTCAACGCGGGACCGCGACGGCGGCAAACTCCTTCTTGAGTACCGTCGGTCAGACGCTCGGTGTCGCCGTATTCGGTGCCGTGTTTAACTTCATCGTCCTTAGTGGCTTCCGTGACGAGCCCGGGTTAAGCGGTGTGTCACTCGAATCGTTCTTCAATCGGAGTATGACCGAGGCGCTAAACGCGACAGTCAGGCTCCAAGGCGAACAACTCATCGCCACAGGATTGAACACCGTCTTCATCGGTGCGGCACTTGCCGCATTCATCGCACTGTTGATTGCACTACGTTTACCGGTTAGCCCACCTGAACCTTCACGCGATAACTAAAGACACGGTATGATGGTGAAAAGGAGGCGATCATGTTGAGACGATGGATGTTCATCTTGTCGCTCGTATTTGTTGCCGGTTGTGCCTCGGAATCGACCGAGGCGCCGGAACCTGAACAGGCACCAGTCGAAGAGTCGACCGAAGAAGCACCGTCTGATACGGCACCAGAGCCGGAACCAACTGAGCCGGAAGGCGACGTGTCGACCGGTGCAACCGAATCGATTGTCGAACAGTTAGAGGCACCGTGGTCAATCGCAAAAACCGATGACGGATGGCTCATCTCGGAACGCGGCGGCACGATTGCCGTCATCGATGCGGACGGGAATCTCGACCGACAAGCGGTCATCTTGGACGAGGACGTGCTTGAAATCGGGGAAGGCGGTCTCCTCGGACTCGCGTTGACCGCAGATTTTGCGACGTCACGCCAACTGTACGCTTATCATACGTACGGGACACCCGGGAACGTCAAAAACCGGGTCGTCGAGTTGACGTGGGATGGCAATCAGTTTGAAGAGACGGACGTCGTGCTCGATGAGATTCCAGGGGCCCAGTTCCATAACGGCGGACGGTTGTTGCTCGACGGTGACGTGCTTTGGGTCACGACCGGAGATGCGCTCGTGCCGGAACTGGCTCAAGACGAGACATCGATTGCCGGAAAAGTGTTACGGGTGCCATTATCCGGAGCGGGCAATCCGACCGATTGGATTTATTCGTCCGGACACCGCAATCCTCAAGGTTTGACGAAAATCGAGGATACGTTCTATGCGAGTGAACATGGGGCGTCCGGTCACGATGAAGTGAATATCATCGAAGAGGGTAACAACTACGGCTGGCCGCTCATCGAGGCAGACCAAGAACGAGATGGGCTCGAGACACCATGGTTCGAGGTCGGGGAGACGTCGTGGGCACCGTCGGGCATCGTTGCCGACAATCGTTACGTGTATATGGCGACGCTGCGCGGGAATCGCCTCATTGCCATCGACCGGGAATCACGTGAGGTCATCCCGCTCGTCGAGGATAAAGGTCGCATCCGTGACGTCTGGTTGGAAGACGACGGACTTTACTACATCACAAACAATACGGACGGACGTGGCAACCCTGGAAGTGGGGACGACCAGCTGTATCGCCTCACGATCGAATAGAAACTGACATACGTGTCAGTTTCTATTTTTTTGTTGAATACATCCATTTATCCGGTATAATGGACTTCATATGGAAAATGAAGGGGATTTTTACATGAAACAATCGCAATTGGTACATAAGAACGAAACATTGTATTTTGGACTGCTCGTCGCCGCCAGCGTGTTGACGGTGGTGCTAGGAATTGTCTTCACGATTGCCTCGCTCGGCATCTTTTTATGGGTGATCGGATCAATTTTAGCACTGTCTCTATTCACACACTGGCTCCAAATCGGATATATTCGCACGAACGGCGTCAAAGTCACGGAGCGTCAATTCGCCGACCTGTATCAGACGTATCAGCGTGTCGGGCAGGAAATGGGAATTCGCTTACTCCCAGACGTGTACATTCTTCAAGCCGGAGGCGTCTTGAACGCTTTTGCGACTCGTTTCTTCCAAAAGAACATGGTCATTCTGTATTCGGATGTCGTCGAGTTGTCACGTGACGGATATACGAAAGAAGTTGAATTTGTCATTGCCCATGAGTTGGCACATATTCGCCGGAATCATGTCCAAAAACAATGGGCGATGATGCTCGGCGGTTGGATTCCGTTTTTAGGGTCGGCTTATTCGCGTGCTTGTGAGTTTACGTGTGACCGTATGGCCGCCCATCATATTCAAGATCAGGCGGCATCGAAACGTGCTCTCACGATTCTTGCGATTGGTGGGAAATTGGCAAAAGAAGTGAGCGAGTTTGACTACTTATATGAAGCGAGTCGTGAGAACGGATTTATCGCCAAGTTGAGCGAGTTGTTATCGACACATCCGCCACTCCCGAAACGAATTGCGGCCATCGCGACGAACGCCGGTGAGACGAACGTTCCGGTCTTCAAGACGGCAGGGTATGTCAAAGGGTCGATTATCGGGACGATTGTATTGAGTGTCATTGTCAATGTGGCCATTGTCGCCTGGTTGTTCACGAGCGACGGATTGACTGGCTTCTCAGAAGGGTTCGGCTCGCTTGATGCCATGGCAGAAGAGCCGATTCAAGAACTTGCCTACAACGCCGCAACGTACGAAGAGTTTGAGGCCTTACTGGCAGACGGGGCTGACGTCAACACGCAAGACTTGTACGGCGACACGCCGCTTCATAACTTGCTCTATAATGAAGGCGTGGACATCGATACGGTTGGGTTGTTGCTTGAGAACGGCGCCGACGTCTCGCTTGAGAACGAGGATGGCATGACGCCGGCCGAACTCGCAGCTGACTCCGGGCAACCGACAGGCATCATCGAATTGATTCAATCATACGAATAAATAACGAGGTTTATGGCCGGAACAAAGGTCATAGACCTTTTTATTTTCAAGTATTGCAAACGCTTGCATAAGCCGTGATATAATGACAGCGAGGAGGCGATACGTGGATGAGCATTCGGACGAAGCTGACGGGAATGATCGCATTGACGATTATCGTTCCCGTCATTTTGGCGACGATCATTTCCTTTTGGTACGTCAAAGACCGGGAGCGGGAACGGGGGCTTCAGCTCACGGAATGGTCGCTTGAGCGAGGCACACTACAGATGGAACGGTATGTCTCGGACTTGAGTCGCTTGCCGACGAGTCTGTATGCGAATCGGGATGTGCTCGATATTCTCGAGTACGGCCCGGGACTGTCGCTCGAACAGACTGAACTCGAGGTACGACGGGCGCTGCTCGGGATGTACTTATCCCGTGAGGATGTGGCCCAAATCCAACTGCTCATGCTTGAGGATATGGATTCGTTCGCCGCCTATAAGATGAAAGTGTCCCCGCGCTCGAAACGGCAGCCAAGTGAGATTCAGCAACAACTATTGAAATATGAGGAGAGCCGCGTCCTGCTTGAGGCCTCGCATCCGCTCGTGCCCTATCATGATTTCGGGCCGCTCGTCTCGGAAGAGCAGGTCGTCACACTCCATTTCCGACTCGACAAAATCGAGACGGATCAGCCACTCGCGATATTGTCGATTGATATTCCGGAGGACATTTTCATCGGCCAACTCGCCTCACTACAGAACAATCCGAGCGAGAGCCTCTGGTTCGTCGGGGGAGGCAATCAAGTGTTCGCACAACTCGGTGACGGTGAAATCCCGCAAAATGTATCGACGAACTCGCTGTCGAGCGATGGAAAGCATCACCGTATCGTCAAATCGTTCGAGTTTGAGAACCAGACGTTCTACGTCGGAAAATCGATACCGGATCGATTGTTGACCGAGCCGGCGTCGCGGACGTCGTTCATCATCTTTGTCGTCGGGATGGTGTCGCTCGTATTGGCATTGATTGGGGCGACCTATGCCTCGATGCGTTTGACGACTCCAATCAAGACGCTCACGTCGAACATTTGGCGAATCGAACAAGGGGACATGACGGTCTCATTCGATTCCCTCGGAAATGATGAGTTCGGCGTGCTCGGACGGCAGTTCAAGCGGATGATTGAACGAATCGATGATTTGATTCAACGGGAGTACCGATTGGCGCTCGAGAATCGGACGAATGAGCTGAGGGCGCTCCAAGCCCAGACGAACCCACACTTCCTGTTCAACGCCTTGCAGTCAATCGGGACGCTCGCATTGAAAGGCGATGGCAAGACGGTGTACCGTCTCATCACGCAGCTCTCCTCGATGATGCGCTATACGATGCACCCTGATGAGTCGCTCGTGACGCTAAAGCGAGAAGTCGATCACCTCACGTCCTACATTCGCTTGCAACAAGTCCGGTTCCCGGATCAATTTGAGATTGAGGTCGATGTGCCGGAGCCGCTCCTCGATTTGATTGTGCCGAAGATGATTTTGCAGCCGCTCGCCGAGAACTTTTTCAAGCATGGGTTTGAGCGCGACGGTGCGACAGCGGCCAACCGTTTCTCCGTGCGAATTCATCAGTCGGGACAAAATCTTGTGATTCATTGTGAGAATAGCGGACGCGATCTCTCGGATGAAGAGTTGACGCTATTGAAAGAACGGATCGAGGTATCGACCGAGCCATTGAATGGGGCGGAAGGTACCGGTTTAAAGAACATTCGGGATCGACTCATGTTAAACTATAATCGGGAGGCTCAATTTATGTTGGCTACACCAGAGACAGGCGGATTTCGTATTGTCATGCGTTTCCCGGCCGTAAAGGAGGCGGATGCGTCATGACGAAAGTGTTGATCGTTGATGATGAATCGCCGGTACGGGAAGCGGTGAAACTGCTCGGGGAGTGGGACCGGCTCGGCGTCACGAAAGTGATTGAGGCGCAAGACGGGGAAGAAGCGAAACGGATTATCGTCAAAGAACGGCCGGCGTTGATTTTATCGGACCTTCAAATGCCTCGATGTAACGGCATCGAGTTGATGGAGTGGGTCCATATGGAGGCGGAGACGGCCAAACTGATCGTCTTGACGGGCTATGACGAATATTCGTACATGCGGCGCGCGATCCAGCTAGGCAGTTTCGACTACTTGCTGAAACCGATTGACCCGGATGTCTTGAACGAGACGCTCGCACGTGCCCTCGCCGACGTCATTCCTGACGAAGACGATCCGATTCTACAGATTGGCGCGTTCATCGAACGCCATTATGCGGAAGAACTCAGCTTACAAGGGATGAGCGAGCGCTTTTACTTGAGCCGCGAATACATATCGCGTCGCTTCAAACAGCAGTACGGCGTCAACTTATCCGAATACTTGCTGTCGATCCGGATGCTCGAGGCGAAACGTCTCCTTGAGACGAGTAGACAACGTATTTATGAAGTCGCCCAAGCGGTCGGCTTTTCGGATGATAAGTATTTCCGGAAAGTCTTCAAAAAACAGATTGGTATCACCCCGAATGAATATCGGGAGCAGTGCCAACGACTATCTTGAAGGAGGAATTTAATCATGAGTGTACACATTGGGGCAGAAGCAGGACAAATCGCAGAAACGGTATTATTGCCAGGAGATCCGTTGCGTGCGAAATATATCGCGGAGACGTTCCTCGAGGATGTTGAGTTATACAACGAAGTCCGCGGCATGTATGGCTTCACAGGAACATATAAAGGAAAACGTATTTCCGTTCAAGGGACTGGGATGGGTGTTCCATCGATGTCGATTTACGTGAACGAATTGATTATGTCATACGGCGTAAAAAACTTGATTCGTGTCGGTACGGCTGGCGGAATTCAAGAAGACGTCAAAGTACGTGACGTCGTCATCGCGATGAGTGCATCGAGTGAGATGGCCCAAAACCGGGTTCGTTTCAACGGCATGGACTATGCACCGACAGCGACGTTCGACCTCCTACATCGTGCATATTTGAACGCCGAAAAGGCTGGTATTCCGGTCAAAGTCGGTCAAATCTTCACAGCCGACCAGTTCTACCAGGATGATTTCCACCATTTCAAGAAGTGGGCCGACTTCGGTTGCCTCGCCATCGAGATGGAAGCGGCAGGTCTCTACACACTCGCTGCGAAACACAAAGTGAATGCGTTGACGATCCTCACAATCTCAGACCACTTGTTGACAGGTGAAGAGACGACATCGGAAGAGCGTCAATCGACGTTTGACGAAATGATTCGTGTCGCACTCGATACAGCGGTCGAAGTCACAAACTAATGAACACGCCTTACAGACCATTGGTTTGTAAGGCGTTTTTGTGTCCGCGCGCCTTGTCTTGTATACAAAGTGAAACTGGCAGGCTAGACTGAAGCTGAAACGAACAGTTCCCGTATCGGGCTGGATCAAGGAGTTGTCATCATGAATAAAGCGTCCGCTTTTGTCATTTATAGTATCGTCTTTTTTGCCTTCTTTGATTTATTCGCCCAGCTTCCGGTCATGAGCACGTTTGCGACATCGGTTGGTGCGACACCGTTCATCGCAGGGCTCGTCATCGCCGTCTACTCGTTGTCGAATACGTTCGGCAACATTTTATCCGGCATTTGGACCGACCGGATTGGTCCGATCGTCATCTTGCTCGTTGGTCTTGCGCTGTCGAGCCTCAGTCTCTTGTCGTATCATCTCGTCGACACAGCGACGACGCTATTAATTGTCCGGATCGTGCACGGCTTTGTAGCGGGTTTGATTGTCCCAGCCGCGTTCACGTTGTCCGCCAATCTGACTGCCGCGAACCGACAAGGTAAAAAAGTGGCATTGACCGGCAGTTTTGTTGGTTTGGCAGCCATCGTCGGTCCGGCGTTCAGCGGCATCATGGCCAGCCAGACGACCGTGCCGATCGTCTTCACGTACGTCGCGCTGTTCGGGGTAGCCGTCGCGCTCCTCGCACTCGTCTTTTTGCGCCCGTCGAAGTTAACGCTTGAACCTTCCCATCGTACAGATGAAGGGACGTCGCGTCTGGAACGAGACGTAGTGAAAGCGTATATCGGCGCCTTCCTCTTGATGTTCTCGCAAGGGGCAATCGCGTACTTGCTTCCCCTTTACGTGCAGGCGCTCGGGTATGACTCTCGTCTGAGCGGGACATTGCTCAGCACGTTCGGTATCATGGCGGTGCTCGTGTTTGTGTTGCCGACGAATCGCCTATTCGACCAAATCGAACCAGCGAAGCTCGCGGCACTCGGTGTCGGCATTCTCGGTGTGAGCCAACTGTTGATTGGCCAATCAGAGACGTCGCTCCTCTTGTACGCTGTCCTCGCCTTGTATGGCGTCGGGTTCGCCATCTTATTCCCAGCCATCAATACGATGTTGATTAAAGCGACGAATCAGGCCAATCGTGGTAAGTCGTACGGCTATTTTTATGCGTTCTTCTCGCTCGGGACAGTGACGGGCTCGGCATTGTTAGGCTGGCTCTCGATTACGCTGACACAAAAATTCGCGCTGACAGGTGGCATCCTGCTCGTCGCCGGTTTGATATTTGTCGTCATGCAACAAACGAAGAAACGGGACGTGCCTGTCAGATAGGACGGACGCATATCGAAGGTTCAAAATGGTCGCTGACCGAGTGAAGATGATAAGATGAAGCTAGCGTTATCATCCAAGGGAGGCAGATTTATGCTCGCACCAATCGAACAGTTGACCATTGAAGAGCTCATTCGTAAACAGCGTCGCTTCTTTCGGACGCAAGCGACCAAGTCGCTCGCATTCCGTCTCAGCATGTTGACGTTTTTAAAAGAGTCAATCAAGCATCATGAAGCAGAGATTCTTCAAGCGTTGGAGCAGGATTTGAACAAATCAGAACTCGACGCGTTCACGACGGAGATCGGTTTCGTCTATGACGAAATCACACGGACGACACGTGAGTTGAAGCGTTGGATGCGCCCGAAACGTGTCCGTGGCGCCTCAATCCATCTGGGGACGCAAAGTGAGGTCATGTATGAACCTTACGGAACGGTACTCGTGATCGCTCCGTGGAACTATCCGTTTCAATTGGCGATGGCGCCGCTCATCGGAGCGATTGCCGCAGGCAACACGGCTGTCGTGAAACCTTCGGAATTGACACCGAACGTCGCCCAAATGATCACGAAAGTGCTCGAACGGGCGTTCACCGACCGCTACGTCGTCAGCGTCGAAGGGGATAAGGACGTTGCGACCGAGTTGCTTGCCCAGAAATGGGACCATATCTTCTTCACAGGGTCGACGCCAGTCGGGAAAATCGTCATGGAAGCGGCGGCGAAGCACTTGACGCCCGTCACGCTCGAACTTGGTGGGAAATCACCGGCCATCGTCCATGAAGATGCCAATATCGAAATTGCAGCCAAGCGCATCGCCTGGGGCAAATGGATGAATGCCGGGCAGACATGCGTCGCTCCGGATTACGTCCTTGTCCACGAATCTAAACGAGAGGCATTCCTCGAGGCCATCAAACGGGAGGCGTTCACGATGTTCGGAAACGGCGTCGGGACGAAACGGTTCACACGAATCGTCAATGAGACCCACTTCGACCGCTTGACCGCATATTTGACAGAAGGAGACATTTTCTTTGGTGGCCAGACGGACCGGGATGAATTGAAGATTGCCCCGACCGTGTTGACGGATATCGAGGAGGACGCGAACGTGATGAAAGATGAGATTTTCGGACCGATTCTACCAGTCCTCACGTACCGCCAACTCGACGAAGTGATTGAGTTTGTGTCATCGCGTCCGCATCCGCTCGCGCTCTATTTGTTCACCGAGACGAAAGCCGTGGAGCAGACCGTGATGAAACACCTCACGTTCGGTGGAGGCTGTGTCAATGACGTGCTCATGCATTTGACGAACCCGAACCTGCCGTTCGGCGGCGTCGGCGAGAGCGGGATGGGCTCGTACCATGGACGTTACAGTTTTGAGACGTTTAGTCACGCCAAATCGATTTTACGAAACACGACGAAATTTGATTTACCAATTCGTTATCCGAACTTCAAAGCGGCCGAGAAGTTGATTCGACTCGTCTACCGTTGACCAGACTAGACTGCAGGGAGCCTGCAGTCTTTTTTTGTGGGCAAAGAATAAGAAGATTGTTTGAAATGTCACATACTTTTATGAAACTAGCTACATACCTCTTGTATAATATAGCCATACACATGACGTACGAGACTTAATCAGATATACGATTAGTGGAGGGAGCAGATAACATGACTATGAAATGCGGAACGACCAAACCGAACAGCTTTGTCTTTTCGCAAGAGACGAAACAGCTCTTGCTCGAGATGATGACGTTTCAAGATCATTCGAAAGGGAGCATCGTTTGTTGGGAAGGCGAGAAGTGCAACAAGTTCTTTTATTTGAAGAGCGGTTCCGTCAAATTCACGAAGCTGACGAAAAAAGGGAGCGCACTCATCATGTTCATCTATGGGGCGGACGACTTCTTCGGGGAGTTCGATATCGACGAGGTGTTCCCGAGTTCGTATAGCATCGAGACGACATCGGACAGTGTCATCGGTTGGATCTCGAAGCAAGAGATGGATGAACTCGTTCGGCGCGATGCGCAGTTGGCCACTGAAGTATTGCGGTGGACGTCGATGATGCGCAAGCAGTCCGAGATGAAACTCCGTGACTTGCTGCTATATGGGAAACCGGGTGCCCTCGCCTCCACGTTATTACGCATGGCGGCGATGGACGGCGTCGAGTCAGCAGAAGGGATCGTCGTGCCGAAACATCCGTCAGACGGGGAGCTCGGTCAGCTGATTGGCGCACCTCGCGAGACGGTGAATCGGATGATGAACCAGTGGCGGAAGGAAGGCATGTTGACGACGACGGGGACAGAGATGATTTTGCATGACATCGATTTCTTGAAAGAACTATGTTACTGCGAAGGCTGTCCCGCCGGTATCTGTCGGCTTTAATCTTTCAAGAGAGCTGCAACATTTCACCTTGTCAAAGCGCGTGAAACCGAACAGGTGGTTGACTCGATTCGTGTCGGGACAATCGCCTTTTTTGTATGCCTTTATACCAAATGTGAACTTTATGTGTGGAAACTACGCAAATTTGATGTGATTGTCACTTTTGGAGTGATAAATGTCACATATTAATCCCCATCCCATTTCATACAATAAAAGTGGAAATCACAGGGAAAGGGGTCCTTCACGTGGAGAAAAACGATGGACAAGAACCGAACTTAAAAGGCACGTTCACATCGGTCATGATTGTCGCGGGCGTCATCATTGCCATGTGGTCGTCAGTGTTTTACCTATTTATGACGCGATAACGAGCAGGAGGAGAGCAACAGATGCATATTCATAAACTTGAAAAATATTGGCTTGTATTCGGCATCATTTTATTAGGTGTGTTTTTAACCGTGCTTGGTATCTCTGCCTTTGCGGCAGGAAATCAACCGGCTTCGGACGCGGATTTAATCGATCCGGCGAAAGTACATCAAACCGCACCGTTCGACAAACCGGGACTTCATAAAATTGACGACAACGAATATGAACTTGTCATGGTCGCGCAAGCGTTCACGTTCACGCCGGGCAACGTCGAGATTCCAAAAGGGGCGAAAGTCACGTTTCTCGTCACGTCACCGGACGTCGTTCACGGTTTCCAGTTGACGGGCACACCGGTCAATATGATGGTCGTACCTGGTCATATCAACTCGCTCACGTATACGTTCGATGAGGCGGGCGAATTTTTAATACTTTGTAACGAATATTGTGGTACCGGACATCACATGATGTCGACAAAAATTAAGGTGGTGGACTAAATGAATGACGTAGCCTCAAAACTAAAGCAGTGGGAAATGGAACGCGGCGTACCGGTACCGAGTATCGGTGTCAAAGAAGCACGCCTCGCCTATGCCCACGTCGTCATCTCGGTCCTCGCCGTCTTAATCGGTGGACTAGCCGGACTCATGCAGACGCTCATCCGGACCGGTGTCATCCCGGAAGTGTTCGGCTATTATCAACTGTTGACTGCACACGGCATCATGCTCGGTCTCGTTTTCACGACAATGTTCATCATCGGTCTGCTTTACGCGCTCCTCGCCAAGTCGTTCGGACGCTTTGAGTCGTTCCCAACGAGGGTTGCTTGGCTCGGGTTTTGGATGATTATCGCCGGCGCCGTGCTCGTCACGATCATGGTGCTCGCCAATAAAGCGACCGTTTTGTATACGTTCTACGCACCACTCATGGCCGACCCAGTGTTTTATATCGGTCTCGTCTTGTTCGTCGTCGGTACGTGGTTATCGGCGTTCGCCATGTTCCGGATGTATGCGGACTACAAACGGGAGAACCCAGGTATTCATCCGCCGCTTCCGGCGTATATGAGTATCATGACGATGCTCTTGTGGGTCATCGCCACGCTCGGTGTCGCCGGAACGATTTTATTCCAACTGCTCCCGCTCTCGCTTGGTTGGAAAGACACGGTCGGAATCGAGTTGTCACGGACGCTCTTCTGGTATTTCGGTCATCCGCTCGTCTATTTCTGGCTCATGCCGGCCTATATTGTCTGGTATACGGTCGTGCCGAAAGTCATCGGCGGAAAGATTTTCTCCGATGCGCTCGCCCGGATGGCATTCCTGTTGTTCCTGCTATTCTCGTTCCCGGTCGGCTTCCATCACCAGTTGACGGAACCAGGGATTGAACCGTTCTGGAAGTTCGTTCAAGTCATCTTGACGTTCCTCGTCGTCATCCCGTCTTTTATGACGGCGTTCTCGCTTTTTGCGACGTTCGAGCTGCGCGGCCGCGCACTCGGAGCTCGCGGTTTATTTGGTTGGGTCAAGAAGATGCCATATGGGGATGTCCGTTTCCTCGCTCCGTTCGTCGGCATGTTGTTCTTCATTCCGGCTGGAGCCGGCGGAATCATCAACGCATCGCACCAATTGAACGCGATGGTCCACAACACACTTTGGGTCACGGGCCACTTCCATATCACGGTCGGAACGGCCGTCGCCTTGACGTTCTTCGGAACGGCATATTGGCTCGTGCCGGTATTGCGCGGTCGTATTCTAACGAAAAAGATGAATCGAATCGGATTAATTCAAGCAGGCACGTGGGCGTTCGGAATGTCGATCATGTCTTACGCAATGCACATCTCAGGACTGCAAGGTAATCCGCGTCGGACCGGTCCGGCAACGTACTTCTCGGATGCGCTTACGCGCGAATGGATTCCATACCACATCGCGATGGCGATTGGCGGGACGATCCTCTTGATTTCGGTCCTCATCTTCGTCTATTCAATGTTCAACTTGTCGTTCCTCGCTCCGAAGGGAGAAGAGGAGTTCCCGCTCGCCGAGACCGAAGAGGCGGCGATGGAGACACCGCGTTTCTTCGAGAATTGGAAGCTTTGGATTACCGTCACGTTCGTTTTAATTGCCTTCGCCTATACGATTCCGATTTGGCACTTGATTGAAAGTGCGCCGCCGGGAGCGAAAGGTTGGGTGCTCTGGTAAACTGAAGTCAGCCCTGTATTTTAGGGCTGACTTTTTCATGTGAGGAGATGGAAAGATGGAGCTACTTCGTGCAGATATTCACCGTGAATATGTTAGACGCGAGCCGGATCGGCCGTTCCTCGTCGCGATCGACGGGTTGAGCGGGGCAGGGAAGACGACGATGGTCGAACAACTACGCGGGATTGCAACGAATGAAGTGGTGTTACATATTGACGACTTTATCGTCGAGCGGCACCGACGTTACGCGACGGGACAGTCAGAGGCGATGGAATATTATGCGCTCCAATGGGACGTCGAGTTGCTCGTGGAGACCTTGTTCAAACCGCTTCGGGAAGGGCAGACGAATCTGATGTTGCCGTATTATGAGCGAGACCAGGACGCGGTCAACATGCGAACAATTGAGATTGCTCCGAACACACTTGTCTTGATCGAAGGGATCTTCTTATTGCGGGACGAGTGGCGTCCTTATTTTGACTACATCGTCTATCTCGACTGTCCGCGGGAAGTCCGGTATGAACGGGTCTTGAATCGTGATACGTATATCGGCGACTTGTCGGAGCGGCTTGCTAAGTACGAACGCCGGTATTGGCCGGGAGAAGCGCATTACATCAAAACGATCAACCCGCAAGCCCAGGCCGATCAAATCGTTCCATCTAGTTGACGCATCCATTTATAGGGGATGCGTTTTTGTTTTGGAAAAAACTGTTGACTCCGTTAGTGTACTATGGTGATAATACAGTTAGATAGTGTATTATTCGCATCATACACTTAGAGAGGTGACAACATGATCATACAATTCAACACGAGAGCCCCGGTTTACATTCAAGTCGTCGATTACTTCAAAAAGAAGATGGCGCTTGGCGAACTGCAGGCGGGCGAAGAGATGCCGTCGCGACGTGAGCTCGCGACCGAACTGAAAATCAATCCGAACACCGTCCAAAAGGCGTTCAAAGAGATGGAGGAACAACAATTGATTACGACCGAACGGAACCGTCCGAGCCGCGTGACGACCGATGAACATGTATTGAAACGCATCCGCACGGAACTCGTCGATGAGGCAGTCGCTGTCTTTGTCGAATCGATTCAAGAACTTGACGTCACGATGGATGAGCTCGTCGATAAAATCAAACGGCAATACGGGGAGGGGAATATTAATGATCGAAGTACTGGGAGTTAAGAAGCGTTACCGCAAAAAACAAGTCATCGAAGAGGTGTCGTTCACGGCCCCAAAAGGGGAAATCACGTGCTTGATCGGGTTGAACGGTACCGGGAAATCGACGATTTTAAAAGGCATCATGGGACTGACTCCGTTCGACCAGGGGTCGGTGCTTGTCGACGGCAAACCGATTGATTTGAATCGTGTCGCGTTCGTACCGGACCATTCGACGTTTCCCATCCATTTCACCATTGAACAGTGCGAGGCGTTCATGCGCGACTTTTATCCAACGTTCGACCCGAAATTGTTTGCCCGTCTCGTCGACGAGTTCAAGCTGTTCCCAGAGGACAAGTTGAATGAGCTGTCGAAAGGGACGCTCGCCAAAGTGAATTTGGCGCTCGGGATTGCCCAAGATCCGGACTATCTATTGCTCGACGAACCGTTCTCGGGCATCGACGTGTTCTCGAAAGAACAAATTGTCGAGTTGTTCTCGAGTGACATTATGGAAGACCGCGGCGTCTTGATTACGACGCACGAGATTGAAGATATCGAATACTTGGTCGACAAGGCCGTCATGTTGAACCGCGGCCGGATCGTTCGTGAGTTCGACGTCGAGGACGTCCGCTTCATTCATGGGAAGTCGATTGTCGATGTCATGAGAGAGGAGTATGGCGCATGAATTTGTTGAAACTACTCGGATGGGAAGTCGAGCGGTTGACGAAACCGTATCTCATCTTAATCACGTTACTCGTCGTCACCCAGTTCGCCTGGCTCGGCGTCTTCCTATGGAGCGAGACGAATATGTATGAAGAAATGCGTCGTGCTGGAACGCCGGATTACACTTTGACGTTCGGGAATTATCTTGGTGGCACACCGTTCATCTTGTCGATTGGGGTTGCTGTCACGGCGATGGTATTCTTCAGTTTTTGGATTTGGTACCGTGACTTCCAAGGCCGTGGGACGTTCATGATGCGCCTATTGCTCATGCCGCAACAACGGATGCTCGTCTTCGGTGCGAAGCTAGTGACGATGATGTTGATGATCCTTGGCTTGTTCTCCGTCCAGTGGATTGCGCTCAAACTCCAGTACATAGCGTTTTCGAGTTGGTTGGACTCGCAAATGATTCCGATGAGTGGCTCCTTCGAACAGGCCATCGGCTACGATGGGGCGCTTTCGGTCATGTTCCCGGCGTCACTGTTCAACTTCTTTGTCCATCAAGTATTAATTGCCCTCGCCGTCTTATTCATCTTCGCATTTGTGTTGATTGAACGGAGCCTGTGGCAACGGACGGTGTGGGCGCCGTTCCTCGCCTTATTGATGATTGGGGTTGTCGTAGTTGTGCCGATGATTGGGTTCTTTATCATTGAGAACTATCTGTTCATGGAAGAGACGCTGGCCGTCTTCACTCTTATTTTAGTGATTTGGTTTATTGGGGTCGTTTGGATTGGATATCGTCAGTTGACGAAGAAATTAAGTGTGTGAGGTGAGCAGATGAAACGAATGTGGAATGTGGCCGCGCTCGGTGCGGTCGTCATCATCGGGCTCGGTACGTTCGCCATTGATTCGAAAGCATCAACGGCGGAGTGGGTGCTCGATGTCAAAACAAATGAAAGTGTATGGGAAAATCAAAAGATACAAGCATTTTATGAAACCGAGGATGAGGTCCAGGAACGGTTTGAAATCACCAGGTCTGGTAGCGAAGTGACGACCCATTTAAATTACGTCGAAGAAGCGCTTAAACAACGCGAACGGGTCAATCCTACGATGCGAAAGTTCTATCGTCAAATGACAAACCTTAGTTTCACCCAATCGTTACGCACGAAAGAGGAGTATGTCGGCATCGGACAAAAAGGAAACGATGAAATCGTTCTTTTCCGAACCGAAGGCAACGACATTGCCACGACAACGTTCCCGTCAAATGTCAGCGGTGCAGTGGAAGTCATGGAAGGGAACTGGCACGGCATATTCGTTCAAGATGGTCGTGTTCATTTGATTTATCGTGACGGTTATGACAGACAGGCAGCAACAAAAATCGCCGTATTTGATGAAGGGGCGGCTGAAATCACCCTTGAAGAAATCTCAATAGAAGACGGCTTTATTTCTAGTGTTGTCGGAACATCTAGGTTTTACGATGAGAACCGGATGACCATCGCAGCCGATAATCGTTTCCTCCCGGTACGTCTTGGGACATACGAAACGATAACCGAAGATGGTCAGACGTACACGAACGAGACGGAACGTCCAGGCGTGTATGCCTATGACACCGAAGAGAAGCGTGTCGTCGAGTTAAAAGCTGAAGGGGATATGTGGGGCGCAACCGTCTATGAGGATCAATTAATCGTCTTGCAGGAAGATGGGACCGAATTCGTTGTCGACTTGAAGACAGGGAAGCAATCGACGCGACAAGTCATCGATGGTTCGGTCGGTACGACTTGGTATGTCGATAACCAACTGTATCATATTCGCCCGACGAAAGATGGGGCCGTTATCGACGTCTATCAAGATGGGAAAGCCATCTCGAGCGCCGTCGTGAAGGCGACGAACGATGCGGCGAAGGCATTGTTATCCAACACGAAATATTATGTACAATAACAAATAACCGAGAGGCAGCCGCCTCTCGGTTATTTTGATGGTTTCGGGACGATGACCCCGTCTTCTAAATCGAGCAACATGTCGATCAGTTCTGCACAGAACTCTGGGAACTGATCGAGGAACGCACCCGGACCGACCTCATCGGTGAAGTCGATATACAGGTCCGATACGTTACCGGCCATTTTCGCCGGAAGAGCGAGGAACGCCGACCCGAAACGCCAGCTGCCTCGGATATCGAGCAGCTTGCCGAGCATGATGTCACCGACCTCACGTTTTTCCGGGAGATTGACGCGATACGTCTCTTTCGTCTCCCAGTCGCGCAGTCCTTCCTCGGTCACTTCAAACACCGAGCAACGCGGGACCGCCAAGCCACGGAGCGCGTGATACAAGGCAGGGGACATGTCGGCTTTTTGATCTGCCAAGTAGCGGCCGTGCGGTGTCATCCCGTCCTCGTCCGTCTCGAAGAAGACGGCCCAGTCGATGAACAGGTCGCGGAATAGCTCGGCGTCTTTCAACTGCCATGTGCCTTCCGAGGCGATCTCTTGAATATAGTTCGTCCAATGTGTGCTGCGCGCGAGCGCGGCTTGCTCATACAACTTTTTCAGCTCGGCCAGCAATTCGGACTCTTCTACAAGCAAAGGGAATGGAATTACTTTCCGGTCTTTTTTCATCGGCGCGGTCCTCGTTTGTTCGCAGGACGCTTCACGACCGGCGGTTTATCCTCAATCCGTTTCTCGATGACGTCGCCACGATAAATCTCGAGTTCTTTCAATTCGACGCCGAGTTGGCGAGCGAACGATTTCAAGTGCGTCAAGTCTTCGTCCGTCACGAGCGAGAGCACGGTCCCGGCCGCATTCCCGCGTGCCGTCCGGCCGGAGCGATGAATGAAGTCATCAATCGATTCTGGCAAATCGAAGTGGACGACGTGCGTCACTTCTTCGATGTCGAGACCACGGGCCGCGAGACCCGTCGTGATGAGAAGTGGATAGTCGCCTTTCCGGAATTCGCGGAGCGTCTCCACGCGTTCGCGTTTCCCTTTTAGGCTGTCGAGCATCCGGTAGTTCACTTTCATTTTGTCGAGTTCACCTCGGAGTGGTGGCAAGAATGAACGGTTGTTGATGAAAGCGAGTGCTTTGACGCCGTTGACGTGTGACAAACGACGAAGCAGTTCCGGCTTATAGCGGCGTGTCGTCAACATATAGCCGTACGTCACTTGACTGCTCACGGCTCGTTCGATTTTCACGTGTGCCGGCTCCTTCAAGAACGGGGCCGCCCATGCTTGAAGCGTGTCTGTGAGCGTTGCCGATACGAGGGCGATTTGATGTTCGTGCGCCGTGTGCTTGATGATGCGTTCGGCAGCTTCTGTTAATCCGCTATCGATGATTTGGTCAGCTTCATCGAGGACGATTGTGTGCGTCTCATGAAGCTTCAATTTTTTCTTGTCAATCAGTTCGACGAGTCGGCCCGGTGTCCCGACAATCAAATGGGGCTTTTTCTTCAAGCGGTCGATTTGACGTTTCAATTCGACACCGCCAATAAATGAAGCGATGCGGACATCACCTTTCTCGGTGAAGCGTTGCGCGACCGTTTGAATCTGCATGACGAGCTCACGCGTCGGCGCGACGATGACGACTTGAATCCGGTCGTTCGAGGCGTCGATTTTTTCAATGGCGGGTAACAAATAAGCAAGCGTCTTCCCGGTACCTGTCGGCGCTTCGATCGTGACGTCTTTTCCGTCAAGAAGAAGCGGGAAGGCTTCGGCTTGGACCGGCATTGGTTCAGTAAAGCCAAGGCGATCCCAGGCTTCGTTAATAAATGGTTTTGTAAAGTTCATATCAATTCTCCTTATCGTGGGGCAAAAACAAAGGAAGCATAAGCGCTCCCTGTCTTAGATATAGCGAACATGTTCCGTGTCTTGGTCGAATGAAGAACGGAGTGTCTGTGTGAACGTCTGTCCGTCCTCGATGAGTTTGATGTGCACATCGATTTGGTCAGCCGACGCCTCGACGCCTTCGACGGTGAAGCCTTGATAGACACGATACTGCAATTCTTTCGTCAACCGTTCGTATGAAGCGAGCTCTGGATACGTCGCTGCCACGTCAATCGGGCGCGAGATGAGAGCAACGAGCAAGTTATCGCGGTAGTCGATGAAATCCTCGTTTTCGATGTCGTCGTCAAACCGAATCCAAAAACCTGCGTCTTCAAATTCTGTGATAAATCCATCACGTTGTTCACCGTTCGCTTCTACTTTAAGGGAGATGCGGTCACCGGCTTTCAAGTCGTGATCAGCTGTCAATAATTCGTACGTCATGGGAAGAACCCCTTCCTCTTCTACAATGTTCTGCCTTCATTGTGTCCGATGTAAGGCAAAAATTCAAGTTCTATCCCCGAGTCGTGATATACATCACACTAAAAACTGTATAAATCGTCACATCCGAATTCAGATGATACAGAATCGATGTAAATCCTATCGTGACGTGAATTATCTGTTTCATAGTGAATGAGAAATGCGTTATAACAGATTTTAAAGCGCTTACAAAAATGGCTTTAAGCCAACGTTCATGAGATTGTTACAACTTTCACAAGAATGTAAAACATAATGTTCACGTTTTCACGTACACTCAACTTATAGAAAGCACGCAGTTATCTCAACTATGAGGAGTGACCCACAATGGCAACCGAAATTAAATCAGCCTGGTCAGGATTTGTACCTGGGCAGTGGACGAACGAAGTGAACGTCGGTGAGTTTATCCGTTTAAACCGACATGAGTACACAGGAGACGACCGTTTCCTCGTCGGACCGACGGAAGCGACGAATCAGCTTTGGGCACAAGTGATGGAATTGACGAAAGAAGAGCGGGAACGCGGTGGTGTTTGGGCGGTCGATCAAAACAACCCATCGACAATCGTCTCGCACGGACCGGGATACTTAAACAAAGAGCTCGAGAAAGTGGTCGGCGTTCAAACGGACGAGCCGTTCAAACGTTCGATTCATCCGAACGGCGGCATCCGGATGGTCGACGCTGCACTTGAATCGTATGGCTTCGAGCCGAACCCTGAAATCACAAAGATTTATTCGGAAATCCGCAAAACGCATAACCAAGGTGTCTTCGATGCGTATACACCTGAGATGCGAGCAGCACGGAAGTCAGGGATTATCACAGGACTTCCTGACGCTTACGGCCGTGGACGGATTATCGGCGACTACCGTCGCGTTGCCTTGTACGGGTTAGACTTCTTGATTGCCGCACGTAAAAAAGATTTGGCGAACCGTGGCGGTTTCTTATCAGAGGCAGATATTCGGACACGGGAAGAAATGTCTGAGCAGCTCCGGGCCCTCCAAGAGTTGAAACAACTCGGTGCGGCGTACGGGTTTGACCTCGGCCGTCCGGCGGAAAATACACAAGAGGCGTACCAATGGGTATACCTTGCATATCTCGCAGCCGTCAAAGAACAGAACGGCGCCGCCATGTCACTCGGGCGTGTCTCGACATTCCTCGATGTATACGCAGAGCGTGACATCGAAGCGGGTCGTTTGACCGAGTCGGATGTTCAAGAAATCGTCGACCACTTCATCATGAAGCTCCGGATCGTCAAATTCTTGCGCACACCAGACTATAACGAATTGTTCTCGGGTGACCCAACATGGGTGACCGAGTCAATCGGTGGGATGAGCGAAGACGGACGCTCGAACGTGACGAAGAGCTCGTTCCGCTTCTTGCATTCACTCTCGAACCTTGGACCAGCACCAGAACCGAACTTGACGGTGCTTTGGTCGACGAAATTGCCAGAAGGCTTCAAACAATATTGTGCGAAGATGTCGATTGAGACGTCCGCCATCCAATATGAGAACGATGACCTCATGCTTCCAGAGTTCGGTGACGATTACGGCATCGCCTGCTGTGTGTCACCGATGAAAATCGGGAAACAGATGCAGTTCTTCGGAGCCCGCGCCAACATGGCGAAAGCACTCCTTTATAGCATGAACGGAGGCCGCGATGAGAAGAGCGGCGACCAAATCGCGCCGGTTTGGGAGATGAACACCGAGGACGTGCTCACGTACGACAAAGTGTATGCCGACTTCGACCGGACGCTCGATTGGCTCGCCGAGCTCTACGTCAACACGCTTAACGTCATCCACTTCATGCACGATAAATATGCGTATGAACGGATCGAGATGGCACTTCATGACCCAGAAATCCTACGGACGATGGCATGCGGTATCGCCGGTCTCTCGGTCACAGCAGATAGTCTGTCAGCCATCAAATATGCGACCGTGAAACCGGTCCGCAACGAGCAAGGCATTGCTGTCGACTTCGAGACAGAAGGCGACTTCCCTAAATTCGGCAACAACGACGACCGTGTCGATGCGATCGCCGTCGAGCTTGTCGAGTCGTTCATGCAAAAAGTACGCAAGCATAAAACGTACCGCGATGCGCTCCATACGCAATCGGTCTTGACGATCACATCAAACGTCGTTTACGGCAAAAAGACAGGGAACACACCGGACGGACGTCGCGCCGGCGAACCGTTCGCACCTGGTGCGAACCCGATGCATGGCCGCGATACGAAAGGGGCAGCTGCGTCGCTCTCATCAGTCGCGAAACTCCCGTTCGAACACGCACAAGACGGAATTTCATACACGTTCTCAATCGTACCGAAAGCGCTCGGTAAAGAAGAAGTGGCCCGTGAACTCAACTTGGCGGCACTCCTTGACGGTTATATGGGCGGCGAGCATAAAGGACATCACTTGAACGTCAACGTCTTCAACCGTGAGACGTTGCTCGATGCGATGGAGCACCCGGAAGAATATCCACAGCTCACGATTCGTGTCTCTGGCTATGCGGTCAACTTCATCAAGTTGACGCGCGAACAACAAATCGACGTCATCAACCGGACGTTCCACGGTTCATTGTAAACAAAGGCTTGGCGGCCTTCACTCGAGGGCCGCTCATTCGTTAGGAGGTCATTTCGATGACAATGGGATATGTACACTCGGTCGAATCGTTTGGAACCGTTGACGGCCCGGGAATTCGTTTTATCGTCTTTTTACAAGGTTGTGCGCTTCGTTGCTTGTATTGCCACAATGCTGACACGTGGGATTTCAAAAAGAATAACCATCGTTCGGCCGAGGACGTCATTCAAGAAGCGCTCAGCTATCGTCCGTTCATGGAAGCATCAAAAGGCGGCATCACGATTTCAGGGGGCGACCCGCTCGCGCAGCCAGAGTTTTTAGAAGCGCTCTTGCGTGAAGCGAAGAAACACGGGCTCCACACGACACTCGACACGTCGGGTGCACTTCGTCCCCCTAACTTGGACGCCATCTTAGATCATACGGATCTCGTGTTGCTTGATATCAAACATATCGACGATGACATGTGTAAGAAACTGACAGGACGGAGCAACGTCAACACGCTCGCGCTCGCTGAACATTTATCCGAGCGCGGAACGAAAATGTGGATTCGCCACGTCCTCGTCCCGGAATGGACACTTGATGAAGGAGCGCTCCGCCGCACGGCAGCGTTCATTCAAAAGCTCGACCACGTCGAGAAAGTCGAAATTTTGCCGTACCATGAGATGGGCGTCTATAAATGGGAGGCGCTCGGTCTCGACTATCCGCTCAAAGGAATTAAACCCCCGACGACGGAAGAAGTCGAATGGGCGGAAGGGATTTTACAAGGAACCGTTTAAAAAAACTGCGCAGACCGTCATGGTCTGCGCAGTTTTTGGATTACAAATGTTTTTGACTGACGTGCTGACGGATGGCGGCCTCATCGAGCGGACGTTTGGCGACGCCGGTCTCGACGGCAGCTTTGGCAACCGCGACCGCCACGGCCGGTGCGATTCGTTCATCGAATGGGCTTGGGATGACGACCCCGTTCGCCAAATCTTCTTCGGTCAATAAATCGGCAATCGCGTGGACGGCCGCTTCCTTCATCTCCTCATTGATTTCGCTGGCGCGAACGTCAAGTGCGCCCCGGAAAATACCTGGGAAGGCGAGGACGTTGTTCACTTGGTTGGCGAAATCGGAACGGCCGGTCGCGACGACACGCGCCCCGGCTTTTGTCGCGAGGTCTGGCATAATCTCCGGAATCGGGTTCGCCAGAGCGAAGATGATTGGATCGACGGCCATCGAGCGGACCATGTCTTCCGTGACGGCCCCGGCCGCCGAGACACCGATAAAGACGTCGGCACCTTGAAGCACGTCGGCGAGCAATCCTTCGTGTTGCTTCCGATTCGTCGCTTTGGCGATTTGATCTTTGAACGGGTTCATCCCTTCGACGCGTCCTTCGTAAATCGCGCCTTTCGTATCACAGATGACGAGGTCCTCGACACCGAAACGCTTCAACAGTTTGGCGATGGCGATGCCCGCGGCTCCGGCACCGTTCATGACGACACGGAGTTCAGGCATCGTTTTATCGACGAGGCGCAACGCATTGACGAGACCGGCCAAGACGACGATGGCCGTCCCGTGCTGGTCGTCATGGAAGACAGGAATCGGGAGCGATTGTTTCAACCGGGCCTCGATTTCAAAGCACTCGGGTGCTTTAATGTCTTCTAAGTTGACGGCACCAAACGTCGGTGCGAGCAGTTCGACCGTCCGGACGATTTCATCGACGTTATGCGTATCGAGACAGATAGGAAACGCATCGACGCCGGCGAAGCTTTTGAACAAGACGGCTTTTCCTTCCATGACCGGCAGTGCGGCTTCTGGACCGATATTGCCGAGACCGAGCACGGCGCTCCCGTCCGAGACGACGGCGACCGTGTTGGCGCGGAGCGTGTAGTCATACGACAACTCTTTATCTTCAGCGATGCGACGGCACGGTTCAGCGACGCCAGGCGAGTAGGCGAGGCTGAGCGCTTCTTTCGTGTCGACATCGACTTTCGGTGTCGTTTCCAATTTTCCGTGATGGAAGGCATGCATCTCGAGTGCGCGTTCGTTCAATGTTTTCATAAGTCTCTCCCTATAATTAGCGATTTTAATCTGTGACAATACGAGTCCATTGTAACGGAGAAACCGCTTACTTTCGAGGGTTTTACCTGCATTCGGACGAACTATTTCTGAACGATTGTTCACAAATGTCGGATTGCTGATAGGAGTTGATGCTAAATTTCGGGAAATGACAAAGGAGCCACAATATTTCTGTGACTCCTTTCGTAGATTAAGCTTTCGTTTTTCGTTTCTTCTTCTCGGCGAGACGAGCCGCTTCCGCTTGTCGTTTTTCGGCGTAGCGGAGTTCACGCTCGAGCTTGACGAAGCTTTGATAGCGCTTCGCGTCGAGTATCCCGGTTTCAATCGCCTTGCGGACCGAACAACCGGGTTCGGCCTGGTGTGAACAGTCCCGGAACCGACACGTCTCGGCGAGCGCCTCGATATCTCGAAACGTATCGTCGAGGTAATCGGCACCGTCCCAAAGGCCAAATTCACGCATCCCGGGTGTATCGATGACGAACAAATCGTCAATCCGGAACAGTTCGCGATGCGTCGTCGTATGCTTGCCGCGTTCATCGCTCTCGCGGACGGCCTGTGTCTCGGCGACGGTCGTCCCGGCGAGCGCGTTCGTCAGCGTCGATTTCCCGACACCGGACGAGCCGACGAGCACGATGGTGCTTCCGCTCGGCAGTGCGGCTCGCAACGCTTCGACGCCGTCACCAGTGACTGAACTGACAGGGAAGACGTCGACCCCAGGCACTGTCAACGTAAGTTCGTCGACGAGTGCATCTGCGTTGTCGACTTGGTCCGATTTCGTCAAGACGATGAACGGCGTGGCACCAGTTTCCCACGCGGCGAGCGAGTAACGCTCGAGCCGACGCAGATTGAAATCGTGTCCGCACGCCATCGTGATTAAGATAAAGTCGACGTTCGCACAGATCAGCTGTTCGCGCGTCTCGTTGCCGGCGGCTGCCCGTGATAGGACAGTGCGCCGTTCAAGGAGACGTCGAATTACGCCTTGACCGTGTTCGCGAACGGTGAACTCGACGAAGTCACCGATGACCGGATAGTCGCGCTCGCTTTCGGCCTCATGTCGGAATTTCCCGGTGACGCTGCACGTGTAGGCTGCATTTTCGGTCGTGACCGTGTACATATGTTGGAACTGTGCCGTGACACGTCCCGTTGTGATTGTTGTTTGATTCAAATAGAATCCTCCTCTTAGTGATGGAGGACAGTCGCCCTCCGATTGGCTGACAAGGTGTATACTGCGTTGAATACGGTGCTCATAAAACATCATCCTTTCATTGTTCGATGCCTCTAGTATAGCACAGGATTTGAGAACGCTATCATCTCAGTCTACAGACCGAGGGAAAACGGGCCTTGCGCTCGTCGCGCTATAAAAAATAACGTATTATGATAAGAGTGTACTTAACGAGGAGGGATGATAGATGAATCGCCAGGTGAAACAAGTGTTGTTCATCGTGGCCGCGATCTCTTTAGTTCTCGTTCTAATCGGCTTTTTACCGAATATGATCATGTTCGGTTTGGGGGCGCTCTTAGCACTGTGGGCTGGAGTCAGATTCATGGCCGTGACACATGTCGGCGCAAAAATCGGTTACGGCGCGCTTGCCGTGATCGGGATCATCACAATTTTATCGAATATTTGGGCGTTAATCGGGATTGTGGTGGCATGGGTATTGTTTAAAGGGTATATGATGTATGCCAACCAAAAACAAGACGTCGAGATTTTGAATGCGGACGGTTCGCGTGCGAACCGGAGCAGCTTTCAATCGTTTGATCAAGTGTGGCAGAAGTTTGTAAACCGTCGCTAAGCTTCACAAGGAGGATATTATGATGAAAACACCATTTGACCAGTTTCGTGATTTAGCTAACGAGTTGACGAAAGAATTGTCGAAAGAGATGAAGAAGTTCCAAGATAAAGAGGGTCCACGTTCGGCACCGCGTTCGAGCGGGGAGGCCGAGTTGAACCGTCACATCCGTGGTGCTGAAAAAGAAGCGATGTCTGTCGAACGTCTCGTCGAACGTCAAAAGGCGCTCCTCGATGAGCTGGCGACAAAACGTGATGACGCTAAACTGATGGCGGATAAGCGTTACGAGCAGACCGAGCTCGCCAAACAAGCGGGCGAAGAAAAACTCGCGGAGCGGGCCGCGCTCGAGTCGAAGCATTACGGTGAGCAGTATCGTTACTTTGAAGGGTTGCTCGACGAAGGAGCGCGTGAACTCGATGCCCTCGAGCGCCGTGCCCTCGAGATGCGACTGAAACTCGATGAGATGCAAAACAAACGCTATGAGTTCGCGATGCGAGAAAACCTGGATTTATTGAAAGGTGCGCTCGATCAAATCTTCGGAGCGGAGACGTCGAAGACTCATCCGTTCACGGAAGAAGAGAAGAAGCAAGAACCGGCCGCTGAAGAGAAAATCGATGCAGCGGATGAAGATGATTTCGAAGCAAAACTAAAAGAACTTGAGCGTCGTTTCAAACAAGACTGACGCAACGGTTCAGCGATGGTCCGGCGAATGAGTTGGGCCATCGCTTCTTTGCTTCATTGTACATACTGTCAGAGAGGGGGAAGCAACGTGGAACGTTGGAACACACGCCAAATCATCGGATTCATGATTATTTTGTTTGCCATTGGACTATTTATCGATATCGTGACGGGTGGAAACAGCGTCCTCTTCAGCATGGTCGTCCCGTTATTGTTGCTTTATATCGGACGACGTTTCAGCCGCAAAGGCAATCAGCCGGTCAGCTATATCTTTTACGGAATTGGCGGCATCATGCTCGTCGGACTCATCTTTTCGTCGGCGGCATTTGGTTTCGTGCTGTCGGGTCTATTGCTCATGTTCGGTTATCGGCTGTATAAAAACCGTCCGCTCGAATCGAGCCGATTCAAGTCGCATATCCGTCAAGAACAGGCGTTTACGTTCGGGACGAAAGAAAGTGGTCACTACGTGCTCCAAGACACGAATGAATTTTTCTTGTTGCGTGACGTTGAACTCGACTTGTCGCGCGCGATTATTCCGGAAGGAGAGACGTTCTTACTGTTGAATGGGCTCGCCGGGGATATCCGGATTCTCATTCCGGCCGGTTACGATTACTCGATTGACGCCTCGATCGGGTTCGGCAAGATTCAAGTCGACGAATCGAATTATTCGCCCGTGTTCAATCGTCGCTTTTATACGGCATCGGACGATTACGCGTCAGCGACGCGAAAAGTCCGGATTCATATCGTGCTCATGAGCGGAAGTGTCGAGGTGATGACTGTATGAAGAAGGACTCGTATCCAAGGACCGTTGTCTGGCATCAACTGTTCAGTAGCCTCTTGACGGCACTGTTCGTCACGATTGCATTTTTAATAGGTGACTCGACTTCACTCCGAGATTTGTTCACACGTGAAGAAGGGTTGCCTTTCGGTGTGTCTATCCTCGTCATCGCCGTCTTGATCGGCAGCGTGTTCGGGGTCGGTTCGTACTTTTATTTGCGCCGTGACTTCCGGGAAGTGGCGATTGCCTTATGGAAGCTCGAGAATCAAAAAGAAATCACGTTCCGTCCGCTGTCGCCTTATCGCGATACACTCGAACGGATTGCACGCATCTCGAAACAGCGCGCAGAAATGGTCGAGATGGCGAAACGGGTCGGTGACCGGCCTGTCAGTGTCGAGGAAGCACGTAGTGAAGCCGTCGTTGAGGAGCGGCGCCGTGTCGCCCGAGAGTTACATGATTCGGTCAGCCAGCAACTGTACGCCATCTCGATGATGACGACGGCAGCCAAGCAGACGATCGAGGCGAAGCCGGACGTGGCCGCCAAACAAATTGAACAAGTCGAAGTGATGGCGCAAACGGCTCAGGCCGAAATGCGCTCGCTCTTATTGCAACTTCGTCCGGTCGAACTTGAAGGGATGACGCTCAAGACGGGTATCGAGCGATTGTTAGAAGAGTTGTCGCGCAAACAATCGACCGAACTTATCTGGCGCCTCGAAGAAGTCGAGTTGTCGCGTCACACCGAAAATGAACTGTTCCGCATCGTTCAAGAAGCAATCAGCAATACGCTTCGACATGCGAAAGCGAAGCGACTCGAAATCGAAATGCGGACCGTGCAACAGACGGTCATCTTAAAAATAAACGACGACGGCATCGGCTTTAATGTCGATGATACACAAGTCGCCTCATATGGCTTACAATCGATAAGAGAGAGGACGGCTGAGGTCGGCGGGACGTTACGACTCGTCAGTGTGCCCGGCGTCGGTACTCAGATTGAAGTGCGTGTGAAACAACAAGTGGAGGGGTTACAATGATTCGAGTCGTATTGATTGATGACCATGAGATGGTGCGGGCCGGAGTCTCGGCGTTCTTGTCGACGCAGCCTGACATCGAAGTCGTCGGAGAGGCATCGGACGGCGCGACTGGGGCGGAACTCGCGATCCAAGAAAAGCCGGATGTGGTCTTGATGGATTTAGTAATGGAACCTGTCGATGGGGTCGAGTCGACAAAACGGATCAAGGCGAGTTGGAAAGACGCCAAAATCTTGGTCGTGACGAGCTTCTTAGATGATGAAAAAGTGTATCCCGTCATTGAGGCCGGGGCGATGAGTTACGTCTTGAAGACGGCAAACGCCAATGAAATCGCCGATGCGATTCGTCAAACGGCAGCGGGCAATCCCGTCATGGCCGCCCAAGTGACGGGCAAGATGCTTGAGCGGCTCCGTCACCCGGAAAAGACGTTGCACGAGAGTCTGACGGCCCGGGAACGTGAGATTTTGCAGTTGATGGCGGAAGGAAAATCGAACCAAGTCATCGCCGACGAACTATACATCTCGTTGAAGACGGTAAAGACGCACGTCTCCAATATTTTGACGAAGCTCGACGTCTATGACCGGACGCAAGCTGTCGTCTATGCATTTCAACATAACATCGTCAGTAAAGGGTGAGCAGCATGCTACCGATGCTTGAAACGGAACGGCTCCGATTACGACAACTCGACGTGACCGACGCTGAACGGCTGTTTACCATCTTTTCAGACCCGAACGTCTTGCGCTACTACGGAATGGAACCTCATAGGTCCATCGTGGAGACGCAACAGATGCTAGCCGGTATGCTCGAAGGGATTGAATCCGGTGCGGTGATGCGCTGGGGCATCGTGACGAAAGAGTCGTCTGACTTGATTGGAACGATTGGATTCCATAACCGAGCGCCGCGACATCGACGTGCCGAAGTCGGCTATGAAATTCACCCGAACTATTGGCGTCACGGATATGCGACCGAAGCACTCCAGGCCGCGTTAAGCTATGCCGCGCAGACAGGCGAGATGGAACGGGTCGGGGCCATCGTCTTCACCGAGAACGTCGCGTCGCAACAAATGCTCGAAAAGACCGGCTTCTCGCGGGAAGGGACGCTTCGCCGCTATATGCGACAAGGCGAACGCGCGCACGATGTGCATGTATATGGCTATACGACAAACAAGGATCACGCCGACGCGTGATCCTTGTTTTTATTTCTTCTGTGCTTGAATTTGTTCATCAATCTCCGATAAATATTCCCAACGCTCCATCTTCGCATCGAGTGCTTCTTTCAACGCGGCAATTTCGGCGTACAGTTCATTCACTTTGCCGAGGTCGCTTCCGGCTATAGCGAGCCGAGCTTCCGCTGCTTCAATCTCGGACTCGAGAGAAGCGATACCTTCCTCGATCGTCTCCCATTCCTTCTGCTCTTTGAAAGTGAATTTGACGACGTCGACTTTGACACGCTCTTTCTTTTCTTTCGATTCTTTCTTCACTTGTTGCTTCGTCTGTTCTTGGAGTGTGGCCAAGTAATCACTGTATTCGGCGTGATAGACGTTGATCGTCCCATCTTCGAAGGCGATGAGCTGCTCTGCAATCCGATCTAAGAAATAGCGATCGTGACTGACGGCGATGACCGTACCTGGGAACGACTCCAAGTAGTCCTCGAGGACGGACAGTGTCTCCGTATCAAGGTCGTTCGTCGGTTCATCCAAAAACAGTACGTTCGGCTCGTCCATCAAGACACGGAGCAAGACGAGGCGGCGTTTCTCGCCACCGGATAGTTTGGCAATCGGTTTGTATTGCGCGTCCGGGGTGAACAGGAACCGTTCGAGCATCTGACTGGCCGTGATCGTCTCGCCGTCCGGCGTATAAATGACTTGAGCGATGCGTTCAATCTCATCGATGACGCGGCGCGATGTGTCCTCAAACTCGACTTGTTGCCCGTAATAGCCGAGATGGACCGTCTCGCCATGGACGACCGTTCCTTGCGTCGGTTGAAGGCGATGGGCGAGCAAGTTCATGAGCGTCGTCTTCCCGCTACCGTTTGGTCCGACGATGCCGTACCGCTCACGTCGTCCGAACAACCACGTGAAGTCTTGGATGAGCAACTTGTCGTCGTAGCCGAATGATAAGTTCTCGACTTCAATCACTTTTTTCCCGAGACGACGTGATCCGACGGACACTTCGAGCGCCTCATCCTCGGCGAGCGTCTCTTGGTGTTTCAAATCTTCGACGCGTTGGATACGCGCCTTCTGTTTCGTCGTCCGGGCTTTGGCGCCTCGGCGCAACCAGGCGAGCTCGCGGCGCAAGATGTTTTGGCGTTTCTGCTCCATCGAATGCGACCGGGCTTTTCGTTCGGCGCGTTTTTCAAGGAAGAGCTCATAGTTCCCGTCATAAAAATAACTTGTCCCGTCGGCGATCTCGAGAATGTGGTTCGTGACTCGATTCAAGAAATAGCGGTCGTGGGTGATGAGTAAGATGGCGCCTCGATAATCGGCCAGAACCGTCTCGAGCCAAGCAATCGTATCGGCGTCGAGTTCGTTTGTCGGCTCATCGAGCAACAACAGGTCGGCTTCATCGAGCAGGGCGGCGGCCAAAGCGACCCGTTTCTGCTGTCCACCGGAGAGCGAACTGATTTCCGCCGTCACATCCGGAAGGCCGAGCCGATTCAAAATCGATTTCAACTTGGCCTCTGTCTCCCAAGCGTCGGCTGCATCGACTGCTTGTTGGGCTTTCATGAAGCGTCCCAACCACTGTTCACTCGTCGGGTTTGCCTCGAGTGCTTGGCGGGCCAGTTCATATTGCTTCAATGCTTGAACGGATGGGGTGTCACTCGTGAACAAGGCGTCCAAAATCGTTTGACCCGGATCGAAATCGACCGTTTGCGTCAAATAGCGAATCCGATAGTCGTTTGGATGTTGCATCGAACCGCGGTCTGCCGTCTCGACGCCAGCGACGATTTTTAAAAACGTCGATTTTCCGGAGCCGTTGACTCCAATCACACCGATGCGATTGCCTGGATGAATCGTCATCGTGACGTCATCGAATAACACTTTATCTGCAAATTCTTTGTGGATACCTTCAATCGTTAATAAGCTCATGATTCTTCTCCTTCAACAACGCGGCGAATCATCGTCTCCGCAAGCGCGGCAATTTCTTTGTTCGGGACGTCGGCCGGATCGATGACCGGTAAAAAGGTGACGTCGACCGTCCCAGGGGTGATGCGGTTTTTCGTTTCGAGCAAATGATGACTGCCTTTGATGGCAACCGGGACAATCTTGGCGCCACTTGATGTGGCGAGCGTCAGGCTGCCGGCTTTAAACTCTTTAATCGGCCCGCCTTTCGAGCGGGTGCCTTCCGGGAAGACGATAATCGATTGGCCGGATTGAATCGTCTCGACGCCGGAGCGGATGGCTTTAATCGACTGGCGGCGGTCGCTGCGGTCGATGAAGATACAACCCATTAGTTCCATCCAACGTGGGATGATTGGGAACTTTTGAACTTCGATTTTTGAGATGAACGCTTTCGGATGTTTCGTCGCCGTGATCATGATCGGGACATCGAAGTTCCCTTGGTGGTTCGCGACGTAGACGACCGGTTCATTCGGAATGTTCTCTTGGCCGTGAACGCGGACGCGAGCGCCGGCAATCCGGAGTAGAAAGCTTGCCCATGTATAGGCGACGGTTTGAACGTACGCGTAACGTTCGGGCGGCGTCAGCCGTTTCGCTTTCGGATAGAACGGAAGCGTCAGCGGTAAGACGGCAAAAAAGGTGATAAACCAGATGGCGGTGCGGATCATGAGTCATTCTCCTTTCAATCGTACAACTGTTAGTCTGGACACGAAGAAAGAGTCTTCTTCTCTAAGCGAGAATCCGACTCTTCGGCATGAATCCTTATTCCCAGAAGCGAGATTCGCTTTCCTCTTCTTCTTCCTCGAGTTCGAACGTGATTCGTTTATTCACCGGGTCCACGGCAAAGTAAGCCCCGTCTTGATCGATGCTCTTGAACTGCATGACGTGATCAGTGCCGATTTCGAGGGTGAGTCGAATCCGGTTGTCATCGTCGACGAGCAAGATGCCGTCTTCTTTCAGCCATAGCTCCATGACAGGTGAATAACGTAATAGCCATTCGTTCGATAAAGGGATTTCATTCATACGTGTTTGTGCCTCCTACGGGTTGAGTCCGTTTTGCTCTCTGTCTACAATAGGATAACAAAAGTGGAGGGTGAAGACGAGTGTTATGTAGAACGTTTACGTGTACTTGAATGCATACGTGCCACGATGCGTTTGATTTTTTTCTGGTTGCGGCGTTCAATCAATAAGACGTTCGTTTGTGCGACTAACTGTTTAAATGAAGATAAGCCCATGGCGAGCAATACGGCGAACAGGAATGTACCGATCGGGTCTTTGAAAAAACCGGTTTGGAGCGAGACGGACAAACCGACGACCGAAAGAATCGTGGTGAGAAAATAAAATAGCATGAGTGGCTCTCCCTTCCCAGATGATTCAATAGTAAAAGCCGAACGTTATGTTCGTTCGACAGCTGCACAAAAAAT
This sequence comes from Exiguobacterium sp. s70, assembly GCF_018618315.1. Taxonomy (NCBI): domain Bacteria; kingdom Bacillati; phylum Bacillota; class Bacilli; order Caryophanales; genus Exiguobacterium; species Exiguobacterium sp. s70. The sequence goes on from NZ_JACSLV010000005.1 coordinate 147,499, forward strand.
CCCTTTTTTTGTCGGAACAAAACAAAAAAACGCCTTCTGTCAGGAGAGGGCGTTTACTCTTGGACCATCGTGACGGATGAAGATACGTTTGTATCGACTCCGTTTGAGAAAATGAAGCTAAGTGAAGCGAGTAGCGCGAAGAAAGCAATCAATAAGCCTTTCATAAAGCGCTTCGCAAATGATCGAGATTGAACATCAAACATTTATTATCCCCCGTTCGGCCATGGCTGAAACCTAATTCGTTAAACAACACTTCCTTAATAATAACGTTTTCAAAATGTGGATACTAGATGGAAAATGCACGTTCACAAAATTGTCACAAAATTTGAAATAAAGACGTTAGAATGCTCGCCAATCGGTCATATGCGTCTCCGCCTCTCGTTCACAATTTAGACACAATTAAGCGGAGCAATGAAATCGAACATGATATGATTAGGAACGTGTGTAGGTAGGTATACTGACAGTAATAGATGAAAAAGGATGTGGATTGTATGGCATTACGTGCAGGAGAAGTAGTAGACTTGGTCGCGGAACGTTCAGCTGATTTTGGAGTGTTTATCGGTAATGGTCGCGAAGAGGTACTCCTTCATCGAAAAGAACAAACAGAAGAAGTTGCGGTCGGACAGACGGTACGCGTCTTCCTTTATCACGACTCGGAAGGACGTCTCGCTTCGACGATGACGATTCCTAGTGTCACGTTCGATGACTATGAATGGTATGAAGTGACAGGGGTCCGGTATAACACAGGTGTGTTCGTCAATATCGGGATTCAAAAAGATGTACTCGTCTCATTAGATGATCTTCCTGAGAACCGGTCGTATTGGCCGAAAGAAGGAGACAAGCTATGCATTCGTCTCAAGTACGACCAAAAGAGCCGCCTCCTCGGCGAACCGGCTCATTATGCGTACTTGAACTTATTGGCGCGTCCCGCCAAAGAAGAGTGGGGCAACCAAGATGTGCAGGCGATTGTCGTCAATCGACGCGACGTCGGTGTGAACGTCTGGGTCGAGAACGAGTCGCTTGGCTTCCTACATGAAGCAGAGATGACACGTTGGCCGCGCCTCGGTGAGCAATTGACGGTGCGCGTGACACAAGTGAAGCAAGACGGGACGGTCCTCGTCTCAATGAAACCTCGGGCCTATGAGGCGATCGACCCGGATGCGGAAAGTATCCGTGCCTACATTGAAGAGCGCGGCGGCCAAATGCCTTACGGCGACAAGACGGCGCCGGATGTGATTGATCGTGAGTTCGGGATGAGTAAAGCAGCGTTCAAACGGGCGCTCGGGAAACTGCTGAAAGAAAAGCAAGTTGAAAAACTCGACAATGGCTATAAATTGAAATAAGATAACTCATGTCCAGGTGGCTATAAAAAGTTTTAGAATGTATTTCTTTCATTTTAGAAACAAATGCGTTATAGTAGTAAGAGTTGACTACGAGGAAACATTGTAAAAACGTCTGTAGAACTAAACCTCAGACGTTTTTTGTATGAAAAAAGGAGAATATAATTTGACAAAATTCCAAGATTTACAGTTAAGTGAAGTATTAGTAAAAGGTGTACTCAAAATGGGCTTCGAAGAAGCTACACCGATCCAAGCTGAGACAATTCCTGTCGCACTCACAGGAGTGGACGTATTAGGTCAAGCGCAAACAGGTACAGGGAAAACAGCAGCTTTCGGTATTCCGACAATTGAGCGAATCGATACAAAGGCACGTCAAGTCCAAGCACTTGTTCTTGCACCGACACGTGAACTTGCGATTCAAGTTGCAGAAGAATTGAACAAAATTGGTGAAGCGAAGCGCGTTTACGCACTTCCAGTATACGGTGGCCAACAAATCGACCGCCAAATCCGTGGTTTGAAAAAGAACCCACAAATCGTCGTTGCGACACCTGGACGTCTCATGGACCACATGAAACGCAAGACGATCAAACTCGACGAGATCCAAACAGTGATCTTGGATGAGGCAGATGAAATGCTCAACATGGGCTTCGTTGAAGATATCGAGATGATTTTGAAAGGCCTTCCGGCTGAACGTCAAACGCTTCTCTTCTCTGCAACAATGCCACCACAAATCAAGAAGATTGCTGAGCGCTTCATGAAGTCGCCGACAATCATCAAAGTCAAAGCGAAGGAAATGACAGTTGAGAACATCAACCAACAATTCCTCGAATTGCGCGAAGGCCAAAAATTCGATACGCTTTGCCGTTTGATCGACATCGACTCACCAGAACTCAGCATCATCTTCGCTCGTACGAAGAAACGTGTTGACGAAGTGACAGAAGCACTTATCAAACGTGGTTACACGGCTGATGGTCTTCACGGTGACTTAACGCAATCAAAACGTGACCAAGTCATTCGTCGCTTCAAAAACAGCACGATTGACATCTTGGTCGCAACAGACGTAGCGGCACGTGGTCTTGATATCACAGGCGTTACACACGTTTACAACTTTGACGTCCCACAAGACCCGGAAAGCTACGTGCACCGTATCGGACGTACAGGCCGTGCTGGTAAAACAGGTACAGCTCTTACGTTCATCACGCCACGTGAATTCGGTCAAGTCAAAGCAATCGAACGCGTAACAAACAAGAAGATGAACCGTCGTCACGTTCCGACAATCGCAGAAGTGCTTGAGGGCAACCAAAAGCAATCGGCTGAAGATTTGATCGAACGTGTACAAGCGGGCGACTTCAAAGCTTACACGCAACTTGCGACTGAGCTTCTTGAAGAGTACGAAGCAGTCGAGCTTCTCGCAGCGGCACTTCGTGGATTGACGAAAGAGCCAGATTCAACTCCGGTTGAAATCTCGTATGCAGAACCAGTTCGCGTCAAACGTCAAGGTGGACGCAACGACCGTGGTGGATACCGTGGAAATCGCAGTGGCGGCGGCGAACGTCGTGGCGGCGGTGACCGTGGTGGACGCAGCGGTGGCGGCGGTGGATACCGTGGCAAACGCACGGGTGGAGAAGACCGTCGTCGTTCAGACGACCGTGGCCCACGCCGTCCGCGTGACTAATCAATAACCCAAAACCGCATCTCCCTAAGTGGATTTGCGGTTTTTTTTTTGGTGTCATGCTACACTAAACGAGTAGAGACAGAAAAATGAGGTGTCAACGGATGATTGAACTAGGTTTTGGTCTCGTCATACTATTGGCGTGCGTCCTGGCTTTGAAACCGATTATAACGCGGACCGAGCGTCCGAATTTCCGATATATCCCGGTCGCCACGCTCCTGTTCGGCGCCATGATTTGGCTGGTGATGGCCATCGGCGTCGGTGGGAAGATGGGAATCGGGTACGGTGTGATGAGTATCGTATATTTCATTGCTTGTTTCGGTGCCTATATGTATGTGCATACACGAGCGAGCTGAGCCCAGCTCGCTTTCGTGTTTAGAAAAAAAGACGAGGTGATCAAGGTGGATGCAGTGGATGTGATGATGAACGCAGAGGAAGTCGAAGTGACATTTGAACCGATTCTCGGGGCTGCTACCTTTCAAGTAGAGGGGTATATGGTGCATGGGCAGTTCAGGGGCGAGTCGCTCACGCCTTTCTTTTATGACGATGACGTTCCGCTTGAGTACCAGCTCGATATCGCTAAACGAATGGAGCGTCTTGCGGCCGAACAGTTGCGGGACGAAACGCAATTCGTCACGTTCCGATGTCGGTCGGAATGGATTCTCGATCAAGGCGGCGAGGCGTTTTTGGCCCCGCTGCGGGAGTTGAACTTCCCGCTCCATCGCATTTATGTGACGCTTCAAGGGACCGATCTCGTCGACGTGTCACGTTTGTCGCGAGTCGTCCAATATTATCGTTCGTCCGGTGTCAAAGTCGCGCTCGACTTCGCTGAGTCGACAAGCATTGAAGATATCATGACGGTGGCGCCTGAGATGCTACTCGTCGATTTGGCGACGATGGTCGAGAAGAAGACGTTATCGGTCACGTATCCGCAAATGCTTCAGACGATGGAATATATCGCTTCCCGTCTCGGGGCACCGCTCCTGTACAAATCGATTGATCACCTCGGACAGCTGCGTTATGCGTGGCGTCACGGCGGACGTTATTATATGGGTGGACTCCTTGGTCAAGGTGATGCGACACCGCCGCGCGAAGCGAAAGGCATGAGCGTCTTGACACAAGAAGTGCCGTCATTTTTCTTGCACGATCAAGAGCGGATCAAGCGATTGTATGAACTTGAGTTCGAACTCCATAAACAAATTCACGACCTCGTCCAAAGCGGGAAGTGGTCGCGCGATAAAAAAGATGAATGGTTGCTCCATATTGCGCCGAAACTCGAAGGAACGTTCGTCCGTTACTATTTGACGGACCAAACCGGGTTCCAGACGAGCGCGAACGTCTATCAGGCGCAGTCGAATTGGACGGTCGACAATACGTATCGCGGCTATAACTGGAGTTTCCGGCCGTACTTCATTCGCACGATGGCGGCGATGGACGTGCGCGGACGAGGCTACTTGTCCGAGGATTATCGTGACTTCAGCTCGAACGAAGTGACACGGACGTTCAGTTATCCGTTACCGGATGGCATGTTCTTGTTTGCGGATTTATCAGAAGAGTTCTTATATCAAAATCGACTATTAGATTGAGAGGGAAAACGATGTTAGATTATGATTACGATGCATTGCGTGAGATTGGACGGATTGTCGCCTTGGCGCGCGACGAGATGGCGAAAGCGGTCAAACCGGGCATGACGACGAAACAGTTGGATGAGATTGGACAACGTATTTTGGAAGCGGAAGGGGCCGCCTCGGCCCCGATTACGATGTATGAGTTCCCAGGCTACACGTGCATCTCCATCAATGAAGTCGCAGCCCACGGGATTCCGGGCGACCTTGTCATCCAAGACGGGGACGTGGTCAACGTCGATGTATCGGCCGTGAAGGATGGCTACTATGCCGACACTGGGCGTACGGTCATCGCGGGCACGCCGAAATCGGCTAAACACGAGCGTTTGGTCGAAGTATCATTGACCTCGCTCGAAGCAGGTCTCAGTAAAGTGAAGGCGGGCGTCAAGGTCAACCAAATCGGCAAGGCGATTTATGCCGATGCCCGGAAGAACGGCTTCACGGTCATCCGCAACTTGGCGGGCCATGGTCTTGGGCGCACCCTTCACGGAGAGCCGGAGACGATCTCGAACTACTATAGTCGTGAAGAAAACGACATCTTGAAAGAAGGTCAAGTTATTGCCGTCGAGACGTTCATCTCGACGCAAGACGAAATCGTCTATCAATCGGAAGAAGACGGCTGGTCGTTGTTCACCCCGAACAACAGCCTCGTCTCTCAATTCGAGCACACGGTCGTCGTCACGAAAGACGGCTATGAAGTGTTGACGGGCACATTCCGTTAACGATGAAAAGGCGGCAGACGCGAGGTCTGCCGCCTTTTTTGCGGAGTTTTTACAGGAGTCGAATCGTCTGTTCGCTCAGTTGCTCGATTGTCGTCCAATCCGGTGCGACTTGATCGGGAAGCATCAACTGTCCGTTCTCGACCTCGAGCGGGGTATCGAGCAAATCGGTCTCGAAGTAAACGCTCGTCCCGGCCATATCGGCCGGGTAGGCGGCTCCGCTCATTGAGGCGAATAAGAGCGTGTGATAACGGCCGATGGAGGACTCATACATACCACCGACCCAGTAGGGGGTGCCGCTATCGCGAATCGCGAGTGCCTCGCTCCAGCCGCCGACGCGGGCCGGTTTGATATTGACGATGCGACCGGCTCGAAGTCGATGCATCGTCGCCACGTCTTGAGCCGAGCTAATCGATTCATCGAGACAAATCGGTGTGGCGAGCCGTGCCTGCAAGTCTGCTGTCTCGACCCAATGTGTGCTCGGATAAGGCTGCTCGATCATCAAGAGACGGTAGGTATCTAATGCCTCGAACCAGTCAAGCGGTTGCTCGGAGCCACTTCCGTTCAAATCAATCATGAGCGGGGCGTCCGGAAAATTGTTCCGAATTTCGCCGAGCGCAGGGAGTAGTTCATGCGGGGACGCTTTTAACTTGATCCGGTCGAATCCGGACGCGAGCGCAGACTCGATGGCGTTCAATGTTTGACTGAGCAGACCGATGCCGATGGTCCGGCCACAGGCCACGGTGTCGCCGGCTTGGACGTATTGTTTTAATGTCTGATTCGCGCGGGCCGCTTCCACTTCCCATAGAGCGCTCTCCCACATCGCTTTCGCCATCGGGTGGCCGATGATGGAGCTGACATGGGTACCGAACGAGGCGGCGGACAACGTCATTCCTTTCAACAGTTGGATAATTAAAGCGGACGTATCGATGACGGAGCGGACGGTCTCAGCCGTATACCATGGCGTCTCGAACGCGACACCTTCCCCGTAGCCGACAACACCGTCGACCGTCTCCAGACGGAGGATGGCCGTCCGTCTCGTCGTCAACACGGCGTGGGCGGTGACAATCGGATGTTTGAACGTGAGGGGGACGATATACAGTTCAGCGCGACGAATCATGGTCAGCCTCCTTTAAGCGATGACGCATCAATTTACCGTTGGCGTTACGAGGCAACTTGTCGACGGCAATCCATGCTTTCGGATGTTTATAAGACGCCAGATGGTCGTGCAACAGCTGAATTGCCTCATCGAAATCGAACGTACCGACCGTGAAGGCGACAGGTATCGCTCCCCAAGTCGGGTCGGGACGACCGACGACCCCTACGTCTTGAATGCCCTGGCAACGCAATAACACGCTCTCGATTTCGGCTGGATAAATGTTCTCGCCGCCAGAGATAATCAAGTCACTGCGACGGTCATGGACGTACAAGTAACCGTCCTTGATTGTGCCGAGATCACCGGTCTGCCAATAGCCGTCGGGCGTCCAGGCGTCGGCCTCTGGCTGTCTATAGTAACCAGGGGTCACCGTCGGTCCGTTCACTTCAATCTCCCCATCCGCATTGATACGGAGTTGGGTCGGCGCAATCGATTGACCGCTCGAACCGATGTGGGCGAGCGCCTCGGATGGCAAGAGCGTCGCGACTTGCGAACACGTTTCCGTCATTCCGTACGTCTGGGCGACCGGTAACTGCCGCCGCTCGGCTTCTTCGAGCAACGGGCGCGGTACGGGACCACCACCGACGAGCAGAAGTCGTAGCTGATGGCGGGAAAGACCTGCGTCGAGGAGACGCTGAAGCATGACGGCGACAAGCGAGATGTGGGTGATTCTTGCCGTCTCAATCAACTCGAGTGTCCGGACGACATCGAACTTCGGTTCGACGTATAATGTCGAACCGAAACGGGCGCTCCGATACACTTGGGCGAGTCCGCTCATATGGAAGAGTGGCGTGACGATGAGCATCCGATCACTCATCCCATATCCGAGGCGCGTCTTGGCCGCCTCGGCGCTCGCGATGTGATTGCCGAACGTCTGCTTTACGGCCTTGGCTCGACCGGTCGTGCCTGAGGTGAACATGAGCGACATGACTTCATCGTCTGCCCACTCGTGCGGTGTGGCGAGTGACGCCTCATCTCGTGACGTCAACGCGAATTGGGTGATCGACAGTTCAATCGGTTCATCGACGAGCAATACATCGATATCGGCCGTCTCGATTTGTCCTGCCAGTTCGCTCATCGTCAACCGCGTGTTGAGCGGAACGAGCACTTTTCCGAGTAACTGGATGGCATGGACAGCGATGACATAATCAGCGCTGTTCGCAGCGCGTAATCCGATATGGCGGGCTTCGGGTGCGACCCGTTCCAAGAAGTGGGCTAAACGGGCACTCTCCGCGCTTAACTCGGCCCAGGTCAAACTGACGGACGCGGTGACGAGTGCCATGGCGTCACGTCGATGTTGTGTCACATAACGATTCATCATCAGGACCTCCAAAAAAAGAGTAGCGAAGTCGCTACTCTTTGTCGATTTACGGGAAACGCGGGAACTGACCGAAGTCTGGGTCGCGTTTTTCTTTGAAAGCGTCGCGTCCTTCTTTCGCTTCGTCTGTCGTGTAGTAGAGAAGCGTCGCGTCGCCGGCAAGCTGTTGAAGTCCTGCAAGTCCGTCCGTGTCGGCGTTCATCGCTGCCTTCAAGAAGCGAAGGGCCGTCGGAGAGTGTTGCAAGATCTCTTGGCACCATTGGATCGTCTCGGCTTCAAGTTGCTCGAGTGGGACGACCGTGTTGACGAGTCCCATGTCAAGCGCTTGCTGTGCGTCGTATTGACGGCAGAGGTACCAGATTTCGCGTGCTTTCTTGTGGCCGATGATGCGAGCCAAGTAACCTGAACCGTAACCGGCATCGAACGAGCCCACTTTTGGTCCGGTTTGACCGAAACGGGCGTTGTCGGCTGCAATCGTCAAGTCACAGACGACGTGCAAGACGTGTCCGCCACCGATCGCATAACCGGCTACCATGGCGATAACTGGTTTCGGGATGACGCGAATCAAGCGTTGAAGGTCGAGGACGTTCAAGCGTGGAATCTCGTCGTCACCGACGTAGCCGCCGTGGCCTCGTACTTTTTGGTCGCCGCCTGAGCAGAAGGCTTGATCGCCTTCACCAGTCAAGATGATGGCACCGACTTCTTTATCGTCACGGGCGCGTGCGAACGCGTCGATGAGCTCGTTTACCGTGAGTGGACGGAACGCGTTCCGTACTTCCGGACGGTTGATGGTGATTTTGGCGATGCCATTCCACTTCTCGTACTTGATATCTTCGTACGTGCGGACCGATGTCCAGTTTGCTACTGATTCCATTTAAATTCCCCCTAAAATCAATTTCTCTATCATTGTACCAAATTGTTGGGCATTCTCGACATGTGGAGCATGAGATGCGTCCGAAATTTCATGAATTTCAATATCGGGACGAATCAACTGCATGTTCCGAGCAATCTGTTGAAACTTCACATCGTGTTCCCCGACGATCAAATCGGTGCGAGGTAAGCGCTCGAGTAGCGGCCAGAGCGACGGCATGCTGCCCGTCCCGATAGCGCGGAGGCTGTCCGCGAGTGCGGCTGGACGTTGGGCCAACCGCTCAGGACGGAGTGCGGCACGCATCTCATCAGTCTGATGCCAGAGCGGAAGCTGTTCCCAACGGTCGACGAACGCCTCAAGTCCTGCTTGCTCGATGAATTCGGCGAGCTTTTCGTCTTGAAGCCGGCGTTGTCGACGTTCGGCCGCACTGAGTCCGGGCGTCGTGCTAATGCCGATAAAATGGGTGACCCGATCATCATAGGCGGCGAGTGTCATGCCGACACGTCCGCCGAGCGAGTAACCGACGACCGTCCACGGACCTTCGTCCGTGTCGAGTAGCGCCGACAAGTCTTTTACCTGTTGACTCATCTTGGCACGCTCGACCGGCTGATGGCCCGTTTCACCATGTTGCAACAGTGTCGGGGCGACGAGTCGGACGGGTAGTTCCGGGAAGCGGGAAAGCCATCCCGCGTTTCCTGTGAAGCCGTGCAACAGCAAGACCGGCCGGCCGTTGCCGCGTTCGAGCACCTCGTACGAGACGCCTCGCAGCGGACGCATCACGACTCATTCCCCGTCGCCAAGCGGTCCGTGAGCGAAGCAGTCCAACGACGGTGCTCCGCCACGTTCGTCGTACGGTCGGATGGGAACTCGATGAGTTGGACGCCCGCCTCGATGGCGGCCGTGACGTCTTCAGGCTGCTCGAGCCGTTGATAGCTGAGCCCGTACGTGTCAGCGAATCCACGTAGATTCAACTGCAGCGGCGTCCCGAACAAGTCCTCGAACATTTGCGGTGCGATCGAAGCTTGTGGCAAGAAGGAGAAGATGCCGCCCCCGTCGTTGTTGACGACGACGATGGAGAACGTACCTGGGTGCGATTTGACGAGTTGGAGCGCGTTGCTGTCATGATAAAACGCCAAGTCGCCAATTAACAGGGCAGCCTTGTCCGTATCGTGACAGGCACCGAGCGCGCTCGAGATGATGCCGTCAATCCCATTCGCCCCGCGGTTGGCGACGACGTCAATCGACTGACCGGCTGAAAGTGCCGTATCGATATCACGAATCGGCATGCTATTGCTAACGAAGATGCGTTCGAGACGTGACGCTAGCAAATGACGCGTCAATGCACTTTCTCCGCTCAAAGCAGGTTTCGCGGATTCGGTGATCTGTTCGAACAACGCGAACCGATCGAATAAGTCGACGTCATAGTTTTTGTTGATGGCGGCTACATAATCAATCGCATCTCCGTACACGACCGTAGCATGATTTGACGGGTCGCGGAACGAGCCCGGTTGCTCAATCAAGACGCACGGGACGTCCTGGAGCCACTGGTTCAATCGTTTCGAGACAGGAGCGGCGCCGAAGCGGACGACCGTGTCAGGCGTCCATTCCGTCCGATGCTCGCTCGCGAGCCACGTGTCGTAGTTCGTCAGCACGTGGTCAAATCGGCGCATCCCGCTCAACGGGTCGGCGAAAATTGGGATATGATACGTTCGCGCCGCTTTATAAATCGGCTCAAGCCATGACGCCGGTGTCCCGGGACCGACGAGGAAGGCGAGACGGTCAACATCGATGTCTCGTTTGAAGCGGTTGACGTCACTTGTTGTCGGTTTGAGATAGGTCGGTTCAGACAATTCGGTGTCCCCTTCAAGCAGTGACGTTAAGCGTTCGATGTCCGGCAATAACGGCTCGCGGAACGGGATGTTCACGTGGACTGGTCCGAACGGCGCGTGCATGCTCGTTCGAACGAGCCGTGTCACCGCTTGTTCCATGTAGCGCTGGCTGGCGGCTTCAGGAACAGGGAGGTCGATGCTCGCTTTGACGTGCTCGCCGTACAGCCGGACTTGATCGATTGCTTGAGGAGCGCCGACGTTCCGTAGTTCATGCGGACGGTCTGTCGTCAATACGATGAGCGGCAACTGCGAGATGTTTGCCTCGGCCACCGCGGAAAAGTAGTTGGTCGCGGCGGTGCCACTCGTGCAGATGAGCGCGACCGGTCGCAACGATGAGGTCGAGCGGGTCAAGCCGAGAGCGAAGAAGGCGGCCGAACGTTCATCGACGATGATATGATGACGGACGCTCGGATGAAGATAAGCGGCCATGGCCAGCGGGGTCGAGCGCGAACCGGGACTGATGACAATATCCTCGACGCCTTGTTCGACGAGCCGGTTCATCATCTGGGCGACCCAATCCGTTAACGTTTCATTCATGCTTGATTGCCTCCTGCGCTTACTTTGTCCAACCCGAGTGCTTGCTTGATTGGACTGAGCTTGATTTCCGTCTCGGCGAGTTCCGCTTCGAGCTCAGACTCTTGGACGATTCCACAGCCTGCGTATAGCGCCACGAATTGGTGATGCACGAGGGCGGATCGGATTGAGACGACGAATTCGCCTTCTCCTTCCGTATTCAACCAGCCGAACGGCGAACCGTACCAACCGCGGTCGAAGCGCTCAATCTCACGCAATAAGCGGACGGACGTCCGTTTCGGTGAACCGCCGAGCGCGGGGGTCGGGTGGAGCGACTCGATGATGGACAGCAATGATGCGTTCGTATCGAGTGTCGCTTGAATCGGTGTATGCAGATGGAACACCGAGCGATTTTCTAATATACGCGGCGTTTCGGGTGCCTTGATAGTAGCCGCGTATGGAGTGAGGGCGTTTTTAATGTCCTTCACGACGATTTGATGCTCATCTAAATTCTTGGCATCGTGCAACAGCGTCTGTTTGGCTACATCCGCCTCGATTTCTGTGTCCGGTCGTTTAATCGTTCCGGCGATGGCTGCCGTTTCGATGTACGGCCCTTGTTTTTTGACGAGGCGCTCCGGGGTCGCCCCGAAAAAGCCGATTTCTCGCTTCGGTTGATATAAGAAGACGTAACTGCCCGTTTGATGTTCTGACAAATGGCGTAACGTCGTCGCGAACGGGAACGGCTCTTCTGATGTTTGATATATCTCTTCACGGGCGATGACGATTTTCTCGACGCGTTCTTCCGAGATGTTCAGTTTGGCTTGTTGGAAGCTCGACTTGAAGTGGTCGACGCCATCTTTCACTTGAGAGTAGGTCGGTGCCTGCTCGTCGGGAGCGTGCAACGCGTTGAACTGGGCGAGCTGATCGGCCAATTGAATCAAATATTGTTCGACCGAACGTTTCGCGGAGACGAGCGTCGAGACGGTCAACGTGTGTTTGTCACCCGAACGGCGATATAAAAATTTAGGCACGACCAATGACGCTTCGCCGAACGCTTCCCACATATTTTTCTGGGGGCGGATGAACGTGTCGAACGAGAAGCCCGAGAACGCATAAATGACCGCGTCGACGTCCCGGCGGTGCAGGCTCCAATCATATTGCAACCGTTGGAACCGTTCCGGGCCAGAAGCCGTCAACACGAGCGCATCGGCACATCCGAGCATCTCGAGGGAGCGGTCGGGTGTCGAAAAATAATAATGGGACGTTTCCGTGTTTTGAATGATATGAAACGCATCGAACGAAGGGATCTCCCACGTGTAGGAGGCCAAGACCGGCCGTTGCCAAGCACGTGCCCGTTTATGGGCTTGCTCGATTCGTTGTTTAATGTGTGTTTGAGTATCTGGCATGTAAGAAAAGCCTCCTCAATCCAATGGAATTCTCATTCTTTAGTGTATCATGACTTCACGGCAGAACTGGCCGTCAAATGCTCGGGAAAGTGAAGGGAACCGTTCGAGCGACGGGCATTGACAGATTTTTTTAAAGAGACGTAAACTAACGAAGGGAGGGAAGTGCATGAAGAAGAGAGAGAAAGGTGCCTATTGGCGCATGATTCGTCCGCACACATTGACGGCGAGCTTCATACCGGTGCTGTTAGGGACGTTCATCGTCCTCGGGCAAGTCGAATTGAAATGGGGACTGTTCCTGGCGATGCTCATCGCCTCGGTCTTGATTCAAATCGCGACGAATTTATTCAATGAGTATTACGATTATAAGCGCGGGCTCGACCATGAAGGGTCAATCGGAATCGGTGGTTCAATCGTACGCGATGGATTCACACCGGGCCAAGTCCTCGGGATTGCCCTTGGGATGTACGGGGTAGCGGCCGTGCTCGGTCTTTATATCGCCGCTTCGACGAGCTGGCACTTGATTTGGATCGGCGTGTTGTCGATGGTCGTCGGGTTCCTCTATACAGGAGGTCCGCTTCCCATCGCCTATACACCGTTCGGTGAACTCGTCGCCGGTCTGTTCATGGGGTATGTCATTATCGGGATTTCAGGATACCTCCAAATCGGAACGGTGACGACGGAGCTGTTGCTCGTGTCGTTCCCGATGGCGCTGTTAATCGGGGCCATCTTGCTCGCGAACAATATTCGCGACTTAGATAACGATAAAGTGAACGGGCGCAAAACGATTGCCTGTCTCGTCGGACATCGACGTGCGGTTCTCGTCTTAGCCGGATTCTTTATCGCGGCGTTGATTGGCATTATCGTCGCTGTCGTCGGGTTTGGCGTGACGCCTTGGGTGCTGTTGTCACTCTTGACCATTCCGATTATGATTCGGGCGGTGAAACGCTTTTGGATCAAACAGGAACCGGCTCAATTGATGCCAGCGATGGCGATGACCGCAAAAGTGAACACGTTGTTCGGTGCTTGGATGGTCATCGGTTTGATGGTCGCGCGATTCATCGCGTAAATAAAAGGAGGGAACCATATGTCAGTCGTTCAAGAAATGTTAGCGTTCAATGAAAAATTCGTCTCGGAGAAACAATACGAAGAGTTCGTCTCGGACAAGTTCCCCGATAAGAAAATCGTCATTTTAACATGTATGGATACACGTCTGACGGCGTTACTGCCGAAAGCTCTCGGTTTGAAAAACGGGGATGCTAAAATCATAAAAAATGCGGGTGCTGTCCTATCGCATCCGTTCGGTTCGGTCATGCGTTCCATTCTTGTCGCGCTGTATGCGCTCGGAGCGGAAGAAGTCATCGTCATCGGGCACTATGATTGCGGGATGGCAGCCATCGACCCGAACGCGGTCATCGGCGAAATGGAGCGTCGCGGAATCGAACCGCAAACGCTCCAGACGCTCAAATCGTCGGGTATGGATTTGGAGAAGTGGTTACACGGGTTTGACTCGGTCGAAGCGAACGTCGTCAACTCGGTCAGTCTCATCAAAAACCATCCACTCTTGCCACCGGGCACGAACGTCCACGGATTCGTCATCGATCCGGCGACGGGACGTCTCGATGTCGTCGAAGCATAACGTAAAAGGCGGTCTCTCCTGCAGAGACCGCCTTTCTTTGGTTACCCGTATGTGTTGACGGGAATGTCTTTATACTCGTCCTCGTCCGAATCTTTCGATTTGGACTTTTTATTTTTCTTATAGTTTTTCTCGTACTCACGTTCGCTCGGCGTTTTGAAGAAACGTTGCCAAGTAGCATTGATTTCTGACCCGATCAAAATGATCATGCCGGTCAATTGTAACCAGAGCAACGTGACGATAATCCCCCCGAGTGAACCGTACGTCGAATCGTAGTTGCCGAAGTTTGAGACGTACAGGCTGAATCCGAGTGAGACGAGCTGCCAGGCGATGACGCCGAAGATCGCGCCTGGAATCGTGCTCTTCCAAAACACGTGTTGTTGAGGAGCAATCTTATAAAAGATCGAGAGCGTCAAAATCAAGATGACGGTCGTCAACACGTAGCGGAACACGTTAATCAAGATGACGTCAGCCCCTGAGATTGGGATGAAGCGCATCAAAAAGTCGATGATTTGTGAACCGAACACGTTCGAGACGATGAGCAACAGTACGCCGACACCGAGCAAGAGCGTCAAGCCGAGCGCGATGCCTTTGCTGACGAAAAAATTTCGTTCGTTGTCTTCCCCGTATGCGTGAATCGCCATGTTAATCAAGCGTTCGACCCCTTTAGCGGCCGACCAAATCGCCAAAATCGCACCGATTGAGAGGAGTCCGCCGCGCGGTTCGCCAATCGCGTCAAAAATCCCGGTCAAAAAATCAGTCGCGGCCGCCCCAGGCGCCAAGTTGTTCAACTGTTCTTGGAACGATGCCTGGGAAATGTCGAAGAACGACAGCAACGCGAGAATGAAGATGATGCCCGGGAAAATCGATAAGAACCAAAAAAAAGCGAGCGTCGCGCCGTAATCTTGAACATCATGTTCTTTGAAGCGACGAAGCAGCTCCTTCCCGAAGGCGAACCAATTCTTTTTTTCTTTCACTTCTGTAGTATCCATGTATGAGCCTCCTGAACGTTATCGTTAGAAACTTTCTTTCCCGAAATGTCAGAAGGCTACACATAAAATCAGTCTTCGGCCAGCGTTTTATTGAAAAAGCGCTCGGCCTCGTTCGCGAGCAAGTCGGCGAGTGACGGCGGTCGTACCGGCAAATGGCTGAGCGCGCTGCGTTTCACCCACATCGGTGTGTATGAACCGTTCGTCTGTTCGGCTTGAAACTCTTCGCCTGTGCCGGTGCCGAATTCGCCACCGGTCACGCGAGCCCAGTAATACGGGTTCAACTCGCCATTGAAAGCGACGTGAGCGGCGACCCCTTCGAGTTCGACGTGGACGCCGAGCTCTTCGAACGCCTCACGGACGGCCGTCTCTTCGGCGGTATGGCCGAATTCGACTCCGCCACCTGGGAAGACATAATACAAGAGGTTCTCTTTTTCTCGGCGAATGAGCGCGACTTCATCATGTTCATTCACGAGGATGATGGCACTGCGTAATTTCGTTCTGACCAATGGAATCGTTCCTTTCGATTTCGAATCGTGAACAAAACGCATCGACTCGCGGCCGATGCGTTTTGGTTAATCTGCTGCTGGTTGTTCGAGTGATGCATACATATCAGGCGTCAGGCCGTTATCGTGCGAGGCGATGACTTTCCCGGCGACGCGCATGCCGAGTCGGAGCGCATCCTCAATCGGATGACGTTTCATCAACTCGGAGATGACAGCGGAGAAGAACGAGTCACCGGCACCGGTCGAGTCGGCGACTTTCACTTTCGTCGTCGGGACGTGGCCTTGTTCGTTCGTACGCAAGTCGACATAGACCGCACCGAGTTCACTCATCGTGACGATTGTGAGCGGGGCACCTTTCATGGCGAGCACTTCGGCGACACGTAACGCATCGTCCACCGTGACGATTGACATGTCAGATAAAATCTCTGCTTCTTCACGGCTACAGATGAAGCCGGTGAAGCCTTGAAGCAAATGGCGGTTCCGTTCGATGACAGACAGATGGCCACACACGCCGTAAAGCGGGAGTTTCATCTCGCGGCATAGCTCAATCGTCTCGTTGAGCACGTTGACCGACAAGTCGAGGTCGATGGCGACCGCCTGACTTTCGGCGAACACCGTATCGATGCGACGAAGGATACATTCTTCCATCATCGCCTCGTCCGGTTGCTTCGAGATCGACGTTTGAAGATCGCCGTTGTTATCCATGACGGCCAGCCACATGCCCATGCCGTTGTCATCGAGCAAATCGACGTGATCGACGTTCACATTCAAACCGCGGAGTTCCTCGAGGACCCCCATCCCGATTTGATCGTTCGTCACGGTCGACACGAAACGGACATCATTGCCGAGGACACCTAAATTTTGAGCGACGTTACGGCCGGTTCCGCCGTTTGAGAACGCGATGTCACCGACGTTCTTGGCATCTTTATGGAGCGGGGCGAACGAGGTTCCTTTAATATCGACAAACACTTTGCCGATTACTGCTATCGTATTCATACACTGTACCACCTTTAGCCAATCTTCCTAATCAGTTCCGGTCTAATTAGACACATTGTTTCAATTATAGCGAAATCGCCAACGGCTTTCAATGACGGTTTCGGAAGGTGTCGAATTTTGTCAGTCCCATGACGTGCTGAGCAAGCGCAGGCCGTTCAAAATGACGAGGATGGTCGATCCTTCGTGCCCGACGACGGCGAATGGCATGACGAGCAATTCGAAGATGTTCGTCGCAATCAATACGAGGATGACCCCTAATGCGAACACGACGTTTTGGAGGACGACCCGATTCAACTTACGCGACTGTTTGATGGCCGAGCTTAGGCGGTTCAAGTCGTTCTTCATCAAGACGACGTCGGCCGTCTCGAGAGCGGCGTCCGTCCCTTCTCCCATCGCAATCCCGACATCGGCCGTCGCGAGGGCAGGGGCGTCGTTAATCCCGTCACCAATCATGCCGATGCTGCCATACTCTTGTTTCAATCGTTTAATGTGCTCGACTTTCTCTTCCGGAAGACATTCGGCAATATAGCGGGTCAAGCCGGCCTCGGAGGCGATGGCGCGTGCTGTTGCCTCGTTGTCACCCGTGATCATGATGGTGGCGATGCCGAGGTGGTTGAGTCGCTCGATCGCTTGCTTGGCCTCGGGACGTAACGTGTCTCGAAGCGCGAACGCCCCAATTGTCTTCTCTTCGTCACTGATGAATACGAGTGTGTGGCCGGCCGCTTTCAAACGTTCGACTTCGTCGCGGAAAAAGTCGTGGCTGCGATCGGCGAATTTCTGTTTACCGACCCGGTAAGCGACACCGTCGATGGTCGCTTCAATCCCAGACCCGGTCACGTCTTTAAAGTGTTCCATCGCCCCCGTATAACTGCCCGTGTACTGAACGAGCGCCTCAGCGAGCGGATGCATCGAATGTTCTTCAATCAAGCTGACAATGCGATACACGTGTTCTTGTGTCGTATCGGGATGAATCAACGCCGCTTGGACTTCTGGTTTACCGATTGTGAGCGTACCGGTCTTATCGAACGCGACGGCTTTCAAACGTCCCATATTTTCGATATGGACGCCGCCTTTGAATAAAATCCCGTGTTTAGCAGACGAGGCAATGGCTGCGAGTGCCGCCGGAGTGATGGCGGCAACGAGGGCACACGGCGAAGCGACAACGAGAAGGATCATCCCGCGGTAAATGCTCGTCTCGAGCGACCATGACGTCAATACCGGGCCGAACAAGATGATTGCCGTGACGGAAGCGAGCACGACTTGAACGTAGCGTCCCTCGTACCGGTCGATGAACTGGGCGGACGGTGATTTTTCTTCTTGCGCCTGCTGGACCATTTGAATGATTTTTTGGAACAATGTCTCTGTGGCGAGCTTTGTCACTTCGAGCGTCAAGACACCGTTCAAGTTTACGCTTGATCCATATACCTCATCGCCGACGTTCCGGTCGACCGGAATCGATTCACCGGTGATGGCGGCTTCCTCAATCGAGGCGCTACCTTTCAAAATCCGACCGTCGACCGGGATGCGCTCGCCGGGTCTTACGTAGATGTGGTCACCGACGCGCAGTTCGTCGATATGGACGACCTCGAGGCCGCCCGAGCTGTTCAATCGGGTCGCTTGCTCAGGTTGGAGTTCCATGAGCGATTCAAGGGCACGCTCATTTTTATTCATCGTATACGTCTCAAGGGCGCCTGATAACGCGAAGATGAAGATAAGGATGGCGCCTTCCATCCAGTACCCGATTGAAGCGGCACCGATGGCGGCGATAATCATGAGTAGCTCGACGTTCAAGGAGCGCGTCTCCCATGTATCGGTCAAGCCTTCCTTGGCTTTGGCATATCCGCCGATTAAAAAGGCGGTCAAATACAGAGTGACGTAGAGCGCAGGAGCTCCGTCTTGTCTTTCCGCGATATATGCGAGTACAATCAATACACCACTGATGAGCGCCATGATGAGCTCGATATGTTCGACCCAGCTGGCCCGTTTGAAGACGTGGCTTTTTTCGTGTGTGACGGTTGATGTGTTCATGTGAGCACCTCTTTCTAATTGAGAATATATATCAGTTAAATGATAATGAATGAGGATGATTATCATTATCCATTGTTGATATTATTAGGTTTTACGCGAATTAAAGGTGAATCCCTTATTTATAATGATTATCGTGTAAGTCTATTTTAGCACCAAACGTAATCACTCACAAACTAAAAGATTAAGGAGTTTTTGTGTCATGCCGAATGTATTTCAACGCCCTTGGACGGTCACGTTCTTGGCCCTATTCAACACGTTCTTATGGGGGAGCGCCTTTCCGTTCATCAAACTGAGCTACGAAGCGCTCGATATCCAGGACCACGAATACGGGCAACAGCTGTTCTTTGCCGGGGAACGCTTTTTATTGGCCGGTCTGCTCTTACTCGTCATCAGTCGACTCGTCTTCAAGCGCCCGATTCGCTTAACTGCTGAAAAGCTAAAGGCGTATGCGCATTTAGGGGCATTTCTGACGTTCTTACAATATTTGTTCTTCTATATCGGACTTTCCATCTCGACGGGGGTGCAGGGTTCGATTATCGCGGGGTCGACGTCATTTTTCCAGATGGCACTCGCTCATTTTCGTTATGAGGATGATCGCTTGAATCGTTTGAAAGGGATTGCCCTTACGCTCGGATTCTCCGGAATCGTCATCGCCAACTGGCCGACGGCAAGCGCGGAAGTCGGGTTTGGGATTGGAGAGATTCTGCTGATTATGGCGATGATCTCAGGCGCGTTCGGGAATTTGGTTGCCAAAGATTATTCGCGCTCGCATGACGTCGCTCCGATGACGGCTTGGGCGATGGTGATTGGCTCGCTCGGACTACTCATCGTCGGTTACGTGCTTGCGCCAGGGGATGTGTTCCTGCCTTACACCGTGACGACCCTCTTCTTCTTGTTGTATCTCGCCCTCTTGTCGGCGGTCGGGTTCACATTATGGAATACGCTGATGAAATATAATCCGGTCAGCCGGGTATCGCTCTATATGTTCTTTGTTCCCTTATTCGGTGTCGTCCTATCGAGCGTGTTACTCGGGGAGACGATTCCATGGAACGCGCTTGTCGGGTTGTTGTTCGTCATCGCTGGGATTTATCTCTCCACATATTTTCAAGGACGAGCGAATCGGGGAGTGCGATGACAAAGTGAGGGAGAGGCATGGTTGACGGAATCTTGTTCCCATGGCAAAATATATTAAAAATTCTGAATTCTTTCAGTTGAAATCGGTCTTCGTTGTAAAGACTTGCGTGCGAATCGAAAAGAAAGGAGGGTGCTACCGTGGCAAGAAATCCAATCGTCCGAAACATACTCATCTCTCGACAACCGCGAGACGAGTATGTCAAATACGTGATGAAGTGCGTAAGTCGCGGGTTGAAGGAACATCATGAGCAAGTGGACGCGCGTGCTATGAGGCATGGCGAAGACATTCAGACGAAATGGCAAATCAATGATCGAGTCATTGAAGTCACGCTCAAGTCCGACGTGTTGGCCTCGCTCGAGACGGAACCGTTCGCGCTCGATGAGGTGTTCATGCGGGCGTTCGAACGAAACGATGTCAGGCTCGGTCCGGTGAAAGAATAACGTGAAACAGGGAGGGTCTCGGCGGAGACCCTCCCTTTTAGATGTCAATCGGCTTGGCTTTCGCCGTGAATAAACTGATGGCCAAAATCCCAAGAATGAGCGTATACATCAAGAAATACACTTCTTTTGGCAACGCGATCCAAAATGCGCCAATCATCGGTCCGCTAATCGAACCTACGCTGAACGAGATGCTATAGAGCATATTGCCGGTCGGTAACAACGAACGTGGCAACACTTCCGTCATATGGGCCAGTCCGAGCGAATATGTCGAGCCGAGCCCGGCGCCTGCGAGCGCGAACAAGACGAGGAGCCAGACGTAATGGTCGACAGCCAGGTTGGCGATCGCAAAAACGAGCGTGCCGAGTGTCAGGACGATTTGAAGAATCCGCTTTTTCCCGAAGTGATCGGCGAGCCGACCGAGCGGTAATTGCACGACAATCGAGGCGACGATGAACGTCGTGATGAGCGTGCTCGTCTGCGTGAGCCCGATATCGTTGCGGACTGTGAAAATCGGTAAGTTGGCATTCAAGCTCGCTTCAAGGAACCCGTATGTAAAAGCAGGTAAGAGCGTATACCCGCCGCCGATGAGGACGAGTCGGATGCGTCCTTTCGAGTCGGTCTTCACTTTCTCGGCCTCAGGATACTCATTGTCGACCTTGAAGATCAAGAACAAGGATGCGAGACAGAAGACGATCAAGACGAGGAACGGCAGCCAAAAGTGAAGGTCGACGAGCGGCGCGATAAGCGGACCGACCGCGAAACCGAGGCTGAACGCCATCCCGTAATACGCCATTGCTCGTCCCAGGCTCCGCTTATCGCTCGCGGACGTGACCCACACTTGGGATCCGTAATGGAGCGCCGAGTCACCGAAGCCGATGACGAAACGCATGAGCGCCCACATGAGCAGGGACGGCCAGAGCGGCAAGAAGAACGTAGCGAGCGCCGTCAAGATGATGCCAAGGACGATGGTCGGACGAAATCCGTACTTGCGGACGAACCGTTCGAGTAGCGGGGCGGAGACGATGACCCCGAGATAGAGCATGGTCGCGTTCAACCCGTTCAACCAGGCCGGGTTGCCGTCCCGTTCGATGAGTGTCGACAAGAGCGGGATGAGCGCACCTTGAATCAAGCCGGAGATAAAGACGACAAGTAATAAAATTGAAAATCGAAAGCGTTGCATAGTTCACCTCATCATTGATTGCATAGTAAAAAGCTGAGAAGAGTCTCAGCTTTTTGGCTCGTCAATCGGTTGGGGTACATGGTTCAAGTGTAAGAGTTCATCGTCCCAACTGCCTTGACTGAATACTTCATCACGGTCTACTTTGTCTGAAACGAATGCGGCTGTCAATAAGATGCTGAGCACACCACCGAAAATGATGATGGCCATGACGGTGATCATAAATACATAGATGGCTGTCATCTTCAAACACCTCGATTCAGTTTATATACTGAACATTTCCCGAATCGAAGCAATTAAAACGGTTCGGCCACACGTTCCCGGAAGTTCACTTCAGGATAGTACGCTTGTTTGACGAGTGCGTTCGGGCCGAGGCATTTGACAGCCGGACAGTGGCAGGACAGTGTGGCGTTCAAACTGCTGTTCGTCCACGCCTCATACGCGTCTTGGAACGAGGTGTCATACAACGTCCCGAGCGTGCCGAGCTCATCACCGAAGTCGGTGACGATGATTTGGCCGTCGAAGATGTTCGTGTTGAGGCGTGAGCGGCCATCCGGGTCGTTTCGCACGGTCACGTTCTTCGCCTCGTGGAGCCGTTTCAATAAAGCGCGGTCTTCCGGTAACTCGGAACAAGCATAGAACGGCAACGTTCCGAACAGCATCCAAACGTTCTCATCCCGGACATCGAGCAGGTCGTGAATCGCCTGGCGGGTGTCAGGGAGCGACGCCGACTCGAGCGCACTTGCAAAATCGGCGGGGTACATTGGGTGCACTTCATGACGTTGACAGCCGAGTGCGACAATCTCTTCATGGATTGCCTTCAAGTGCGGAATCGTCCGTTTGTTGAGCATCGTCTCGGCCGATACGATTACACCCTCGGCCGTAAGCGCACGGGCGTTGTCTTTCATCGTCTGAAGCATCTTCAAACGTGCCTCCGCGCTCGGTTTTCGGTCCATCATCGCGAAACCGCCCTCTAAGAAGTCGGCGTCCGTTCCCCAGTTATGCGAAATGTGCAAAACGTCGAGGTAAGGGGTAATAAGATGGTAGCGAGAGAGCGGGAGCGTCAAGTTTGAGTTGATTTGCGTGCGGGCGCCGCGCTCCTTAGCGTAACGCAAGAGTGGGACGACGTAGTTGCGCACCGATTTCATCGACAGCATCGGTTCGCCGCCCGTAATCGAAAACGCGCGTAAATGCTCGATTTCATCCAAACGCGAAATCAATAAGTCGAGTGGGACTTCGGGTTCTTCTGTCTGGTCGAGCATATAGCCGACCGCGCAATGCTCGCAGCGCATATTGCATAGTTTGGTCGTCGTCACTTCTACGTTCGAAAGGACGAGGCGACCGAACTCGGTTTGATCGAGGTATGCTTCCCACGGATCAAACGTTGTCGAGATGTTTTGCATATCAATTCCACCTTTTCTTCAAGTCACACGAAATAGTATGCTATAATAACAACTCTTTGTCACGAACCAAAGGAGCGATCACGAGATGGGTAAATCACGAACAGATACGGCAGGAAAAATGAACGTGTTAAAATCGAGAACGGAATTACTGTGCTTATCAGTCAATACGTTGGACGAATTCACGACGCCAGAGGATTTGCATCGATTGTTAGCTGATATTGATTCCTTACGTGCGAAAGTCGTACGTTACGCCAAAGATTTAGAACAAGTATCTCGAAAGGATGAAACACATTGAAACTGATCGTAGGAGAATACACAAGCGCCCAAGCCGAGCGGCTAGGGATTAACGGAGAGGGCATCGCGACGATTGATCGCATGGTCATCTTCATTCCGAACTTATTACCTGGAGAAAAGGCGAAAGTCGAAATTACGCGCGTCGAGCGGAACTACGCCGAGGCACGCGTCATCAAGCGCGATAATGATTCACCGGACCGGGTCAAGCCACCATGTCCGATTTATGACGAGTGTGGCGGTTGCCAGATTCAACATATGAGTCCGCGCCTGCAGATGGACTATAAAGAAGAAATCGTCCGCAACGCCTTCCGTCAAAAGACGAAATTGAACGTCGACAAATCGGATATCCGTGGTACGAAAGGGATGGACAACCCTTGGTATTACCGCAACAAGTCACAATTCCCGCTCTCGACGCGCCGCGGTGAAATCGTGTCAGGGCTCTACAAGCCGAACACGAATGAGCTCGTGCCAATCGAACACTGCATGGTGCAGCAGCGCGACACGACGAACATCAACAACGCCATCGTCCGTATTTTGAACGAACTCGACATCCCTGTATACGATGCGCGCCGTGACGTCGGTTTTGCCCGTACCGTCATCGTCCGCTCGGGCTATAAGACGGATGACGTTCAAGTCGTACTCGTCGTCGGGAATGAAGATGTCCCGCGTTTGGACGAACTGAGTGACCGCATCATGGCGTTGCCGAACGTCGTGTCGTTCCACTTGAATATTAACTCGAACCGTTCAGGCGTCATCTTCGGGTACCGCACGGTTCATATCGCCGGGCAAGACAAGATGGACGAACAGCTTGACGACGTCCATTACCACTTGTCACCGCGTGCGTTCTTCCAACTCAATCCGGCTCAGACGGAAGTCATGTATCGGGAAGTCGTCGAGGCGGCTGGCCTAACGGGTCAAGAACGGGTCATCGATGCGTACGCTGGTGTCGGTTCAATCGGGCTATGGCTCGCGCCACATGCAAAAGAGATTCGCGGGATGGAAGTCGTCCCAGAAGCAGTCGAAGATGCGAATGCGCACATGCGTGAGAACGGGTTCAGCCATGCAACCTATGTTGAAGGCCGGGCCGAGCACTGGATTCCGCGCTGGGTCAAGGACGGTTGGATTCCAGATGTCATCGTCGTCGATCCGCCGCGCACTGGTGTCGATCATCAGCTCCTCAACGCAATGATCTCATCGAAAGCGAAACGCATCGTCTACGTGTCATGTAACCCGCAGACACTCGCACGGGATGCGGACCAACTCATGAAAGCCGACTATAAAATCAACTATATCCAGCCGTACGATATGTTCCCGCAGACGGCGCACGTCGAGTCAATCGTCGTCTTCGAGAAAAAGAAAAAGAAAAAGTATTGACGGGGTTGTGAAAACGCTTGCAAAAACAGTGTTTTCACGCTATAGTTCAGATGTCAGACTTCTTTTGATAAACGTTAAGAAGCGGAGGAACATCAGATGATCCCACAAGAAAAAGTGAACGAGCTTGTCCATAAAGCAATTGATGCACGGTCGCGTGCCTATACACCGTATTCGAAATTCAATGTCGGGGCCGTCGTCATTGACGAGACCGGCAAAGAAATTTTAGGTTGCAACGTCGAAAACGCTTCGTACGGGTTGTCGATGTGTGCAGAACGGACCGCCATCTTCAAAGCGGTATCGGAAGGCAGCAAGGCAATCGAGACGGTCGTTGTCGTTGGAGACACAGCGGGTCCAATCTCGCCGTGCGGTGCTTGCCGTCAAGTCATTGCCGAGTTTGCGAGTGACGACTTTACGTTGATTCTCGCGAACATGGCCGGAGAGACGAAAGTGATGACAAAAGAAGAGATGCTACCATACGGCTTCTCGCCAAAAGATTTAACGTGAAATAAAGATGCGGACGAATTCGTCCGCATCTTTATTTGTTGCCGTCATATTTTTTCTCGCTGACAGAGTCGTCCTTCGAGTGTCGTTTCTGTTTTTCATCTTTCACTTTTTGGTTCAGCTCTTCCACCGGAATCGGGTCGACGGTCTCCATGCCCTCCTGGTCGAAGATGCTCTCCTTGTCGGTATCGACAGCATCCGGATTATCGAACGGTCGCTTTGACGGGTTCTGTGATTTCTTCATCCTCATCGCCTCCTTGTGTTGATTGTTATTCCACTCTGTTAAATTGTGTAAACGCTTTAGGAAACGGGTTTCGATTTTGCGGAACAGTGGAATTATCGGTACATAGTGACTAAGGAGGGGTATTCGGATGGATAAGAAAGTCTTAATGGGAATCGTACTCGGTGTGGCCGGGGCTGCGCTCGTCGCGCCGAAAGTGGCAGCGCTCTTGACGCAAGACCACGATGAGGATACATGGAGCAAGATGGATCGCATGGAAAGTGTCGATTCAGATAAAGACGAGGCGGAAGCGGGTCTCACTCAACTTGACTCGAATCACCGGGCCGAGTGGCAAGCGAACGGCTTTCCGCAGACGCACGCTGAGCGGGAGCGTCTCATGAATGAATCAGATGATGCCTATAAAGGGAAGGACATCTAAAAACAGACAGCCATCGCGGCTGTCTGTTTTTTAAATATCTTCGTCCGGTAAAAGGGGGAGCGTGAGTGTGACGGTCGTCCCGTTGCCGACTTCTGAGGCGAAGTGCATCGAGCCGCCGTGGCGCTCCATAATATGTTTGGCGATGGCGAGCCCGAGTCCGGTCCCGCCGTCTTCGCGTGTCCGTGACTTATTGACGCGATAGAATCGTTTCGTCAATTGATCGAGGTCTTCTTTCGGGATGCCCCGGCCTTCGTCATGAATCTCGGTGACGGCATTGTTCGCGGTCGCATACGTCTTCACATGAATCGATTTGCCGGCTTCCGTATAGCGGAGCGCGTTATCGAGCAAATTCCCGACGACTTGCTCGAGTCGATCGTGGTCCCCGAGAATAATCAAGTCGAAGTCGAGGTCCGTCTCGATGGTGACGCCTTTCGCCCGTGCGATCGGCTCGAAGCGATAGAGAACGTCTTCGAGCACTTGCGAATAGACGACTGGTTCTTTCGTCATCGGATACGAATCACGCTCGAGTTGGGCCAAGTCGAGCAAATCGTTGACGAGCCGTTGCAACCGTTCGGTCTCGTTCTCGATAATCTCATAATATTGATCTTTCGTTTTGTCATCGAGCGACGGGTCTTGAAGCATCTCGGTATAACCGCGAATATACGACAGTGGCGTCCGCAATTCGTGGCTCACGTTCGCCAAGAACTCTTTCCGTTGTTCTTCGACGAGACCGAGCGATTCGGCCATCCGGTTCAGTGTCTCGGCAAGCTCACCAATCTCATCATCGTAATAGATGGGGATGCGGTGCGAGAAATCACCTTTAGCATACACTTGGGACGCTCGTTTCATTTGAATGAGCGGTTGGATGATTGTATCGATAATCTGAGTGCCGAAAATGAGTAAGTTCACGATCATCAAGATGAGCAAGAACGTGATCATGAGCCGAATCGGTTGGAACGGTTCACTGATTTTACTCAGCTCCATATACAGGATGAGCGCATTATCGAGTTCGCCGTCTCGGATGAGCGGGAAGGCGGACATGAGGATGTCGACGTCTTCGGTCGGGTGCTTGCGGGTAACAGAAATCGCATAGCCGTCTTGCAACTTGGCGAGGTCCTGCTCCCGTAAAAACGTCTTGCCCGATCCGAGACTGTCTTCCCGGACGGACGAGAGAAACACTTTCGTCTCGGTCAGTTCGTTCGTGTACGTCATACTGTCGGAAAACGCGTCAGAGAAGCCGTCCGCCTTATAGATGGTGACGAGCTTCTCTCCGCGGTTGATGAGCAGTTCTTCTTGCGTCTGAATATAAAACTTGTCATACAAGTAAAACGTCATGATGATGAACACGAACGCGGAGAAGAGGCTTGCGGTCCAGATGGTGATCCAAATCCGCTTCCGGATCGTGTATTGCTTCATACGGTCGCCTCGAACTTATAGCCGATCCCCCAGACGGTTTGGATGTAGCCACCCGCTTCGCCGAGCTTGAGACGAAGTGTCTTGATATGGGTGTCGACCGTTCGGAGGTTGCCGTGATACTCGGTCCCCCAAATTTGGTCGAGCAATTGTTCACGCGAGAACACTTTCTCTTCGTTCGTGATGAACAAGTAGAGCAAATCGAACTCTTTCCGGGTCAAGTTGACCGTTTTGCCTTTCACGCTGACCGCACGGCCATCGATATCGATGGACAAGACGCCGGTATCGAACGTCGCTTCTTGTTCTTTCGAGAAATTATGCGTCCGACGAAGCGTCGCTTCGATTCGAGCGAGCAACTCGCGGGGGCTGAACGGCTTCGTGATATAGTCGTCCGCGCCGATCTTCAAGCCGTGGATGCGATCGAGTTCTTCTGAGCGGGCCGTTAGCATAATGATCGGCACGTTCGAGAACTCACGAATGCGCATGCATGCCGTGAGGCCGTCGAGTTCAGGCATCATCACGTCGAGCAGCACGAGGTGGAACGACTGTTCTTTCAATAAGTCGATTGCCTCGAGACCGTTCGTTGCTGTGACGGTCTCGTATCCTTCCTTCTCTAAGTTCGAAACGAGTAAATCCCGCATTTGCTCTTCATCATCGGTCACTAAGATGCGAAACGTTGGTTCTGACATTGGGCATTCTCCTTTACAAAACGGTTAACGAGGACGTGTGATAATTCCCTCATACTTCTATCATACCTATCTCTCCGAATTAGAACAGAAATATTCATTGTCGTAAAGTTGTCCTCATGAAATCCACACAAAAACGCCACAAAAAAGCCAATCCTTTGTCAGAATTGGCTTATGCTTCGAGCTGGGCTTCGTACGTATGGTCGAATTCAGGCGCATGGAGTGAGTGCAAGTAAAGTTGGAAACTCGACTTCGACACTTCATACAGCACGTATTCGACATCACCTTGATTGATTTCAGTTAGTAATTCAGACCGAATCTCATTGGCGCAGAAAGCGTACGGCAGTTTTTCCGCCGCCGCGATTGAACGCTCATTCGATTGACGGATTTTCAAAAATACACTTTCAATGTCAAGTTCGAAGAAAAGTTCTGAGAAGAACGCTTCTTTCGCGACTTGATTGTAACCTTTGCCGTGATACGGTTTGCCAAGCCACGTCCCGAGGAATCCATAGCCGGATTCCACATCGAACAAGCTGATTGTCCCGATTGGGGTACCAAACTCGTTCGTGATGGTACGTGAGATGATGTTTCCTTGCTCTTCTAGCTCGATGATTTGCTTCGTGCTAAATAAAAACTCGTCAAAGTGGACCGTCTTTTGACGGACATATGGAAAGACATCTGGGTGTTGCATCAGTTCGAACAACTCCGCGCAGTCGGTAAGCTCACGAAATTTGAGCACCTTTACATTCCTCCTCCTATTTCAGACCGCTGAAGAATAGTTGTAACGAAAGCATACTTCTGGCTTCGTTGTTCGAACTTGCCTTGGCTGCTCCCTTTTATGAAGTTACAAGATTATTTTATATAGTTTTTTTAAAAAAGCAAGTAAATAAAATGCAACTTCACAAAAAAATAATAAGAGCGCTTTCACGACTGGTGTCACTCACATCTCGTGATGCGTTTTCGAGCGGCTCGTCGAGTAAACGATGTGACCGTCGACGATGGTCATAATCGGCTTCGACATGTAGTCGAGCGGGAAGTGGCTCCATAGGACAAGATCGGCATCTTTGCCGATTTCGAGCGAGCCGATGCGGTCGTCTACTCCGAGCGATTCAGCCGGATGAATCGTGATGGCGCGGAGCGCGACGTCGACGGGAAGCCCTTCGCGGGCAGCAAGACCGGCGCACAAATTCAAATATTGAACCGGCGTATAAGGATGATCCGTCGTGATGGAGACGATCATATCGTGCTCATGTAAGATGCGGTACGTCTCCCACGTCTTGTTTTGGAGCTCGATTTTCGACTTC
Organism: Exiguobacterium sp. s70; assembly: GCF_018618315.1. NCBI lineage: Bacteria > Bacillati > Bacillota > Bacilli > Caryophanales > Exiguobacterium > Exiguobacterium sp. s70. The sequence goes on from NZ_JACSLV010000005.1 coordinate 176,546, forward strand.
CGTGTGAACGTTGGTCCGACGGTGACATGTTTGACACCGAGTTCGCGCAACTTTTCGGCGACGAGATGTCCTTCCGTACAGTGCTCAATCCGATAATCGAGGTCAAACTCTTGTGCGAAGCGGACAACCGATAAAATATCGTCGGCGCGGTGGGCGTGGACACGAATCGGCATCTTGCGATCGAGCGCCAATTGAATCATCTGGCTACCGAACGTGCCGATCGTCTTTGTCGAATCAACGGTCCGGAACGCTTCACGCAACAAGCCCATGATTCCCATCCGGGTCAACTCGCCGGATTTCCCCATGCTGTGGACGCGCTTCGGGTTCTCGCCGAGCGCGAGTTTCAGGCCGGCATAGCGGCGGAGCACCATGTCCTCGATGAAGCGGCCATGGGTTTTGATGACACTCGTCACGCCGCCGATGACGTTCATACTGCCAGGCATGACTTGGACGGCCGTCACCCCGGCCATGAGCGCTTCCCGGAAGCCCTCATCGAGCGGATAGACGCCATCGATGGCCCGTGCGTGCGGGGTCATCGCCTCGACGGTCTCGTTCGCATCGTTCCCGACTGAACCCGTCCCTTCGTCATACAGTCCGAGATGGGTGTGGGCATCGATGAAGCCGGGGAACAAGAAGTTGCCTTCGGCTTCGATGACCGTCTCTCCGTCGAGCGGGTCCAACAAGTCCGCCATCTCGACGATTTTGCCGTCTTTGACGCGAAGGTCCCCGTAAAAATGTGGTGCGGTGATCGGATAGATATGGGCGTTACGAATTAACAAATTACTCACGTGCTGGCTCCTTTCAAGTCAAATGAAGTAGTTGTTTCAGGGCGGGTTCTAACGTTTCATAACGGAACCGGAAACCGTGGTTGAGGGCTTTCGTCGGAACGACTTTCGCTCCTTCGAGGACGATGACGCTCTTCTCTCCGAGTGCGAGCTTGAGGAGCGGCGCCGGGGCGGGTGCCCAGTGGGGACGATGCATCACCCGGCCTAGCGTCTTCCCGAATTCGTCCATCGTGACAGGCGTCGGTGCCGTGCCATTGACGGGTCCCTCGATCGTACTCGTCTCGAGGATATGGACGAACAGACGGACGAGGTCGTCTAAATGAATCCACGGCACCCATTGCTTGCCGGAGCCGAGTCGTCCACCGATACCAAGCGTGTACGGCAACTTCATGAGCGGGAAGGCGCCGCCGTCATTCGATAAGACGACACCGGTCCGCATCGTGACGAGACGGATGCCCATGTCTTGAACGGGTTGCGCCTCTTTCTCCCACAACACGCAGACGTTGCCTAAAAAGTTGGTTCGGTCGGGGAGCGGTGTCGCTTCCGAATACGTGATGGATCGATCTTCACCGTATATCCCGATGGCGGACCCGCTGATGACGACGCTCGGCTTGCGTTTCATATTTTTAATGATGCGGACGACTTCTTTCGTCCCATCGATCCGACTTTGAAGAATGGCTTGCTTTTGTTTGTGCGTCCAACGTCCGTCGTTGATCGAGGCTCCTGCCAAATGGACGATGGCATCGACGTCTTGAAGCTCGGATTCAGGATGACTATCGGGCGTCATCCATTCGACGAACGAGATCCCTCCTTGCCGCGGACGTGGGTGGCGCGTCAATACGACGACTTGATGTCCGGCTTCGGCGAGCGCGCGTACGAGCGGTCGGCCAATCAATCCGGTACCACCAGTGATTGCTATTTTCATGGGTCTCCCTCCAATATCCTTTAAGCGATTTCAAAACGGGTATGAGGACTATAGGAATGTCTTGTACAGATAATACCCCTTCTTCTAACTTATCAAAAATCCTGCCCGAACGGGGAACGTGATATGTTAGAAGTAGGAAATGGAGGGATTTTGTGAAAATCGCCAAGTTTACGACCCAGAAGAAAAATCAAGATCGATTGAACGTCTTTGTCGAAAAAGACGGACGTGAGGAATTCGCGTTTGCCATCGACCTCGACGTCTTCATCAAATACGAATTGACGAAAGGGATGGAACTCGAGGACGATTTCGTCCGGGACGTCCTTCAAGCGGAAGAAGAACAGAAAGCGTACAAAGCGGCCGTCAACTATTTATCGTATCGAATGCGTGCCGTCTCAGAGGTGCGTGACTACCTCGTGAAGAAAGAGATAGATGAGTCAGCCATCAAACGCGTCATTGAACGCTTGATTGAACAGCGCTATTTGAACGATGCCGAGTTCGCCAAAGCTTACACCCAGACAAAGTTCAATACGAGCCCGAGCGGACCCGTGAAAATCAAACGAGAACTCGCTCAGCTTCAAATCGCTCCGGATCTTATCGAAGACGTCATCGCCGCCATCTCGCACGAAGACCAGCTTGAAAAGGCCGGAAAGTTCGTAAATCGGAAACAAATGGAAACAAATCGCCGTTCCGCCACAGAAGTGCAACAAAGAATTCAACAAACCCTGATGCAAAGGGGATTTTCGTTTGATATCATTTCAGAGGCGATTCTCACGTTTTGGGAGAACGAGGATGAGGACGTTGAACTTTCAGCTTGTCTGACACAGGCTGAAAAACTGAATCGAAAGTTTAGCGGGTACGCTCCATATGAGCGGAAACAACGGATGAAGATGCAGCTTCGTCGCAAAGGTTTTCCGTATGAGGTGATCGAGAGGGCGTTAGAGAGGCTCGCTGAACAAGAGTCATAATGGGAGATGTTTTTACGGTAGGGGAAAAATCTGAAAAGGTGGGTCTACATTGACGATTTTTGAATGGATTACAGCACTGATGCCGATTGTGGCAGTGCTCATCTTATTGGTCATTATGCGTTTACCGGCGTCGGTTGCGATGCCACTATCTCTCGTCTTGACGGCTGGACTTGCGTTCTTCGTCTGGCAGCTCGACGCGACGCGAATCATGGCGGCGACGCTACAAGGACTTGTCATCGCCGTCACGACAGTCTGGATTGTCTACGGTGCGATTGGAATGATGAATACGATGAAAGAGGGCGGCGGCATGAACGCCATCCGTTCCGGCTTCATCAACATTACGCCCGATCCCCGGATTCAAGTGCTCATCGTCGGTTGGTTGTTCGTCTCATTCATCGAAGGCGCATCTGGTTTCGGTACACCGGCCACGGTTGCGGCACCACTGTTAATCGCACTCGGCTTCCCGCCAATCGCTGCCGTAGTCATCGCCTTGTCGGCAGACGTATCGGCCGTCACGTTCGGCGCGGTCGGGACACCGGCCTTAATCGGGATTGGGAACGGGCTGTCACTTGACGTCAACCAACCCGAGACGATTGAGTTTTTGACAACCGTCGTCTTGCAGACGGTACTCATCGATATGTTCGTTGGTCTTTTTATCCCATTCATTTTAATCTTGATGCTGACGCGATTCTTCAGTAAAGAAAAATCGATTAAGCCGGCGCTCGAAGTATTCCCGATCGCGATCGTCGCGGCGCTCGTCTATAGCATCCCGGCCTATATCTGGACGCTCATCCTCGGATTCGAGTTCGGGGGTATGCTTGGTGCACTGACGGGTCTCATCATTCTCGTCACGATGGCACGCAAAGGCATCCTCATGCCGAAACGGTTATGGACGTTCGACGGTTATGCCGATGAAATCGATCAACCGCTCGAGAAGCCGTCCGTCGGCAAAGGCAAACGCGAGCTTCCGCAATGGAAAGCGTGGGCCCCTTACTTGATTTTAACGATTTTCCTCGTGTTGACGCGGACCGTGCCGTTCTTGAACGAACTGACGCGTAGCGTCCGCATCGATTTGCCGAACATTTTGAGTATCGAAGGCATCTCGACATCGTGGGAACCGTTCTATTCACCAGGCTTCATGTTCATCTTGACGATGATTGCGACGTTCTTCCTCCATAACATGAGTTGGTCGCAAGTGACCTCGGTGTTTAAAGCGACGACGCTCGGTGTCGTCGGGACGGCGATCACGCTCGCTGCTTCAGTACCGATGGTTCGGATTTTCATTCATTCGGAAAACGGTGGGGCAGGTCTCGCTTCGATGCCGGTCGAACTCGCAACGGCTGCGGCCGACACGTTCGGTGGCGTCTGGCCGCTCGTCGCACCGTGGATTGGTGCGCTCGGGGCGTTCGTTTCCGGGTCGGCTACGTTCTCGAACATGATGTTCTCGAGTTTAACGACGAATGTCGCCGAGTCGGTTGGAGTCAACGAGACACTTGCCTTGTCGATGCAGATGGCGGGGGCGAACGCCGGTAACATGATTTGCGTCTTGAACGTCGTCGCAGTCGCCTCAGTGGCAGGGCTCCTCGGAAAAGAAGGAACGATTATCCGCTATACGCTCATGCCAATGATTTATTACGTGACAGCGACCGGTCTTGTCGGTTTGATGCTCGCTGCATTCTTCTTGTAAAAAGTTACAAATTATTTACGACAATAATATTGACAATTTTCTGAACAGTCTGCTAAGGTTTTAGTAGATTTTCAAACTATGAACAGAGAGGAGCCAGCATGATGAAGTACATCCCAACACTACAACGCACACACACAACATCATATGGCTACTCGTATTTGACTGCGTAATTTGGCAGCTGGATAGGGGTAGTGTCCTTTCCCTGACCATGCAAAAGACTGAAGACTCAGAAGCGTACTTCATCCGATTGGTTGCACAATCAGGTGACGTGCGCTTTTTTGCGTGCGCGGAAAGGACGAAAGGGGGAATCAGTCATGAAACTGATTAAACAATTAGATTGGTTTATTAAAAGACAGAAGCGGACGTACATCGTCGCCATCATCTTGTTGATTATCACCGGGGTCGTCGATATGCTCCCGCCGTGGATCATCGGACAGGCGATTGATGCGATTCGCGAAGGCAGCCTGACGACAGAACGGCTTGTTATGATTGTCGGGTCATTGCTCGGCATCATGGTATTATCGTATGTCCTTTCGTATGTATGGATTGCCCGCCTCTTCGGGACGGCGTTCCTGCTCGAGAAAAAATTGCGGGCCCGATTCTTCGGACATCTGCTCCGGCAGACACCGCGCTTTTATCAACAGCACCGCACGGGTGATTTGATGGCGCTCGCGACGAACGATTTAAAAGCGGTGGAACGGACGGCTGGATTCGGTGTCATGACACTCGTCGACTCGTTCAATATGACACTCATCGCTCTCACCATCATGGGAGTGTTCATCGATTGGAAATTGACACTCGCGGCACTCCTGCCGATGCCGCTCCTTGCCTGGTCGATGAATAAGCTTGGCCGCCAAATCCATGCCCGCTTCACAGCGGCGCAGGATGCGTTTGGCGTGATGAACGACCAAGTCGTCGAATCGATTTCAGGCCTTCGGGTCGTCCGCTCGTTCGTCCAAGAAGACGCGGATACGAAAAAGTTCGATACGATCACCGACGACGTCATGGCCAAAAACATGCACGTCGCCAAAATCGACGTCTTGTTCGAACCGGTCATTAAACTGCTTGTCGGCTTGAGCTATTTGATCGGGTTGTCGTTCGGCACGTACCTCGTGTTCACGAATGACATCACGCTCGGACAGCTCGTCTCGTTCAATATTTATCTCGGGATGCTCATTTGGCCAATGTACGCGTTCGGGGAACTGATTAACGTCGTGCAACGGGGAACGGCTAGCCTCGAACGAATCGAAGCGACGATGAACGAGACACCGGATGTCGTTTCGACCGGCACGGTCGAAGTCGGCGTCCCGGAGAAAATCACGTTCAAATCATTGTCGTTCCAATATCCAGGATCGACCCGCGCCTCGCTCGAAGACATCGTTTTGCACGTGTCGCGTGGTGAGACGATTGGGGTCGTCGGACCGACCGGGGCCGGCAAGACGACGCTGTTGCGTCAATTGCTTCGGGAGTATCCGATTGATGACTCGTTACTCGTCAACGGTGTCCCGATTCAAAACATCAAACTCGATACGGTACGCGGTTGGAGCGGTTACGTCTCGCAAGAACATTTGCTGTTCTCGAAGACGGTCCGCGACAACATCTTGTTCGGCTCAAACGATGCGTCGGCACAAGATCTCGAGACGGCGATCCGGCTCGCGGCGTTCGATACCGATATCGAACATTTGGAAAACGGTCTCGACACGGTCGTCGGGGAGCAAGGGGTTATGCTCTCGGGCGGTCAGAAACAACGGCTCTCGATTGCCCGCGCCCTCTTGAAAGATCCAGAGATTCTTTTGCTCGATGATTCGCTTTCAGCGGTCGACGCCAAGACGGAAGCGCGCATCATCGATTCGGTCCGGACGAGCCGGGCCGAACAGACGACGTTCATCGTCGCGCACCGCCTATCCGCTGTCGCCCACGCCGACCAGATTCTTGTGTTACAAGACGGTCGCGTGACGGAACGGGGCACGCATGACCAACTGATGGAACGACGCGGTTGGTATTATGAACAATACGTTCGACAAGGAGAGTCGGAGTAATCCGGGAAAGGGGGAATCTCTCATGATCGATCAATATGAATTAGATCCAGTCCGCAGGAAGAAAACGATCCGTTCACTCGTTGGCTATGCCAAACAAGTGAGACGCTCGATTTTCCTCGGTTTGACCTTACTATTTTTAGCGGTCGGCGCCGAATTGGCCGGACCGTACATCGCCAAAATCATCATCGACGACCACATCGTCGCCATCGAGCGGGATTGGGTACAAGTCGAGTCAGGCGGGAGTGTCGCTTTTGACGGCAACGCCTATGAAAAAGAGACGAGGCTTGACGGCGAGACGGTCGTCCGTCCCGTCTCGATTGTGCAGACGACAGACGGCTATTATCTCGTCCCTGACGCCGTCATGAGTGGTGGCGTCCGTGAGGTCGAAGATGACGTGCTCACCATCACGCGAAGCGAAGAGACGGCGACGTATGACAACATCGTGCCGCTCTCGTCGACCGACGTCTTCCGTTTTTACGAGACGGATTTGCGGGCCGTGCTGTTGCTGTCTGGTCTGTACGTCGTCTTGCTTCTTATCGCGGCAGGGTTGAACTGGGGGCAACAGATGCTTCTCCAACGCTCGGCCCATAACATCGTCAAAACGATGCGCCTTGACGTCATGCGGCATTTGCAGACGATTCCGGTCCGTTACTTCGACCAGACACCAATCGGGAAAATCGTCAGCCGGGTCACGAACGACACCGAGACGATTCGCGACCTATATTTGGGCGTCCTCGCACGTGTTTTCCAAAGCGTCGTCATGATGATCGGAGTCTTGATCGCCATGTTCTTCTTGGACGTGCGCCTCGGTCTCGTCTCGCTCATCATCATCCCGGTCGTCATCGTTTGGATTAAATTGTTCCAACGCCTGTCGACCCGGAACAACTTTCGTGTCCGCGCCCTCGTCGCGGATATGAACGCCCAATTGAATGAGAGCATCCAAACGATGCCGATCATTCAGTCGTATGTCAAAGAAGATCTCGTCTATGACGAATTCAACGAGAAAAACAGCGACAACTTCCAAACAAGACGGAAGCTGCTCAAATTGGATGCGCTCATGTCGCACAACTTGGTCAACTTCTTCCGCAACATGGCACTTGCCTTACTCATCTGGGTCGTCGGTGCGCAGACGCTCGGCACGGGCAGCGTGCTGACGCTCGGGATTTTGTACGCCTATATCGATTACGTGTCACGAATTTTCGAGCCGGTGACGCAAATCATGAACCAGTTGTCTCCGCTCCAACAGGCGCTCGTCTCGGCAGACCGGATGTTCCAGTTGCTTGACGAGAAAGGGGAAGACGTGTCGGCGGAACGCATCGCACGCTTTAAAGGTGAGGTCGTGTTCGACGACGTGTCGTTCAGCTATGAAGCCGGGAAACCGGTACTTCAACACATCGATATCCATGCGGCACCAGGTGAGACGGTGGCGCTCGTCGGACATACCGGCAGCGGTAAGAGTTCGATCATGAACTTGCTCATGCGCTTCTATGACCCGTCAGAAGGAACGCTCAACATTGACGGTATGGACGTGACGAAACTACCGACCCAAGCCGTCCGGGCCCATCTCGGCATCGTGCTTCAAGACCCATTCTTGTTCACTGGCTCGATTCGGACGAACGTGACGCTCGGCGACGAGACGATCTCGGACGACCGCGTATGGCGCGCATTGACGGCGGTCGGAGCCGATCGTTTCGTCAAACAGTTGCCACACGGGCTTGACGAGCCGGTCATCGAACGCGGCGCCTCGCTCTCGAGCGGAGAGCGCCAGTTGATCAGCTTCGCCCGCGCCCTCGTCTTCGACCCGGCCATCCTCGTCTTAGACGAAGCGACGGCAAGCGTCGATTCAGAGACGGAAGCACTCATCCAAGACGCGCTCAAGACGCTCACGTACGGCCGGACGACGTTCGTCATCGCGCACCGTCTCTCGACGATTCGGGAAGCGGACCAAATCCTCGTCCTCGACCATGGTCACATCATCGAGCGGGGTAACCATCAGTCGCTCATCGCGGCAGGCGGCGTTTACGCCCGGATGCATGAGCTGCAAAGTAAACAACAAGCCATCAGTTGAGGAGGTCTTATGGAGATTATCGGAAAGCATAACCGGGCCAAAGTATTCAATGAACGGATTGACGATACGACGCGGGCCCAAATCCAAATGCTCGTCGACCAACCGTTCACGAAAGGCGCATCGATTCGAATCATGCCGGACATGCATGCCGGCAAAGGGTCGGTCGTCGGGACGACGATGACGATTCACGACAAGGTCGTACCGAACCTCGTCGGCGTCGACCTCGGGTGTGGCATGCTCTGCACGGAAATCAAGGTGAAGCGAATCGACTTTCAACGGCTCGACGACGTCATCCGTCAATACGTACCGAGCGGGATGAACATCCGGGATACAGCACACCCATACGCCTCTGAGCTCCCGCTCGAGGACGTGCGGGCGCCGTATAAGCTGGACCGGTCCCTCCGCTCGGTCGGCACGCTCGGCTCGGGCAATCATTTCATCGAAGTGAACCGGGACGAAGCCGGACGCACGTTTCTCGTCATCCACTCCGGCTCACGCCACCTCGGTGTCCAAATCGCTGACCATTATCAACAGTTGGCGGTCGAGCACATGATGAAGACGGTCGACATTCGAGACGAGATTGAACGGATGAAGGCAACGGGACGGCAACAGGACATCTCGGCCTATCTCGAGACGGAGCGCGAGGCACGGAAACGTTTCCGCGACCTCGCCTACGTCGAAGGGGAAACGCTGGAAGATTACATGCACGACGTGCGCATCGCACAGCAATATGCGGCCGCCAACCGTCTCGCCATGACCGACGTCATCGTCGAGGCGATGAACTGGAACGTCGTCGATCAATTCGATACGGTCCACAACTACATCGATCACGACGCGATGATGCTTCGAAAAGGGGCCATCTCGGCGCGGGACGGCGAGCGGGTCATCATTCCGATGAACATGCGCGACGGCTCGCTCATCTGCACTGGCAAGGGCAACCCCGACTGGAACTTCTCGGGACCACACGGCGCCGGTCGCGTCATGTCACGCTCGGCCGCGCGAAAACGCGTCGACTTCAACGAATTTAAAAAGTCGATGGCAGATGTCTGGTCAAGTTCGGTCCGACCATCGACGATTGACGAGTCACCGTTCGTCTATAAGTCGATGAAGGAAATCGTCCGTTATATCGAGCCGGCCGTCACCATCAATCAAATCATCAAACCGCTCTACAACTTCAAGGCGAACTGAACATCGTTTCAGTTTCGCCTTTTTCTTTTCCACGAAAAATCTGATACGCTACAAGAGAGGTGAGCGAAATGGAAAAACGATTAAGCGATTTATCAAAATATGAGCTCGAACAAGAAATTCGAGCGCTCCATGAACGGAAGCGGAAAGCCGAACAGATGGGCATGGTCAGTGAGATCGAGGTCGTCTTGCGACGGATTGCGATTGCCGAGAGTTATTTGATTGACCCGAAATCGTTCAAGCCGGGGGCGACGTATATCGTCAACTATAACGAGCGCCCGTTCCGCTTGAAGTTCGTGAACGGTGTCATGGGCTGGGGGACGTTCGAAGGGGAGACGGCTGAACATGCGATTCCGCTCTCGGAGCTGTCGGAGGTGAAAGCATGAACCGGACCGAACAATACGAGCGCTTGGCCGAAATCTTGAAACAGAAAAACGATGTCTTGAGCGAGCTCGAGGCGTTGACGTGGGTTGAAGTGCTGTGGGAGGATTTTGAGACGACGCTCGCCCGTGCCGGCGAACCGTATCCTGGGGAAGCAAAATCGTTCCAATATGTCGTGCAACAAATCGATGCGTACGGCCCGCAGCTCCACCTGTTTCAAACGAAAAATGAGAAGTTCAAACATTTGATGTCTAAGCGCGACATCCATTAAAAATCACGCCGGAAATCGGCGTGATTTTTTACTTGCAAACTGCACACAATCCGTTATAATAAAGGTCGCTATTAGTTCGCTTTGTAGTTAAGTATTTATAAACTTTCTTTAGTTGGAATCATCTTTCACTAAACTTGAATCAAAGCTGAAAGGAGGGATTGTGACTTGGAAGTCGGTCAAAAAATCAAGCGGCTCCGCGTCAAGAAAGGGCTGACGCAAGAAGAGTTGGCCGAGCGCACGGATTTGAGTAAAGGCTATATTTCTCAAATCGAGCGTGATTTGAGTTCACCTTCGCTTGAGACGCTATTCGACTTGTTGGAAGTGCTCGGATGTTCGCCGAAAGAATTTTTTGATGAAGATGTGAATCAAAAAGTGATCTATACCGAGGACGATCGGACCGTCTACGTCGACGAGGAGCGGAAATATCGGACTGAATGGCTCATCCCGGAATCGAACGAAAAAGAGATGGAACCCATTTTACTAACGTTCTCGAAGCAGGGCGAGTTCAAACGATATGAGCCGTCGCGATCGGAGACGTTTGTCTATGTCCTATCGGGGCACATCGCGCTAAAACTTGGCAATCATACGTACTTCGCCAAGACCGGAGAAACACTCTATTACGTCGCCTCCGATTCGCATCAACTCGTCAATGACTACGACGGTGAGAGTGAATGTTTAATCGTCGCGACCCATTCATATTTATAAGGGAGGAACTGAAATGAACCCAGAAACGATTATTCGCTTTGACAATGTGTCGAAGCGTTACGATGACACCGTCGTCTTAGAAAACATCAGCTTCGAGATTGAGAAAGGGAAGTTCTACACGTTGCTCGGGCCATCTGGATGTGGGAAGACGACGATTTTACGCTTAATTGCCGGCTTCACGGATGCGTCAGCAGGCGATATCCAGTTCAACGGGAAACGCATCAACGACGTCCCGGCGAACAAACGTCAAGTGAACACCGTGTTCCAAGACTATGCGCTCTTCCCGCACTTGAACGTGTTCGAGAACGTCGCGTTCGGTCTGCGCATCAAGAAGATGAAAGAAGCGGACGTGAAGACGAAAGTCGAACAGGCGCTCAAATTCGTCAACTTGAAAGGGTATGAGTCACGTGAAATCGATGAGATGTCAGGCGGGCAGCGCCAACGTGTCGCCATCGCCCGGGCCATCGTCAACGAACCGGAAGTCATCTTGCTTGATGAACCGCTCTCGGCGCTCGATTTGAAACTCCGGACCGAGATGCAATATGAGCTCCGCGAATTGCAACAGCGTCTCGGCATCACGTTCATCTTTGTCACGCATGACCAAGAAGAAGCGCTCGCGATGTCGGATGAGATTTTCGTCATGAATAACGGGAAAATTGTACAAAGCGGGACACCGACTGATATTTACGATGAGCCGATTAACCGTTTCGTCGCCGATTTCATCGGGGAGTCGAACATCGTACCGGGCGTCATGCCAGAAGATAACGTCGTCACGTTCGCCGGGAAGACATTCGATTGCGTCGACCAAGGGTTTGACCGCAACGAGAAAGTCGAGGTCATCATCCGTCCGGAAGATTTAGAGATGACATCGGTCGAATCTGCGAAACTTGTCGTCGACGTCGACTCGCAACTGTTCCGAGGCGTTCACTATGAGATTTGCTGCTATGACCAAGAAGGCAACGAATGGCTCGTTCATTCGACGAAAAAATCGGTCGTCGGTTCGAAAATCGGCCTCACGTTCGATGATGAGGCGATTCACGTCATGCGCTTAGGAGAGACGGAGGAAGAGTTCGACCGTCGTCTCGAGTCCTATGAGGAGGTCGCTCATGAATCAAACTAGTCAAACCGCGAAGACGGTCTATTTGACGACCTACTGGTTATGGATTGCGCTGTTCGTCATCGCGCCGCTCCTGCTCGTCGTCTACTACTCGTTTTTTGATATCGAAGGGAACTTGAGTTTAGAGAACTATCAGATGTTCTTCACGTCGACGTATTTGACGATGACGTTATCTTCTTTCTGGTATGCGTTCTTGATTACGTTCTTCTCGCTTTTGATCGGGTATCCGACCGCCTATTTATTGACGAAGACAAAGCATAAGCAACTTTGGCTTTTGCTCATCATTTTGCCATCATGGATTAACCTATTGCTCAAAGCCTATGCGTTCCTCGGCATTTTTGGGACGTACGGCATCACGAACCAGTTTTTAGAGGCGATCGGCATCGGGACACAACAGATTTTGTTTACGGACTTCAGTTTTGTGTTCGTGTCAGTTTACATCTTCATCCCGTTCATGATTTTGCCGATTTATAACGCCATCGAGAAGCTCCCGCCGTCGCTCGTCTATGCGTCGCGCGATCTCGGGGCCTCGAACTGGACGACGTTCCGCCGGGTCATCTTCCCGCTCACGCTCGACGGTGTGAAGTCGGGGATTCAAATCGTCTTCATCCCGGCGTTGTCGCTCTTCATGATCACTCGACTGATTGCTGGGAACCGTGTCATCACGCTCGGGACGGCGATTGAACAACAATTCCTCGTCACGCAAAACTGGGGCATGGGCTCGACGATTGCCGTGTTCTTGATTTTGGCGATGGTCCTCGTCATGGTCATCACACGTGACTGGGGCGCGAAAGGAGCGGTGCGTCGATGAAACCGAAAAAATTTAAATTAGCCAACCTTTATTTGATGGCGGTGTTCTTCATCCTCTATGCACCGATTCTCTATTTGGTCGTCTACTCGTTCAACAGTGGCGGGACGATGAGTAACTTTGAAGGCTTTACGCTCGATTGGTACAAGTCGCTCTTTACCGACACGCGCCTGCTCGTTATCGTCTTGAACACGATTGTCATCGCCTTGCTGTCGGCGACGATTTCAACCGTGCTCGGCGTCATCGGGGCGCTCGCTATCTATACGGCGCGACAACGCTTCACGAAGACGTCACTCTTATCACTCAACAACGTGTTGATCGTCAGCCCGGACGTCATCATCGGGGCGTCGTTCCTCATCTTGTTCACGATGCTCGGGATTCAGCTCGGCTTTTACTCGGTGCTATTGGCGCACATCGCCTTCTCGGTACCGATTGTCGTCATCTTGGTCTTGCCGAAGCTACAAGAGATGAGCCCGACGCTCATCGATGCGTCGCGTGACCTTGGGGCAAGTACGTGGGACGTCTTGACGAAAGTCATCTTGCCATATATCACACCGGGTATCTTTGCCGGGTTCTTCACGGCACTCACGTATTCGCTCGATGACTTTGCCGTCACGTTCTTCGTGACCGGAAACGGCTTCACGACACTTGCCGTTGAAGTCTACTCACGCGCCCGTCAAGGCATCTCGCTCGAGATTAACGCCTTGTCAGCCATCTTGTTCTTGTTCACACTCATTCTCGTCCTTGGGTATTATGTGCTCGCCCAACGCGGTGGTAAAGCGAAGGAGGTAAGACGATGAAAAAATTGGTCATCATGTTGACGGTACCGGTCGTCGTCAGTTTCGGCCTCTTGCTCTGGGTGTATCAAATCAATATGGCGCAAGGGTTCGGCGGCGATAACACGCTCGTCGTCTACAACTGGGGCGATTATATCGATGAAGACTTGATTGGAGAGTTCGAGGAAGAGACGGGCTTGAAAGTCATCTATCAGACGTTCGACTCGAACGAGGCGATGCTCACGAAAATCGAGCAAGGCGGTACGGCGTTCGACATCGCTGTCCCATCGGATTACGCCATCAGTAAAATGATTGAAGAAGACCTGCTCTTGCCGATTGATTATGACAAGCTCGAGAACTTCGATAACATTGACCCACGTTTCCTAGACAAGTCGTTCGACCCGGGCAACACGTACTCGGTCCCTTACTTCTGGGGGACGGTCGGCATCGTGTATAACCCTGAACTCGTCGACGGTGAGATTACGTCGTGGAACGACCTATGGGACATGCCGCTCGAGAATGACATCTTGCTTGCAGACGGGACCCGTGAAGTGATGGGCTTCGGTCTGAACTCACTCGGTTACTCGCTCAACACGACGGACAAAGATGAGTTGCTCGAAGCGGAGAAGAAGCTCGAGACGCTCTGGCCGAACATTAAAGCGATCGTCGGCGATGAAATCAAGATGCTCATGGCCAATCGCGAAGCGGCCGCGGCCGTCGTCTGGTCAGGTGACGCCTCCGAAATCATGTACGAGAACGAAGAGCTGACGTACGTCATCCCGGAAGAAGGGACGAATCTCTGGTTCGACAACCTCGTCATTCCGAACACATCGAAAAACATCGAAGGCGCGCACCAGTTCATCGACTTTATGCTTGACGCGGAAATCGCGGCCCGAAACACCGATTATGTCGGATATTCGACACCGAACGAAGCGGCACTTGAATTTTTAGATGAAGAAGTGACGTCAGACGAACGTTTTTATCCGACAAAAGAAGTGACGGATGAGCTCGAAGTGTATGAGAACTTAGGCAAACGCATGAACGCGTACTACAACGAACTATACTTGCGCTTTAAAATGCAGAGTAAATAAAAGGAGTCCCGCTCACCGTGAGCGGGACTTTTTTGGATGGGACAGCCCATCACGTCACCCGTTGCTTGGCGGCGATATGGGCTTCCTTGACGGCTTCGTCAGCAGATGCGAATTGGAGCAGGTGCTCGTAGATGGCCGTCTGTTCCGCCAACGTCAACCGGGCCTCACCTGGCAAGGCAATCTGTTGTTTCCATGTCTTCCGGTTCAACACGGGAACGTCCGCCACGTCGATGCGTTTCAAGGTCGACCGGTCGCTGAAGACGATCCAAGAGTGTAATAGACTCCGCTCCACAGCAAGCGTTTGTTCCATCGCTTTCATATGTAACTCGTTTTGTTTGATCGGATTGAAAAATCGAAACTTCTTTCGGTTCGGCATCGATTGGGTCCAATGGCGTTCTTGTTCATGTCCAAAAATCCAGCCGCTATAATTTTTCGACTCAATCACGTGGACGCCGCTCTTGTTGATGAACACCACATCGATTTCAGTCGTACGCTCTCGATTCTTTGGATGGGGCAAATATAGATTCGTCAAGATGAGGGGGTTCGGGACGCGCTCCTCGATGGCGGCGACACATAAATATTCGCCGTATAAGCCGGTGTCTTGAACGACTTTGAAATAGCTATGTCCGGTCTGGGCATAATAGCGGCTCCGTTTATAACGCTTGACCTTCCTATACAATATACCGCTCATCACCAGGAACAAAGGACCGAATAGACTGACCAATGAAATCATCATTCCGTTAAGCATGCTCGTGAGAAGCTCGGACATAGTCTGCCTCCTTTCGTGTCTCTTTTTACTATATCGAAAAGAGCTGAATTTTAGGGTGATTTTTGGGTTAAATTGGAAATGTAATTTTGAGAAAAGGATATCTTTTGACTAAAAAAGACCAGCCACCGAGATGACTGGTCTTCTACATTCAGCTCTGTTGCAACTCGGCCCTTTCTTCGTCCGTGAACACGCGGGAACGGCTTAAAAACCGTTTTCCTTCGACGCCCTCGACCGAGAACATACCGCCCCGGCCCTCGACGACGTCGATGATGAGCTGGGTGTGTTTCCAATAATCGTATTGCTTCTCGTGCATATAAAATGGACAACCGCCGATTTCTCCGAGCAGGACGTCATGATCGCCAATCATGAACTCGTCTTGCGGGAAACACATCGGGGAGCTCCCGTCACAACAACCGCCCGACTGGTGAAACAAGAGCGGTCCATGTTTTCGTTTCAGCTGTTCGAGGAGCGCGAGCGTGGCGGGGGTGGCCTCGACGCGGTTCACCATCTCAGAAGAACCCGAGTTTTTGTTCGCTATAGCTGACGAGCATGTTTTTTGTCCGTTGATAATGGTTGAGCATCATCTTATGGTTCTCGCGGCCAATCCCAGACATTTTGTATCCACCGAACGCGGCATGGGCCGGATATTGGTGATAGCAGTTAATCCAGACGCGACCCGCTTGAATCTCGCGACCGAAGCGGTAGGCGCGGTTCATGTCACGCGTCCAGACGCCGGCACCGAGTCCGTATAACGTGTCGTTCGCGATGGCGAGCGCCTCGGCGTCGTCTTTGAACGTCGTCACCGATAGGACCGGTCCGAAGATCTCTTCTTGGAAGATGCGCATCTTGTTATGGCCTTTGAAGATGGTCGGCTGCACATAATAGCCGTCGGCGAGTTCGCCGTCCATCATGTTGCGTTCGCCGCCGATGAGGCACTCTGCGCCTTCCGACTTTCCGATCTCCAAATACGACAAGATTTTTTCCATCTGCTCATTCGAGGCTTGGGCACCCATCATGACGTCAGGGTCGAGCGGATTGCCGAGCTTGATTGCTTTGACTCGTTCGAGCACCCGTTCCATGAACGGCTCATAAATCGACTCGTGGATAAGCGCGCGCGAAGGGCATGTACACACCTCACCTTGATTCAAGGCGAACATGACGAGTCCTTCAATCGACTTGTCAAAGAAATCATCATCGGCGTCCATGATGTCCGCGAAGAAGATGTTCGGTGACTTCCCGCCGAGTTCGAGTGTGACCGGGATGATGTTTTGTGAGGCGTATTGCATGATGAGTCGACCTGTCGTCGTCTCACCCGTGAAGGCGACTTTGTCGACGCGGTCGCTCGACGCGAGCGGTTTGCCGGCCTCGAGCCCGAATCCGTTGACGATATTCAACACGCCGGGCGGGAGCAGGTCTTCAATCAGTTCCATGAGCACCATGATTGAAGCCGGCGTCTGCTCAGCTGGTTTTAACACGATACAGTTTCCGGCAGCGAGGGCCGGTGCGACTTTCCAGACCGCCATCAAGATTGGGAAGTTCCATGGGATGATTTGGGCTACGACACCGAGCGGTTCATTGAAATGATAAGCGACCGTGTCGTTGTCGAGTTCACTGATGCCGCCTTCCTGTGACCGGATGACGCCCGCGAAATAGCGGAAGTGATCGATGGCGAGCGGGAGGTCGGCGTTGAGCGTTTCGCGGACGGCTTTCCCGTTCTCCCATGTCTCGGCGTAAGCGAGCATCTCGAGGTTCGCTTCCATACGATCGGCAATCTTATTTAAAATGACGGAGCGTTCTGTGACCGACGTTTTGCCCCATGCGTCTTTGGCGGCATGGGCCGAATCCAAGGCGAGCTCGATATCTTCTTTCGTTGAGCGAGCGACTTCGCATAAAACTTTACCATTTACCGGAGAGGTGTTCTCAAAATATTCTCCCCCCGCAGGCGCTGTCCACTTTCCGTTGATGTAATTCTCATAGCGGTCTTTAAAGTGTACTTTCGTGCCTGTCGAGTTTGGGACTTCATAAATCATGGTCGTTCCTCCCTTTTCCGTAAAGTATAGGAGAGACTATGTATGCGCTTACATTTTATTGTAAGTCAACAGCTCCCTTTTTCCATCGTAACGGGTCGTTGTGATAAAAGTCAAAATTTTTTGACAATAATTTGTCACATTTGAATTGATATGTTTTGAAGTCAAGATTTGTGGTAAACATCATATTAGTATC
The DNA here is from genome assembly GCF_018618315.1 of Exiguobacterium sp. s70. Lineage (NCBI taxonomy): Bacteria > Bacillati > Bacillota > Bacilli > Caryophanales > Exiguobacterium > Exiguobacterium sp. s70. Next base: position 194,341 of record NZ_JACSLV010000005.1, read on the forward strand.
AATTTCAAATCGAAGGAGTGGACGGATTCATGGCAAAAGCATATCAAGTCGATCCAGCACACAGTACCATCAACTTTACGGTCAAGCATATGATGATTTCGAAAGTAAAAGGAGAGTTCAAAGATTTTCAGGTCGTGGCGAACGGGCAACCCGATGATCTCGCGAACGCAAGCGTGAAGGTGACGATTAAGGCGGCATCAATCGATACGAACAACAGTGACCGTGACAACCATTTACGGTCTGGAGACTTCTTCGATGTGGAGCAGCACGAGGACATCGTGTTCGAGTCGACATCGTTCCGCTCAAAAGGTGGCGGTGAATTCGAATTGACCGGGAATTTAACGATTCGCGGGACGACCCGGGAAGAGACGTTCGAAGTCGAGTACGAGGGAAGCGCGAAAGATCCGTGGGGCAACATGAAACACGCCTTTACCGGGGACGGGTCGATCAACCGGGAAGATTACGGATTGACGTGGAACCAGGCGCTCGAAGCGGGTGGCGTTCTCGTCGATAAAAAAGTCAAATTTGACTTTGAGCTCCAGTTCACGGAGTCAGAGGCATAAAAAAAGTCGCTCCTGTGAGCGACTTTTTACTGTTAGTAGGCCAATTTCTTTTGCAAGCTCTCTTCACTGAACACCCAGCCAGTGAATGAAGACAACACTTCATTCGATTCTTCGTCGACGATGACGACGGCGACGAACGGATAGATATCTTTCGCGAAATAACGTAAGTTCGTGAAGCGATACTCGATCATCCCATTGTGGCGTGTGACCGTATACGTGTGAATCTTCGAGAATTCGAGGAACGATTGAAGATCCGCATTTTTACGCGCTTCCACGAAGTGAAGGTCATCTTCACCTGGCATCGGCTTGTCACGGAAACGACCGCATTCGATGACCGTCCCTTTTTTCACTTTGACGGCACCTAAACCGTTGCGGAATCGAACGGCGACATGCCAGTCATCCCAACCGATACCTGGCGAGATGAACAGTTCGTGTGCACCAGCGAAGTGACGGGCGACCGTGGCGAGGGCGCGGTTACGCAACTTGAATTGAATCGCGTAATAGCTGATGACGAGCGCAATGAGCAATGCAAAAATCGGGACAGTCGCCCCTGTGATAAGCCATAATACATATGCCCCATAGTAGGCAGAGAACAAATACGGATCAAACGTCCCGATGACGCCCCAGCCAATCCATTTTTTCGAAAACGGTTGGAGGGCCTGCGTCCCGTAGGCGTTAAATAAGTCGACCGTGACGTGCAGCAACACAGCGATTTGTGCCATGACCCATAGTGAGGCGGGGTTGACGCCAAGCGCGAGTCCGATGACGGCGCTGACGATGATCGGCCAGGCGAGTAATGCGGTTATTCCGTGTGAACGACCGCGGTGCTGGCGTAAATACGTGCTATTTCCTTTTAGTTTGAAGACCGTGTCAAAGTCCGGAGCGTGCGAGCCGACGAGCGCCGTCGCTGTCATGGCTAGAAACATTTGTGCGTCGCCTGACACCTCCGGGCTGAGTGTCGCGATTGCACTTAAACCTAGTCCCATCCCAATGTGAGTAGCAGTATCCAATGTGCTTCAGCACCTCCATAAAAGTAGAAAAACCGCATATTTTAATCCACTACATCATACAATATTTTTAAAACGAGGGGAAACAAAATGCTCGATGTTGATAAATTGTTCACAAATTATAATATTCAAGAATTTAACACAAATTTAGTGACGTGGTTCAATCGCGAAAAGCGTGATTTGCCATGGCGTCACGGAAAAAATCCATATCGGGTCTGGGTGAGCGAAGTCATGCTCCAACAGACGCGCGTCGATACCGTTATCCCATACTATAACCGTTTCATGGAGCGGTTCCCGACGATTGAGGCATTGGCAGCGGCCGAACCCGATGAGGTCGTCAAACATTGGGAAGGACTCGGTTATTACTCACGGGTTCGAAACCTTCATCAAGCCGTCCGAGAAGTCGTTGCCGTGTACGACGGGATTGTCCCCGAGGAAAAAGAACGGTTCGAAAAACTGAAAGGTGTCGGACCGTATACGACTGGGGCGGTGTTATCGATTGCCTACAATCAGCCGGAACCGGCCGTCGATGGCAACGTCATGCGCGTCATGTCCCGTCAATTCGGGATTTATGACGACATCGCCGTCCCGAAAACGCGAAAACTGTTCGAGCAAGTCGTGCGCCGACTCATGGACCCGGCGCATGCCTCAGACTTTAACGAAGGCATCATGGAGCTCGGGGCGACGGTATGTACGCCGAAAAACCCGATGTGTTCGCTCTGTCCCGTTCAAGACGATTGTTATGCTTATACCCATAACGTTCAAGATGAACTCCCGGTCAAGACGAAAAAAGGGGCGGCTCGGATTGAGATGTATGATGCGCTCTACTGTCGCCAGGACGGCCGGACCGCATACGTGAAGCGCCCGGATGCCGGTCTTCTCGCTGGAATGTGGCAATATCCGCTTACAGACCGCGGAACGGGGGAACAGTTAAACGGAACCTATATTGGACAAGTGAAACATGTGTTTTCCCATATCGTCTGGTACATCGACCTATACGAGGTCGAGACGCTACCGGACGGCGAGTGGGCTTGGCTCGACGAAGAGGCACGCGACGTGGTGACGGTATCGGTCGCCCAACAAAAATTAGAGCAGATGGCAGGTGCGAAAGATGAGACAGTTTGACGTACGAACACCATTCGACACGTCTGTGGACACATTATGGACGTTGCTTCAAGACGCTTCGCTCTTATCAAAACTGACGTCCTTCCCGAAAGTGACGCTCGTTGGAGATGGGGCTTCGGTCGAGGGGAACGTCGTTCAGCTCCGTATCGGGGTTGGGCCGGTCTCTTTGCGTTGGAATAGCGCCATCACATTGGCTGGAGACCGTGCCTTTTGTGATCAAGGCGTGAAGTTGCCGTTTCCGTTCCGTCGTTTCAGTCACGTCCACCGCGTCGAACAAGTGGACGGGCAAGCCGTTATGGTCGATGAGGTCACGTTCGACAGTTACGTGCCGACTGTCCTCGTCGAGTACTTCGTGCTCCGGCCGATGTTCAAAGCGCGAGCCGAGGCATTCCAAAAAACACTAAATTCGTGAAAATAAGAGATTTCCTTTTTCATTGGTTCTGAAAGTCGCTATAATTAAATATGAGAATTGTATAGCATCATAGCGGAAAGGAGGAGCTTATGAGCTTATTTCCCAAAGCAGGTAGCAAGATCGAGATACAGAGCTACAAGCACAACGGAACTTTGCATCGCGTTTGGGAAGAAACGCTCGTCCTTCAGTCGTCGAAAACGGATATGATCGGATTCAATGACCGCATCATGGTCAGTGAGTCAGACGGCCGGCAATGGAGAACACGTGAGCCGGCAATTTGCTACTTTTCATCTGAGTTTTGGTTCAATGTCATCTGCATGATTCGCGAAGATGGGATTTACTACTACTGTAATCTAGGTTCGCCGACAACGTTCGATGGGGCAGAACGTGCCATCAAGTACATCGATTACGATTTGGACATCAAGGTGTTCCCGGATATGTCGTACACGATTTTAGATGAGGATGAATATGAGCGGCATCGTCGCGAGATGAATTATCCGAAAGCGATTGATCGAATCTTGAAACAGAACGTTCAAGAACTTATTAACTGGATTCGAGGACGGAAAGGGCCGTTCAACCCAACATTCGTCGATGAATGGTATCGCGAATACGAAGCACGTTACCGGAGATGATCGCTCATCTCCGCTTTTTTCTTGAAGGAGGAACTAATGGGTAGTATTAAACGTTATTTACAGTTCGTTAAACCGTATAAGAAACAAATCGCGCTGACCATTTTCGTCGGGATTTTGAAATTTTCCATCCCGCTCGGGTTGCCGCTCCTTTATAGATATGTCATCGATAACTATTTGACAGACCCGGAACCGGCTAGAGATTATACCGAGCTCGTCTGGCTGTTCAGCATCGTCTTCTTCGTCTTCCTCGTCTTGAAGCCGCCAATTGAATACTTGCGCCAATATTTGGCGCAATGGGCAGCGACGCGGATTTTGTTCGACGTCCGGAACCGATTGTTCGACCACGTCCAAAAACTATCGCTCCGCTATTATTCGAACAATAAGACGGGACAGATTATCTCGCGCATCATTAACGATGTCGAACAGACGAAAGACTTCGTCATCACCGGTTTGATGAACATTTGGCTCGATATGGTCACGATTTTAATCGCGATCGCCATCATGTACACGATCGACCCGCAATTGACGCTCATCGCCATCTTGCCGCTCCCGTTCTACGCCATCGCCGTCCGTTACTTCTACGGACGACTGCGCCGGCTCACGCGGGAACGCTCGGCCGCCCTTGCGGACCTTCAAGGTCATTTGACCGAACGCGTCAACGGGATGGCCGTCATCCGCAGCTTCGCCCTCGAACCGTATGAGAACAAGGCGTTCGAAGAACAGAACGGTGGCTTCTTGAAGGCTGCGCTCCGTCATACAGGGTGGAACGCGAAGACGTACGTCGTCGTCTCGACGATCACGGACATCGCCCCGATTTTAATCTTCACATCGGCTTCTTGGCTCGTCCTGCAAGAACAAGTTTCACTCGGGACACTCGTCGCCTTCATCGCGTATATCGATCGTCTCTACGCACCGCTCGGTCGTCTCGTCAACTCGGCGACGACGCTCACGCAGTCGGTCGCTTCGATGGACCGGGTCTTCGAGTTCCTCGATGAGCCGTATGACATCGAAGAAAAATCGAGTGCGTTCGTTCCCGTGAAAACGGCAGGCGACATCGAACTCGAGCAGGTCAGCTTTGCGTACGAGAAAGACGGTACCCGCGCCCTCCGTGACGTCAACCTGCATATTCGCTCTGGAGAGCGGGTTGCGTTCGTCGGCATGTCCGGTGGCGGAAAGTCGACGCTCGTCAGCTTGATTCCACGGTTTTATGACGTCACGTCGGGTAGCATCAAAATTGATGGCACCGACGTCCGTGATTTCAAATTGCGGGCTCTGCGCGATCAAATCGGGATGGTCATGCAAGATTCGGTTCTGTTCAGTGAATCGGTCGCGATGAACATCCGGATGGGGAATCCGGAAGCGAGTGACGAAGATGTGATCGCCGCCGCGAAAGCAGCGAACGCACATGAGTTCATCTCGAACTTGCAGGATGGCTACAATACGCCGGTCGGGGAAAAAGGTGTCAAACTGTCAGGCGGTCAGAAACAACGGCTTGCCATCGCCCGTGTCTTCTTGAAACATCCGCCAATCATCATTCTCGATGAAGCGACGAGTGCGCTGGACCTTGAGAGTGAGGCGATGATTCAGGATTCGCTCGCGCGTTTGACGAAAGGGAGAACGACGCTCATCGTCGCGCACCGATTGTCGACCATCACCGATGCCGATAAGATTGTCGTCGTCGATAACGGACAAATTATGGAGACCGGGACGCATGAAGAACTGATGCGTCGCCGCGGAGCCTATTACGATTTGTATATGATTCAAGATTTGGCAGTCGTCGAATGAGACGCGGCCTCGAGGAGACTCGGGGCCTTTTTTTGTTTTCCGTGACAGTGAGACGGGAATGAAGAAACGACATGCCAAAAGGGGGAGAGTCCAATGATGAACGGGGAAGGTTTAATCACAGTAAAACCGCTTAAGGACGCGCTCGAGCTGACGTGGTCAGTGGAGGGGAAGGTCCGGCTTACGCGGAACGGGAAGTATGTGTATGAAGGGACCGACCAGCACTATGTCGACCATGAGACGGCCGTCGGAGAGCAAGTCGCCTATCGTCTCACGGATGAGCAAGGGGAAGTGGCGAAAGTGTATACGGCCGCCGTCGACCCGAGCGATGATTTGTATTGGAATCGACATCTCACATCGGCCGTCGTTGCGTCGACCGGTACCCATCTCCAATGGGATCCGATTCCTGACGTCGAGACGTATGCGATCTATCGACAAGGACGACGAATCGCCGAGGTCGTCGGGAACGCCTATTTGGACGACACACCGCTACACGAACCGACGATGTATGAAGTTCGGGCGCTCCGCCCGGTGAAGCGGGACGCGAAACCGGGGACGCGTCTCATTCACGCTGTCGGCAAAGCAATGTCACTCGCCAAAGAGTTGAAGACGGACACGCGGCGCGACAAAGAACTGTTCGTCATGTATTTTCTCGTCAGTCCGCTCCGTCCTGATTTGGAGACGGTCAATCAGATTCAGCTTCGCGTCCAGACGTTCATTCGTCCGCCGATGATTAAAAATCCGAACTTATTGTCGCCTCACCCTTATTTTGAAGGGGATGGACGACCATACAACGTTCATGCGAACGACTATCGGACGCGGACGGAAGTGAAAGTCGAAGGGATGCACGACATTCCGATCGTCTCTATCAAAAAAGATGCCGGAGTGACGCGCGGATACAACGCCCGTCATCAACTGACAGGAGAAGATGTCGCTTCGGTCGATCAAGTGTATCTTGACGATATCGATATTGACCGGGGGCGGACCGCATACCGCTTGCACCATTCGGTCGGCAATCCGCTCGTCATCGCGCCGGACATCAAGTACACGATTGTCGCACAATTGAAGGACACTGCCACGTTCAAACTGTCCGGTAGTCATACGCAATCGCCGCACCATGAAGTGTATCTTCAAGTCGGGGATGCCCCGTGGACGACGATTCACCGGGCCGATGACCTCGGTGTCAGTTTCATGGGCAATCCGATGCCGGAGTGCCATTGGACGTACTTGACGTGTATGGACTAAAAAAACCGTCGACTCATCGAGTCGGCGGTTTTGGTTGTTGATCGAGAAACCGGCTTCGTTCTTCCGGTGTCGGCAGTTTACACGTCTGTTTTTGTCCGAACCATTCGTAACGATGCTTGGCGATGACATCATAGCCGAAGTCGCGAATCGGTTTTGGGACGATTTTCACGAACCGGAGCCATCGCCACATCCCATCCAATCCTTCTGCAATCCGGATGGCCGCGTCGGATTTGATATAAGGCACGCCGTCACGAATCAAGACGATGCTGTCAACCGAGTCGCTGATGCGGTGACGTTCGCGTAACGCTTTCCCAGCGTCGCCTTGAAGCGAGGCAAAGTGAAAATTCCCTGTTGTGTCCCGATTCAGGATGAATTGGACGCTGGCGTCGCAAAAATTACAGTCTCCATCAAACAATACAATGGCTGGCATTTGGTTCGCCTCCTTCACTCTTGCCTGTTTCCGTTCCGGAGTCAGTTCAAACGTCATGCGGCAAGCTTGCGCAGCGATTCCATTTTATAGAGCGAGACGTAATAAAGATACGCCCCGAGCGCCCCGAACAAGAAGATGTAGCCGCTCATGAACACAGGTCCGATGAACGCCCCGACGACGATGCCGGCCGCGGCCACGAGTTTGGCCCCATGGAATGTGAGTCCCCCAAAAGCGAGATACGAGGCGCGACGCTCTGGGTCGAGCAGGTCGACTTGCTTCACTTGGCGGATTGGTGAGTATAGCAACTCGCCGACCGTGAAGACGACGGCCAAGACGGCGAGAATCAGAAATGAGTTCATCGATGTGATGGCCGCATACGCTGTGATATAGAGTGACAAGCCGATGAAGAATACGTATTTCTCCCGGTACCGTTTCACAAAGGCGGTGACGGCGAACGTGATGGCGACGACGAGCAATGTGTTCTCGAGCTGCATGAACGCCATCATCCGGACACCGTCGAACGGCACGCCGATAATCGCACGTTCTTGGAACGATTCGGCCAAATGAACGCCGATATAGTTTGCCATATGAAACTCTGTCGAGAAGACGAGCATGCTACCGAGCACGAAGAGCATCCAGCGTCGGTCATTCAAGGCAATCCGATAGTTTTGAATCACGCCGACGATCGGGTTGGCCGGCGTCGACCGGTTACCTTGATGTGAATCGACGAGATAGCGTTGCAAGACGACCGTTGTGATGGTCAATACGAGCGTCATACCGATAAATAAACCAAACCGGTAGTCGCGATAGAACGCACCGCCGAGCATGACACCGCCGGCGATCGCTAAATTGACGAGCCAATAATCATATACATAAATCGCTTTTCGATTCGATGGTTCCATCGAGTCGATCACAATCGCTTCGAGAGCCGGATAGTTCAAGCCGTTGGCGACGGCATGACCGAAATACAAGATGGCGACGGCGAGTGCCCAGTTGTTCGATGGGTGAATCGCGACTGTCATCCCGATGAAGCAGATAATTTGGACGAGTTGGCCAATCTGTAAGACGTGCTTGCGATTAAAGCGGTCGGAGAAGTACCCACCGAACAAGCCGGTGACATACCCGACGATGACGAATGACGTCATGATGATCCCAGCAGCGATTTTGCCGAGTTCTTCTGAAAAATATAAAGCCATGAATGGAAAGATGGCCGAGCCGACGATGCGGATGAAAAATCCACAGACGAGTCGAAGTCGGACGTTAGTTGGGAAATCTTTGAATTTCATGTGAGCACCTCCTTGTCACTACTTTAAACGTGGACTACACTTGGTAAAAAGAGACAAATTATTTGGACATGTCCACTTTTAGGGGGAATGACATGAATGCAAAACTAGTGGCAATTTATCGCTATGCGTTACAGGCGGACAAAATGGACGTGACACTCCGGCAAGCCGTCGAGGTGGTCGGCTATAGTGAGAAACAAGTGAAGCGCGATATCAAGGCATGGGAGGCGATGGGGTGGGTGACCTATCAAGCCGGCAAAGGGCGCGGCCATGAATCGATGCTTCGTTTTCAGTCGGACTTTGACGAGACGCTCCAGGCGTGGGTCGTAACCTCATTTTCTGAGGCTACGATGGCGCAGGCGGCCAAATGGTTGGAGTGGGATTGGCCACCCGCATTACGGGAACTGATCCAAGCGCGGATTTGGAACCGATTTGGTTTCGAACAGACGGAAGAAGACCGTTTTATTTTCCCGAGGACGCGGACACTCGAGTCACTTGATCCGCTTGATATCCACATCGCGATGGAGGCGTCGTTATCGCGTCACGTCTTCGACCGCCTGTTCGAATGGGACGGGACCACGGTTCAACCGTCGCTAGCCCATCATATGGAGGAGACGCCATTTGGATTTCGCTGTTACATCCGTAAAGGGATCACTTTCCACAACGGGATGACGTTAACGGGCAAAGACGTCGTCTACTCATTGAGCCGACTCTTGGCTCGCGGCAAACAAGTCTGGTTGTTCGCACCGATTGATCGGGTCGACTCGCCCGCACCGTATGTGGTCGACCTCTATACGAAAGCACATCGGGCCTACATCGAGCGCTTGCTTGCTCAAACACCGGCATCCATTACGTATGAAGGAGCAGAAGGGATTGTTGGGACGGGGCCTTTCAAATTGGAGAAACAATCCGACGACGTCGTGCGTTTACGGGCGTTCGAGCGCGGGTTGCGCCCGCGTCCGTCATTGGACGTGGTTGAGTTTGTCACGTTCTCGGAAGCAGATCACGCCAAATGGAGCGCCCGGGACGATCATAGCGTCGTGAAATGGATTGCCGAGGCCGGGGCTCGTTATCTCATGTTCAACTTACAGCACTCCTGGCTGAAAGAAGATATGGCGACGCGACGAGCGATTCAACGGGCGATCGATAAACAAGCGGTCGTCGATTTGGGGGGAGAACGTCATCAAGTGGCCCACGGTTTTTTCCCGGAAACGAGTCGCCCGATTCCACTGGCCGAGCCAAGCGAGAGTTCTAAGCGTCCGCTCCGACTATTACACTTGCCGTTCGACGTGGCGACGGAAGACGCGGCGCTCGTCGCATCACAGTTGCGGGCTGCCGGTTTCACCGTCGAGACGGAGACGTATGCGCTCAGTTGTTTACTGCAAGAGGAGACACTTCGCCGAGCAGATTTAATTTTATGCGGGGAGATGATGAGCGAAGACTTGGATTTGGCGTTTCTCGCCTTTTTGACGAGTGAACTGTCGCTCGTCGGCAAGCTCGTCGCACATGAAACGGAACTCCGAACGATGATGGACCGCTACCGTCAAACCGATATGAGCGCTTGGCCGATGCTCCATCGGGAGGTGGAACGCTATTTGACGGAGGCGGCGCTCGTCATTCCGCTATACCATGTCGAGCGGGAGCGGAGCTTCCCGAGTTTTCTAGGCGACGTGCCGGTCGATATATTCGGACATCCACGCTACGACCAGTTGTGGATCCGACCTTCGGTGTAATCAAAAAGGAGATGCCCCGGCATCTCCTTTTACTTATAGTTGGGCGAAGGCGCGGTTTACCGCAACAATCGTCTCTTCGATATCTGTCTCGCTATGCTCAGTCGTCAAGAACCAAGCCTCATACTTAGAAGGGGCCAAATTGACACCGTTCTCGAGCATCAATTTGAAGAAGCGTCCGAACACTTCACCGTCCGACTTCTCGGCTCCCTCATAGTCGGTCACGACCTCGTCCGTGAAGTACACCGTAAGTGCGCCTTTTAGACGGTTCAATGTTATGGTCACGCCATGTGTTTCAGCGGCTTCACGAATCCCGGCCTCGAGCTGGGCACCGAGCGCGTCAAGCTTTTCATACACACCCGGTTGCTCGAGTACTTCGAGGCAAGCAATCCCTGTTGCCATCGATGCCGGGTTACCGGCCATCGTTCCGGCCTGATAAGCTGGACCGAGCGGAGCGACCGTCTCCATAATTTCAGCTTTACCTCCATAGGCACCAATCGGCAAGCCTCCGCCGATGATTTTCCCTAGGGCGGTCATATCCGGCTCGATGCCATATACTTGCTGGGCACTGCCGTATGTGAAGCGGAACGCCGTGATCACTTCGTCGTAAATAACGAGGGCGCCATGTTCATGGGTGATGTCGTTGATGGCCTGGAGGAATCCAGGTTTCGGCTCGACGATGCCGAAGTTTCCGACAATCGGTTCGACGAGGACACAGGCGATTTGACTGCCCCATTCGCGCATCATGTCTCGGAACGCCTCGACGTCATTGAACGGCACGGTGATGACTTCTTTCGCCGTGGCCCGTGTGACGCCGGCCGAATCTGGTGAGCCGAGCGTGGCTGGTCCGCTGCCTGCTGCGATGAGCATCAAGTCCGAGTGGCCATGATAGCAACCGCTGAATTTGACGACGAGTTCGCGTCCCGTGTAAGCACGGGCGACACGTACGGTTGTCATGACCGCCTCGGTCCCCGAGTTGGTGAAACGGACCTTATCCATTGACGGGATGGCCGCCTTTAGTTTTTTCGCGAACTCGACTTCAAGCGCATGCGGTGTTCCGTAAAGGAGTCCTTTAGACGAAGCCGCGATTAACGCTTTATGGATATGCGGATGGGCGTGGCCCGTGATAATCGGACCGTACGCCGCCAAATAGTCGATATAACGATTGCCGTCGACGTCATAAAAATAGGCGCCGTCTCCTCGTTCCATATAGACGGGTGCACCTCCGCCGACTGCCTTGAATGAGCGGGAAGGGCTGTTGACCCCGCCGACGATATGCGTCAAGGCATCGGTATACAAAACGTCTGAATTGTTGCGTGTAGATGGTGTTGCCATATGTATTGCCTCCTTTTACAAATTCGCACTTATTGTATCACAGCCGTCAACCGCTTAAGCTCAACGTTTGACGACCGTTCCAGAAATCAGTACACTATTTATAAAGATTACTATGTAAGAAATAGGTTAATTACTACTAACACTTCAAATGAATTCTATAGAAGAAATGAGGGATTGACGTGGGAAGCGAAATGCTTGACCATGCTGTTCAGTCGCTCCGAGAACATGGAGTCAGAATGACGCCTCAGCGCCAGGCCATTTTGGAGTACCTCGTCACGGAGCACAGTCACCCGACAGCGGATGACATTTATAAGGCACTTTCGGCGAGATTTCCGAACATGAGTGTCGCTACCGTCTATAACAACTTGCGCGTCTTTAAAGAAGTCGGTCTCGTTCAAGAGATGAATTACGGAGACGCATCGAGCCGGTTTGATTTCGTGACGTCGCGTCACTACCACATCATCTGTGATGCGTGTGGGAAAGTCGTCGACTTCAACTACCCGGTCCTCGATGAAATCGAATCGGTCGCATCTCAATTGACTGGGTTCAAAGTCGACCGCCATCGTCTCGAAGTATACGGGACATGCCCGGCGTGCCAAGCTGAACAAGCGCATAAACATTAAAAAACATCCTCTGCCTGAGGATGTTTTTTTATTCGTGTGAATGTGATTGGCGTTTGTTATATTTTTCGTCGAACTCTTTACCTTCGAGCGATTGGTCGATCGTGAGCGGTTCGTCGCAATGCATACATAAGTCGACCCGACCGAGCATCTTTGTCTGTTTCTCACAATTCGGGCAAGTGACGACGATGGCTTTCGTGGATGCCATCCCAATAATAAAGTAGAGCGCTGAACTCGATAACACCATCACAAAGCCGAGCAACATGAAAATAATCATCAGCCATGTGATGCTTTTCGCCAACAGGCCGAGATACATGACCCCGATTCCCGCAAAGACGAGCAACAACGCAAGGTTTCGAGCGCGGTTGATTTTATTCCCCCGTTTTTTCATTTCGTAATCCCTCCATGTCTGTCTTTACTATAGCTCATCTGCTCGACCGTGAGAAGTTCATACAATCGCTGGCAGGAGAATTTTAAAAGAAGGCGAATCATTTTCGTATCAGATTATTGGGTGGACGTTTGAAGTTCATCATATAGAAAGAAGGTATCAAGGTGACTATGGAGTATGCCACACGCACAATCTATTCGGAATATGCAGCCTTGAAGACGACGCTTGGCATCATCGAAGTGAAGAAGAAACGACCACGCGATCCGTTGACAGACCAATCGGACCGGTTGTTGATTGTGATTGAAGCCAAAGAAGAACCGTTCTGGACAGTGAAACACTATCAGGTCGGACAAGAAAAAATCATTCTCCATTTGGTGAGTGATTCGATGATGGATCGCTGGATTTTGATGAACGAGAATCGCCGGGCCATCCACTGGATTGAAGATGGAATGGTGTTGTTTGAACGAAATACGTTTTTATTAGACTTGCGACAACGTCTTCGTAATTTCTCAAACGATGAGCAACGTCTGCAACTATCGCTTGCTTTTGCGAAATTGCTGCGACGCTTTGAAGACGGCCGAAGCTTATTTTTGCAAGAGGAACACCAAGACGCCTTCACCCAAATTCATCATGCCTTGACTCATTTGGCCAGATTATCGGTCTTAGAGGCCGGGATTCATCCTGAAATCGTATTATGGAAACAAGTACGCACACTCGATTTAGAAATATATAAACTCCACGAGGAACTCGTGAGCGGACATGAGTCGCTTGAACAACGGATTCACTTGGTGATTATTGGAATGGAACATTTGATTCAATCAAAAGTGTTGCCGGGCACGCTTCTGCTACTGCAAACGATGCAACAACGCGACGAACCGTGGCCGTTCTCGGAATTAATGGAACACCCGAACTTGCAAGCATTGAAAGTCGACCTAGGTAGCATCGTCGGGTTCCTTGTCCGCAAAGGATATGTCCGTTCGGTCGCGCGACCGACAAAAGGTGTTGGGGTCGAAGCCATCGCCTATGAGATCGCCTAACTATATATAAGCGAATGGAGTAGTTGAATCAGATGAAAATCGTTAAGTTTATATTCGGTAGTGTGTTGATTGTGCTTGTGACCGCAGTCATATCGGTCTTTACAGCACTCTTTACGATGGGCAATCCGATTGCAGGAGGACGCCCGATCCTTTGGACAATTTGGTACGTTGCCGCTTTATTAATTCTCATTATGGCGCTATATGACTTCTCGTCGTTAACGAAGGGGCAACTCAAACGAGTCGGATTGATTGGAACCGTGATTGGAGTCGTGTTCTTCGGTTCAGTGAAAGGGTACTACGTGTATACAGAAGGTTTGCGGATTGAAGAACGCGGTGTTGAGTTGTTTGACTATCAACCGTTTAAAGAGGAATCCGATTTAGCTAAGCTCGATGCGCCATCTTCGTTTAAAATCGATTCAAATCTCCCACGCCTCGATGGTGCTACGGCACTCTATCCACTGTATGCGTCTTTTGTCGAAGCGGTTTATCCTTCTGACGAATATAATCCGTATAGTACGGAGGAGAGTCCTGTCGTCTCGACGACGACGGGAGAAGCGTATGATCGGTTGATTCAAGGGAAAACGGACATCATTTTTGTCGCCGGACCATCAGATCTTCAAGTGGCCGTGGCTAAGAAGGCAGGTGTGGAGTTCAACATGACACCAATCGGGCGCGAAGCGTTTGTCTTCTTTGTACATGAAGACAATCTAGTTGACTCGCTTAAATTAGACGAGATTCAACAAGTGTATGCCGGAGACATCGATAATTGGAGTGAGGTCGGAGGCGAGAATGATCCGATTCGAGCCTTCCAACGTCCAGAAGGAAGCGGGAGCCAGACGGCCTTGCAGCGGGTGATGGGTAATCGTAAATTAATGGCTGCACCCGTTGAAGATGTCCCGGAAGGTATGGGCGGTATTATCGAACAGACGGCCGCATACACAAATCATAAAAATGCGATTGGGTTCTCTTTCCGCTTCTATGCGACCGAGATGGTCGAAGATCATGACATTAAATTACTTCAAGTGAATGGAATCGCTCCAACGGTCGAAACCATCGCTGACGGGACGTATCCGATCACTTCTGAATTTTATGCCATCACGACAGAAGAGAACTATGAAACGCATAAGCCGTTTTTAGATTGGATGACATCTGAAGAAGGGCAGACATTGGTGGAGCGGACGGGCTATGTGCCGCTAGCGAAAGATTGAAGCGTTGGGCCTCATGACGGGGCTCAACCTTTTTTATTTTTTTGTAATATTTCTATTGACGAAGTGGTAAATAGAGATTATAGTTATAAACGTTGTCACAGCAAAAGATTATTTCAGTAAAACAATTTGTGAAAAAAGTTGTTGACGCGGAGATACACGACGTGATAAATTAATGAAGTCGCCAAGAGCGGCAGACGAACTTTGAAAACTGAACGATGAGGCAAAAAAGTTTTACAATTTTTGAATGAAGCGCAAGCTTCGTCATTTTTAAAGAGCTATATCAAATTCTTTGGAGAGTTTGATCCTGGCTC
>NZ_JACSLV010000006.1:0-194066 GCF_018618315.1 Exiguobacterium sp. s70
GTGGCGTCTGACGCGATGGCGATGCTCCAAGTGACGGACCAGTACCTCGAGCTCCACGACGGCGAGATCGTCATCTTGACGCGCGAATCGGCGACGATCAAGACACTCGACGGCGAGGTCCTCGAACGTGCCCCGTACACGGCCGAAATCGATGCGTCTGACATCGAGAAGGGCACGTACGCGCACTACATGTTGAAGGAGATGGACGAGCAACCGGCCGTCATCCGCAACATCATCCAGCACTACCAGAACGACGCCGGTGACATCGAGCTCACGGAAGGCGTGCGCTCGCTCGTCTCGGAAGCGGATCGCATCTACATCGTCGCTTGTGGTACGAGTTACCACGCTGGTCTTGTCGGCAAGCAATTGATTGAGCGCGTCGCAGGTGTTCCGACAGAAGTGCACGTCGCTTCTGAGTTCGGTTACAACATGCCACTCCTCACAGAGAAGCCGTTGTTCCTCTTTATCTCACAATCAGGTGAGACAGCGGACAGCCGTGCCGTCCTCGTCGAAGTGAAGAAGCGCGGCTACAAGGCGCTTACACTCACGAACGTTGCCGGTTCGACGCTCTCACGTGAAGCGAACGAGACGATGCTCCTCCACGCCGGCCCGGAAATTGCGGTCGCATCGACGAAAGCGTACACGGCCCAAATCGCCGTGCTCGCCATCCTCGCCTACGACATCGCTCGTGCGAACGGCAAGAAGCTTCCGTTTGACCTCATGACAGAGCTCGCGCGTATCGCGACGATCATGGACTCGGTCATGGCTCAAAAAGAAATCTTTGAGCAATTGGCAGACAAGTTCTTGAAAGAGTCACGCAACGCGTTCTTCCTCGGTCGCGGTATGGATTCATACGTCGGTCTCGAAGGTGCCCTCAAGCTCAAAGAGATCTCGTATATCCAAGCAGAAGGCTACCCAGGTGGTGAGCTCAAGCACGGACCGATCGCCTTGATTGAAGATGGCACACCGGTCATCACACTCGTCTCGCAACCGAACACGCACCTCAACATCCGCGGAAACATCAAGGAAGTTGTCGCTCGTGGCGCTGTTGCCTGCACGATTTCGATGGAAGGCATGGAACACGAGAGCGATGCGTTCGTATTGCCACGTGTCGAACCACTTCTTACACCGCTCGTGACGGTGTTACCGCTTCAACTCATCTCGTATTACGCGGCACTTGCGCGTGATTGCGATGTCGACAAGCCACGTAACTTGGCGAAATCAGTCACAGTCGAATAAATGATAGGCCAAGATCTTTCGGGATCTTGGCTTTTTTTGTTGTGATTTACGTCATGCGAACCGGCTTGTATACTGAAGGTATAACGACTAAGGAGAGAACGCCATGCAAATCCAACTAGTTGACACATTCATCCTGCCGGAGGACGTGCGTTCATAAGTTGGCCACCTCCTCCGATGATTCACTGTATTGGAACAATCCTATCGGAGGAATATACAATTGAAGATTCAACAGCTGTATTATGCAGTATCGAGTTCGCGCTCGCTCATCATACAGATGGTGTTCACGTTGAACGCCATCTATTATGTGACGACCGCCGAGTTGAATGCGTTACAACTCGTCTTGATCGGAACGATATTAGAAGTATCGATTTTACTATTTGAGCTACCGACCGGTCTCGTCGCCGATTTATATGGGCGGAAGCGGTCGATGGTCATCGGTATCGGTTTGATTGGACTGGCCCATTTGCTAGAAGGGGGCATCCCTGAATTTTGGGCCATCGCGGTCGCGTCAGCGTTATGGGGTATCGGCTGGACGTTCATCAGCGGGGCCGAACAGGCATGGATTACCGATGAGATGGGGAATGACGGCTTAGAACAAGTGTTTTTGCGAGGTGCACAGTATAGCTCGCTCGGCCGCTTCGTCGGAATTGGGTTCGCCGTCCTCCTCGCTGAAGTCACGTCTGTCCAAATGACAATCGTGCTTGCCGGGGGGATGTTGGTGACGCTCGCGGTCATCGCATGGCGCGTCTTGCCAGAGACGCGATTCGAACCGATCACGCGAGCCGATACGTCGAATCTCGTGCAAGCGAAACGGACGGTTCGGGACGGATACACCCATATCCGTGGCAATTCGATTCTCGTCGGCTTGGCTGCCATCACGCTCGTCTGGGGTCTCGCTAGTGAAGGATTCGACCGGTTATGGGGCGCGCATTTGATTGAGACGTTCGCGTTGTCTGAACAGGCGGCCGTGTATTGGTTCGGCTTGTTCTATGCCGTCGCGTTTCTACTCAACATGTTGGTGTTGAAAGGTGTCGAGCTATACGTCAAAGGACGCTATGCGACGACCTTGTTTTGGTTCAACGTGCTGCTCATCATCGCGATGCTTGCTTTCGCCTCGGTCGGACAGTTTTGGTTGGCCGTGTTGCTGTATTGGACGATTGCGGCACTGCGTAACGTGCACTATCCGCTCATGAGCGTTATGACGAACGAGCGGATCCCATCGAAAGGCCGGGCGACGATTTTGTCGATGTTCGGTCAGGTCGACGCGTTCGGTCAAGTCGCCGGGGGTCCGCTGATTGGATTGCTCGCCCTTTACACGTCGATTCAAGGAGGGCTTGGGGCAGCGGCGCTCTTGCTCCTCCCGATGTTGGTTTTCTTGAGAAAAATCAAGCACCATTGAGGCACAGACCGTCCCGTGATTCGTTTGGGGACGGTCTTTTTGTGACGATGTGGAGAATTCGATTGGAAACCGCCAACTAGAAAGAGAGAACTCGTTTCATAGTTGAAAAAGTGGTCAATAGGATAGTAGGACGCATAAAAGGGGATGAGCATCATGAACATTGTCCATGGAAGTCACCGGACGCATTGGGCAATCGGGTTGTTGATCGGTTTAGTGTCGTTCCTACTCAGCAGTTTCCTCTTCAGTCTCTTCATTGAAGCCGGTGTGCTCGTCACGTTCCTCACCGGTGTCGTCGGCAGCATCCTGTTGTTCTTTTTGCTCGGTCACCGAGAACACTTGATTCGAAATGTCGGCTTGAGCACGATTGGCATGGTCGCCTCTATCTTGCTCGGGTTTGCGGTTGGCGAAACGTTCGCGGCCATCTTCCCGACGCTCGGTGACACGTACGGAAACACGGCATTCCTGATTATGGTGACGACGGCCTTCGGTACGATGCTCGGCGTCATCGTGTACGGAAAGAAAGCACTCGGCTTCTTCCTATTGGCCAGCTTCGTCACGGCACTCGTGTTGACCGTTTTGATTGAAGTCACGAACGTGATGAAAGGCCAGTTCTGGCAAGGGGTTGATTTGAATTACGTGCTCATCGTGACGACGATCGGAGCGGTGGCCGGGTTCGCGCTCGGCTTGTTCGAGGATGTGAAGCACGCGCATTAATTAGAAGATCGCCGCGAGGCGGTCTTTTAATGTATCAAAGCGATAACAAATCATCGCATCGGTCTCAAAAACGTCTCACCACCTCGATAGCAGGGTAACGTATAAAGATAAAGACGTAAGGGAGAGATTCGATGAGACAGAAAAAATGGATGACCGGTTTGAGCGCGATGTTGCTCGCGACGACTTTGGCAGCTTGTGGGGATGCCGAGGAGGAGCAGACGAGCGACTCGACAGAAGAACATTCGGACCATTCGATGATGGACCATTCGGGATCAGGAGAGGTGCCGAGCGGATTAAGTGAAGCGACAGATCCGACGTTCCCGGTCGGGTCGACCGCGATGATGACGGCCGACCATATGCCGGGCATGGATGGCACCGAGGCGACAATCGTCGGTGCATATGACACGACCGTCTATTCGGTCTCTTATACCCCGACGGATGGGGGCAATCCGGTCGAAGATCACAAGTGGGTCATTCACGAAGAACTCGACAATCCAGGCGAGGCACCGTTAGAAGAAGGAACCGAAGCCACACTGGCCACGGACCATATGGACGGGATGGACGGCGCCGAGGCGACGATTGATTCGGCCGAACAGACGACGGTGTATATGGTCGACTTCACGACAAACGACGGGGAAGACGTCACGAACCACAAATGGGTCACAGAGGATGAACTCGAAGCCTTAAAATAAAGATCAACCTCAGGATATCCTGAGGTTTTTATTTATTAACGACGATTATTTATTGATAAACGATAAAAATAAGATTATGATGAAGGTATCAAACGAGGTGAGGTGTCTGAATCATGAAACGAGAGACGGTTTTTTTACGGTTGGCCGTATTCGTTCTGGCTGTCCCGATTGTGGCGGCCTGCTTGTTTTTGCTTCCGTACATTTGGCGCGAGGCGGTCGAGAGTGGGAGTTGGATTGAGGACTCGATTCGTCCGATTGTGATTGGTATGTATGTATCGGCCATCCCGTTCTTCATTGCGTTGTTCCAAGCGTTCATGCTGCTCCGGTTGATCGACCGCGACGAAGGGTTCTCGTATCGGGCTGTCCAATCACTCCGCACGATCAAGTATTGTGCGTTGGCGATCACGGCCGTCTATATCGGGACGCTCCCGTTCTTCTACTGGTTCGCCGAGCGAGATGATGCGCCTGGGTTCCTTCTCATCGGGCTCGTCTTTGTGTTTGCCGCGTTCGTCGTCGCCGTATTCGCGGAACTGTTACAGAAACTATTGAAGCGTGCCATCGACATGAAGCAAGAAAATGATTTGACGGTCTGAGGTGAGACATATGGCGATTATCGTAAATCTTGACGTAATGTTGGCGAAACGAAAGATGAGTGTGACCGAGCTGTCTGAAAAAGTGGGCATCACGATGGCGAATTTGTCGATTTTAAAGACCGGCAAAGCGAAAGCGATTCGTTTCTCGACGCTTGAAGCAATCTGTCAGGCGCTCGACTGTCAGCCGGGCGACATTTTAGAATATCGGGAAGAGTGATGGACAGGGCGATTGCCCTGTTTTTTTGTGGAGTTTGAAACATTTTCCATCACGTTGCGTATAAGACAGGAAAGAAGAACGAAAAGGGGAAACAAGATGATTCAGACATGGAATGAACGGGCGCGCGCCGCAGTAAAAGGAAAGACGGGTACATTGATTATCTGGTCATTTGTGTGCTCGATTGTATTAGAGATTGGATTGATGATGGATCCGTATTATTTCGGGTTCGAATATGATTCATTGGCACTCACGTTGATCAGTCTAGCGGGTCTCATCTTGTACGCGGGACTGCTCCCGGTCATCATCGGTTACAACTGGTTGATGTTAGAAACGGTCCGCGGGAAGTCGTCGTCGTTACGCGATGTTTTTACGCCGTTCCGACATCGCTACGGTAAACATTTGCTTGCCGGATTGCTTGTCATGTTGTTCCAAGTGCTATGGTCATTGTTACTGCTTGTACCAGGCATCGTGAAGTACTTCTCGTACGCCTTCACCTTCTTTATCTTGCGCGACGAGCCCGATTTGTCCATCACGGAGGCGATCACGAAATCACGGACGTTGATGCGCGGACGAAAGTGGGAGGCATTCAAGTTGATTTTGCCATTCATCCCGCTATTCTTGGTCGGATTGACGTTCTTTATCAGCATCGAATCCGTCATTCTCGGATCGTTGATTTACCTCGTTGCGATTGCACTCATCCGCCCGTTCATCGTCAGCCGTTTCGCCGTCATGTATGAAGACACGCGCCGTGAGTATGATGAGCAATGGAATCGGTCGGCGTGAAGCGCATCGATTCCGGCGACGGGTCCTCGGTCATGATACAATCTTCCTGACAGAAGGGGGAATGGACATGAACATCGGTATTATTGGTGCCGGACTGAGCGGGATTGTCGCAGCACGCGACCTCGCCCGTCACGGTCATACAGTTGAATTGATTGAAAAGAGTCGGAGCGTCGGGGGACGCTTGGCGACGAGACGGATCGGAGACGGCAAAGCCGATCACGGGGCTGTCTATTTCACCGTACGAGGGGAAGAACTCAAACAAGATGTCGCCGACTGGCAGACGAAAGGGTGGGTCAACGTGTGGTACGCCGACCCGTATCCGCGCTACGTCGCCGTCGACGGGATGAACGCCTTGGCCAAACGGTTGGCTGACGGATTGACCGTCCATTTGAACGAACGGGCCGAGACGGTCACGACACGAGATGGTCAGGTCAGCGTCCAGACGGATGTGACGACGCGACAGTATGATCGTCTCCTCATCACGTCGCCGCTCCCGCAGACGCTCGACTTGCTCACTGACTTTGCAGTCGATGCGGCGTTGCGTGAATTGACGTACGCCCCGACGTTTGTCGGCTTGTTCGAGTTCAGAAGCGAGATTAGCATCGGTCCGGACGGGATCCTCGATACAGACTTGGCGCCGGGTATCTTGAAAGTCATCAACAACCGCCAAAAGGGCGTCTCGGATACCGAACTCGTCAGCGTCTATATGGACGAGTCGTGGAGCGAGGAGTGGTATGAACGAGCGGACGAAGACACGCTTCGTGAGATTGAACGTCTGTTGCAAACGGTGACAGGTTCAGCCGTGATTCAATCGAGACAGTTGAAACGGTGGCGCTACGCGCAGGCGACCGACGTCTGGAACGAGCCTTACTATCGATTGCGGGCCGAGCCGATTTTTTTGGCCGGTGACGTCTTCCTCGAGCCGGACGACACCTCAGGTCGAACGCGATTTGAGAGTGCATACGTCTCAGGACTCCGCGTTGCGGAAGCGATGCGCTAAACCTTCTTCGGAAGGTTTTTTTCATGACCATACCGAATAGTCAGACATACGAGTTGGAGAGGGGAATCAGACATGGGGATGGTTGGCGCATACATGCGGGTATCGAGCGAAGAGTTGACCGAACTGCTTCAAGAGCCGGACCGCTTCGAAGAACTGTTGGAAGACGAGGAACGGCAGACCGATATCGATAAGGCGTGGCACGGCCTGTACTTTTTATTGACCGGTGAGACCGATTTGGACGAGATTGACCGTCATTCGCTCGGGAAGGCAGTCTTCGGCGGCGACGTTATCGATGGGGAGACGGGCATCGCTTATTTGACGCCGGGAGAGGTGGAGGACTTGTCGACCCGGCTTCAATACATCGAGCTGGAGGCGCTAGAAGCGCGTTACGATGTCACGACGATGAATGAGCAGGAACTGTATCCGTTTGAACGTGAGTGGGGACTCGAGGAAAAACAGTATTTATTGGACCAGTTCGATGAGTTGAAACGTGTCTTCGCCCAGGCGTCGCGAGAACGGGAGGCGCTCGTCACATGGATCGGGTAAACGTAAAGGCGTTGCGTCTTCAAGATGAGGCGTTGCTGTATGCGTTCGAGTGCGCGAATCGCATACATTTCGAACGCTCGGTCCCGAGCCGTGGCGACGCCTACTATGAGCCGGAATCATTCCATCAGGCATTGCAGCAACTATTGAGCGAGCAGGCGGACGGGGACGGATGCTATTACTTGATGTGGTACGACGATACAATCGTCGGGCGTCTGAACGTCCATCACACCGATACCGACACTGGTGAGGTCGGTTACCGGGTCGGGGCGGAGCATGGGGGCCGCGGGTATGCCACGGCGGCCCTGCGCCAATTGCTGACGTTCGAGTTGCCTGGATTCAAACGATTGAGAGCCGAGACGACAAGCGACAACGTGGCGTCCCAGCGCGTATTAGTGCGTGCCGGCTTTATCCGTGACGGCGAGGCACGACAGCTGGAATGGGCAGGACGAACGCTGACGTTTTATACGTATGTGTATCCACTCGACCGATGAAAGAACGACTTCATCGGTCGTTTTAGTTGACGGTTGATAGTTTAGGACATAAACTATCTTTATCTAGTTTAGGGGGTAAACCAAAATGAAAGAATTGATGCGGGAAGCCGTCCAGTTGTTCGAAGAGGTCATGTTCCAAGGTGCGGAGCATGTCATCGAGGCGATGGACGGTGACGTCTGGCATGATTATTCGCGGGAACAACTGCAGCTACTCAAGCTGCTCGAACAGTTCGGTCCGATTCAAGCCGGGCAATTGGCCCAAAAACAAGGAGTTCATAAGAGCGCCGTCTCCAACCGGTTAAAAAAGCTCGTCGACAAAGAGCTCGTCGTCAGTCGACGCGGGCATGACCAGCGCGAGCGGTTGATTGAGTTGACGGAAGCCGGACATCGCATCGTCGAAGAAGCGGATGCGGCCGTCTACCGTTATGTCGAATCGTTGCTCGACGGAAACATCGAAGAGACAGAAATCGAACAGTTCGTCCGGACGTTCCGGAAAATTAAACAGCTGCTTCGAATTGGGGAGGAATAACACGTGCATAAAATCATCCAATGGCGCTGGGGCATCTTGATCGGTCTCATCGTCTTGACAGCCGCCTTGTTTGTGGCGGCCCCGAACTTGACGAAGCAGGCCGAACAAGCCGGCAGCTTCCAATTATCAGAGGACATGGACTCGCAGCGGGCGCAGGACATCTTGAACGCCGCCGGGAAGAGCGACAAGACAATTTCACTCGTCTATGAGTTCGAAACGCTCGGTGATGCCGAACGGGCCGATATTTCCCGGGTCATCGACGAGATGGAACAAAACGACACGGTCGTCAAAGACGTACTCGACCCGTTTGAAAGTGAAGAGACGGAAGCACAGCTCGTCTCGGAGGACGGTCGCATCGTGCTCGTCCCAATCACGGTCGAAGGGTCGATGGAAGACATCAACGCCTTCGCAGACGACGTGCGGGCGAACATTCTCCCGGAAGACGAGACGGTCTACATCACAGGTGAAGAAATCATCAACAACGATGTGAACTTGAGTGCGCAGGAAGGCTTGAAGAAGACGGAAATCATCACGGTCGTCCTCATTTTCGGACTGCTCCTACTCGTGTTCCGCTCAATCGTGACACCGTTCATCCCGCTCATTGCGGTCGGATTCACGTATTTATTGAGTCAATCGTTCGTCGCATTCTTTGTTGATTGGTTTGGTTTCCCGGTCTCGAACTATACGCAGATTTTCCTCGTGGCCATCTTGTTCGGGATTGGAACCGACTATTGTATTTTGCTGCTCAGCCGGTATAAAGAAGAGCTCGGCGCGGGTCACGCGATTGAAGATGCCATCGTCAACACGTACAAAACGGCAGGGCGGACAGTCCTCATCAGCGGTCTCGCCGTATTCGTCGGATTTGCGGCTATCGGTTTCGCCGATTTCCCAATCTTCAAATCAGCCGTCGCCGTCGCGGTCGGGATTGCTGTCTTACTGTTAATCTTGTTCACGGTCGTGCCGTTCTTTATGGCGACGCTCAAGCATCGTTTGTTCTGGCCCTCGAAAAAGGCGGGCGAACATCACGACAGCCGCCTCTGGGCCGGATTCAGCCGCATCTCGGTCAATCGGCCGTTCGTCTCGATTCTCGTCGTCGCGTTGATTACCGTACCGGTGTTGTTCACGTATGACGATGCCCGGTCATTCAATACGGTCGATGAGATCGGTGACGATTATGATTCCGTACGCGGCCTCAACTTGATTTCAGAAGGATTCGGGCAAGGGGAGTCGCTGCCAGTCCAAGTCATTTTGAAACAAGACGGCGACCTCTCCGAAGCGGAGATTCCGTATATCGAGAAGTTCTCGAGTGAACTTGAAAAAATCGATGGGGTGAGCGGCGTCCGTTCGGTGACGCGTCCGACCGGTGACGTCATCGATGACTTTTACGTGGACACCCAGCTCGAACAAGTGAGTGCAGGATTGACGGAAGCCGAGACTGGCCTCGGTGACGTCCAGGATGGACTCACGCAAGTGGAAGCTGGTCTTGACGCCGTCGTCAATCAATTGCCGGGCGGTTCAACGAACGCCGGTGCCCCGCTCGCGGAAGCGGCAGCGGGACTCGGTCAATTGAACGCTCAGCTCGGTCTGATTGGCCAAGGACTCACGGCGACGCAAAATATTCCTGCGACCGTAACGCAGCTCGGGCAAGTGTCGGCCGGTCTCGGTCAAATCGAGGCAGGCATTAACGAGGCAGCTACGGCATTGACGGCACAAGGCGCCCAAGCCGGGGAACTCGGAACGGGTCTCGGACAACTCGCTGCTGGTGTCGGTGAAGCGAACGCAGGGCTCGTTCAAATCGAGACAGGCATCAATGAAGCGGCAGCATTCCTATCAGACCTGAGTAGCTCGGACAGCCTGCGCGATACGGGCGTCTATCTACCGGAAGGGACGCTCACGTCAGAGGAGTTCGCTCCAGCTGTCGAGCGCTACGTGTTTGACGACGGGACGGCGACACAGCTCGAAGTCATCCTCGAGATGGACCCATATTCGCCGGAAGCGATTGACACGGTCGAGACCGTGAAAGCGACGATGGACCGGGTCGTCACCGATACGCCGTTCGCGGAGGCAACGATTGGGTATGCCGGTATCTCGAGCATTAACAGCGACTTGAATGAGACGTCGACGAACGACTTCAATCGGACCGTCGCCATCATGCTCGTGACGCTGTTCATCGTCTTGACGGTGTTGTTCCGGTCGATGATCATGCCGCTCTATATGATCGGCTCGCTCTTATTGACGTATTACACGTCAGCAGCCATCACGGAGCTCATCTTCGTCGAAGGACTCGGCTATGACGGCATCAGTTGGGCCGTTCCGTTCTTCGGATTCGTCATGTTGATCGCGCTTGGCATCGACTATTCGATTTTCCTGCTCGACCGGTTCCGCGAGGAGTCGATTAACGGGATGACGGTGCGCGACGCGCTCGTCCATTCGATGACGAAGATGGGGACGGTCATCATGACCGCGGCCGTCATTCTTGCCGGTACGTTCGGGGCGATGATTCCGTCTGGCGTGCTCAGTCTCGTCCAGATTGCGACGATCGTTATCACCGGACTGTTGTTATACGGATTGATTGTGTTGCCGCTGCTCATCCCTGCGATCACGGTATCGTTCGGGGACGGAGTATGGTGGCCGTTCAAACCGAAACACAAGAAATAATCGCAAGCGGGCGTCTCAATCGAGATGCCCGCTTTTGGGATAGATTCGTTTCGTTTAGGGAACAGATGAACGAACAGATGATTAAAAGGAGGAATCGCGTATGGAAATTACGATTACCGCTATTTTGAAGGCACATCCAGGGAAAGAAGAGGCGTTACGGCAAGCGCTCGATGAGGTCATCCCCCCGTCGAGACAAGAAGACGGGTGTTTGACGTATGTGCTCCATGAGTCAATCGACGCCCCGGGCACGTTCGTGTTCTATGAGAAGTATCGAGACGAGACGGCGCTCAACGCGCACATCAACTCATCTCACTATCAGGCGTATCGGAAGGCGGCAGAGACGTTGCTCGCAGTTCGTGAGGTGTATCGTCTCCACGAGGTCTGAAAGGAGAAAAGACTATGATTACCCAACCGATTATCCCATGCATTTGGTTCGAAGGCGACGTTGAGGCGATTGCGGAGTGGTATGTGTCGAAGTTTCCCGATTCATTCGTCGACTATACGACGAAACTGACGGATACGCCATCAGGTGAGACGACGATTGTGACCGTCTCGCTGGCGGGACAGTTCTTTCAACTGCTTGGTGCTGGTCCGCTGAAGGAACGCAACCCGTCCATCTCATACATGGTCACGTTCCCGACGTCGGAAGAAGTGGAGACGCTGTGGAACGAACTTATGGATGGGGCAGAGGTGCTCATG
Organism: Exiguobacterium sp. s70; assembly: GCF_018618315.1. Taxonomy (NCBI): domain Bacteria; kingdom Bacillati; phylum Bacillota; class Bacilli; order Caryophanales; genus Exiguobacterium; species Exiguobacterium sp. s70. The sequence continues at coordinate 11,561 of NZ_JACSLV010000006.1, forward strand.
CCGCTCGACACGTATGATTTCAGCGAGCGCTACGGCTGGTTGAAAGACAAATACGGAGTCTCCTGGCAAATCATGCATAGCGGCGGGATGGACATTCAGACGGTGACCCCATGCTTTTTGTTCGTCGGGGACGTATTCGGCCGTGCTGAGGCGGCGATGAACGACTGGATTTCCATCTTCCCGGATTCGTACGTGCTGGAAGACCATATGATCCGTTACGAGGCGACAGACGGCCCGGAGTTGGAAGGGAAGCTCAATTACGCCCGCTTCGTCTTGTCCGGACGTGAGTTCGTCGCCATGGACAGCGTGGAAAATCATCAATTCGCCTTCAACGAGATGCAGTCGCTGATTGCGTTTTGTGAGTCGCAAGCCGAGATTGACGACTACTGGGCCAAGCTGTCGGCCGTCCCGGAAGCGGAACAGTGCGGCTGGCTCCAAGACCGGTATGGTGTCTCCTGGCAAATCGTGCCGTGGGAGATGGAAGAGATGCTGACGACCGGTACAAAGGAGCAGCTGGCGCGAGTGACGCAAGCGTTCTTGCCGATGAAGAAAATCGATGTCGCCGCGTTACGAAACGTCTACTAACAAAACAAGCCGTCCCGATTATTTCGGGGCGGCTTGTTTGTCGTTTGGTGTGAAGTCGGACAGGGCGTCCTTCTCAATCATTGTATCGGATAAGCGAAGCTGTTCGGCGGCCTCGTCAATGTATGGTTCACATGCTTGAAGCGGTAAGTCATCACCGGTCTCGACCGAATAACACATGCCGCCACCGACTGGCTCTGTCAAATCCGGGACAAAATAGAGGTCGTCGTAGCGGAACGAGCCGTTCCGGAACACGGTCAAATTGGGCTCGTCGTCGAGGAGCGAATTTCCAAGCATGTACGTCGGTGTCATCCCGAGCAAATCGAGGATGGTCGGGGCCAAATCGACTTGACCGCCGCTCACCTTCACCGTCTGACCTCGTTCAAGTCCGGCCGGTTTGATGAATAACGGGACGGAGCGGTCAAGCTGGAACAAATCGACCGTGGAGTCGGCATCTGCTTTTATAGCCATCTCGTCACCGGCAGCGGTCAATCCGCTGTCGTGGTCGCCATAAAAGACGACCAAGGCGTCGTCCCACGTTCCGTTGGCTTTCAGTCGTTCAATCATGAGACCGACGGCGGCATCGGTGTAGTGGACGGTATGATAATAGTCTTGGAGGAGCGGGTCCTCGTATTCCGATAGATCCAACCGTTTCTCCTCGTCCGGAATCTCATACGGCGTATGGCTCGTCAACGCGACCATGAAGGAATAGAACGGCTCTTCCAACGTGTCCAAGTGGTCGACCGATGTCGTCAGGAACTCCTTGTCGCCGACGGCCATACCGATGACCGGATTGGCCGGATAATCGTCTTGGTGGAAGAAGTGGTTGTAGCCAATCAGCTCATAGAAGTTGGCACGATTCCAAAACTCCTTGTCGAACGCATGCATCGCGGCCGTATCATAGCCGGCTCGTCGTAACTGCTCAGGCAAGGCGTCAAACGTGTTCGTCGCATACTGCGTATACACCGAACCTGATTTGACGGGATAGAGCGAGGCGTTGACGGTGAATTCCGCATCAGACGTCCGTCCCTCGTGCGTCTGATGATAAAAATTCGGGAAATACAGCATCTCGTCGCGGAGCGCATTCAGATTCGGTGTCAGTTCTTGACCGTTAACCGTCTGGCCGATTACGGACGCTTGGAACGACTCGAGTTGGACGACGATGACGTTCGTATCGGCTGTGGTCTCAACTGGTTCGGTCGCTAACGCTTCGATTTGGTTGCGCTCCCGTTCTGTCAGGTCGTCACCGAGATGAAGGGCGTCCTGAATGCCGCGGAATGCATCGAGGCCGTGATAGCCCCAAAAGCCGAGCTGATAATACTCGCGCATGTTCGAAATCGAGCTTTTCCGGTGATCTGTTTCGGCGTAATGAACGACGGTAGGGACGGTAAAGACGATGAAGCCGACAAGAAAACCGGCGACCGCCAAACGGCGACCGAGACGTTTCGGTTCCGTGATGGGGTGTCGCTTCATATAGAGGAGGACAGCCGCGTAGACGAGCAAGTCCGTGAACAAGATGAAGTCGGGCGCTTGAATCAGTGTCAGAAAGCCGCCCCCGACGTCTCCCATCTGGCCGATATCAGACAGTAGGGCGGCCGACAGCAAGTTACCGAAATAGCGGTAGTACCAGACGTCCGAGATGAGGAGCGTGCTGTGCAGAAACAGCGACGCGAACAAAATCCAGCGGCGCGTCTGTTGTTTTATGAGTAGCGCCCAACTCGTCATCATCAAGATGGTCGCTAGATTGATGAACAAAAAGCGCAGGTCGAACGCGCTCGCCGTCAACAGACTGAATAGGAACAGCTTGGCGAGGGAGAGCGATAAGTAACTCCAATAATCGAGATATTTCATGAAAGGCCTCCAAACGTTACGGACAAAGTGTGTTCTCTGTCATGTACCTGTTCGAAGACGGCGAAAAACATGAGGGTGTGCGATTTTGGCAATAAAAAAAGCGAGGCAGCGCCTCACTTGATGACAAACGTGTCCCGGAGCTCGATAATCGTGCCTTCCGGGGCTTTTAATTTACTCAAATGACCGTCAACGACGAAGTAGATGTTCCCGCCGTGCTTTGGTAGGAACGTCACGCCAAGTGATTCTAGCCGTCTCACTTCCGCTTCGAGGTCATCGACATAAAGCGCGAAGTGGACCGGGCCGGCCACATGCTTCGAATACGGTGACAACGTCTCATCGACTTTCGCCGTTTGGAGCTCGATATAAAAATCACCGAGTTTAAGCCAGCTATTGAACGCGCGCGTATGAAAGTCGGGCGACTCCTGAACGAGCTCGAAGCCGAGCGCCTCATAAAATCGTTTGGATGCCTCATAGTCGGGCGTTTGGATGCAGAGATGGTGGATTTGTTTCATGATGTCACTCCTTTCTTTTAGTTTATCCAATCAACGTTCTGAACGGAACTTTTCTTCACGTGAGACGTATAGGACACCGAGGAGGGAATGATGATGAAAATCCAATACGAATTGACAGAAGACGACTATATCCGGTTCAACTTGAGCCATATTAAACGTTCGAAAACAGGAAAGCGGATGATCCTCTTACAGCGAATCATCGGACCACTTATCTTTTTAGGCGCTGCTTTCGTGCTGGCGACGTGGCTCCAAGAGACGGACTGGTGGCTATATGGCATATACGGGGTCGCGAGTATTCTTTGGTTCCTGTATTATCCGAAATACTTTGAACAGCATGTCCAGAAGCAGACGCGGCGTCTCATCGACGAACGCAGCAACGAAGGCATGATTGGCCCCCACACGATGGATTTGGAGGAGACTGGTCTGCGCGATTTAAATGAGTTCGGCGAGACGCGTGTGTCATGGGCAGGAATCAAGGAAGTCGTCGAGGAGGACGATTATGTGTATCTATACAACTCCTCGGTCAGCGCCTATATTTTGCCGAAGCGCGGACTGGACATGGAAGAGGTGCGCCGATGGCTGCCGATACGCTGACGATTCAACTTGTCGATGACACGAACCGGGAGGCTGTTGTCGCCTTGACCGTCGCTTCTGACCAAGCTCGCTTTATCGAAACAAACGCCGAATCGCTTCGCGAGATGGAAACCGATGTCAAATATGCGTGGCAGTGCTATGCGCTTTGTCGCGATGAGCATCCCGTCGGCTTCATGATGATTGGGGCCGAGAACAAGGTGGAGCGTTACATCTGGCTCGATCGATTTATGATCGATGTGACAGAGCAAGGGAAAGGCATCGGTTCAACATGTTTACAACTTACGATTCAGTGGATGCAAGAACGCTTCGATGTCGATGACCTCATCCTCAGTCTGCATCCGATGAACGAACCGTCGAAACGGTTCTATGCGAAGGGGGGATTCGTCGACAGTGGCCTGATTGATGAGGCGAACGGGGAAGAGATTTGGGTGTATCACGTCAAACAGGGACAGCCGTCATAAGTCGGCCGTCCCTGTTTTCGTCGTCGTTGAGCCTTGAACAGCACTGCCCGCTTTGAAAAAGAGAACGATAGCAGCCACTCCGAAAATCGAGATGAACACGTTTTGGAGCAGAACATCGACGAACATCGGCTCGCTCGAGAATGTACCCGTTGCGATTTGAGCGTTCCACCGTGTATACGTGGCAATCCGTTCAAGTGTGTACAACAGACCAGACATGAACAGGCAGGCGGTAGCCGCCAATAATAGCGTCAATCGATTCAAGAAATTACCTCCTAATATCTGATATCCTGATTTTACCATTTACTATCGGTGGGAGGGAAGTATTTATCGCTTCGCCGTGAGCGGTCGCAATTGCTTGACCCGAGCCAAAACAATCCAGCCGAGCACGGCCCCCGTCACACTCGAAGCAAGGAAAGCTGGGAAGAAGAACAGCGCCCCGAACTCGCTCCCCATCAATAACTTGGCATACGGGACGGCGACGAGCGAAGCGATAAGGCCGGTCCCGATGACTTCACCACATGCGGCGAAGGCTACGCGGTTCGTCCTCATATAAAAGATACCGGCGAGCAGTGCGCCAATCATACCACCAGGGAACGCGAGGAGCGATCCAGTACCGGTCATGACACGGACGAGTCCGGTCACGAACGCGACGAGCACGGCCCCGATCGGTCCGACGGTGACGGCGGCGATAACGTTCACCATATGTTGAATCGGATAAGCACGGGCGACACCGGTCGGAATCGAGATGAACAGAGAACCGATGACGGCGATGGCGACGAGCATCGCCATCCAAGTGAGTTGTTGAATTCGCATGAATAAGTCTCCTTTCGAAATGAAAACGCCACTTCTCCAAGTGGAAAAGTGGCGTGGAAAGACAGACGAATCCCACACCACTTCCCTACGCTGGTATGAGCCAGATCAGGTTCGAAGGGTCCGGCGCATGCCGTCTCAGCCCGAAGGCTCCCCTAGTGGTCGTTTATTACGTTAAGTATAGCATACCGTCATTTGATGCGGTCGAGCTTTCTTGGTCGGAACGTGACATAGATTGTGCCGACGAACAGGCCGTATAACAAAAGGGAGAAGACGAGATTGATTAACCATGGGAGTGTCCCCATGAACACGGCGACGGAAGCGTTTTGAAACCAGACGAGCGCGAACGACAGCCCGATGAAGCTGATGACAAGCGTTGTCCAAAAGCCGATGTCCCGGCGCTTGAACAGACGCCAGACGAGTAGCCCGATGAGGACACTGACGACGGCCGTCGCCCCTAAATACATATACAAGATGGCATCGACCGGGTATGAGTAATACACAACGTCCATATCGTTTCCTCCTAGGAGATGATGAAAGAAAGGGTGAACAGGATGAGTCAGGCAATTCCATGGCGTGACCGAGCGTTTCGTGAACGGTTCGAACGATGGATTGAGGCAAACGTGCCGAATGCGAGGTGGCACGTGATCAAAGATACCGATTTGACGTACTTGCTTGTTGGCGCGCTCAATGAGGAACGTTACTACGCCAAAGCGGTGACCGATATCAGCCGCGGCGAGGCCGGATTGTCGGCGTTTCTTGCCGAGCGGTATCCTGATTTCGTGCCTGACGTCATCGCCATCGATTCAGCCCGGAACTGGTTGCTCATGCGAGACATCGGCGGAGACGCGTTACGTGAACGACCGGACGTGAGTCGATACGAAGCGGCGTTGCGTCAATACGCACAGCTGCAGCGACAGGAGATCGACCAGATCGAGACCTACTTGTCTTACGGCATCCCGGACCGCCGACCGGCCAAGTTGAAGGGCGAAATTCGCACGTATTTACCTGAGCTCTGCGCCGGGCTCGAGCAATACAAAGCCGAGGCCGTGCTCGCGCTTCAAGATGAATTGATTGCCATGTGCGATGAGCTGGCGACCGGGATGCCGATGAGTCTTGAGCACGGTGATTTGCACGGCGGCAACATCTTCTGGCGGGAACGGACGAATGATTTGTGTATCCTCGACTGGGGCGACGCGACCGTCACGCATCCGTTTTTCAGCGTGCGCGTGTTTTGGAACGCGCTGTACGACTTATTGCCGGAAGAAGACGAGGTTGCCTGGTATAAACAGATTCAAACGATGCGTACGGTTTACTTGGAAGCGTGGAGCGGCGTCGCACCCAAGGACGTACTTTGGCGTCATCTACTGATCGCCGAGGAGCTCGGTTGCGTCTATCGTGCCTTGTCGTGGCATGTGTATGTGACGAGATACCGGTACGATGTAGCTGAGTCGAGCGATAAGCCGGCGCAATGGCTCAATTTGCTACTCGAGTACCGGGACTTGAAACGACGCTTCCGATAAGTCATTCATGTTTCTCGAGTAGGTTTTCATAATCCGTCTCGCTCCAAAACAGCGGAGCAATCGACTCCGGACCTTTGAAAATCTCACCGTCTCGGTCGTAGACGATTGCGTAGCCACCCTCGACTTCAAAGACGATCAAGTCGGCTTTCACTTCCTTGACCCCGTTCCCAGCGATGATGACATCTTTGAGCGGGTCGCGCGCCACTTGTACGCCCCATTCGTCGAGCTCGACGATGAGCGCGGACGTATAGGCGTGGCGGTTATAGAGCGCCTGGAACTCGTCTTGTGTCAAAACGACGTCCGTCGGGGGGGCACTCGTTCCGTATTTTCGTTTCTCAATCTCTTCGACGAATTGAAGGAACGACGCTTCTTGCCAAAACAGCGGCGCGACCGATTCGGAACCGTTGGCGATGTCTCCATTTTCACTCTCATAGACGGTGGCGTATGTGCCGTCATCGAGTTTGAACGGATGGATATCGGCGTATGTATGATGGATGCCGTCGCCGGCGATGACGACGTGCTCGAACGTCTCGCGGAACGGGGTGATTCCATCGTTCTCGAGGGCCTTCAAGAGCGGCGGGACTTTTTCGTATTGGTCGAACACGTCCTTGAAGTCTTCGCGCGTCCATGTGGTGATTTCTTCGGACGATGGCTCGTTTGTATCAGCCGGGACGATTGGTTTCTCGACTGGATCCGTGCATCCGGTAAGCAAGAACACACTGAATCCGAGCAAGCCTAGGCGTCTCATTAATCAAACCTCCTAAGAAAGTTACATTTTTTCCCTATTATCAATGAGCGTAGCACGTTTACGTCTTTGTGAGAACCTGGGTACTTTCTCGTTCAGGGGTGTCGCTGTAAGTAGCGGTCGAGTGCCTCGTGAAACCTTTGTTGCTGCTCGACCGGGATGTCATGCTCGGATGCGGCCCCATAGCGAATCAGATGATAGAGCGAGGCGTCGATGTCCGTCAGTTCGATGCGCTCGAACCAGTCGATGAGCGTCTCATTCGTCTGAAGCTTTAGCTCAGGGGCGAGTGAGGCGTTGAACGTGATGAGCCAATCTCTCAGTTCGATATTCGTGAGCAGCGGGAACGTCTGTGCCTCGATCGAGGCGTCCGCGTTGAGGGACAGTGGCACCGGAGCATCCGGCCTAGACGAGAACGTGAATCTTTCCCACCGTCGACGACGCAGCCATCGATGCACGCCATAGACGGTCAACCCGATGGCGGCGAGGAAGGCGAACAATGTGCCGAGTCCGCCGGGGGCATCACCATTCCCGCTACCAAATTTGAATTTGAGCATGTCTTGCTTCTCTTGCCGTTCTCCAGCTTTTCCAGGCTCATCGGTCGAACCTAAATCAATACCATCTTTTGGTGGAGGATTCTCATCTTCTTCTCTGCCCATCTCGGTCACGCTAACTGGAGATGAGGTGTTAATCGTTTGAAACCAACTGAACGTCTCCTTGCTGACAAAGACAAACATCACAACGAGACAAGCTGTCACAATCAAGAACCCGATAAATCGAGACGACCACTTCATGTTCTACCTCCTTACCAGAATGTTCAGACTATTTATTGTCTATATTACCATAAACAGGTAAACTTCGAATAAGACATATACTAACGGAGGGGAACGACATGGGAATCGAAGCAGTCATTAAACAGTTGAATGAAGTGTATTTAGGAAAAGATGAGGTCGTCCGGCTCTGCTGCACGGCCCTTCTCGCCGAAGGGCACATCTTGCTTGAGGACGTTCCGGGCACGGGGAAGACGTTGCTCGCCAAAGCGATCGCCGGCAGTTTGGACGGGTCATTCTCGCGCATCCAATTTACGGCCGATTTGCTCCCGTCCGACGTCATCGGGACCGACTACTTCAATATGCAGACGCAAGGCTTTGACCATCGGCAAGGTCCGATTTTCGCGAACATCGTCCTGATTGATGAAATCAACCGGGCCGTCCCGCGCACCCAGTCCGCGCTGCTTGAAGCGATGGAAGAACGACAAGTCTCAATCGGCGGGAAGACTTATCCGATGCCGAAACCGTTCTTCGTCATCGCGACGCAGAACCCGATTGAATCGGCCGGGACGTTCCCGCTCCCAGACGCGCAGCTCGACCGATTCCTCATCTCGATTCCGGTCGGCTATCCGGAAGCCGCCGAAGAGCGAGAACTGTTGTTGCAAGTGTTGACCGAGACCCGCAAACACATCGAGGCCGTGACGTCACTCGCCTCGCTGCAAGAAGCGCAGGCCGAGACGAGACAAGTCGCGATTCAGGACGATGTCCTCGACTATATGCTCGGTCTCGTCCATGCGACCCGGGCACACGCGTCCGTCGAGGTCGGAGTCAGCCCACGCGGCGCGATCGCGCTGCTCCGCGCTTGTCAAAGCTATGCCTATTTGGCCGGCCGACTGTACGTCATCCCGGAAGACGTCAAAGCCGTGGCGCCGTACGTGCTCGCCCATCGCATCAGCTTGACGCTCGAAGGCGGCATCAAGTCGACGAAAGCGAACGTCGTCGCGCACATTCTGGACACGGTGCCCGTGCCGGTCGAGGGCTGACGGATGATTCTGTCCACGCACGCTTGGTTGCAGCGCCGGCTCCTCCCTATATATCTCGTGAGCGGAGCCATGCTCGTGTTCTTCCCGTACGTATACGGATTGGGTTACATATGCTTCATTGTAGCGAGTGCGATTTGGATGCTCGAGCGGACGCGGCAACAACTCGAGCGGCACATCGATCTCCGGTTCACGCAATACGAAGAATTGCTGTTTGTCGGAGATGAGAGCCGGATCGTGTTAGTGGTCGATGGGGTGGACGAGTTGGATCGGCTCGGACTACCGCTACGGATTCGCCTGAAGTCGAGCTCGGGAATAAGCTTTCCGGCGCATGAGCGCCTTCCGAACGTGCTCGACTATGAGGTCGATGTCAGTCGCGCCCGCCACGAATTGGTCGTGCGCGCTGAGTATCGCGGACCAGCCACGTTCGAGGAATGCGTCATCGCCGTCACGCTCCCGTTCCGACTCGGGACGTATTTATATGAACGACCGGTCGATATAGAGTGGACCGTCCTTCCATCGCTCCTGTTGCATCCACCGGTCGGGACGAAACGGTTAGCGCTCGGGGACCGGCCGCTCTTGGCGTCACCGCTTCGAAATCCGTTGCAACTAATCGGGTCGAAACCGTATGAAGGGGAACCGGTGAAGGAGATCGATTGGTACGCGACCGCCAAACTCGGACGACTGCAGTCAAAAGTATTTCAACAGACGACGCTCGATACGTTCACGTTCGCCTTGGATTTGAATGGTCCGTCCGGTTATACGCTCCATCACGACTTTGAATCGCTCATCAGCCAAACCGCCTTCGTCACATCGCGCCTGTTAAAAGAGGACTGCAAAATCGAGTTGTTCTTGAATCGATTCAATGAGGATGGGACGATGCTCCATGTCCCGCTTCAGGAAGGCGAGCGCGGCATACGCTTCATCTTGCTGCAGTTAGCGACGATTCACCCAGGCAATCGCTTCATCTCGACAGACGCCTTTACGCGGATGGTCGAGCGAAAACGATTGAAGCAAAGCCACCTCGTCTGGTTCAATCAACACAATCTGTACGATTGAACAGGGAAATGTCGGATTTTGGCGAACTCTTTACGTATGAATTGGGTCAAAAGGAGAGAGACATATGCCAAAACGGAAATTTGCCAATCGTCGAGACTGGGAACGGATTTTGCAACATCGCTACGCGCAAATGGAGGTACATGATGACCGTTTCTCCGGGACCGTCGCCTTGTTTCAAATCGATGCGGTCCGCGCACCTCAATATAAAATGCACAAGGGAGAAGAGTTCATCGTCGCCGATGCCGGTTACAGCTGGCTCCAATATTTCCCGGACGACGAGCCGTTCGGTGTGACCGTCATGTTTAATGATGAAGGACACATCGTTCAATGGTACATCGATATCGTCGAAGCAATCGGATACGAGGACGGAATCCCGTATATGGACGACTTGTTGCTCGACATCCTCATCTTCCCGAACGGGGACGTCGTCCGCAAAGACGAGGACGAGTTCGAGGAAGCGACGGAGGCCGGAGAACTGACGACGGAGCTCATCGAGCAGGGCTGGCGTGACTTCCATGCGACGCTCGATCGGATTGAACGTCGGGACTTCGTCTATTTCGACTTGGCGAACGAGCATTACACCGAGTTGAAGCAAAAACTTTGAACGGCCTGTTCCCTTTGGTACAGTGAAAGAAAAAACAGGGGGACGAATCATGAAAATCATCAATACCGAGACGTGGTCGCGCAAGAAGCACTACGAATTCTTCAAGGCGTTTGACGCCCCGCATTTCAATGTGACGGCGAGCGTTGATGTGACGAAGTTACATACGCACGCCAAACGGACGGGCCAGTCGTTCTTTAAACTGTTCTTGTACGGTGCCGTCAAGACGGCGAACGCCATCCCGGAGCTTCGCTACCGCATTCGCGGCGACAAGGTCATCGAGCACGACGTCGTGCATCCCTCGTTTACCGTCATGATGGACGATGACGTCTTCAACTTTTGCACGGCGACCTATAAAGACGCGTTCCCGGACTTCATGGAAGAAGTGACGGCTCGGATGAGCGGGGCGAAACGGGAAGTCGTCGTCGGAGACGATGAGCCGGACAGTCTGCTTTACATCACGAGCGTGCCTTGGGTCACGTTCACGAGCATCAGCCACCCGACACACGACCAACAGCATGATACGGTGCCGCGCATCGCCTGGGGCAAATTCACGGAGACCGGTGACCGGATGACGATGCCGCTCTCGGTCCAAGCCCACCATGCCCTCGTCGATGGCGTCCATGTCGGTCGCTATTACGAATTGTTGCAAGCGTGGCTTGATGACTTGAGTGACTTGGAAGTCCAAACTCCTGAAGAGAAGGGGCTCGACGAAGCGATTCGTCTCCGTGAGAACGGAGAGCTCGAACGGGCGAAGCAGCTGTTCCTGATGTTGCTCCGGCAAGACGAGAAGAATCCGCGCCTCCATGCCCATTGCGCTTCGTGTTATGACTCGCTCGGTGAAGAGCGTCAAGCCGTCCCACATTATGAACGGGCGATTCGGCTCGGGCTCGCCGGCGAAGAGCTCCGTGAGACGTATATCGGACTCGGTAGCACGTACCGGGCGCTCGGCCGCTACGAGGACGCTGAGGCGTTGTTCACCAAGGCGATTGAACAGTTCCCAGACATCGGGGCGCTCAAAGTATTTCAAGCGATGACCCATTATAATCTCGGGCGCCACACTGAGGCGACCGGTACGTTGCTCGAACTGCTCGCAAGCCCGGAGCCGGATGACAGCATTAAACGGTATCGTCGCGCCATCGCGTTTTATGCGCGTAACTTGGACGAGACATACGATTAAGGAGAACCGGATGATCACACTTCAACCGATTACAGAACAAAACTGGTACACGTGCTGTCAGCTCACTCTGAGTGACGAGCAACAAGCGTATATGGAACCGAATGCGATTTCGCTGCTGCAAGCGATGTATGAACCGACGCTGCGGGCGTATGCGATTTAGGAGGACGAGACGATGGTCGGGTTTCTCATGTACAATACGGTACTCGAAGAGTTGGACGCGCGCTGGGTGTATCGCATTATGGTCGACCATGCGCACCAACGAAAAGGGATTGGACGCAAAGCGACCGAACTCATGCTGGAAGAAGTAGGGCAGCTCGGCACCGAACCGATCGTCGTCGGTTACCATCCCGATAATAGGGGCGCGCATCGATTATACGAAAGCTTGGACTTTGTCGACGAAGGCAATCGCTTCGGGCGGGAGATGGCGGTCATTCGGCGCAGATGAAAAGACGAGGCAACTCGTCTTTTTTTTTTTGAGACAAATTGATTGACCCATCAAACTTACCGTGTTATATTTATCTCGAATTAAAGATAATGAAATTTAAAGTATTGTTTTCTCTCAGTAGAGGAGGGGAACACATGGAAGAACGACAAACGTTAAAAGCGATTACGGTGTTGCTTCGGGCCTCACAGTCGATTCAAGACGTGGTCAAGCAAGAGGTTGCCGAGTACGGGCTGAACCCGACCGAGTTCTCGGTGCTCGAACTGCTGTATCATAAAGGCGATCAACCGATTCAAACGATCGGCAAAAAGGTATTATTGACGAGCGGGAGCATGACGTACATCGTCGACCGGCTCGAAGCGAAAGGCTACTTGATTCGCAAAGCCTGTCCGAGCGACCGGCGCGTCACGTATGCGGCGCTGACGGAAAAAGGGCGCACACTCATGTCTCGCATCTTTCCGGCCCATGAACAACGAATGGACGAGCTGTTCGACGGTCTCGATTTAGCAAATACAATTACTCAATTGAAGACGGTCGGCAAACGCGCCGAAGCGTCAAAAATTTTTAACTGATTATCTCGAAATCAAGATTTTAAGGAGCGATTCGAATGAACCATGTAAAAGGAATTCACCACGTGACGGCGATTACGAGCAGCGCCGAGAAGAACTATGACTTCTTTACGAACGTCCTCGGAATGCGCCTCGTCAAAAAGACGGTCAACCAAGACGACATTCAGACGTACCACTTATTTTTCGCCGATGACAAAGGCAGCGCTGGAACAGATATGACGTTCTTCGATTTCCCTGGCATCCCAAAAGGCGTGCATGGGACGAATGAAATCGCCAAGACGTCGTTCCGCGTCCCGACCGACGAGGCACTCACATATTGGGAACGTCGCTTCGACCGCCTCGGCGTAAAGCATGAAGGGATTCAGGAGCAGTTCGGTAAGAAGACGCTCGCGTTCGTCGACTTCGACGAGCAGGCGTACCAGCTCATCTCAGATGAGTTCAACGTCGGTGTCGCGTCAGGCGAACCGTGGCAAAACGGCCCGGTGCCGCTCGAGTACGCCATCACGGGTCTCGGTCCAATCTTTATCCGCATCGCGGATTTTACGTATTTCAAACAAGTGATGGAGCAAGTCATGTTGTTCGAAGAAATCGGACAAGAAGGCGACGCGCATCTCTTTGAAGGAGGTGAGGGTGGAAACGGGGCGCAAGTCGTCGTCATTCATGACGAGACGTCACCAGTCGCGCGCCAAGGGTTTGGAACCGTGCATCACGTCGCTTTCCGTGTCGATGACCGCAGTGTCCTCGATGAATGGACGGCACGATTGCAACAGTTCGGGTTACCGACATCAGGCTATGTCGACCGCTTCTTCTTCGAATCGTCTTACGCACGGGTCGCGCCGCAAATCCTGTTCGAATGGGCAACGGACGGACCAGGGTTCATGGGCGATGAACCGTATGAGACGGTCGGTGAGAAATTGTCACTCCCGCCGTTCTTAGAACCGAAGCGGGAACAGATTGAAGCGATGGTTCGACCGATTGATACGGTCAGAAGTACAAAAACGTTTGAGAAAGAATATGAGGGCATGAAATGAGCTTTTTAAATCGTTTGTTCGGTAAACAAGAAGAACCAACCAACTCACAAGGAGGAACTAACATGTTGAAAATTGGAATCGTACTCGGATCTACTCGTGAAGGACGCGTCAGCCCGCAAGTCGGAGAATGGGTGAAAGAAATCGCGAACAAACGCGGTGACGCTAACTATGAAATCATCGATATCGCAGACTACAGCCTCCCGCTTCTCGGCGAGCCAGGCGGCGACGCAACAGGTGCCGCGGCATGGTCTGAGAAAATCGCGGAAATGGACGGCTTCGTCTTCATCGTCCAAGAATACAACCACTCGATTACAGGTGCGCTCAAAAACGCCCTCGACTACTTACGCAACGAATGGCATAACAAAGCAGCCGGCATCGTCTCATACGGTTCGGTCGGCGGTGCGCGTGCGACAGAACACTTACGCGGCGTGTTGAGCGAGCTCTTGATCGCCCACGTCCGTGTCCACCCAGCGCTCTCGCTCTTCACAGACTTCGAGAACGGGACACATTTCGCACCGAAAGACGTTCAAGTCCAATCGGTCAACGACATGCTCGATCAGCTCGTCCCATGGACAGAAGCGATGCAGACGGTCCGTACGAAAGCGGCAGAAGCTGCGAATAACTGATGACTCGACCAGCCTTTTCACGAGGCTGGTTTTTTTGTGCGCTTTTTAGTCGGGTCGTGTAGAGTGAGAGGAGAAGAGGAGGATGGACATGTGGACTAGAAAAATCATCGCGGCGTCACTTACGACCCCGGTTTATTCGTTCTTGTTGGCATGTTGGGTCGTCATCCCGCAATATCCGGATAGCGGAGGGATAGCGGACACGGTGAACGGGCTTCTCATGTTGACGGCCACCTATTTGTCAGTCAGTTTCCCGGTCATCGTCACGTACGGGGTGTTGACATCAGTGTTCAGCGACTGGGTGGCACGCCGAATGTCGATGCGGTTCGAGCCGCTCGTCTCGTTTGGCTTACATATCGGGTTCGGACTTGTTTTGCTCTGGCTTGGTGCAGGAGCGGCAGTTTTATATTGGATGATTGACCGCTACTTGTCGCATAAAGACTGTCGATTCGAAACGAGACAGGCTTGGTCGAGTCTCATCATCCCAGTCGGTGTCGTAGTGGCGGCTTTTGGCATTGTCTATTTGGGCGGTGTGATGCAAGACGTGATGCATCGTTTATAAGGGTGAAAGTTGGCAGGATAGGGAACAAAGAAAAGACATATTTGCAGAGTTGAAGGAGGAATCGTGATGAAATGGATGATTTATGGGGCGAACGGATATACAGGCGAACTGATTGCCCGTCAAGCGGTGAAACAAGGGATGACACCGGTGCTCGCGGGTCGGCGTGCGGACGCGATCGCCAAGCTCGGGGAGGAGCTCGGGTGCGAGACGCGCGTCTTCAACTTGTCGCTTGATAAGGCGACACGCCAATTGGAAGACATCGACCTCGTGTTACACTGTGCCGGACCGTTCGCCGATACGAGTCGGCCGATGGTCGAGGCGTGTCTCGCCACGAAGACACATTACTTGGATATTACCGGGGAAATCGAGGTGTTCGAATACATCCACTCGAAGAAACGGGCTAAGCTCGCGCAAGAAGCGGGCGTGTTGCTCTGTTCGGGTGTCGGCTTCGACGTGATTCCGACCGACTGTGTGGCCCGGAAGCTGAAAGAGCTGATGCCGGACGCGACGAATCTCGCACTCGGTTTCTCGGCCGCCGCCGGTATCTCACGCGGGACGCTGAAAACAGCCATCCGTGGGCTAGGGTCGAGCAGTGCCGAACGAAAAGATGGCGAATTGACACCGTTTCCGCTGGGCGAGAAACGTCGTCACATCGATTTCGGACGCGGCAAGAAAACGGCCATCGCCATTCCATGGGGAGACGTCTCGACCGCCTATTATACGACGGGCATTCCGAACATCACGACGTGGGTCCCGGTCCCTACGGCTTACGCTTACGGGGCGCGTCTTTTGTCTTGGTTCGGTCCGATTCTCGGCAGCGACGCGGTGCAAGGGAAACTGCTCCGTTATGTTGATGAACATGTGAGCGGACCGGACGAGTCAGAACGGGAACGCTCCTCGACGTATGTCTGGGGCGAAGCGACGAACGCCTCAGGACGTAAAGTGATCGTCCGCATCAAGACGGCGAGCACATATGCCTTTACCGTGTACGGGGCGCTTGAGGTCGTGTCACGACTTGTCAGTTCAGGCCGTGTCATCCCTGGCAGCTTCACACCGGCGATGCTGTTCGGATCACACTTCATCGAAGAGATTGAAGGGTCATCCTCGTTTGTCGTTGACGAGGTCCGGCTTTGAGTGAGCAATGGGATTTAGTCGACGGAGAGCGGCGTCCGCTCGGCAAAACGCACGTGCGCGGCGAACAGTTAGCAGTGGACACGTATCATACCGTCATCGAGGTGTTCACGTTTGATGTGAACGGAAACGTGTTGCTCTCGCAACGCCATCCAGGCAAGACGCACCCACTTCTTTGGGAAGGGACGGGTGGTTCCGTTCTTGCCGGTGAAACGAGCCGTGACGGTGCCATTCGTGAACTTGGTGAAGAGATTGGTCTCTGGATCGAACCTGACCAGTTGGAGTGGGTGGCGACGTTACGCCGCGAGACATATTTTCTAGACCTGTATCGCTATCAAACCGATACTCCGCTGCAACTTGATGACTTGGTGCTTCAGGAAGACGAAGTCGTAGCGGTTCGTCTCGTCGATTGGTCAGAATTGATGGCCCTGGATGATCTCGTCCCATCTGTCCGGGAACGGTTACTTCGATTTGAGTCAGACTTGCGTCTCGCCTTGTAACGGAATCACAATCTGTTCGCAATCGAAGTGTGGTAAACTCAGGGGAGATTAGTGGGGAGGGAACGAGATGAGACGCTTAGAACTAGCCAGGCGGATCGAACGCATCAAAGCGGAAGGGACGTCTGCCTATATTCGGCATCGGAAACAGTCTTCTCCCTATGAAGGTTCGGAATTGATTGTCGAAAACAAAGGCCACGTCTTTCGGATGGGCAATACGAGTTTTGCGGTCGGCTTCGGTTTGAATCGACCGACCAGTTTTTACGATTTGCACCAGATGGAGAAATGGGTACGCGGCAAGAACGTGTCCCGCCTACATATCGAGGTTTGTCCGCTCGCGGACATGTCACTCATTCGGTTGCTCCAAGAGCGAAACTATACGCTCGACCACTTCCTGGACGTGTGGTTGCTCGACGTGAACACGTTCGTATTCCCGGATATGGAGCATACGGTCGAACGCGTGCACGCCGATAACGTGAACGAATGGGCTCGGGCCATCGCGGCCGGCTTCGCCGAGACCGGGACGGTCATGCAAGAGACGATTGATACCGCGAAAGGCTTCTACGCGTTACCCGAAAACCAGGCGTTTCTCGTCCGCGAAGGTGAGATGGCCGTCGCTGGTGGGATTCTTGCCGTCCAGGACGGAATGGGCGAACTGTTTTTGACGAGCACGATTCCCGCTTATCGGGGCAGAGGCTATCAGACACAGCTCATCTTGGAACGGATTGCGGCCGCAAAAGCAGCCGGTTGCCAGTACGTGACCGTGACGACGAAAGTCGATACGGCCTCGGGACGGAACATGGAGCGCTTAGGATTCATTCCGTTTTACCAGAAAGCCGTCATGAAAAGCCCAATTCTCAAATAAACAGGTCGCCCCGCGGGGCGACCTGTTGTTGTTAAAGTAATGATTCGGCACCGTCGACGTACACCTCAGAGCCGGTGACGTGACTCGACATGTTGCTCGCGAAGAACAAGACGACGTCCGCGACTTGTTTGGCCGTGCCGGATTTCCCGGCCAACGGTTGATTTCCTTCCGGATACTCGATCGGGATGACGATTTCTTCGAGCAAGGCGTCATCGCGATTCGTCGAGTCATCGATGTTCGTGTCGATGGCCCCCGGGCAAATCGAGTTGACGCGAATGCCGAATTGGGCGAGCTCGGCTGCTGCCATTTTGGCGAATCCGGTCTGGCCGGCTTTCGTCGTCGCATAGCCGCTGAACCCAAAGTTTTTGAAGTAACGGTTTCCGTTGATAGACGACGTGATGATGACACTGCCGCCTCGTTCTTTTAAATGAGGGATGGCATGTTTCACCGTCAAGAACGTGCCCGTCAAGTTCGTCTCGACGACACCGTTCCAATCTTCGAGCGACAAGTGCTCGATTGGTGTGATCGTGCCGTTTCGTCCTGCGTTCGCGAAGACGATGTCGACGCGGCCGAAACGTTCAACCGTCTGCTCGTACGCTCGTTTCATCTCGTCTTCGTTCCCCACATCGGCACTGATGCCGATGGCACGCTCTTCTCCAATCAGAGTCGCAAGTTGTTCCGCGTCTTCTAAGTTCAAATCGACGATGGCGACTTTCGCCCCGGCTTGGACGAACCGGATGACAGTGGCACGTCCGATTCCAGATGCCGCGCCTGTGATGAAGGCGACCTTCCCCGATAACAATGTATTTGAAATCATTCAATTCGCTCCTTTCAGCTTCCTGTTCTCATATTCCACCGTTCTATGAAACCTAAGCCCGTTTTCTGAAAAAAGGTGAAACGACTCATTCGGGTTGAACGTGAATCGATACCGCGATTTTCAACTTGGCGTCGCGATCGAGTTCGACCGTGACGACTTGTCCGACCCGGAGTTGTTGCACATCGTTCGCTTCTCCTGTCACTTTCGTTCGTTCGTTGATTAATATTGTCTGCAACGTTAACTCGTCGTCTGACAAGTCATGTGGTCCAATCATCAGCTGTGGGATGTCAATCTGTTCGATTCGACCTTCGATTTGATGGTCGTCCCATGTGCTGATCCAATAAACAGCAACTAAAAAAAGACCGATAAATGCCAGAGCAAAGATGAGTCGGGTTCTCATGGTGTTCCTCCTCTGTGCGATTCCGGTACGGTGGTTTCCAATAGTTATTTACCCGGTTTGCAGGAATTCTATAGTGCCTTTTTGACAGGATTTTCAATTGTTGACGCGGAATAAAACAAGACAATTTGAAGAGTGGAGGCGCTGAGGATGGTTCTAATCGGAATGATTGGATTAATCGTTTTAGGATTGGTGGCATTCGGCTGGTGGACAATCGGGTTTCCACGGCGACGGATGTGGGGTGGCGTATTGTTGCTAGGCGTGGCTTTGCTTTTTTCGCCACTGTTGCTCGTCGTGAGCGGGGAACGATTCGGTTTTGATGGCGTGATTGCAGGGTTGGTCGGATTGTCATGTGTCATCGGAGGCGGTTTCTTCTTTCTCACACTTGGTTGGACCGGACGGCCGCAGAAAATCCGAAAAGTACGGACCCTTTCGGAAGACCCTGATTTGTTTTGAACCAGGTTGTCATCCGACTCTTTAAACTCGTACAGTGAAGGCATCGCACTTGATGGAGGGATGACTGTGTTAACGAAGAAGCACCCCCCGGCGTTACGACCGGGAGACACGATTGGAATCATCACGCCGTCGTTCCCGGCACCGGCACGGTTCCCGGAACGATACACGCGCGGAATCGAACAAATGAAACGGATGGGATTCATCGTTCGTGAAGGCTCATGCACGCATCGTTCGGAAGGGTATCGCTCGGCCTCGATTCAAGAGCGGGCCGAAGAGTTCAACGCGCTATTGCGTGACCCGGACGTCAAAGCGATCATCAGCACGATTGGCGGGACGAATTCGAACTCGCTCTTGCCGTATATCGACTATGAGGCGTTGCGACGTCAGCCGAAAATCATTATGGGCTATAGCGATGTCACGGCGCTCCTCCTCGCTTGTTATACGCAGACGGGAGTGACGACGTTTTACGGTCCGGCCATCGTGCCGTCGTTCGGGGAATACGAGACGATGTTCGCGGATGGGGAACGTTACGTGCGAGAGGTGCTCGGTTTAGAACGGACGGCACCGTATACGCTCGACGTGCCCCGAGAGTGGACCGAGGAGATGATTGATTGGTCGACCCAGGACCGGGAGAAGACGTTCCGTCCGAATGACGGCTGGCTTACCCTTCGAGACGGACAGGCCCAGGGGCGGTTGATTGGCGGGAACATGAACACGATGACCGGCTTTTTAAAGTCGGATTATTTCCCTGATGTGACCGGTGCGATTCTCTTTTTAGAAGACTCGTTCAAGACGATGGCGGACGAGGAGCGTTCCCTCAGCATGCTCAAGCTCGCCGGGGTATTCGACGTCATCAGCGGTCTCGTCATCGGCAAGCATGAACATTTCGATGCGGCCGGCGCGCCGTTCTCATTTGAGGACTTGTTGCTCGAAGTGCTTGGAGACGTCGACTTCCCGATTTTGACGAACGTCGATATCGGGCATACGTTCCCGTCCCATGTGTTTCCGATCGGCATCGAAGTCGAACTTGACGCGACGGCGGGAACGATCACCTTTTTAGAGAACGGGGTGATGCCATGATCGAGTTCATCACAATCGTCGACCACCGTCGGAAGAAAATCGGCTTGAAATCAAGGGCGGACGTTCATCGGGACGGGGATTGGCATGAGACGTTCCACTGCTGGATGATGGATCACGACCGCCTCCTGTTACAGCTTCGCAGCGATACGAAGGCAGATTTCCCCGCGTTGTTCGATATCACGGCCGCCGGGCACTTGACCGCCGGGGAGACCGTTCGTGACGGGGTGCGCGAGATTCAAGAAGAGTTAGGACTCGAATTGACACTCGACCAACTGACCCCGCTCGGCGTCTTCGAAGACGTCATCGAGACGGATACGTTTTTAGACCGCGAGTTCGCCCACACGTACGTCTATGCGTATGATGGCGAAGCGTTCACGTTGGACGAAGCGGAAGTGGCCGATGTCGTCTCGGTCGAGATCAAGGCGCTGCACGCACTGATTGACGGGACGAAATCCGAGGTGGAGACGACATCGGTCATCTCAGGAGATACCCGGGTCGTGACGAAACGCGATCTCGTACCACACCCGACCAACTACTGGGAGCAAGTGCTGGCGGGTGTAAAAACCGCTCAAGAGGAACGCCATGATTGAAGTCCTATGGCAACTGCTTCACGTCGTGCTCGTGGTCGGGATAGGCGGCTTGCTCATTTGGTGTTTTCGTAAGTAAAGAGGGGGAAGAAAGATGAAAACAGGACCAGACACAATCCCGCTCGGCTTGGAGACGGCGCGTCTGTATTTACGGGCACCGCTCGCCGATACGGATGCGCGTGTCGTCAACGAGTCGATTCGGAGATCGCATGAAGAGTTGAAGCGATGGCTCCCGTTCGCGCAAGACGTACCGACGTTGTCTGAGACGGAAGCGAATTTACAACGGGCGCAAGAATTGTACGGAACAGGCGAAAGTTTCCGGTATCTCATCTTTTTACGGGAGACGGGGACGTTCGTGGGGACGGTCAGCCTGTTCGGGATTGATTGGGACGTCCCGAAAGCGGAAATCGGGTATTGGCTCGATTCGACGCATACCGGTCGTGGCTATATGACGGAAGCGGTCGAGGCGGTCGTCCGTTTCGGTTGCGCCCAGTTCGATTTCAAACGGATCGAGATTCGCTGCGAGTCGACGAACGAAGGCAGTCGCTTGATTCCGGAACGGCTCGGCTTTCAGCTAGAAGGCATGCTCCGGAACGAAGACTTGTCCGCTGATGGGATGCGACTGACGGACACGGCCGTGTATGGCCTGTTGCCAGGCGAACTTAGACCGTTAGCGACATGATGCGCTGCGGGCCGATGGGGCCGTCGATTCGGCGCTTCGTGTCGATGAAGCCGACCGTCTGATAAAGGGAAAAGGCGGCTTCGTTTTTCAGATTGACCGATAGCACGACCTCGTGTTTATGAGGGAAGTGGGCTCGTACATAGTTCGGCAACTGGTGGAGTGCCGCTTTGGCATGGCCGTTCCCTTGCGCCGAATGGTTAATCGAGAACATCGAGAGCAACAACGCGTCGTCTGCCTCTGTATACGAGGCGACCCGTTCCGTATCATGGAGCAAAAAGAAGCCGACGGGCTCTTCGGCCACGATGACGATAGGATGAATCCCGTCTAAGAGGGGGGAATCGAGGTCAATCGGGAGTGTCGTATATTTTTCTTGATCGAGCGGTAACGTGAATGTGTTCAAGATGGGCCAATGGGCCTCTCGAAGTGGTTCGAGTCTCGTCGTCATGATGAATCCTCCTCCATGATTAGCTGTCTCCACCAGTATACCGAAATATAAGTGAAGGGAACGAACACGTGATGCATCCAGTGATTTCTTATGTCCAACATCCACCGCTCCAAGATTTGTATCGAGCCTTCATGGACGGCTTTTCCGATTACATGATTCGCTTTGACATGAATGAGGCCCAGTTCGAGGCCGTTTTCCTCGTCCGCGATCAAAACCAGCCGACGCGTTCCGTCGTCGCCTATGCGGACGGTCGGCCTGTTGCCGTCATGTTGAGCGGCGTAGCGCACCTCGATACGGGATGGGTCACTCGTTGCGGCGGCTTGGCCGTCGCCCCTGATTACCGACATCTCGGCATCGCGCACGAATTGATGCGACAGTTCGATGAACAGGCGACGGGGAAGCGTCTGCTCGAGGTCATTCAAGGGAACGATCCCGCGCTCGCCCTCTATGACCGACTCGGGTACCGTGTCGTCCGAGAGATTATGTACTTTCAATCCGTACCGACCGAGACGAGTGTGACACGGGAACGGGCCTCAATGCTCGAACTGTTCGATACGTATTATCCGGCAGCGGCGCACAAGCCGACTTGGCAAGTTGATGTCCGCACGACGCAACAACAGACTGAGCTCGTTCGAGTGGTGGAAGGTGAGAAAACCGGGGCGCTGCTCTTCCGGGGCAATCTGTTGCTTGATGTGTTCGGTCGCGATGAGGACGCCGCGTGGTTATTGCGTGCGGCCGCGGCCGAAGGACCGATTCGCCTCACGTTGACGTCGGATCGCCCGGCGTTGCTCTCGGCAGCGCGACAGCTCGGGTTCGTCCAGGACGAGATTGCTCAATTCGAGATGATCAAGCCCGGGATAGAGACGTGATGCGCGTCCTGTTGCCTGTCCTCATGATCGGTCTGATTGTCGGGAACTTGTTCACGATTCTCGGCCTGACAACGAATCTACCATCGGGCCTGAATCGACTCTTTTTGTTCGGCGGACCGGCGTTGACCATCCTGGCTGCCGTCAGTATCATCGTCATCGTCCTACAACGAAGGCGATGATGTGAAATTTCAATGAAGTTTATGGATGGCGAGTTCACGGTTTTGATATGTTCGACATACAAATGAAATGCTTCATATATTGAACTTTTCAGACGAGGATGCTATATTCGCACTTGTAGCTTTTTAATCAAGCTAGCGAATCATCCAATCTGGAGGTTTTATCAATATATGTGGAAACAACTACTCGTCACCGTCGGTACAGGCGTCCTGATTCTATCAGGGACTTCAGCCGTATCCGCGGATCAAATTACCCCGCAAGACCTCGTCAAGACGACGAAATCGCTTCAACAGACCGAACAACGGATTCAAACGTCGAAACAATCGGTCGCCAAAGCCAAACGTCACGTCGAAACGATCGATCAGAGCGCGAAAGCAATCGATCAGAAGATTGAGCAGACCAAATCAAAACTCGCGTCATTCGAGACGGCATTGAATCCGGAGACAGCTGACAAGTCTCTATTCAAACAAGTGTTGTCAACCGTGCTCCCGAGCGCCAAGGCAGAGGCGGCGGAGTCTGAAGAGACGAAGCGTGATTTGCAAGCCAAACAAGCCGAGACAACGCAATCGTTAAAGGCGCTTGAGAGCAAACGGGCGGACGTGAAAGCAGAACGACAACAAGCCCGCTCGGCTCACGTAGCAGCCTATAAGCAGTTGAAAGGGCAAGCGGCCCAATTGAAAGACTTGAAGCAACAAACGGCGGCGCTTGCGCCTGACAAGTTTATGATGCCAGCGACCGGACGTCTGTCACAAGGTTATGGACCGGCAAGCGGCCAGTTCGGATATACGTTCCATAACGGGCTCGATATCGCGGCGAACGTCGGCACACCGATTTATGCGGCGGCGGCTGGGACGGTCACGGACGTCAAATCAGGCGGCCCGTATGGGAAACACGTCTTCATCGAGCATGAAATCGATGGTCAAAAGTGGACGACGGTCTACGCCCATATGCATAAAATCGAAGTGAAGACAGGCCAGACGTTGCTCCAAGGCGAAGGCATTGGCCAAATCGGCAACACGGGCAACTCGTCAGGTCCGCACCTCCATTTCGAAGTGCATCAAGGAGAATATGCTTATTCATCAAGTTCGGCCGGTAACACGGTCAACCCGATGGATGTCGCCGAAGTGCTCGGTGGCGCGTCGCCCATCAAAGCGACGTATTGACGCAACGATTCGTTGCGTCATTTTTTTGTGTCTCCCTTCTCATCATGGGTCGCGCGCAGTTCGATTAATTTCCGGAACGCCTCGTCACGGTCGAACGTACTGAACCAGCGGAAGTCGTCGTGGTCGAGAATCCGGTAATGTTGACTGACCATATTCTGTTGAATCCGGTACTTCCCTTGGTGCTCAATCGTCGTCCACCAGACGTGTCCGCCCAACGTTTTCGTCGCCAGGCTCGGGTCGGTATGGGCGACGAGACGAATGAACTCGATGGGTTGATCCCCAATCAACGAATGGAGATATGGGCTTTGATTGAATAGAGCGCAGATGGCGACCGTCGTCGTCCAGTTCGCGTTCAGACGTCGCTTCTCGATTTGAATCAACGTTTTTTTCGAGATGCCGACGAGCGTACATAGTTCTTCTTGCGATAATCCTTGCTCGGTACGAATCAGTTTGAGCTTGCTTGAAATCAGTTCGGAAAACGTTTCTTTTGTATGCATACCTGCTCCTAAAGTGTATTTTTACACAGTGTATCACGCGGTATAGAAAGATGGAAGATATCGGATGAAGAAGGGCGTTTCCTCGAGCCATCAAAAAAGCGAAAGGAGAGGGACTCCTTTCGCTCGGTCACTGACTGATGTTATTCACGTGTCGGGTCATGATTGCCCTCGCTATCGGCAATCGTGTCCGAACTCCCGAAATCTTCGACTTGGCTGAACGCATCCGTGCTTTGGCCTGGTTCGTCGGTCCCATCGAGTTGTTTCCGGGCAGCCGTCTCAGATGGATTGAGCACGTCCTCTTCGACCGGACGTTCGCGGTCGGTCAAGTGCTCGTTCTCTTCTTGCTCGCGCGCGTGCTGGATGCAGAGCGTCGCCTCAGGGATGATTTCAAGACGGTCCAACTCGATGTCTTCGCCGCACACCTCACATTTGCCATACGTCCCGTTCTCAATGGCGAGCAACGCCTTGTCGACGTCACTCAAGAACTCTTCATCGAGCTCAGTTAGCGCTTGGTCGCGTTCGCGCAAGAATAATTCTTCTCCTGAGTCTGCCGGATGGTTATCGTAGTGGGACAGTTCCCCTTCGTCATATACTTCTTCCCGATTTTCCATATATCCTTCGGTCTTCGCTTTCTCTTTTAATAGACGTTCTTTGAACGTATCAATCTGCTGTTGTGTCAACATGCGGTCCACTCTCCAGTTCTGATTTCATTAATATTAGCATTTCCCATTTTGCGACGGAACAAACCTTTCGATTGGCGAAGGTGATTTCTAAACGATTTGAAAAACGGGTATGATGAAAGAGACGGAACGATTATTGTGAAGGAGGGAATGGACCATGAGAAAAGTAGAGGTCGTCCCGTACGATCCGATATGGGAGACGAAATTCAAGGAAGAGGCGTCCAAACTCGAACGCTTATTTGAAGGGGAAATCGTCGCCATTCATCACATCGGAAGCACGTCGGTGCCGGGACTCGATGCGAAACCGATTATCGACATCATGCCGGTCGTACGGGAAATCGAGCGGATTGATGAATGGGTCGGGCACATGGAGGCACTCGGGTATCGAAGTTTCGGCGAGCATGGGATTCCGAGACGGCGTTTCTTCGCTAAAGGAGAAGACGTCCGGACGATTCACGTCCATATGTTCGAGGAAGGGGATGAAGGCGTGACCCGCCATCTCGCGTTCCGCGATTATTTGATGACGTTCCCAGACGTACGGGACGAGTATGCGGCGCTTAAACAACAATTGGCGAGCCAGCATCCGGAAGATATCGAGAGCTATATCCAAGGAAAACAAGACTGGGTATCCGCGACCGAGCAGGAGGCGACGTTGTGGTATATGTCTCGCCAACAAATTTGAAACATTTTACCGTTTCATCTCGTACAGAAAACTAATCAGTTGAGGGGGGTCATGAGATGAAACGATTTCTCGGGAAATGTATCGAGTACGCGTTTGTCGCACTGTTATTTGTCGGCTTATTTTTTGGATTGCGCTATGGCGTCAATCACTTCGTCGGAACAGACGAGATGCGTGCATACGCCTACCTGTTTCTAGGAACCGCCTTTATCATTTTCCCGGTCTCCTTGTTCGGCGGCTACTTCCTGGCCCGTCCGATTCAACACCGTTTGCACGGCAAAGAGCAGGAAACGACAAACCATACGTTGCGTGGGGATGAAAAGCCGCACGGGGTCACGGAGACGCGGGACTATAAAAATGAAGGTTCGTGGCCGTTATGATGCAGTTGATACGAACCGATGATGCGGCGTTGATTGCGACGTTGAACTGTCCAATCCATGAACATCATCTTCAGTTGGCGCCGGCGTTCTTTGCGCCTTACAATCACGCCTCGATGGAAGCGGCGTTTTCGGAGATGATGGCGCGAGACGATTATCATTTCTTCACGGCAGAGGTCGACGGAGACACAGTCGGCTACGTCTGTTTTCAAGAGCGAGTGAGTGAGGCGAACGCGTTTCGGAAAGCTGTCCGGACACTCTACGTGCATCAAATCAGCATTAACCCGGAGGCGAAGCGGCGAGGGTATGGACGCTTGGTCATGGAAGAAGTGGAACGCTATGCCATCGCGCACGGATTTCCGTCAATCGAACTGGATTATTGGTCGGTGAACGAAGCGGCGGCCGCGTTCTATAGCGAAATTGGCTTTCAACCGAAGCGACAGTTCGTCGTGAAGCATCTCTAAAGTAGAAGATTAGTCTTGGCGTACGATAATCACGCCATTTAAACACATACGAGATCGGGGAGGATTTGATGGAGACAGTCATTTTAGTCATCGGTGTCATCGGCACCATTTCGCTCATGTTATTCATGTCGAACCAATGGTTGGGCTATGGCAAAGGCAATATCGTCATGACGCTCGATGAGCATTACACGAACTTGAATGAATATGTGCCGGCGATTTTGACGAAGCTGTATGAAGACGGGAAGTCGGCCCATTATCTCGGCGACCGGAAGTTTGAAGTAGACGGTAAGCGCTATGTCCTCGTCGAACGGACCGTCCCGATCGGTCGCGTCCCGACGCAGCAGACCGTGCTCATGCCAGATAAAAAATAAGCCACGCCCTAGGCGCGGCTTATTTTATTTGACGGCCGGGGGACCGAAACCACCGGCATGGTAGTCGCGGAACGCCTGACGAATCTCCTCTTCGGTGTTCATGACGAACGGACCGTGGGCGATATAGTCTTCCCGAATCGGCTTACCTGAGTAGATGAGCAGTTTCGCACGTGACGTCGCTTTGAGGCGGACCACGCTCTCACCGTCACTCGTCTCATCGTACGTGAGCGTCGCCGCGTGCGTCTTCGCAAGCGGTGTCGCTGACGTTCCGAGTTCGAGGGAACCCGCGAGAACATAGACGAAAGCGTTATGATTCGTCGGGATGATGTGCTCATAGGCGGCCCCACTCTGTAAGCTCACTTCGCTCATCGTGATGGGGACGAGACTGTCCATCGGTCCGGTCACTCCGGCGATGTCACCCGAATAGACACGCACGTGTCCTCCGTCAATCGGCACGAGCGGTGCCTCTTCGACATATACGTTTTGGTAAGATGTCGTCGTCGTTTTAAGTGTTTTCGGCAAGTTGAGCCATAGTTGAAGCGTATGAATCAAGTCGTCGTCGACGGCCTCCTCGGCATGACGTGCCGCCCAGCCCGCATTCATATATTGAACGTCACCCGCATCTAAAATCGAATGTCCGCCATGGTTGTCGATATGTTCAAGTCGTCCGTCAATCACGTAGGTAATGGTCTGGAAGCCGCGGTGAGGATGGTCAGAGAACGTTCCCCGCTTGAACCAGTCCTCGGCCATCAAGATGAACGGGTCGAACTCGTCTTTTCGTTCCGGAGGCAAGACCCAACCCTGCTGCACGTGCGGATATCCGTTTTGTTTATAGGCGACCGGCCAATGGCTGGCGACGTCGCGCTCGAATCGTTTCGTCATCACACTCTCTCCTTTGCACTGTTTGTTGTCATTGTCGCATAGCGAGCCAAGGAGGCTTTCCGATTTTGCCTATATAACGTGTAAAGCCAGACCGGTGAGCCAGTCTGGCTTGAAAAGTGTCGTCAGTTGTTTGCTTGTCCGATGGAAAGGTCGCGCCACCGTTCGGCATCGGCGCGGAGCAATTTGAAATGTGAGCCTGTCTTCGTGTTTGTCAAAATTACATCGTCTTCCGTGTAACTGAGATCGAACGTTTGAGCACAAATGCCCTCGAACACCGTCAAATAAGGGGTTGGCGCTGGGGTTCCGGCCGTGGCCACGGCTTTTGAGCGATCGATGGCTTGAAACACGAACTGGACGGTCTCGGCGTTGGCATGATGCAAGAACGGTGCATCTTTTGATTCTGTGCCGATTAGAGCCAGTTCATGGGCGACGACGTGACGTCGATTGGCGAATTGTTGCCGCATTTTTGTTTTCAAGCGGTCGCCGTGCAACAACGTCTCTTCTTTATAGGTGATAGAAACGACTTGTTTATAAGGTTTGCCATCGCGGATGAAGGAGAAACTGAACAGTGGATAGCGCTCGTTCGGAACGAGTTTGGTCGGGAGCGTGCTCGCCTGCCGTGCCCCGAGCATTCGATCGTAGGTGGCATCCTGCGGTCGCAGGACGTCCTCATATAACGTCTGATCGGATGACAGATGGAGCCCGTACTGTTGCGTGTCTTGAGACACTTCGGTCCCTAAGCCGAGGGACAGGAACGGTTGACGTGACGATTCGTTGATGGGCAACGTGATGGTCTCACGCGATTCGGGTGACTCGAACGTGAATTCGAACGAACCGTTGAACGGCATCGTCACGTGGACGAGCGTCTGTTCGAAACCGTGACGTTTTGGATAAGGCTCATTGCCGACCGGTTTTTTCATCTCTTCGGTGAAATGGACTTGCTCGTGCGGTTGCGCAACTCGAAGCTTCGACGTCGCGGATGATGAGACGGCTTGGTCGCGGTACGGAGTGAGACTATCCGGCAACGCATCGATTTGTTTCATATAGGTGATGGTGTCGGCTTGGCATTGGACGTAGGTTTGATTTTCCACTTCAAAAAATGTGGCGGTCGGAAAGACTTCGGTCGAGGCCGTGGTCGTAAGCGGTTGGCTCAATTTGACCGTGCCAATCAAGAGACGCTCTCCATCAGGCGCACGGGTGATGGCGTCCTCTGGGTAACAGGCATCAAGGACGTTCGTCCGGTCGGACTCGGTCATCTCGATTTGTTGACCAGAAGGCAGAGAGGCGCGACCTTGATAGTACTCTGGAGCCGTATGTAAACGAAATGCATGTTCTTCTTCGCATCCGAACAGGACGAACAACATGGCGAGCGTACAAAGAATCAGGTACTTTTTCACAGGGTGCACTCCTTTAATGATTAACTTTCATCATTTTAGCACCATTTTTTTGTGACTATAGTCTTAGGAAAATTAATGCGATTTTTTTTAAAAAAATCAAAAAACCCGCTCCACTTGAACTGAACGGGCTTGTTTTACACTTATGGATATGAAATGGAATTTCTCCATTTGACACGTGTCGATTTTTGACGAATGAACGTTGTGATGTAGACGTTCTTGAAAATGACGAAAATCGTCGAAAATAACAAAATGGAATTAAAAGGGGGTTATTTGTTTATTTTTACCTTCAATCCACGTCGCGACCACGGGCCGCCTTCAAAATTTCGAACCATTCTTCTCGCGTCAGGTCAATCTGAAGCGCATCGACGGCGGTCCGAACTCGTTCAATTTTCCCAGATCCGACGATCGGCATGATCTTGGCCGGGTGCTTCAAGAGCCACGCGTAGACGACGGCGTCGATGCCGCCCGCTTGATGTCGATCGCTGATTTCCTCCAATTTTTCACGAAGCGGTGCGTAAGCGGCCTCGGTGAACAGTTGTCCGCCGGCGAGAGGGCTCCACGCCATGAGTGGCATCCGTTTCTCGTGGCATAGGTCGACAGTACCATCTTCAAAATGCTTCAGTTGCATCGGTGAGAGCTCAAGCTGGTTCGTCACGAGTTGGAACGGTAAACGTGACTGTAACAACTGTTGGGTTGCCGGCACATGGTTCGAGACCCCGAACGTACGCACTTTTCCGCTTCGTTGCAACGTGATGAACGCCTCGGCGACTTCGTCCGGGTCCATGAGCGGGTCGGGACGGTGAATCAAAAGCGTGTCAATCTGATCGATGGCGAGCTCCTGTAGCGAGCGCTCGGCTTGACGGATGATATGTTCTTTCGTCGTATCATAATGGTTGATGGATTGGCCAGGGTTGAAAGAGCCTGTCAGCTTGATGCCGGTCTTCGTCACAATCTCGATTTGATCGCGGAGTGATGGCTTGAGACGAAGCGCTTCGCCGAACAATCCTTCACACGTATAGCCACCGTATATATCAGCGTGATCGAACGTCGTGATGCCGAGTTCGATACATTGTTCGATGAAAGTGAGGCGTTTCTGCGGGCTCATGTCCCATTCGGCCAAACGCCACATGCCGTGAATGATTCGTGAGAATGATAAGTCTTCTGTCAGTTCGATGCGTTGCATGGTAAGTTCCTCCTCATTGTTTGTCGCTTTCATTATAAGGATAAAACAGGAGGGCGTCACTTTTGGGGCGTATTGGAAGGACATGAACCGAGTCAAACTAAAGCGATTTCAGTTATGATGAGACAGAGATGATTAGAAAAAGAGGAGTGACTTATGAATCATTACGAACAATATGCGAACGTCACGTTTGAGCAACAAGGTCAGGAAACATACGTGACCGCCGCTCATGCCGATCTCGAACTGCACGGGATTGGGCGCAGTGCCGCCGTGTTTCGCATAAAAGACACGCGACTCGTCATCAAAGTGTTCTTTCCGGATTATACGCATATCGCAGCTGAAGAGGCTGTGATTTATCGAACGCTCGAAGGGTTACCTCAATTCCCACGCTTGTATGAAGCAGGTGTGAATTATATCGTCATCGACTACATCGAGGGCAAGACGCTATTCGAATGTTTGACGGAAGGAATTTGGATTGATGCGTCGTACATTCAGCAAGTCGATGCAGCGCTCATCGCGGCACGAAACCTCGGGCTGACGCCATCGGACGTTCATTTGCGCAATTTGATTTTGACGCCGGAAGGCCGTATTTATTTAATCGACTTGGCCCGCTTCCGCCAAGGACAGCACGTCGATCACCAATGGGAAGATTTGAAGCGGATGTATCGGTTTTATCGGCTCCGTTTCATGCCGAAGCGCTATTCAGAGCGTTTGTTGAACGGAGTCGCCTATTTATACCGTACGTTTGTGAACGACCCGAGACACTAGTCGACGGTCGTTTTTCTTTTGAAGATTAGGGAACAAAGAGGATGTGACTGTCACTTCGTTTTGGAAAAGGAGGCTGATTGTATGCATCGGATTTATGCAAATGAACTGGAGACGTTACGTGATTGTGTGGAGACGTGTAATTACTGTCTTGAGTCGTGCCTGGAAGAACATGACGTCAAGATGATGGTTGACTGCATCCGGCTCGACCGGGAGTGCGCCGCCATCTGTTCGTTTCTCGCCGAGGCGATGACGCGAGATTCGGCGTTCGTGCCCGAACTCGCCCGGGCTTGTGCGGTCGTCTGTAAGGCGTGTGCCCAGGAATGCGAGAAACATAAGCATGCCCATTGCCAAGAATGTGCGCGCGTCTGCGTCGAGTGCGCCTCGATGTGCGATCGTTTGGCAGCATAATGTGAAAAGTCAGTCAAAACGGCTGACTTTTTTATGTGGGAGCGAATCGCCAGGTGTATTTTGAAATCGAGATAAGTATAATGAAGAAAACGTATGAAAGTGGTGTTCTCATGATTCGCAATTGTCGTCGAGATGATCTTCAAGCTGTTTTACATATTTATAACGATGCCATCGTCAACAGTACCGCCGTCTATCACTACGAACCGGTGACGCTTCAAAATCGAATCGCTTGGTACGAGGAGAAAAAAGCGGCCGGACTTCCCATCATCGTATGGGAGGAAGGGGACGTCGTGATGGGTTTTGCCACGTTTGGACCGTTTCGTCCTTGGCCGGCCTATCATTATACGGTCGAACACTCGGTGTACGTCCATCCTGGATACCGCAGCAAAGGCATCGGCAACAAGTTGCTCCGAGAAATTATCCGGATCGGTGAAGAGCGGGATGTGAAGACGATGATTGGTGGCATCGATGCAGCCAATATCGCGAGCGTCAAAGCACATGAAAAGTTAGGGTTCGTCCATTCCGGTACGATTAAAAAAGCCGGCTACAAGTTCGGGAAGTGGCTCGACTTATCGTTTTATCAACTCGATTTGAAAGGCCCCGAGGCTCCGCAAGAAGGCTGACCGCTAGCTGTCGACGTTCCGAAAATACGGTATACTGGGGACAGTGAATCGAATGGAGGAATCAGCATGACAGAACTACCGAATTGTCCGAAGTGTCAATCGTCTTACGTGTATGAGGACGGGAGCTTGCTCGTCTGTCCAGAATGTGCGTACGAGTGGTCACCGAGTGAGGCGGCTGAAGCAGAAGCGGACGCGCAAATCAAAGACGCGAACGGAAACGTGCTCCAAGACGGGGACACGGTCACGGTCATCAAAGATTTAAAGGTGAAAGGGACGTCGCTCGTCGTCAAACAAGGCACGAAAGTGAAAGGCATCCGTCTCGTCGACGGGGACCATGACATCGACTGCAAGATCGACGGCTTCGGCGCGATGAAGCTCAAATCGGAGTTCGTGAAGAAAATCTAAAAAAAGCGTGTTGGTCCGTCCCCGGACCAACACGCTTTTTGCTGTTTAGGAGAAGAACGGTTTGTACTCCCGGCGTTCATGCATGACAGATACCCATTGGAGCGTCGTGAACTCCTCGAGCACCCATTCGCCGTTGAAACGGCCGAGACCAGAATCCTTCTCACCGCCGAACGGCAAATGCGGCTCATCGTTCACCGACTGGTCGTTGACGTGAATCATCCCCGTCTCGACTCGGCGGGCGAACTCGGTCGCGCGATAGATGGAACCGTGGACGGCGCCGCTCAATCCGTACGGGAGCTCGTTCGAGAGTTTCAGCGCCTCGGCGTCATCCTTGAACGAGATGACGACGGCGACCGGTCCGAAAATCTCGTTTTTCGCGAGCGGCATGTCATTCGTGACACCGCTCACGACGGTCGGCTCGAGTACGTTCCCGTCAGCATTGCCGCCGACTTGAACCTTCGCACCGGCGTCGACCGTCTGCTTGATTTGATCGAGGATACGCTCGACTTGATCATGATCGATGAGCGGTCCTACTTGTGTATCCGATTCGTTCGGATTGCCGAACTTCAAGGCACGGACCCGCTCGACGAATTTTTCGAGGAACGCATCGTGAATCGACTCGGCGACGAGAATCCGGTTCGTCGACATACAAATTTGCCCTTGGTGATAGAACTTCGAGTAGACGGCCGATTCAACGGCACGGTCGATGTCAGCGTCATCTAACACGACGAAGACGTTATTCCCGCCAAGTTCGAGCGCTGTTTTCTTCAATAGGCGTCCTGCCTTCTCGGCGATGCCTTTGCCGACCTCGGTCGAACCGGTGAACGAGATGAGTTTTGGCACCGGGTGCTCGACAATCGCGTCCCCAATCTCCGAACCGCGACCGACGACGACGTTCAAGACGCCTTTCGGAAGACCCGCCTCTTCAAATAGCGACGCGAACAGGAGACCGCCTGTGACCGGTGTCGCGGTCGCCGGTTTGACGACGACGGTATTGCCCGTCGCGAGCGCGGAGACGATGGAGCGGACCGCGAGGTGGAACGGGAAGTTCCAAGGGCTGATGACGCCGATGACGCCGAGCGGCTTGCGATAGACACGGTTCTCTTTGTTCGGGACGATTGACGGCTTGATGAGCCCGTCCATCCGGAACGGGAATGTCGCCGCTTCCTTGATGATCGCCATCGACGCTAAAAATTCACCTTCTGCTTTGATGCGCGTGCTACCTGACTCTTTGACGAGCCACTCGATGATGTCCTCTTTATGCTGCATCGTCACTTCGGCGAACTTCTCAATCAAGGCCCGTCGATTTTGTGGGAGCATCGTCGCCCATTCTGTTTGTGCTTCCTTTGCAACCGCGTAGGCCTTGTCGAGATCGGATTCGTCGGCCGACCGGATGGAGAATAACGTCTCGTCCGTGAACGGATTGGTGTTGTCGATCGATTTGTCACTCGACCCTTCGACCCACTGGCCATCAATGTACATCTTTGTAAAATCGTTATGCATACTCAAACACTCCTTTATGTTTTTGCTTCACCTTAAGAAGTATTCACCTGATTTGAAAAATTAAACCTACCAATGCGCAACTAACTTGTTTTACAAAGTAGTTGCAAATGGCAGTCCCTTCCATTACTATTATGTATAACAAGTTAGTTTGGTGAAAGCGAGGTCGCGCCATGGCGATGAGTCAGATGTTGAAAGGATTGCTCGAAGGTTGCCTGTTGGCCATCATCGATAAAGGAGAGACGTACGGCTATGAGATGTCGGAGAAGTTGCAGGCGTACGGATTCACGATGGTGAGTGAGGGCAGTATTTACCCGGTCCTGTTACGGATGAAGAAAGAAGGGTGGGTCGAGACGGTCCAAAAAGCGTTACCATCAGGGGGACCGAAACGAAAATATTACATTTTGACGGAGGTGGGGCACCAAGAGTTGCTGGCCTTCAAACAACGTTGGGCGGAAGTGTCAAGCGGTGTCGACCGCGTACTCGGAGAGGGGAATGAAGATGGAACTTTCAAAAAAGAGTCGTGATTTTTTGGATGACTTGGCGGTATATCTCATGTCGAGCGGGAAATCGGAAGATGAAGTAAAAGAAGTTGTCGAGGAGTTAAAAGACCATCTCGAAGAAGCGGAACGAGCGGGAAAAAGTGTGGACGAGGTCGTCGGCCAGAGCCCGAAAGACTACATGCAACACC
This sequence comes from Exiguobacterium sp. s70, assembly GCF_018618315.1. Lineage (NCBI taxonomy): Bacteria > Bacillati > Bacillota > Bacilli > Caryophanales > Exiguobacterium > Exiguobacterium sp. s70. The sequence goes on from NZ_JACSLV010000006.1 coordinate 46,601, forward strand.
TCGGAAGCGAGATGACGTTTGACGTGAAGGGATTCGTCAAAATTGTTGCGATGATCATTCCGAACGTGTTCGCCTACATCATCATCGCTAATTTCATTCAAGGCGAGATGACATTCTCGACGGTCCAGTTGATTGGGTTCCCGCTCATCGCCGTCCTGTTCTTGCTGGCCGCCTCACAAGCGTTCCGCCACATGTCGGTCCGCTCAAAAGAAAGCAAATTTAAAAATGGGGCGACGTACATCACGCTCGCTGCGCTGCCGATGACATTGTTCCTCGGGCTGATGATACTCGACATCTTCGTCGAGACCCCGACGATCGTGTTCGGTCCAACCGGTCAACTCGTATTGTTCGGACTGGCCGTCGTCACGTTGCTCACCGTCTCGGTGTGGACGAAGACATGGATCAATCTGATCATTCCGATTCTCTTATTCGGACCACAATACGCGTTTGCCCAGACGAGTTTGCCGCTCGAGCAACAACTTATTTTCTCGATGCTGATTCTGTTCGTCGGGATGGGGGTCTTCTTGTTCGTCTGGTGGAAAAAGAATCAACAGGGGCAAGCATGATGCTCGGACGAATCATTTTTGTCGCGATCTTGTGTCTGCCGTGGGGCTTTTTCGTGACAGCGGCAGACTTTCTATGGGGGAATGCGCTCGGTTATCTTCTGATTCCAGCGATCGTGTGGTCGAGTGTGTGGTGGTTTGGGCGGCGTGAGATGTTCCCGTGGCTCGCATGTGGGCTCATCGTATCGTATGTCATTTCCACGGCGATGGTTTGGCACGTCGATGGGGCGTGGGATTATTTCTTCAAGCCGATTGGCCAGTCTATCCTCGTGAATGTCTGGACCATTGTTTACGCGAGTGGTGTCGTTTTGGCGTATATGTATCGTCGTGCTTTGCAAAAAGCACGTGAATCTGCTTAAGGTCGGACGCGGCTGGGAATAGGCAACTGAACGCCTAAAAGAGAAAGAAGGGATTCCCATTGCCAGTCAATCCGACGATTCAATTTTATTTGAACCAGTTTCAAAATCAGCTCTCGACCACATATGACCAATTGGATCCGCTCGAATTAAGACGACAAGAAGACGCAATGATGACCCGATTTCAACATAGAGAACATGTGCTTGATGTCGAGGAGCGCTGGATCACGCTCCCGAATCGCTCACTTCCAATCCGCATCTATCGATCGAGTCGAACGCTTGCCCCTGCCCTCGTCTATTATCACGGGGGTGGCTATGTCACGGGGAGTCTCGACACGCATGATGCGATTTGCCGGACGATCGCGAATGAGGCCGACTGTACCGTCATCTCGGTCGGTTATCGACTCGCGCCGGAACATAAATTCCCGACAGCCGTCTACGACAGCTATGAGGCGCTCGTTTGGATTGCGGATCACGCCTCGGAACTCGAAATCGATGCCGAGCGCATCGCCGTCGGCGGTGACAGCGCTGGGGGGACGCTCGCCACGGTCAGCGCTTTGATGGCCATCGAGCAAGGCCGTCCCCTCGCCATGCATCAGCTGTTATTTTATCCGGTGACGGGGACCGAGGAGAATCTGCCGTTATCGTTAATCGAGTATGCGACCGGCTATTTGCTCGACGAGGCGTTGATTCGTTGGTTCCAACACCAATACTTTCATGACGAGACTGAATTGACCCACCCCTACGCCTCGCCGATCGTTTCGCCACATTTGGCGAAACTGCCGCCGACGACGCTGTTGACGGCAGAATATGACCCGCTCCGTGACCTCGGCCGAGCGTACGCCAATAAATTGATTAGTCTCGGTGTCCCGGTGACGTATCACAATTACGGAGGACTCATCCACGGCTTCGTCAACTACTACGCATACGTTCCGGAAGCGCGACGAGCCGTCAAAGAAGCGGCGCAGTCGCTCGGACATGCCTTCCATACGCAAAAAACTCGCCCCTAAGGCGAGTTTTTTTCATGCTTTCGATAAATAAGGAAAGCGACAACCTTCCGGGAAAAATTGTCCTTCGTTCATGCGAATCATCCATTGGCCGTCGCGGGACGGACGTTGCTCCACACCGTCCAGGTCCGGCGTGAATTTAAAGACGATTTCGGTGATGCCTTCAAAGGAGAGCCGGGCCACGACGTCACGCATATCGACAGGCCGCGGCGACAGCACGGCATACAAGTTTAAGCGCGAGCGCTCAATCATATAAATGACATGGACGTCATCGAAACGATACACGTCCTCGTCCATCCCTTGATAGTAATGGAACATCCAAATGTGCATGTCGTCTGTCGTATACAGACGCGGTGAAAACGGGAGTGACTCTAGTTTGAAACGACGCCACTGTTCGGCATCGACGTCAACATGTTCGAGTAGGGAAGCCGATCCCGAGACTGAAACGAATAGCTCCGGTTCGGGTTGGACGGAGAACCCCTGTTGCTCGTAAAATGGTGCAACCCCTTCGTCACAAGCCAAAAAATAAGGTAACCCATCCGTGTCATGTTGCTTGAACACATGCTTGAAGATGCGGGTGGCGAGCCCTTGTCCTTGTCGATCCTCGTCGGTCATGACCGTCCCGATCTGATACGTCTCGCGAGCGGTTCCGTCAGCCACGATCGTCATCCGGCTCATCCCGACGTTCGAGATGACATTCCGATAAAACGTCAATGAGTAACAACGATAGCGGTCGGTCCATTCGCCGGCCATGTACCATTCACCAAAATCGATGCCGAACATCTCATCGGCCAAATAGAAAAATGACGCGAATTCTTCCCCTGAATACTCGAGATTGCTGATAGGTCGTTTAGCCATATGACTCACTCCTTGTTTTGAACTTCTCGGTCCGTTCCTGTACATTAGAGGCAGAGAGGGGTAATTCTGATTATGAAACGATATGAAGCGATTTTATTCGATGTCGACGATACATTGCTCGACTTTAAACAGAGCGAGCACGTCGCCTTGGAGCAGTTGCTCGCTGCCCACAACGTTCGGATGACGGATGAATTGAAACAGCAGTATGTGACGATCAATAACGGATTATGGCGCGCCTTCGAGCGTGGCGAGGTCGGACGGGAAGACGTCTTAATGGGCCGACACACGCAACTGTTCGATACGCTCGGCATCACAATCGACGCGCATGAAGTCGAACAGCGCTATCGCGACCATTTGCACGACGGGGTGCACATCATCGATGGGGCACTCGAGCTCGTCCGAACGCTCAGTGAACAGTATCCGCTCTATATCGTCACGAATGGTGTGACGGAGACTCAGTTCAAGCGGCTCGAAGCGTCGGGACTGCTCCCTTATTTCCAGGACGTGTTCGTCTCGGACGCGACCGGTTCGCAAAAGCCGATGAAGCCATTTTTCGACTATGTATTTGACCGAGTTCCGAACGTGGCACCGGAACGCGGACTCATCGTCGGGGACTCGTTGACGGCAGACATCGCCGGCGGTCGCATGTATGGGCTCGACACGTGCTGGTACAATCCGCACGAGATTGCGGCATCGGTCGAGACGACATATGAGATTCAAGACTTGCACGAATTGAAGTCGATTCTATCAAGCTCAGCGATCGATAAAGTGGGGCGGTAGTGATTGCGGCAACGCATAGAGTGTCTCCGGGAAGAGTTTCAAGTCCCGGAGCGCGTCGAGCGGCTGCCAACGATAGATGAGGTGATCGCCTTCCGGTCCGTGGAAGTCTCCATGCCGGAGCGGGAGGTCACCCGATACATAAAAGTACATGCCGATCTCATGCACGGTGCGCTCCAAATACGTGAAGAAATTTTCGGAGACGAAAGCGAACGTCGTTCCCGTCAGTGTCGCTTCGAGTTCTTCTTGCAGCTCACGCGTCAAGGCGAGCTCGGCTTCTTCGCCGATGCCGACCCGGCCGCCCGGCAACGCCCAAAAGTCATCGTTCACGTTCCGATGAACGAGCAAATGACCGTCCTGGACCCAGATGCCGGCAACGCGATAATTGAACGTGCCGTGCTCGGTCGGAAATACGATATCCATTTTCATCACTCCATTCCTTAAGCTACATCAATTATACGTCAAGGGGGCAGGTCATGTTTCAATCAAATGAGAGTTATAAAGGCGAGGACTTCCGCGACGAGACGCTCCGTGACATCCAACTCACGCAGACGACGTTCGAGAACTGTCGCTTTACCTATATCGATGCGACCGAGTTCGAGACCGAACAGTGTCGTTTCATCAACTGTGACTTCACCGATTCGAAGTGGAACGCCTCGCGCCACAGCGGCAGCTCGTTCCTGAACTGTCAGTTCAATGGGGCGAATCTGTTTTTGAGCGAGTTCGATCAGTGCAAGATGACAGGCTCGTCGTTCGAGTCATGCACGTTCGAAGGGGTCGTCGTGCGTGAAGGAGATTGGTCGTTCGTCAATCTGCGTCACGCCCCGCTCCGGAAGATGGATTGGTCCGGTGTCCGGTTGACCGAGGCCGATTTATACGGTGCGGATTTGAAAGAATCACGCTGGACGAACGCCGTCTTGTCCCGCGCCGTGTTGCAGCACGCGGATTGCACCGGTGCCGATTTTGTAGGGGCCGAGATGGACGGGGTCGATTTCTCGGACGTCATCCTGAAACAAGCGACGATCGATGTGATACAGGCCGTCCAAATCGCCCGCTCGCTCGGGGCGAACGTCATATGACCAATGAGCAAGTGCTCGAGCATTTGACGTCCGTGGCCGCGGAGCGGGAAGACGTCCGCGTCCTCGTCTTGAACGGGTCGCTCGTCAATCCGAACGTGCCGGTGGACTGCTTTCAAGACGTCGATGTCACTTGTTTCGTCGAAGACGTGACCACGTTCATCGAGGACCGTTCCTGGATGCTGCCGCTCGGGGACGTCTTGATCATGCAGATGCCGGACGAGGTGCCGGGAGGCGACGAATATGAGCGTTTCGCGTTTCTCGTCCAGTTTGCAGCCGGTCATCGCGTCGATTTGACCGTTCGCCCGCTGCGTGACGTGCAACAGGCGATTCAAGCGGACTCACTCAGTCTCGTCCTCGTCGATAAAGACGGGATTGCCGGTGAACCGATTCCATCTGATGACACGTACCGCATCCACCGACCGAGCCGATTCGACTACGAGCAGTGTTGGAACGAGTTTTGGTGGGTGTCGCTTTACGTCGTCAAAGGCATCAAGCGGGGGCACTTATTATACGCGTACGACCATGTCACGATTATGCGGACGATGCTCCGTCAGATGCTGTCGTGGGAGGTCGGGTTTAAGACGGACTTCACCGTGAACGCCGGGAAGGCCGGAGACGCTCTGGCCCCATATATGGATGCGGCAAGGTGGGACAGCTATCTTCATACATTCCCGGCAATCGAGACCACTTCCCTCGAGGCGGCCCATGAAGCGTTGGTCGAGCAGTTCGAACGCACGAGCAGACGGGTCGCCGAGCGGGCGGGATATCCGTTTCGTGCAGATGAAGCCCGACGAATTCGTGACGCCTTTTCGACGCTTTGGTGTTCAAACGGTTAAGTTTCGATCGAGTCGGGAAAAGCCCCTCTATAGAAGGGGGAATGACGCTTGAATCCGTATACGACGTTCATCGCGCTCCTAGTAGGGAGTTTACTTTTATTTGTCGGCATCCGGACGAAGAAATGGCCGATTGTTGTCGTGGCCTTATTTCCGCTTGGACTCGTGGCCTTCAACTTATATTTGCTGATTACTGGACGCTAGAAGACTGTTTTCATCAGTCTTCTTTTTTGTATAGCAGATTTTTAGTGAGCGGAATCGGGCGAGAGACGTTTAGGTCGGGCCAGAACCGGGCAACTCTCAATAAATCGATTCTCATCCATTTTCTCCCTTCTAAAGAAACAATTAGCATGTTTACTCGTTGTTCAACGTCAAACGGACCGATTCACACCAAGACAGATTGCTCACCAAGGAGGTGTCCGCGTGCGACGATTGTGGCTTACCGGCTTATTGCTCATTTTCTTTTTAGGAGGATGTACGACGCGAGAGCCGTTTGATTTTGATGAGATTCACTCTTACAAGATATTCTATAACATGCCGACCGAGGCGATTATCGAGGATATGGCTCGCTACGACCTCGTCATTATCGAACCGATTTGGTATACGCCCGAACAGATCGAGACGATTCGGTCGAACGGGACGAAAGTGTTCGGGTATATCAATGTGATGGAGGCGGATTCGTGGAATCGAGCGCTGATCGGCCAAATGGACAAGGATGACTACTTCTATCGGGACGGGGAACGGATTTACTTTCCGAAGTGGGACTCGTATTTGACCGATATCAGTTCGGCCGACTTTCGCAAAATTTTAATCCGCGAGATTCAAAAACAAGTCATCAACAAGCATTTGGACGGTATTTTCCTTGATACGGTCGGGGACATCGATGACGTCCATTTGGACTATCCAGAAGACTTAGCGGAACAGTTGGCTGGGCTCGAGGATTTTCTGCAGGCGATTGAGCGTGCGTATCCCGGCGTTCCGGTCGTTCAAAATTGGGGCATCGAGACGCTCGAACGGACGAGTGCCCCATATGTGGAAGGCTTCATGTGGGAAGGCTTCAACTACACCGAAATCACATCTGATTCGTGGTCGATGGAGATGCTCGACCGGATGAACGTGATTCAAGACGAGTATGGGATTGCCGTCCTCACCGTGTCCGATCAAGAGGAAGCGACCAGTCGGGACATGGCCGAAGCGAACGGGTTTATCCATTATCACGAGCCGACGTATTACAATACGTGGGATTTTTAGGTGTTGATTAGGGTATGAGGAAACTAGAAGATGCCGTCATCCACTACTTACATTCGGCTGCCTATGTGTTGGACCAGTAAAGAGGAACCAATCGCGAGGAGGGGATTATCATTTTATACGCTCAAGACCGTCCGTGGCTCAAATGGGTTGAGATTCTTGTCGTGTTCGCGCTGTTGATTGGAATCGATCTATTCTTTAATCTGGGCACGATTCAAAATGAGTTGAACTTGTTTTATGCGGCCGCCATCTTATTCGCCTTACGATACGGAACCATCTTCGGCTTAATCAGTTTTGGCATCTTGCTCCTCTATAAAGTGTTATACACCGGCTTAATGGGAGGGGACATTTTCCTCTTGTTCTACGATACAAACTCACTTCTTACACTGTTTTACTACTTCGCCATCACCGTCATCGTCGGGTTGTTCAGCACCTCATTTCGAGAGCGTTATGAAATCAGTCAGTTCCGCAATGAGGAACTGAAAGATGAGAACACGTATTTGAAAGAGACCGTCGATTTACTCAACACTTCGCAAACGACACTTCGTCAAAAACTACTTCAATCCGAATACAGCTTGAACCAATTGTATGAACTTGCCGTATCGCTCGACTTGCCGCACCCGGAACTGATTCGAAGCGAAACGATTCGCCTGTTAAAAAAGACGTTTTTAGCGAGCGATGTCGCCATTTACCACGTCGACCGCTCACAAAAATCGATGCGTCTTTTGATTCGCCAAACCGAAACGAAAGAATTTCCGCAAACAATTTTCCTCGACGAGGCGTCGAGTATGTTCAAACGGTTCTTCCAAGTCCAAGAGACGACACTCCGTCAACTCGATGATGAGGACACGGACCCGATGTTGCTCGCGCCGATCGTCGTGGACGGACAGACACGTGAAGTCGTCGTCATCAAACGCTTGCCGCTCCGCAAGTTGACGACCGATGACTTGCACGTCTTGAATATCTTATTCTCGTGGATTGGGACGCGCGTCCAAAACGCCGAAAACCTGATTCGCAAAGAGCAGCACGAGAAAATGCATAAAGGCACCTCGTTCTATAAAAAAGAGGCGTTCACGGAACTTGTCGCCATTCAAGAACAAAAGAAACTTCACCACGGACAGCCGTATATCGTGCTCGATTATGCGCTCGGCTATGAACCGGTCTCGCTCGAGAGTATCGAGGCCATCGTCCACTCGTATTTACGGGAAATCGATGTCGTCGGCTACGATCCCGAAGACAACAAGCTGTTGCTGTTGCTCCCCGGGACGAGTGAAGAACACCGTCAACGGATTTATGATCGGATCGAAGGGATTTTGATCCAGAAGGGAGTGTGACGGTATGGAGCCGACGGTTCGTTTCGGATTGATTGGGATTTATGTCGTTCACGCCGTGCTCGCCTTCGTCTTGTTAATCGTATTGAAACGAAAGATGAAAGCACCCGATTATGGGGTCGCGGTGGCGGCCCTCAGTTTCGGACTGTTCCTGCCGTTTGTGGCTGAACTTGCCGTCTATGCGGTGTATCGTTTGGCCGAGCGCTTTGGCCGGAGCGGTCTGATTGAAGACTATGACGACTATATCGATTTCAAAGTCGTCAACTATGAACAGATTCGTCATGAAGCTAACAGCAGCACGCACTTGTTGCCGCTCACCGATGCCATCAATTCCAAAGATCCGGCTATCCGGAAACATTCGATTTTGACGCACGTCAATCAGTCGATTGACCAACAAGGGAAGTATTTGCAGATGGGTCTCGAGAGTAAGGACAGCGAGACCGTCCATTATGCGGCGGCGACGATGAATATCTTAATCGATCAGTATGAACAAGAACTGAAATTAGCGAAACGCGAGTATGATTTAGGGAATCCGGACACGATTCAACGGCTCGCGACAATCTATAAACGGATGATTCATAGCGAGCTCATCACTGAGGTCATGTTGAAGGACAAGCAGACCGCATGGCTCGAAGAATTGTTAAAAGCGAAGACGCTCTATCCCCCGACGCCATGGATTTATGAAGACTTGAACGAGATTTATCTCACGTTACAGCATCCAAAAGAGCAATTGAACATCCTGAAGGAGTACGTCCACCATTTCCCGGAACGAATCGAGGCCCATCTCATGCTCATCAACTTCTATTATGAGCGGGAGCGTTGGAACGAAGTGAAGGCGGTCATGTTTATGATGCAGACCCAGTTCACGCTCGACGATGTGCCGTATGAGTACCGACTGTTGTTTGAAGAATGGAGTGACACGACATCATGGAAAAACGAACTGTAATCTCATTCTCGCTCTTCATCGTCTTATTTCTAGTCATCGTCGGTGCGATTCAATACTTACGGATTCATTCGCTGCACACGTTACTGCCGAACGTCGCCGAGCAGCAAATGAATATCGATCAATTGAAGAGTGATGCGTCAGCGAAAGCGGGCGAACATCAACTTCAAATTTATCTTGTCCGGGATGAAGGGGATTTGGCAATCGAGACGGCGGACAATCTGTTGCGCGGCTTACAGTACGCGAAGCTCGACGTGCGTGAAGTCAGCCCTGGTGCCATCGGGTCGATTGCACCGTCTCCGTATACGATCATCATCTTTACTGGAGAAGATTCATCGAGATGGCCGTTCGTCGCGATGAAGCGTTACGTCGAACAGGGCGGCAACCTCGTCTTCGCGAACCGGTTCAAAGATCCCGCGTGGAACGCGTTGACCGGGGTTGAAGAAATCGGTGAGTATGTACCGGACGTATATGGCTTGAATTTCGAGGAGACAATTTTCCCGGGCTATGTCGACTTGAATCCGCCGGACGACCTGTTCGTTCATAGCGTCGTCGACTTTGCAATCGCGGATGACGCCAACGTCATGTTGTCAGCCGAAGGTTTCCCAATCCTTTGGGAATACGGAGTCGGCGAAGGGAACGTCCTATACTGGAACACGACCATCACGAACCAAAAGATGATTCGCGGGCTGTTCGTGCAGACGCTCGGCACGATGCCACCGGCGTTCGTCACGGCACAAGCGGCCATCAAACTCATGTACATTGATGATTTCCCGGCACCGGTCATGGATGGGAAGATGAAAGATGTCTCTGCCACCCCGCTTGATAAATCCGTCAAAGACTTCTTCGCCGAAGATTGGTGGGAAGACATGGTCGATTTAGCGAAAGACGACGATGTGATTTATACAGGTGCCATGATTGGGACGTATGAGGAAGAGATGGAACTTGTCGATGAGCAGTTGATTAAGCGCGGCGAGTTTCCGATGTTGTATTTCGGGCGAAAACTGATTGCCCACGGCGGTGAAATCGGCCTGCATGGCTATAATCATCAGTCGCTCGTCACGGCCGATGAACCGATTGATCCGACGTATGGATATATCCCGTGGAAAGATAAAGACGAGATGAAACGGTCGTTATTACAGGCCGAATCCGTATTTGCGAACTATTTCCCGGCCGAGACGCTCAAGTCATACGTCCCACCGTCGAACGCGCTCAACCGGACGGGAGTCGATGCGATTGCCGAGGCGTTGCCGGAACTTCGTACAATCGCTTCGCTCTACACCGGTGAACCGGAAAGCGGGGATTTCGTGCAAGAATTCGAATTTGATGCGACGCACCCGAATCTCTATCATTTCCCGCGCGTGACGAGCGATTACGGGGAAGAGCGCGGCTCGATTTTTCAGATGGTCGATGCAATCGCCAACTTCGGCGTGTTTTCACACTTCATTCACCCGGATGATGTCATCGATCCAGACCGGGCCTTCGGACGGGACTGGGATACGATGTTCACGAGCCTGCGAAAAATCGTCCATGACGTGAGAGACCAATATCCGCATCTCGAAGCGTATACGCAACATTACGCGACCGAAAAGATGATCACCTACCAACAAGCTGATTTGAACGTCACGTTCGATGAGTCGACGGTCTATTTGGCCGGGGAAGGGCTCGTCAACCCGTCTCATTTTACGATTCGCCTGAAACCGGGCCAGTCACTCGAGACAGGAAAGTTTGATTTCGGGACGGTCGAGCAGTGGGAGGCCGACCGACCGCTCTATCTCGTCAAACTGACATCGGCGAACGCTGAGATCGACATCAAGGGGGAAGCGCAATGAAAATCGGACTTGTCTTAGAGGGCAGTTATCCGTACGTGAGCGGAGGCGTCTCGAGCTGGACGCAGACGTTAATCGAGGCGATGCCTGAGGTGTCGTTTGAAATCATCTCGATTCAACCGACCGAGAAACGGCCGGAAGACATGAAATACGCGCTCCCTCCGAACGTCTCAGGCATCACCCATCTGTATTTGAACGACGTAGGTGAACGCGCGAGGGGACGATTGAAGTGGGGTGCCGACGACGAACAGAATGTGTCGGATTGGCTCATGTTGAGAAGCCCGAACCGGCAAGCGCTACGACTACTCGGGAAAGAAGTGCCTTCGAGCGAGGCGTTTTTCGCGAGCGAGTTCTTTTGGCGCAACGTGAAGGCCGCCTACGCCGAAGAGATGAACGGCGGTTCGTTCATCGACTATTTCTGGATGTGGCAAAGCATGTACACCCCGATTTTGCGGGTGCTCCATCAGCCGCTCCCGAAAGTCGACCTCGTCCATTCCGTATCGACAGGTTATGCCGGGGTAGTCGCTTCCTACATGAAAGAGACGCAAGGGATCCCGTTCATCTTGACCGAGCATGGCATTTATTCCCGTGAACGCGAGGAAGAAATTTTACAGTCGTATTGGATTCCGGCGCCGTATAAGCCGAGATGGGTCCGGTTCTTCCACCACTTGTCCCGCGAGGCGTATAACGCGGCCGATGAGATTATCACCTTGTTCGAGCGGAATCGCGAATATCAGGAATGGATCGGCGCCCCGAGCGAGAAGACGAAAATTATCGCCAATGGGATTGCCGACCGACAAATTCAGGCGACGGTCGATCGTCCGGAGCACGACCTCTTTCAAATCGGTGCCATCGTCCGCCTCGTTCCCATCAAAGACTTGAAGACGATGATTTACGCCGCCAAGATTTTGCAGGAGCGGCATCGTCTGTTCAAACTGACAATCATGGGTCCACTCGATGAGGATGAAGAATATGCGGAAGAATGCCGTCTGCTCATCGAACAGAGCGGACTGAACGATTATGTCGAACTGGCCGGGAAAGTGGACGTCCAAACGTATTTGCCGACCTTTGATTTATTGCTCTTGACGAGCATCTCAGAAGGCCAGCCGCTCGCGATTCTCGAAGGAATGGCCGCCGGGATTCCGTGGGTCGCCACCGATGTCGGCGCCTGTTCCGAGCTTTTATACGGCCGAGCGGATGACCCGTTCGGTCCGGCCGGTTTCATCGTGCCGCCGGTTCATCCGGAAGCGGTCGCCGACAAAGTCGAATGGATGATGGATTACCCGCAGGAACGAATGCGGTTCGGCAAGAACGGACGGGAGCGGGTACGCCAATATTATCGTCTCCAACAAGTCGTGGACCGCTATAAGGCTATCTATGAAGCGAGGAGGGAACAGTATGGCGGGCATCGGGTTTAAGTTGCAGAAGTTGTTCCAAGAAGACTACTATTCGTCCCGGCTGAAGGCGTACACGTTCTCCGGCCTCGTCACGTCCGGACCGTGGTTGATCGTCATCTTGGTCGTCGGTACGATTCAATGGTTGGCGTTCCAAATGCCGACGTTGTCGCTCGCCGAACGGACGCTCTTCATGATCTCGGTCTCGTACGCGTTCATCTTCTCGCAAATCTTGTTCAGTTTTCAACAGCTCGTCGTCACCCGATACGTGGCGGACTTGTTTTATGAGAAGAAGGCGCATGAGATTTTCCCGGTGTTCACCGGGATGCTCAAAGTGACGATTCTCGCGGCAGCCTTGCTGTATAGTATCTTTTGGCTATTGTCGCCGCTCGATTTTCTGTACAAACTGACGTTGTTCGTTTTATTCATGACGATTAACGTCATCTGGGTCATGTTCTTGTTTTTAAGTGCCGCCAAGTATTATCAAGCGGTGGCCTATAGCTTCCTGCTCGGCGGACTCATCTCGGTCGGGAGCGTCTATGCGATTAGCCGTCTCATGGTCGACCCGTCGAGTCTCGAGCTGTTGCTCGGTTTTACGGTCGGGATGATTGTGACGTTGTTCGGGTTGTTCTTCGCGATGCTCCGGACGTTCCCGCTCCGTTACGCGGTGAAAGAGTTCTCGTACTTCAAGTACTTCGACCGCTATCCAGACTTGTTCGCCATCGGCGTGTTGTACGTGCTCGGGATTTGGGTCACGAATTTCATCATCTGGTTCGGTGAAGGACGTGTGATCATCGCGGACTCGTTCTTGTTCAACCCGTATTATGACACGGCCATCTTTTGGTCGTACTTGACGATTATCCCGACGCAACTGTTGTTCGTCGTCGCTGTTGAGACCCGGTTTTATGAGCGCTACCGTACGTTTTATGGATTGATCAACTACGGCGGGGCACTCCATCAAATCGAGAAGGCGAAACAGACGATGACGTCCGTATTGAAAAATGAGTTGATTCGACTCGCGCGGAGCCAAGGCGTGGTGACGCTGTTCGCCATCCTGATGGCGGGTGCGTTCGTCAGTTGGATTGGTGTCCCGGATGAAATCGGTCAAATCTTTCGGATGACGACGCTCGCGGCGTTCGCGAATGCGATGATTCTCATCTTGACGTTGTTGTTGCTCTATTTCGAGGACCGGCGCGGGGCGTTGTTCGTCAACATCTCGTTCTTCACGTTGAACGCGTTGTTCACGTTACTGCTCTTGCCGCGCGGCATCGATTGGTACGGTGTCGGCTTTGCCGTCAGCACGACGATCACGTTCTTCTTGGCCGGCCTGCGTTTGATTTATTATATGGGCAAAGTTGATTATTACGTGTTCGCCGCCTCGAACCGGCGCAAGCTCGGCACCGAGCGGTTCTCGCGAATGGGGACGTTGTTGAACCGGCGATTCTCACGATAAAGGGTTTTCAGTACGGAGAAAGACTGATATGATGTGGTCGTAGACGACCGAATTTCATAATGTTTACCACTAGGGGAGTCGCGTGACGCGGCTGAGATGGACGAGGTCCAGACCCTTTGAACCTGATCTAGTTCACGCTAGCGTAGGGAAGTGGGCGAACCGATTGTTTTCGTACACTTTGTGTAAATCCGACGCCGCTTCCGTTATGGGAGGCGGCGTCTTTTTTGATTACAAAGGAGGAGAAAACATGACATTCACCGCACATTTACGACAAGAGGCCGATGCCTTGTTTCAAGCCAGCTTTGACCATCCGTTCGTCCGCGAGCTCGGAACGGGTGAACTCGACGAGGCGAAGTTTCGACATTACGTCATGCAAGACTCGTATTATTTGAATCAGTTCTCAAAAGTACAGGCGAAAGGCGCGACCCTCGCCCCGAACATGGAAGTGGCGAGCCGCTTTTTGACGCACGCGCTCCATACCATCGAAGCGGAGCATGCGCTGCATCGTGAGTTTTTCACCTTGCTCGACGTGACGGAGGCGGAGTGGGCGACGTTTGAGCCGGCCCCGACGGCTTACGCCTATGCGCTCCATATGCAACAGGCCGGTCCGACGCTCGGTGATGTGCTCGCAGCAATTTTGCCGTGCTATTGGGTTTATTACGAGATTGGCGAACGCATGAAAGACACGACACCCGACCACCCGATTTATGCGACGTGGATTGCGACGTACGGGTCGGAATGGTTCCGCGACCTCGTCGAGGAACAGATTGAACGGCTCGACGTGCTCGCTGGGCAGGCGACGGCGGAAGAACGGGTCCGGTATCAACAGCTGTTCTTGAAGAGTTGTTATTACGAGCATGCGTTTTGGGAGATGGCGTGGACGCTCGAGTCGTGGGATTTACCGGCGGGGGTGACACGATGAAGCGCGACTTATGGGATAAAGTCAGAGCCGAGCGGCCACTCATCCACAACATCACGAACATCGTCGTCGCCAACTTTTCGGCGAACGGATTGCTCGCCATCGGGGCGGCCCCGGTCATGGCGTCAGCGGTTGAAGAAGTGGCCGAGATGGCGTCTTTAAGCGATGCGCTCGTGCTCAATATTGGTACGCTCGATGCAATGACGGAACGTACAATGATTCGAGCCGGACAGGCGGCGAATCAAGCAGATCGTCCAGTCGTCTTCGATCCGGTTGGTGTCGGGGCGACCTCATTCCGGCGCGACGTCGCCAAGGAGATTCTGCAATCTGTCCGTGCGACGGTCATCCGTGGGAATGCCGGAGAAATCGCGACATTGATTGGCCTCGACGCGGCGGCACGCGGCGTGGACGCCGGGGAAACGCGGGTTGATTTGAATCACATCGCGTGTGAAGCGGCTAAGCGCTACACCTGTGTCGTTGCCGTGACCGGAGAGACGGATGTCGTCAGCGACGGGGACGTGACGATTGAAATTAAAGGCGGCACTGGCGCGATGGCCCGGACGACAGGGACCGGTTGTTTACTCAGTGCGGTCGTCGGTGCGTTCCTTGCGGTCGAACGGGATGCGGTCACGGCCACGGCGACAGCGCTCGCCGGTTATGCCCGGTGCGGGGAACTCGCTACCGCTTTGGCCGACGGGCCGGGTGACTTCCCCGTTCACTTCTTGAATGAGCTGGGCAAGATGACGGCGGTCGAGTTGCCGAGTGACCGCATCGAGGTGGTGTCATGATACGGCAGCAAGTGTTGACGATTGCCGGTTCGGATTCGGGCGGTGGCGCTGGCATTCAAGCTGATTTGAAGACGTTTCAAGAGCTCGGTGTGTTCGGGACGAGTGTTTTGACGGCTGTCACGGCCCAAAACACGCGTGGGGTGCATGGGGTCGAGGCGGTGTCATCAGAACTCGTGACGCAACAACTCGATGCAATCGGTTCAGACTTTATGATTGCGGCGTGCAAGACCGGGATGTTGTTCGATGCGGCGCACATCGAGGTGGTCGCTGACGGGGTGCGGCGTCACACATTCAATCGGCTCGTCGTTGACCCGGTCATGATTGCGAAAGGCGGGGCCTCGCTGCTTCAGGATTCGGCGGTCCAAGCGCTCAAGACATCCCTCTTGCCGCTCGCGACCGTCGTCACACCGAACGTGCCAGAAGCGGAAGTGTTGACGGGCATGACGATTCGGACGTTTGAAGACCGCATCGAAGCAGCAGAACGGATGTTAGCGTACGGTGTCCGTGCCGTTATTTTAAAAGGGGGACATCTCGATGGCGCAACTGCGGACGATTTGGTCATGACGGTGTCAGAGGCGTTCCTCCTGTCGGCCCCGCGCATCCAGACGAGTGACACGCATGGCACCGGTTGTACGTTCTCGGCAGCGCTCACGGCGGAACTGGCCAAAGGCTATTCTATCCTCGAGGCGACGGTGACCGCCAAGCGATTCATTCAAAGTGCCATCACGCATGGACTCGATATCGGTGCCGGACATGGACCGACGAATCACTGGGCGTATGCGACACATGGAGAGGCAGGTGTGACGCTTGAATCTATCACAACGAACTATCGCTGAGCAGTTGCGGCTCTACTTTATTTGTGGAACCGCGAACGCGGAAGACTTGCTCCAGACGGTGGAAACGGCACTTCAATGTGGCGTGACATGTTTTCAATTTCGCGAAAAAGGTAAACATGCACTGTATGGGGATAAAAAAGAAGCGATGGCGAGAGCGTTGCAAACACTCTGCCGCTCATACGATGTTCCGTTCATCATCAATGATGACGTCGAACTAGCAGAGCGCATCGATGCCGACGGCGTGCATATCGGACAGGATGATGCCGAGGTCGCACGCGTTCGTGAGCGAATCGGCCCGAACAAATGGCTTGGTGTCTCGGTGCATACGCTCGAAGAAGTAGCGGCGGCCATCGAGCATGCGGATTATGTGGGCATCGGTCCGGTCTACCCGACGAATTCGAAAGAAGACGCCGGGGCAGTGAACGGGACGGTTCTCATCCGCCAAGTTCGAGCCTTGTATCGAGAGCTGCCAATCGTGGGGATTGGCGGCATCTCACCGGAACACGTTTCGATGATTCGGAACGACGGGGCGGACGGCGTCGCCGTCATCTCGGCCATCGCTTCTGCACCGGATGTGGCCATGGCCACACGGCGTTTCGCTTGTCTCTGAATTCAACTTGAGGAGGAAGACAGATGAACGTATTTGTAATAGGCGCGAATGGACAGATTGGAAAACAGCTCGTCGAACGATTGCACGAGGAAGGGAAGCATCAAGTCACGGCGATGGTGCGGAAACAAGAGCAACTCGACGACTTTACATCGAAAGGCTATCAAGCCGTATTAGGCGACCTCGAAGGTGACGTGTCGTCACTTGAACAGGCGATGTCTGGGATGGACGTGGTCATCTTTGCGGCCGGTTCGGGCGGTAGTACCGGAGCCGACAAGACGCTGTTAATCGATCTTGACGGCGCGGCGAAAAGTGTCGAGGCGGCTCAGGCGAACGGGAATGTAAAACAGTTCGTCATGGTCAGCGCCTTGAAGGCGGAAGATCGTTCGGCATGGCCGGAAGAGATGAAACCATACTATGTCGCGAAGCATCATGCCGATCGTTTGCTCGAGGAGAGCGGACTGACGTATACGATCGTTCGTCCGGGCGCCCTCACGGACGACGCTGGCACGGGCAAAGTGAAGACGGGCGACGTCTCAACGGGTGAGATTCCACGTGCAGACGTGGCGGCCTTCTTGGCCCACCTCATCGGTCATGACGCGGCCTACAATCAAGCGATTGACCTCGTCAAAGGCGACACGGCAATCGAAGACACGTTATAAAAAGAGATGACGACTGCGAGCGGACTTGGTTCCGCTCGCTTTTTGTATGGATGTGTCCGCGCACTCGAGAAAGGATTCGCTTCGACCGATAGAGAAAGTAAGAGATGGATTTGTTTGAAGAAAGGGGTCTATCCGTGACCACACTATTTCTCTATATGGCCGTTTATTTACTTCCGGCTTTCTTATTGAGCCACCTTGCCCTTGATGTTTTGCTCCGGAACCCTCGCCAAGTCGAGCATCGACTGCTCAGCCTGTTCGTATTTGGCTACGCGATGTTGTTCTTGGCCGAGTTTGGACGACATCTGTCCCCAATTGAAGCCAGTCCCGCCTTCGTCACCTATTGGTTCGGCAACGCTGGCATTTTGATTTTTGTGTGTTCCGTCCACTTCATCGTCAAAGTGACGGGAGTCGGGGCGAAACTGCCGAAATGGATGTATCCGTATGTCATCTATTTGCCGCTCGTGCCGGTCGCGTTGACGTTCATCCGCCAAGAGAACATTTTGAACAGTCAGCGGTTCGACCAAGTCGGCGTCTGGATTTATCCTGAGTTCAACGCATCGTATTTGACGACGATGACCGTCGGCAACGTGTTCCATTTTCTCATCATCCTGTTACTCGTCTATGCACTCAAACGCGCCGATCGGACCGAGCATCAACGTGTCCTGCGCATGCTCATTTGGACCGCTGTCGCCGTCCTCATCTGGGACATCGTCTTCGGCTATTTCCAGTTCCGTGGCATCATGCCACCGTATGCGTATATGTATGGGGGCCTCGTCTGGACGGTCGCCCTCGTCGTGGCGATGAACCGACTCGATTTCCTCGCGTCTTATGCGAAACGATACGGTACCCTCTACAACTTGAATCCATCGGCAATTCTCCTCGTCGACGATACCGGTCGCATCGAGAGTGCGAACCCGGCTGCGCGTATGTTGTTCCATACCGTCCGAGTCGTCAATGAGCGTTTCATCGATTTATTGCCCGAGAAAAAGCGGGACGAATGGTGTGAACACTACACTCAACATTTTAATGCGCAAAAGAAGTTTCTCGAGTTCGAGACGAAGATTCAGACAAAATCAGGACAAGAGCGGTACGTCGTCATCGACGGGGACTTCGTCTATATCGACCAGAAGATTCATGGCATGATTTTGATTCGGGACGTCCATACGTTCAAAGAAGCCGAGCAATCGATTCGCTTCTTCGCCTATCACGACCCGCTCACGAAACTCGCGAACCGTCGCGCGTTTTATGAACAGGCCGATCAGGCGTTACTGCAAGCGGATACGCTCGCGCTCGTCATTCTCGACCTCGATGGTTTTAAAGGTATCAATGATACGTACGGCCACCAGGTCGGTGATGATTTCCTCGTTCATCTCGGTGTCCTGCTCGAAACGGTGACGCCGGAAACGGGTCTCGCCTCGCGGGTCGGCGGTGATGAGTTTTATATGTATTTGACGGATGTCGAAGCAGACGAGATCGTCGCGTTCGTCGAACGATTGCAATCCGAATTGGCCGAGCGGCCGTTCCGACTCGGACGGGAGACGATTCCGATTCGAGCGAGCATTGGGGTCAGCGTCGCACCGGGTCAAGGGTCAGATTTAGACACGCTTATTCACAAAGCCGATCAGGCGATGTATCAAATCAAGCAACACGGTAAAAACGACTATGCGATTTATGACGAGGTGTTACACGGACCGAAATAACGGGAACGAGAATGAAGATGGTACCTTGATAGAGGAGGAGACGATATGACTGAAAAACCGTTAGTGACGATGCGCGCCGAAGGGGAAGCGACGAGTGTGAAGACGACGGTGCACGTGCGTGACCTCGAGCCGTTCGTCGTCGATGAGCCGGAACGTCTCGGCGGAACGGACGCCGGTCCGAATCCGCTCGAATATTTGCTCGGTGCATTGTCGTCGTGTACGACAATCATGATTGCTTATGTGGCGCAAGATCAAGATTTCAACTACGACGGAGTGACGTTCGTAACTGAAGGAACGCTCGACCCGCGCGGCTTCCAAGGCGTTGAAGGAGTACGGACGTATTTTGAGAAAGTACACGTCAACATCGTCCTCGATACGATCGAATCGGATGAACGGATTGCGGCGCTCCAGAAAGGTGTCGAGGCTCGTTGTCCAATCCATAATTTGATGCATGCGGCCGACGTCGACATCACGGCGACGTGGACACGGAAGTGAGGATGGGGCGACCCATCCTTTTTTTGATGTAGACAGGAATGTTTGCCGACGAGCACGAACAAAAAGAGACATGAGAAAGGAGGCTGTCATGGACATTCGCTCGATGACGCGACAAGACGCCCACGCGATTCAAGCGTGGACGTATGAGTCGCCATATGACTTTTATAATCAAGAAGTTTCAGCGGAAGGGCTGGATGAACTGATGGCCTATCAGGCCGTCTATGACGGTACACTGATCGGTTTTTACTGTCTCGGCCGATACGCACAAGTGCCGAACGATACATATGTCTACGATGACACATACATCGACCTCGGGCTCGGCATGCATCCGGACCGAACGGGGCAAGGAAACGGCCGTACGTTCGTCCAGTTGGTGATGCAAGAAGCGGCGCGCGAAGGCAAACCGCTCCGGTTGACGGTGGCCGCGTTCAACGAGCGGGCGATCCATCTCTATGAGCGGCTAGGATTTCAACAGGTCACTTCGTTTGAAAAAGGGTCGACCCGTTTTCTCGTCATGACCCGGTAATCATCCGTACTGTTTCTGGTGGGCTTTCTTTCGCTTCAAATAGTCTTCATCTGCTCGAAGTTGGTCCCATCGTTCCTTGAAGATGCGGGCCGATTCCGCCTTTTCTTCATCGATTTGTCGGTCGTGGATGTCGCCGTCGTCCTTATATTTTCGTCCGCCTTTATAGTTGGCGTAACGTCTCGCCCGGGTATAGCCCATCTGGATGAATTTACGGGCCATATCCATTCCGACGAAATCATCGTTGGCCCGGTATTTTTCGAACAGCTCCATAATCTCATCAGCGGACTGTTTGGCGATGTCTGGCGTCTTGAAACGCCAATGGGGGAGAATCTCACTTTTATACGGTTCGACGAGTAGGACGCCTTGTTCACCTCGTCCGACTCGATACAGCTCCGGTTGTTTACGGAAATCAATCGTTTCAAAATCTAAATCATAATCAAACGGCATCGTCATCCCTCCTCATGGACTCATTCCCGGAACGAATCCGAGGGAAACGACAGAAAGGAAGAACAAGATGATTCAACTTGATACAGACCGGCTCCAGTTGCGGGCGTTTCAACTCGAGGACGCTGAACAGATGTTTCGATACGCGCAAGACGAGCGGGTCGGACCAAAAGCAGGATGGGCGCCGCACCAATCGGTCGAGGAGACGCGTGACGTCATCCGGCTGTTCCAACAAGACCAAGACGTCTGGGCCATCACGTTAAAAGAGACGGGTGAAGTCATCGGCAGTCTCGGGTTGCACGACCGCCGGCCGGACCCTGAGATTCAGCATGACCGGCAACGCGAGATTGGGTATGTCCTCAGCCCGGACCATTGGGGGCAAGGGTACATCCCGGAGGCCGTTCATGAAGTGATGCGTCACGGTTTTGACGACCTCGACCTCGAGCGCATCTGGTGCGGTCATTTCGACTTCAACGACCAGTCGCGCCGTGTCGTCGAAAAGACAGGATTCACATACGTGTTCACGACATCCCAACAGTTGACGCGCTTAGATGGGCGCACTGTGCAGAGCCTCATCTACGTCGTGACGAAAGACGAGTATGAGGAACGCCGGGCTCAATGATGAGCCCGACGTTTTTTTGATGCCGGAAAATTAACACTTGATATGTAACCGGTTACACATTATGATGTGTTTGTAAGCGTTACCAAAAGGAGGGGACGAGATGGCAACAATCAAACAAGTGGCCAAACGGGCGAACGTTTCTGTCGCAACCGTGTCTCGTGTCATGAACAATAACGGCTATGTGAGCGCTGAAGCGAGGGAAGCCGTGGAACGGGCCATCGCCGAGCTCGAATACGCCCCAAACCGGGTGGCTCGTTCGTTATTCACCAAAACGTCCGGGCTAATCGGATTGATTATGCCAGACATCACCAACCCGTTCTTCCCGCAGTTGGCCCGCGCGATTGAAGACGTGGCCAATCAACACGGCTATCAAGTCGTCTTGTGCAACACGGACGAGCAACTGGCGAAAGAACAGTCATACTTGGTCGCGCTTCAGACGATGCATGTCGACGGTCTGATCATCACGACGAACCATTCAGACAACCCGAACTACGAAAAGTTAGAGTTGCCGATGGTCGCGCTCGACCGAATCGTCAAGTCTGGCATTGACGCCGTCATCTCAGACGGGTATGAAGGCGGTCGCCTGGCGGCGGAGACGCTGTTGAATTGTGGTGCGACAAGGCTCGCTCATATCGGCGGACCTGAACAGCTGCAGACGGTGAAGCGACGGACGGATGGGTTCCTTGACGTCGCGGGAGATCGTCTCGTCGGCATGACGCATTCGAGTTTCACGTTCAAAGAAGCGCTCACGGCGGCGCAAACGCTGTTTGATGAGCATTGGCCGTTCGATGGATTGTTCGCCGCCAATGATGTCATCGCGGCCGCGGTGTTGCAGGAAGCGGTGCGTCGGAATGTGCGTGTGCCGCAAGATTTGCAAGTCATCGGCTACGATGGCATCGAGCTCGGTGAGATGACATCGCCGCCGCTCACGACGATCTCGCAACCCATCTATGAGATGGGACGACGTGCGACCGAGCGACTCCTTGATTTGATTGAGAAGAAGGAGACCGTTACGAAAGAAATCTTGTTGCCCGTCACGTTGACGGAGCGACAGACGACGATCCGAAAGGGGCATGACACATGAAGCGAATTGTGGTCATCGGTAGTGTATCGATGGATTTAGTGGTCACGACAGACAAACGTCCGCAGGCAGGGGAGACCGTCATCGGACAGGCGTTTCAGACGGTGCCCGGAGGAAAGGGAGCCAACCAAGCGGTCGCCGCCGCTCGACTCGGAGGACGAGTCGAGATGGTCGGATGCGTCGGTTCCGATGAGTTCGGGCAACGTATCCGCCAAAACTTTGAACAGAATGAAGTCGGGACCCAACAGCTGCGGACGATTGACGGCGAAGTGACCGGGACGGCGCATATCGTGCTCGCCGAAGGCGACAACTCGATTGTCGTCGTCCAATCGGCGAACAAACAGGTCGTCTTCACGGAAGCCGAGCTCGAACAGTTGATTGATGACGAGTCGCTCGTCTTGCTCCAGCTCGAGATTCCGATTGCGACGGTCGAACACGTGAGTGCATACTGTCGCGCCCGCCAAATCCCGGTGCTGTTAAATCCGGCTCCGTCACAACCGCTCACGGATGAACTGCTCGAGCATGTGACCTACGTGACGCCCAACGAGCATGAGTGCCGAGATTTGTTCGGAGATGTCTCGCTTGATGAGGTACTGCGCCGCTATCCGAACAAACTGATTGTGACCGAAGGGGTCAACGGTGTCCGCTTCTTTGATGGCGAGACGATTCAGCACGTTCCAGCCATTCAAGCCGATGTCGTCGATACGACGGGGGCAGGGGATACGTTCAACGGGGCCCTCGCAGCCGCCCTGATGGAAGGAAGCGAGTTACGTGAAGCGGTACGCTTCGCTGTCGTCGCTTCAGGATTGAGCGTGGAAGGGTTCGGGGCACAAGGCGGCATGCCGAACCGAAATGACGTCATGAGACGATTGGAGCGAGTGTGATGAAGAAACATGGGATTTTGAATAGCCATTTGACCAAAATCTTTGCGGACTTGGGTCATACGGACACGGTCGTCATCGCGGACTGTGGACTACCGATTCCAAACGGCGTGGCGCGAGTCGATTTGGCGCTTCGTCTCGGTGAACCGTCGTTCCTCGATGTATTAGATGCGGTCGAGGCGGACATGGTCATCGAACAGATTACCGTAGCCGATGAGGTGTTCACGGAGAACGAGCCGATCGCAAAAGCGTTGACCGATCGATTTGACACGGTTAAAACTTGTTCACATGAAGCGTTCAAGCGTGAGGTCGAACAGGCGAAAGTCGTCATCCGGACAGGGGAGGCGACTCCGTATGCGAACGTCATTTTACATGCCGGCGTCATATTTTAAGGAGGGGTTCGATGCACATCCAGTTGAAGCGCATCCATAAGTCGTTTGGTCCGGTCAGTGTATTGAAAGGCGTCGACTTCGAATTGTTACCCGGCGAAATTCATGCATTGATGGGCGAAAACGGTGCCGGTAAATCGACACTCATGAAAGTGATGACCGGGCTTCATCCGCTCGATGAAGGGGAAGTCGTCATCGATGGGGCCGTCCGGCAGTTCAAACATCCAAAAGAAGCCGAGCGCGCTGGCATCGCGTTTATTCACCAAGAGTTGAACATACTACCGGAGCTGACCGTGATGGAAAACTTGTTTCTCGGACGGGAATTGACCGGTCCGTTCGGTGTCATCAAGCAGCAAGAGATGAAGCGTCGGGCGCGGGAGTATTTGGCCGAGTTGAACGTGTTCATGGAAGTCGATCAGCTTGCCAAACAATTATCTGTCGGACAACAGCAGATGATCGAGATCGCCAAAGCGCTCATGACGGATGCGAAAGTCATCGTCATGGACGAACCGACCGCCGCACTCACCGACCGCGAGATTCGAGCGCTGTTCTCGGTATCTCGGGCATTACGTGACCAAGGCGTGTCGATCATCTATATCTCGCACCGGATGGAAGAGATTTTTGAACTATGCGATCGCATCACGGTCCTCCGCGACGGCGTGTCGATTGGGACACATCGCATCAATGAGACATCGTTCGAAGAAATCGTTAAAGAGATGGTCGGGCGAGAGATTGGGGAACGCTATCCGGATCGGAACGCTACGATTGGCGACGTCGTACTTGAAGTCGATGGATTGATAGGTAACCGGTTCCACAATGTCTCGTTTGATGTTCGGGCCGGTGAAATCGTCGGTTTCTCGGGACTCATGGGAGCTGGACGCACCGAAGTGATGCGTGCCTTGTTCGGAGCCGACCGAGCCAAAGCAGGCATCGTCAAACTGAACGGAACCGAAATCCGAATCAAGCAACCGGCAGACGCCATCCGACACGGCATCGCCTTCTTGACGGAAGACCGAAAAGGCGAAGGGTTATTGCTCGACTTCACGTTACGTGAGAACTTATCGCTGCCGACGCTCGAGAAACGAGCCAAGGGGACCATCATCTCACGGCAAGCGGAAGAACAGTTCGCGGACGGTTATTTGAAAAAGCTGCGCGTCAAACATCATTCGATGGAGCAGAAAGTGAAGTCGCTCTCGGGCGGGAACCAACAAAAAATCGTCCTCGGCAAATGGCTCGGCGCCGAGCCGGACGTCTTGATTCTTGATGAACCGACGCGTGGTGTCGATGTCGGGGCGAAAAAAGAGATTTATACAATCATGAGTGAGCTTGCTGAGTCGGGCGTCGCCATCATCATGGTGTCGTCGGATTTACCCGAGGTACTCGGGATGAGCGATCGGATTGTCGTCATGCGAGAAGGTGTCGTCACCGGAACGTTGGCAAAAGACGAGGCGACGCAAGAAAAAGTCATGACATATGCGACAGGAGGACAATGATATGGAATTGAAAGCAGCGACTGCATTAGGTCGACCGCAAAAGCTCGGTTGGGGACAAAAACTCGGACCGTTATTCGGATTGCTCGCCATCATCGTTGTGGTGACAGCGCTCGAACCAGGTTTTCTCTCGTTGAACAACATCTTTAACGTCCTACGCCAAGTGTCCATCAACGCCTTGATTGCGTTCGGGATGACGTTCGTCATTTTGACAGGCGGTATCGACTTATCGGTTGGTTCGATTCTCGCCTTGTCTTCGGCGTTCGTCGCCGGCATGATGGTCGATGGACAACATGCGGTCATGGCCATCGCCCTCGGATTGATCGCCGGTGCTGTGCTCGGTGCGTTCAACGGCGCCGTCATCACATACGGGAAAGTCGCACCGTTCATTGCGACGCTCGCGACGATGACGATTTACCGGGGGTTGACGCTCGTCTATACGGATGGTCGTCCGATTACCGGGTTAGGCGACTCGACGTGGTTCGAACTGCTCGGACGCGGTTACTTCTGGATCATCCCGGTGCCAGCCGTGACGATGTTGATCGCTTTCGGTGTGTTGTACTTCATTTTGAAAAAGACGACGTTCGGTCGTCATACGTACGCGATTGGCGGCAACGAGGAAGCCGCCAAACTGATGGGCATCGGGGTCAATAAAGTCAAAGTCTTGATTTACTCGTTGTCGGGTACGTTAGCGGCGCTCGCCGGCATCATTTTAACATCGCGTCTCAACTCGGCCCAACCGACGGCCGGGACGTCTTATGAACTTGACGCCATCGCAGCGGTCGTTCTCGGGGGAACGAGTCTTGCGGGTGGACGAGGCTGGATTGTCGGGACGCTCATTGGGGCGCTTATTATCGGAACGTTGAACAACGGCTTGAACCTTCTTGGCGTCTCATCGTTCTTCCAACTTGTCGTGAAAGGTGCCGTCATTTTGTTCGCGGTATTACTTGATCGGAAACAAAACGCTTAATCATCGAAAGGGGAAAACAGAAGATGAAAAAATGGACAGCTTGGCTACTCGTATTGACAATGGTCGTCATGGCAGCTTGTTCGACGGAACAACCGGGGACAAGTTCGGAGCAAGAAACAAAAGACGGGGACTTCAAAATCGGGCTCTCGATTTCGACACTAAACAACCCGTTCTTCGTCGCGTTGAAAGACGGTGCGGAAGAGCAAGCAACTGAACTAGATGCGACACTTACGGTGGCCGATGCGCAAAATGATGCAGCCAAACAAGTGAGCGACGTCGAAGACATGATTCAAAAAGGGATGGACTTGATTCTCATCAACCCGACGGATTCAGAAGCAGTCGGTGCAGCCGTTCAAAGTGCGAACGATGCGGGCATTCCGGTCATCACAGTCGACCGTAACGCCGAGTCAGGCGACGTGGTCGCGCACGTGGCGTCAGATAACGTCGCTGGTGGGAAGCTCGCAGGTGAATATATGGTCGAACTCGTCGGTGAAGGCGGGAAAGTCGTCGAGCTCGAAGGCATTCCAGGAGCGTCAGCCACGCGTGACCGTGGTCAAGGGTTCAACGAAGCGATTGACGGAAAACTTGACGTCGTTGCCAAACAGTCGGCTAACTTTGACCGGGCCCAAGGGTTGACGGTCATGGAGAACATCCTACAAGACAATAAAGACATCGTCGCGGTATTCGCTCATAACGATGAGATGGCGCTCGGTGCCGTTCAAGCGTTGAACAGTGCTGGCTTGAACGATGTCAAAGTCATCGGCTTTGATGCGACGGATGATGCCGTCAAGGCGGTCGAAGACGGAACGATGGCCGCGACGGTCGCGCAGAAACCGACGGAGATTGGAAAACTCGGTGTCGAGGCTGCTGTGAACCACTTAAAAGGGGAGACAGTGGAAGAGAACATCCCGGTCGACCTCGAATTGATTAAATAATATGAACAGCCGACGCATTCGAGGTGCGTCGGCTGTTTTTATGCTTGATGAATAGGTTGGAGTGCTTGAACGACTTCGTCTTTGATCGTGACGCCGCTCGCTTCGAGTTCAGCGATTTTATCGGCGAACTGCGGCAAGTACGCTTTGTGGGCGATGAGCAGTTCATCGAGCACCCGTTTCGCGGTCTCGCCGCTCGGGATGAGCGGATTGATGATGAACGCTTGAAGGGCGAGTCCGTAGTCACCGGTCACGGCCGCTTCTTCGACGCACAGCTCCATGTTCTTCATGACTTGGAGCCATCCTTTTTCAGCCGGGGCGAGAGTTCCGAATGCGATTGGTTTCGCGCCGGTCGCACCGATATAGGCCGATACTTCGACGACATCGTCCGGGGCGAGGTCAGGGACGGCCCCGTTGTTCTTCGTCGAGACGACGATATGTGTGTTCTTATTGGCGTAAATCGAGGCGATCGTCTCACACGCCGCATCCGAGTAGTGGGCACCGCCGCGTTTAGACAGTTGCTCCGGTTTATGGTCGAGGTTCGGGTCTTTATAGAGCTCGAACAGCTCGGCTTCCGTCTGCTTCACTTGCTCAGCCCGCGTGCCGACGGACGGGTCCCGATATTCCTCGAGCATGTGGGCGAGCATCTCTTCGGCACGATAGTAGTATCGGTGATAGCCGCAAGGAATCAAATTCATCTGTTGCAGTTGTTCTTGGAAGAACGGCATGTCATGAATATTGGCGGGGATGCCGGAATCACCGTCATACATCTTGTCGATGATGTCGCGCGTGACGTCTTGACCATGCACGTCATGAACCCGGTGCCAGTGGAAGTGGTTCAATCCGGCGAACGAGTAAATCAATTCTTCCGGTTTCTTGCCGATTAGTTCCGGTTCTGCCATCATCGCATTGACCGGCACGTTGCACAGTCCGATGACTTTGTCCCATTTGCCGTAACGGATGACCGCATCGGTCACCATTCCGCTCGGATTCGTGAAGTTGACGAGCCAGGCGTCCGGACAGAGCTGTTTCATGTCTTCGACGATATCAAGGATGACAGGAATGGTACGGAACGCCTTCAAGATGCCGCCGGCCCCGTTCGTCTCTTGGCCGACCATGCCGTACGAGAGCGGGATTCGTTCGTCTTTGATTCGGGCGTCGAGCAAACCGACACGGAACTGGGTCGTGACGAAGTCGGCGTCTTGTAACGCTTCTCGACGGTCGAGCGTCAAGTGGACTTTGACGTCATAAGGGGATGCGTCCCACATCCGCTGCGCCATCTGTCCGACGATGTCGAGCTTGTCTTGGCCGGCTTCGATATCGACGAGCCAAATCTCACGGATGGGTAACTCTTCGTAACGCTTGATGAACCCTTCCATCAATTCTGGTGTGTAGCTGCTGCCGCCCCCAATGGTGACGAGCTTGATTCCGGTTGTCATTTCAATCTCCTCCTCATTTGTTCACAAAAAATTTATGGATGTGTAAATATATTTGCTGGCTGAATGCAACTTCTCATGTCCATTTCAGTATAAAATAAAGAAAAATGAACACAATAGATTTACAGACAACTCCGAAAGCGTTTACAAAATAAAACGCATATATACTTATTTTTGTGAATTCAATTTACGAGAGGAGACCGGACATGCTATTGACCGAGAAAATGAAACAAGACCTGTTCTCTAAATCGGAACGGACCGTCATCGACTATTTGTTCGCCGAACGGGAGCGAATCCACGACAAGACGATGAAACAAATCGCCGAGGTGACGTATACACACCCGTCGATATTAAGTCGTATCGCCATGAAATTGGAGTTTGCGGGTTGGCTCGAGTTGAAGGAACAATTTTTGGAAGAAATCGAGTATTTGAATCGTCACTTCTCGGATATCGATGCCAATGAGCCATTCTCACCCAAGGACAACTTGATGGTCGTGGCGAACAAGCTGGCTGCGCTCAAGCAGATGACGATTGAGGATACGCTGTCGTTGCTCGATCACGAGGCGTTCGAGCAGGCCGTAACGATGTTGTGTGAGGCGCGGCACATCAAAGTCTTTTCTGTCATCCATAATTTGTTGCTCTGTCACGACTTCAAGTCAAAGATGAACCGAATCGGCAAGCAAGTCAGTCTCTGCGAATTCGACGCCGAGTTCGAAGCGGCCAACTCGGACGAAACGACGTGCGCGCTCCTGATCTCATATACGGGGGAAAGTGATTATACGGTCGGGCTTATTCCTTACTTAAAGAAACAACGTGTGCCGGTGCTCGCCTTAACGAGTCTCGGAGAGAACGCGATCTCGCATCAGGCCGACTGCACGCTCCGTTTGACGACCCGTGAGCGCCTCTACTCGAAAATTGGGAGCTTCACGACGAACGATTCGATTCATTGTCTGCTCGACCTGTTGTACGCTGGTGTGTTCTCGAAAGACTATGAGGCGAACATGGCTTACAAAGTGCAAATCTCGAAACGGTTCGATCATCGTAAAAGTTCGAGTGAAGTCATGCAGGAAGACTGAAAACACCCCTTCAAGCGAAGGGGTGTTTGTTCAATCGAGCGAACGCAAGAGCGCGCGCACCGGACTGCCATCTCCTTTGACGATTGGGAGCGGCACGGCGTTCAATTCGTAATCACCAGGGGCGATATGGTCGAGAACGAGTCCTTCGAGAATATGGACCCCATTCCGGGCGAGTGCATGATGCGCCGCCATCTCTTTACTGTCGATTGCGTCGACTGACGGCAAATCGAGACCGATCAAGTAAATCCCAAGTTCGCCGAGCCGGTCGGCGAGTGAAGGTGTGAGTTCAGGGATATGGCTCGGGAACTCCTGCTTATTCGGCCAGCCGTCCGTCTTTAAAATTAATCGCTCGACGCCGGTCAAGTCAAAGCCGTCCAAGTCCGTCGCCTCGATTCGTTCGCGGCCAGGGAGATGGATGACTCGGGCCGGGCCGATATAGAGACCGGGATCAAGGTCGATGACGCGCTGTCCGGCGTCGTCGAAATGGAACGGGGCATCGATGTGCGTGCCTGTATGCAGGCTCATCGTCACTTTCCCGACATTGACCGAACCGCTGTCGGCCATCGGCCAAGCGATTTCGTAACGGAACGCCGTGTCACCTGGCCATGTCGTGATGGAATCTTCGAGTGGTTGCGAAACATCAATCCATGTCATCGTGTTCGTCCTCCTCACAGTTTTGTCCGGACGGTCCAAAGTTCAGGGAAGAAGCGATGGTCGAGGACGCGTCGCAAATAGTTGACGCCGGACGAGCCGCCGGTTCCCATCTTTTGACCGATAATTCGCTCGACCGTGCTCATATGGTTGAAGCGCCACATCTGCTGTTGGCTGCCGATATCGAGCAGTTTCTCTCCGAGCTCATACAAGTCCCAATACTTGTCCACGTCCCGGTACACCTCGGCCCAAGCCGTTTCGACGCTTTCGTTCCATTCCCAGTCTTTCGTGACGTCACGGTTGAGCACGGCGTCATCGATGGCGAGACCACGGCGATGCATTTCGCGGACGGTCATGTCATAGATGCTCGGTGCCTGTAGCGACGACTCGAGAAGCGGATACAATTTCTCGTCATGGGCGTACACGCTGAGTGTGCGCGCGTTCTTAAAGCCGAGCGCGAACTCGATTTGGCGGTTCTGATACGATTGGAAACCAGAAGACGAACCGAGTTTGTCCCGGAACTCCAAATATTCAGCCGGGGTCAACGTCGCGAGGACGCTCCACGACTGGATGAGCTGTTGTTGAATCTTCGAGACGCGGGCGAGCATCTTGAACGAACGCTCGAGCTCTCCCGTCTCGATGGCGGTCACGGCTGCCGTCAGTTCATGCAAAATCAATTTCATCCACAGCTCACTCGTCTGATGGATAATGATGAACAGCATCTCGTCATGATGGTCCGATAAGCGGTGCTGACTCGATAAAATCGGGTCGAGTTGTAAATAGTCACCGTATGACATGTCTTTTGAAAAGTCTGTCTGAATCGATTGCTCGACTTTATGTTCAATCCGTTCACTCATATCGATTCTCCTTAGGCCACGACTTCGCGGACGTTCTCGAACGCCTCGTATTCTTTGTTTTCCATAATTGTCTGTAACGTCATCACGACATCATACACATCGGTGAACGTGTTGTAGAGCGCGACCGGTGCGAGTCGGATGATGTTCGGGGCCCGGAAATCCGGAATGACGCGATGCTGTTTGAGCGCTTTACAGATGCGGGCCGCCTCCGGATGCTCGAGGCTCAAATGGGCACCGCGTTGCGTCTCGTTGCGCGGGCTGCCGATGACGAATCCGTATGGGGCGAGCACCTCATCAATTAATGCAGTCATATACGTCGTCAAAGCGAGTGATTTCTCACGGATGGCGTCCATCCCGACCTCGTTGAACATCTCGAGGGCACCAAGTTGCGGGGCCAGGCTCAAGACGTGCGGTGTCCCGATTTGGAACGCTCCGGCGTCATCGGCCGGCGTCATCGTGTGATCCATATCGAACTGTTTATCTTTGCGTGAACCGAACCAACCGGCCAGGCCAGGTGTTGTCCCGAAATGACGTTCATGGACGAACAGGCCGCCGACACTGCCCGGTCCGCCGTTCAAATGTTTATAGTTGCACCAGTAGGCAAAATCGACACCCCAGTCGTGGAATGCGTGCGGGATGGCGCCGACCGAATGGCAGGCGTCAAAGCCGATCAAGATATCCCGTTCATGCGCCGCCTTGGCGAGACGGGCCATATCGAGAATTTGTCCGCTGCGATAGAGGACGGTCGGCAAGACGATCAAGGCGATCTCGTCCGTCATCGCTGCGATGATGTCTTCTTCCTTCAAATAGCGTCCGTCCAGGCTCGAGACTTGAACCAAATGTTCGCTCGGGTCGAGTCCACGGAGCTCGAGTTGACTCTTCAAGGCGTAGATGTCAGATGGGAAGGTGAGCGTGTCGGCTAAAATCTTCGTCCGCTTGCCTTCCGGTTTAAAGAATGAGGCGACGAGTTGGTGCAAGTTGACCGTCGTCGACCCGGTGACCATCACTTCTTCGGCTCTGGCTCCGACGAGTGGGGCGTTAAGTGCGGCTAATTGTTCCGATAAGTTGAACCAAGGGTGGCGTCCCGACATCCACCCATCAATCCCGAGCTCTTTCCAATCGCTCAGTGATTCGAGTAACGTCCGTTCGGCCCGTTTCGATAACAGGCCGAGCGAGTTACCGTCCATATAAATGCCGTCTTGCGGCAAATAAAATTCTCCCCGGTATGGTGCGAGCGAGTCGCTGGCGTCGCGTGTTTCTGCGTACGCCCGTGTGAAATCTTGAGCCATATCATTTCCCCCTTTGACTTGCGTGTCATGCTGACAAAAGCGTAGCAATCAGGGCATGGCGTGTCAACACGAATGACCGCAGTTCGGGCATGGTTCGCACGTGCTTCTCGCGCGTGTATATGTGATGATGAAATGGAGAGAGTCAATCTGAGGGAATTGGGTGATCAGACCCACGTGAAAGGAGAAGAGGACATGAAACTAATTGCCATCGATTTAGACGGGACGCTATTATCTCGGACAGGTGTCATCACGGAGGCGAACCAAGAGGCAATTCGCCGGCGTCAGGCCAAAGGGGATTTAGTCTCGATTTCTTCCGGACGTTCGATTCATGATATTGAGGAGCTGTTGAAGCGGAGCGATTTGTCGTGCCCGATTTTGTCAGGGAACGGCGCAATCGCCTTCTATGAAAATGAGCGGATTTATTACCATGCGCTCCCGAAAGATGTCGTGCAAGAGTTGTGGGATGTGGCCCACGAGCACGGAGCGTACGTTGAATTCTATACGAACGCCGGAGTGAAAGTGCTCCGATCGGGCACCGATTTGTTGAAGGGTGAGTTGGACGAGGTGTTGCCACATGATCAATCGTTCACACGAGAGTGGGGCGAGCGGGAGATCGAGATTCAAAACGAACAATTCGGGTTGACATACGTCGATGCGATTGAGGACATCGACTTCGAGGCCGACGAAGTGTATAAAGTGTTCGTCTATTCGTTCGACCGGCGCAAGCTGCATGAGCTCCGGAAATTGTATGAACCACGGACAGATATTTTAATCACGACGGCGGGCTGGACAAAGATTGAAATCGGTCATCCGAACGCAAGCAAAGGGATGGCGTTGACGCAGTTAGCGGAGCATCATAACATCCCGCAATCAGACATCGTGGCCATCGGTGACAACTTGAATGATATCTCGATGTTTGAAGTGGCGGAAACACGGATCGCGATGGGGAACGCCGTCGATCCGTTGAAAGACATCAGTACCCATATCACGAAAGATGTCGAAGCGGACGGCGTCGCCTATGCGCTCGACCACTATATCGATAACTAATTTTTGGAGAAATGGTGAACAAGGATTCGTCAATCGATAAAACGGTTAATGTATCTGTGTAGTCCTCATTCAACGTGTTGAGCTGAAAGGGGGCAACGGATGAAACAAAGATTCCATCGTTGTTTAACTGAGGCCGGCTCGGTGAAATGAGAGACATGTTGGATGAAGCATCGGCTGACTAGACGACTCTCCTCGTTCAAGCTGTCGTCCACCTGACCTCGCGTAAGGGGTGAGGGGCAGACAAAAGAGAATCGGTGGGAGACTAGACGTTTAGGCAACTCGGTGTTTCAAAAAAAGGTGGGCCCGATGAGGTTCATGATTGATTTCAACCACATCCGTCAAAACGCAGTCAGAGTCATTGTGGAGACGAGATTCCCGTCAAGGACTTGATTGCTGTTCAGACGAACGCACGCCCCGAAATCACGTTCTGAACCACGTCCGATTTCTAGTTTATATTCATGTACCGCATGGGACGGTCGGCCGGGAAAATTCTCGGTCGGTTGAAAGTCCGCTTTTCTAGAAACGCTCACCGGAAGCGCCACGTTTGTGGCGCTTTTCTTATGGGGCGAAGGTTGTGACGCGGACCGGTCGTTCGCCGATCGCTTGACTTGAAACGTATAGGCGGTGTCCGGCCCCGTCCGCGGACGTTAAACCGTACACGTACGAGGGTACCCGTGTCGCCTGAAATGTTATAATGAATCGCAAGTTGTTGCTGCAAGTCGCGTTAGTTGCTGGATCTTGGTCGAGTAGCAGACGTAGAGGAAAGTTGTAGAGGAGTGAGGGTATGCCAAAGATTTATTGGCTCGGGACGTTCGTGAGCGGAGTGATTCTGACGACGATGGGAGAAGCAGGCGGAGTCCCACGGATCGTGCCCTATTTTTTGATGGCGCTCGGTGTGACCGGGTTTCTCGTTCAATCTTGGTTCGAACAAAAACGACGCCGTTAAGCCGGCGTCGTTTTTCATTACATCGATTCTAGGAGTTGGTCAAGCAGCGTGTCGATGTCAGCTTGGAGGACATCGGCCCGGTGTTGCAACGTCATCAGCTCGGTGAGGTCGTTCGTCTTATTCATCTGATGAAGAAGTTCCTGATGCGCTTCTTCAAGCGCAGACAGACGAGCCTCATCCGCCGAGATGTCTCGAGCCTCGACCGCCGTCACGGTCGCTTCTGTTGATTTCGTTTTCTTCGGTACCTCCACGACTGCTTCCGGTTCGTACTGGCGTTTTTCGAGCGCATACGTGACATTTCCCGGGAAACGTGTCGCTGTAACGTCAAGCCAATAGGTGACGGGGAACAGTTTGTTCAAGAAGTAGCGGTCGTGCGAGACGGCGACGAGCGTTCCGGTGAAACGATCGAGCGCGTCTTCAAGCGCTTCGCGTGCTTCAATGTCGAGGTGGTTCGTCGGTTCGTCCAAGACGAGCACGTTCACATCCTCATGCATGAGAATGGCGAGCATGAGCCGCATCTTCTCGCCACCGCTCAAATCTTTGACCGGTTTAAAGACGCTCGCACCATAGAAGAGGAATTGGGCCAACAGTTGACGGGCCTTTCCCTCGTCGACGGCAATCCGGTCGCGGAACGCCTCGATGAGCCGGTGGGAGTCCTCGAAGTCGATGTGTTGGGACAAGTAGCCGATGCGGGCCCGTTCCGCTCGTCTTACCGTACCCGTCGTCGGTTCGAGTTGACCGAGTAACACTTTCAACAGTGTCGATTTACCGCTCCCGTTCGGACCGACGATGGCGACACGCTCCCCGTGACCGGTGTAGAACGACACGTGCTCGAAGATGGTCCGATCGTAACTGACGGTCACATCGGTCGCCTCGAACACATCACGGCCGGTCCGTCCGTTCGCTGTGAACTGGATGTCCGGTTGGACGGCTTCGAGGCGAGGGCGCTTAATCGTCTCGATGCGGGCGAGCGCCTTCTCCATCGATTTGGCACGGCGGTAAAATTTCTCGTTCGGCGGATTGCCCTCGTTCGCCCATTGCCGAAGCTGGCGAATCGTCTCTTTCATCTTCTTGATTTTCTTTTGTTGCTCCGTGTAGGCGTGGAACTGATCGAGCAATCGTTTTTCTTTTTGCGCAACGAACGCGCTGTAATTGCCGTCAAAACTCGTCAATTTCCCGTCCTCGCACTCGACGATGCGCGTGGCGACTGCATCGAGAAAGACGCGGTCGTGCGAGACGAGGAGTAACGTGGACGGACTTTCACGCAGGAACGTCTCGAGCCAAGCCATCGCCTCTAAATCGAGATGGTTCGTCGGTTCGTCCAGGATGAGCAGTTCCGGTTCTTGGAGCAATGCCAAGGCGAGGCCGACTTTGGTCCGTTCGCCGCCACTGAGCGTATCGAACGGTCGGTCGACGAAGCGGGTCAGGCGCAGCCCGTCGATCATCGCGTTCACTTTTGAATCGATGACGTACCCGCCACCGTTCTCATAGCGCGTCTGCAAGGTACCGTACGTCTCGAGCAGCGCGTCGATGTCGTCATTTGAGGCCATCTGTTCCTCGAGCTGTCGCATCTCGTCACCGAGTCGCGTCAACTCGGCGAACGCGGTGTAGAGCACGTCTCGACCTGATTTACCGGGATGGGCCGGGATTTGGGCCAAATAGCCGATGTGTAACCGTTGCTTGCGATAAATGGTCCCTTCGTCTGGCGAATCGGCACCGACGATGAGACGCAGAAGCGTCGTCTTGCCGCTCCCGTTTCGCCCGACAAGCCCGATTCGTTCGCCGGCGTTCACATGAAGATTGGCATCGGTCAAGACGGCATGACCGCCAAATTGTTTTTGGATGTGTTGTAACTCGATTAACATGAGTGGTTCCTCCTAAAGTAGAGGCCTATCAAAAAAGCCGAGCGCAAAGAAGCGCTCGGCAAGAGAGAGAGGCGCTTTGTCGTATTTCAGCAATGTCTAAAAAAGGACAGACGGGTCCTGTGATTATGCGACATCGTGAAAAATCGCACGCAAAATGTACAAATGTTCTGTTGACCAATGCGTACGTCCGACAAAGTTCACCTTTCTCCCTCCTTTCTATCATCATTACGCTCATTGTAAGCGATTTCGGCTTGTTCGACAACTAGGGGACAGGAATATCGAGGACCGATGTCGTATTGTTTAGACATCAGGAAGGAGGGACGCCATGCGCAAGGAATGGCTCGGTGCCATCAGTTTAACGCTCGCCGCCAGTATTTGGGGCGGGATGTACGTCGTCAGTAAATATGCGCTCGGCTATATCGAACCGTTCACGCTCATCTGGATGCGCTATGCCGTCGCGTTTGTCGTCCTGTTCGCGATGTGGTGGGCGTTCGGGCGCGAGCAAATCGGTCGACGCGACTGGAAATGGATTGCGCTCGTCGGCGTCATCGGATACGTTGCCTCGATTTCGTTTCAGTTCATTGGCACGAAACTATCCGACGCCCATACGGGATCGCTCGTCACGGCGGCGACACCGGCGTTCATGGTGATTTTCGCCCGAGTCATCTTGAAAGAGCGGCTCACACCTGTCAAAATCGGGTCACTCCTGTTGGCGACGCTCGGTGTCATCATCGTTGTCGGTTGGCACGTCGAAGGCACGTATTTCATCGGGAGCCTCGTCTTGGTCGGTGCGGCCGTCACGTGGGCGCTCATGTCCATCTATGTGAAAATCGCATCCGAGACGATGTCGTCGTTGACGATCACGACGTTCGCCATCGGTATCGCCTTCGTGTTGATGACGCCGCTCATGGGAGTGGAAGTGGCCGCATCCGGCTTACCGAATATGACCATGGTGCTGTGGATGAGCGTATTGTATGTCGGCATCATCTCGACAGCCGGGGCGTTCTTCTTTTGGAACAAAGGGCTCGAACTCATGGATGCGAGCGTCGGTTCGCTGTTCTTCTTCTTCCAACCGCTCGTCGGGGGTTACCTCGGCTGGCTCGTCCTCGACGAACGACTCGACCGCAACTTCTTTATCGGCGCCGCCTGTATCGTCATGGCCGTCACGTGGTCGACACTCGACGAGCGACGGCAAAAGCGTGTCCGCGAGACACGTCAAGCTGAGGAGCGCCATATCTTATAACCAAAGACGACCGACCCGCTCTGGGCCGATCGTCTTTTTAAAATCCGTGATGATCGAGTTTGTCTTCGTCGCGCTTCATCTCGAGTTCGAGCCGCTGAATCGCGAGTTTCTCTTGCTCGATTTTGAGTCGAAGTTCTTCTAAACGCGCCTTCCGTGTCTTATTAAATGTATCTGCGGCGATGGACACGACGACGATGACCATAATGTAGAAAAAGAAATCCATTTGATACGCCTCCTTTTAGTGTGAGCCGAACAAATCCGTCACCAGCTGTTGTGTGAGGAGCGCCTCACGACCGTCCGTCATGATGGCTGTATCCTCGGTCACTGCCGATATAAAGTGGTCGATTGCCCCTTGGAAGCCTCGTTGGGTCAGGAGCGTGTCCCATGACCCGAACGTCTTCGTTGAATGGGCGCCGTGCTCGAACCGTTGAAGCGTCACCATCTCATCGACCGTCACGCGCAGTCCGTCGCGGATGGCGCTGAGTCCTTCATGATTCGTCCCGGCTTTACGGTGCATCGACGTCGTGTGCAGTCCGTGCTCGTCTTGCCAGATATGGCGCGCGAAGTGGAGACCGTTCGCCTCGGTCGTCGCGATTTGGCCCGTCACTAAGCGCAACTCGCTTCCGGCGAAGTACCGGAGCGTGTCGACGACATGCAAATAGTCATCGAGCAATGTGAACTGATAGTCGTGGCCGCGCAATCCGTCCCCGCGATGCTTGACGAAGTCGAGCGTGTGGAATGGGGCTGCTGCTTTCACGTGCTGATACATCGGGGCGAACCGGCGATTGAAGCCAACCATGAGCTTCCGGTTCGTCTGCTCGGCCAGCTCGACGAGACGTTCCGCCTGTTCGATTGTCGCAGCGAGTGGTTTATCGACATACACATCGACACCGTTTGCGAGCAGATAAGAGACGACGTCGAAATGCGTCTCGGTCGAACTGTGGACGAACGCCGCGTCGACGGCTGCCGCGAGCTCGGGCAGTCCCGTGAATGATTCCATCCGGTGGGCCCGACAGATCGCCTCACGTTTGGCGACGGTCGGGGAATAGGCACCGACGAGTTCGAACGACGTGCTGTTCGTTAAAATCGGTAAGTACGCTTTCTGAGCGATGCCGCCGAGACCGACGACACCAATTTTAGGCTGACGCATATGTACCACTCCTTTTCTATCATCATAACGAAAAAAGAACCGAATGACACGTACGCGCGGTGCGTCAGGTCATTCGGTCCTTGCTTATAGGCTGGCACTGAGCACGATGTCGCCCTCGGGTGCCGTGTTGCCCCGTTCGGGTTCTTTCGTGACAGCAACGGTATCCCAGTCCATCTCTGATTCGGTCGAATCGAGCGTATAGATGACGGTCCCGTTCCCTTTGTCGTCCGTGACGAACGCCCCGGTCGGAATCGGCGAGCCGTCTTTTAACAACCAAACTTGATACACTTCGTTCGCTTCGAGCGCATCGAGTCCGTTCGTCTGGACGATGAGCTGGCGCTGGCCGTCCTGTTCGGCGAGGTAAGCCACGCCTTCCGATTCGCCTTCGAGCGGGACGGTCTCGGTCAAGGCGATTCCGCTCGGATCATCTTGGTTCAAGAGCAGATAGCCGTTCCCGATCAAGGAGAGCATGAGTGCGGCCGCGAGAGCGAGCGCCCCCCATGGCGTCTTCTGTTTCTTCTTCGTGGTTGTGAACGGTGTGATCGGGGTCGGTTCGTCTTGCTTCGACTCCGTCTCCGTCTTGTCTTCTGCGAACACGTTGTCGAGGATGCGTGCCTTCATCCCGCTTGGCGGTTCAGCCGGTTCAGAGAGGAACGCGACGCCGCCGACGAGGGCCTCGAGTTGTTCGAGCTCTTCTTGACATGTTTGACATGTCGCGAGATGCGCTTCAAACCGGATGCGTTCGTCTTCTGTCAAATGCTGGTTGAAATAATCGATCAATTGGTCACAAGCGTTCATCGTTCCACCTCCTTATCATTCAAATCATGGGATAAATGCCTTCGTAACTGTTTCAACGCTAATCGAATCCTTCCTTTTACAGTACCGAGCGGGATGCCGCACGTATCGGCAATCTTTTGTTGGCTGAGCCCTTGGAAGTACATGAGACGGACGACTTGTTGTTGCTCGGCCGGCAGTTCGGCCATCGCCGTCTCGATTTGGGTCCGCTCTTCTTGCCATTCGACCTCGGTCTCGACGGACGGGGCCGGGGACGGGATGGCTTCCGCGTAGGACTCATCCAGTTGCAGGTCAGGTTTTCGTTTGCGAATCAAGTCGATTGTGACGTGACGGCTCATCGTGAACAGCCACGATTTGAATTTTCCTTTTGTCTCATCATACACGCCGCCACCGCGCCATAGCTTGATGAATACTTCTTGCATCGCTTCTTCGGCGAGGTCGCGGTCTTTCGTCAACTGCATGACGAACGCGTAGAGGATTCGTTCATAGCGGTCATAAAGTGTCTCGAGCGCTTGTTTGTCTTTTTGCCTGACACGCTCGTACAATTCAATATCAGTCATGGCTTGCTCCTTTACACATAAGGGAATCCCTTGTATTGATCTAACGGATGAAACCGTAAAATGGATGCCTATTTGACGTGACTATTTTGTGAACAGTCAAGATTTCCCCGCGTCTAACGGGAACAACTGGACGTCATCCCTCCGATACGGCGGAACAGGCGTAGATTCAAGGCGCTGAGCAGGCGGTAGGTCACGTAACTGAACAGCGTTGCTGTGAACAAAGTGACGAGAAGCGCCGAGCCGCTCGGGAGCCATTGTTGCCAGACCGAATAGGACCGGACCCCAAACAAAAAGGTGAAGACGAGCCCGAACCCGATCACGATTCCGCTATACTGACAGTAGTAACGGCTTAATCGATTTTTCATGATGCCACGTCCTTTCTCTTTTACTATACGAGATGGGGTATGACGACACAAGGAGGATGACCATGAAACGATTTACTAGCGAGGGACGGGTGCTCGTCTGTTTTGATTTTGATGAGACGTATTTTCCGCATGCTTGCTCTGTTGACCAGTTGGAGCGATTGCGCCAACTTGAAGACTTTCTCGATTTGCACTCACATCGGTTCTCGACGATGTGGGTGACGGGGAGTTCACTTGAAACGATTCGAGAAAAAATGGCACGGGCAGACATGCGTTATTTCCCGCACCGGATTGCGGCGAGTCTCGGGACAGAGCTGTATCAAGTGACAGCGTCCGGACAACTGGAGCTCGATTCCGGTTATTCGTCGCGGTTTCCCGATGACTTTTCAGACCGCGTCACCCAAGTCGTCGACAGGCTAGGGCGAACACTCACGATTGAACCACAGACGAACCTTGGCACAAGCGGCTGGATGCACAATTATTATTACTTCGGCGAGAGCGAGGATGAGCTCGAGCACATTCGTTCGAGCGCCCGTGATTTCGGAATTGCGGTCAATGTCAGTCGCTGCAACCCGCTCGCCGGGGATCCAGCAGGTGCCTACGATATCGATTTCATCCCACAAGGGGCGGGGAAAATCGCTGCAGTTGACTACGTGTGCGACCGATATATGTTTCAGACCGAGCACGCCTTCGCGTTCGGTGACAGCGGGAACGATTTAGGGATGTTGCGATATGTCGGCAACGGTTATGTACTCGGCAACGGGACGGAAGAAGCCAAACGAGCACATGGTCGTGTCACCGAGGGCATGTATGCGGATGGGATTCTAGAAGTGTTACATCGAGCGGTGCGGTAGACGGGTTTAAGCGCTCGTAACTAGACGTAGCGCTGCGGTCTCCACACGTTCGAACAAATGGGTTCTCAGCCGATGGGTCGTCAAATCGAGCGGCAGACGATGCTTCCAAAGCTCGGTGAATACCTCGGATAGGACAGCCTCGGCCAAGTCGGCTCGCGTCGTCAAGCGGAGGGCGAGCGAGTATAAGATGCGCTCATAGCGGTCGTACAACAGTTCGAGCGCGGACGTGTCGCGGTTTAACATGCGTGCGTATAAATCGTGATCGGATATGAATGACATGGTGGACTCCTTCAGAATGAGAACTCTCTCGTGGTTGGGTTGCGGGCAAATGACGTAACCTTCTTATTTCACTTATGGGGTGAACGTAAACGGTTACTTTCCGATTCGAGCACATTCAAAAACAGCCAACGTTCCGCTGATGAGCGGAATGTTGGCTGTTTTGTAGTTAAAACGACGTATAACAGTGCGGGCATGTCTGTGTGTTCCCACCGGACCGTTTGAACGTTTTTTTACAGTTCGGACACGTGATGGTCTCGGTGTCTTGACCGAACAGGCTGCCGCGGTTGAATAAGACATTTCGTAAATTCGGTAAGGCTTTGGCGGCATAAATCATGGAGATGAATAGGACGATGGCCAAAACGGCCAACAGCAAATAGGTCATATTGGGTATACCCCTTTCACGAAACATTCGTTTCTTCTAGCATACGTGAAATTGTGCGAACACACACCTCCAGACTGGAATTACGAACAAATGTTCTGTATACTAAGAGTAACAAAGGAGGGAGATCAGATGAGGCAAGAAGTCATGCGTTGGATGCGGAACGGACGGGTCGTGGAAATGATGTATATCGATCGGAACGGGGTCATTTCGAAGCGACGTGTCAAGCTGATGAAGCTGCAAGGCGATCGACTCGTCGCCTGGGACGTAAACAAACAAGCGCGTCGAACATTTTGTATGGAACGTGTCCTCGCCTGTCTCCCGACGATTGAACGTGCCTCAGGACGAGAGGAGGGAATCGGATGACGCCACTTCCAAAATGTTCGGCACCGGCCGAACGGGCGCTTCGGGCCGCCTATATCGATACGATTGAACAGTTGGCCACGTATACGAAACGAGAGATTGCGGCCTTGCATGGGGTCGGGCCAAGTGTGCTGCGAATCTTGGAAACCGCGCTTCACGAGCAAGGACTTCGGTTCACCGACAGCGAAATACATTCCTAGTCCCGTCCTGGACTAGGAATTTTTTGGTTGGGCGATTGTATCGCACGTAAAAAGGGAAGTAATATATTTGTCATCTCCATTACAGCCTAATATCTAGTACCATGACGATAAGGTTTGCGAACCTAGCGACACCCATGAGAAAGGAAGTACACAGCATGAGGACGAAACGTTTATCCGCCATTCTAGGAAATGAGATGGATGACATCGAACGCGATCCATGGGTGACCGGAATTGAGACAGATTCCAGAAAGGTCAGTCCAGGGAATTTATTTATCTGTATCCGCGGCTATACGGTGGACGGACATGAATTCGCTGAGGACGCCGTCTCCAAAGGAGCGGTTGCTGTCATCTCGGAATACCCGCTTGACCTTGAGGTGCCGAACCTTGTCGTCGCGGACACGAAGCGGACAGCCGGCGTGGTGGCCAGTGCCTTTTATGACCATCCCTCACATCGGATGCGCATTTACGGTGTCACCGGTACGAACGGGAAGACGACGACCGCGACATTGACATATGATTTATTTCGTCTGTCCGGCCGACCGGTCGGAATTGTCAGCACGATTGGAGCACGTTATAAAGATCAAACATTAAACACACCAAATACGACGCCTGAGGCTGTCGTCTTACATCGTTTGCTGGCCGAGATGGCCGATGCCGGCGTGACCGATTGTGTCGTCGAGGTCTCCTCGCATGCGATGATGGAAGGACGCGTCGAGGGAGTGCGGTTTCACGCGGCGGCGTTCACGAACTTGACGCATGACCATTTGGATTATCATCGCTCGATGGATGAGTACGCCCGAGCCAAAGCCCGATTGTTCGAACAAGTCGAGACGACGAACGGAGATGCCATCGTGTTGAACGCCGAAGACCCGGCCAGCAAAACGATGGCCGCGTTTGCTCCGACTCGTCGGCGCATTATGTACAGCACGCATGCCGACGTACCGGCTGATATTCAAGTCATCTGGCATGACCAGACGGTCGTCGTCAAAATGAACGCGCTGACGATTGAGGCCCCGGTCCGCTTCATGGGCGCCTTCAATGCGGCCAACTTGGCCGCGGCCATCGGTCTCGTCTCCACATCGGAACTGATGCTGCGTTCAATCATCGCCAACGTGCCGGGTCTCACGCTTCCGAAAGGGCGGCTCGAACGACTCGATACGGAAGACGCCGAGATTTATCTCGATTATGCCCATACGCCTGACGGCCTCGAGAAGTGTCTGTCGACGCTTCAGCAAGGGGAACGTGAACTTGTTGTCGTGTTGAGTGCGGCGGGCGACCGGGATCCGACCAAACGGGCGGAGATGGGTCGCATCGCGAGTCGTTATTCGAACGACTTGATTGTGACAGTGCATGACGTGCGCACGGAAGACCCGAAGCAAATCATCGACGGGCTACTTGAAGGGATTGACGCGAACACACATTACGTGACGTTCGAGGAACGACGGGACGCCCTGCGCCACGCGGCGCAACAAGCGTTCGACGGCAAACGGATTGTCGTCGTCGGAAAAGGGCATGACCACGTCGAACGCGTCGGCCGAGAGTCGATTCCTTTCAACGAATCAGACATCCTGCTCGATGAATTAAAAAAATTGAAGGGCCAAGAACCGGCCGTTTAACGAAACGATGACAATTGTCATCGTTTTTTAATGTGTCATTTTAGGAAAAGAAGGTAATAACTATTCATGTAACGCTATCGAAGGAGGAGAACAGACATGTCAGTTTTGTACAAAGAGTTTACAAACGATGAAGAAGTTGTGACCGCCATTCAATCGATGAAAGCGAAAGGGATTGAGGACAAGCACATTTATGTCGTCACCCACGACGATGACCGGACCGACCGTGTGGCCGATAACGCCGATGCGAATACGGTGACGGCATCGGACGTCGGCCTGGGGACGGCCGCGAAAAACTTGTTCCGTAAAAAAGGGGACGAACTCCGAGCCCAGTTCGAACAGCTCGGTTTCTCATCGACCGAAGCGGATCAACTCGAGAAGAAATTAGATCAAGGCAAGGTGATTGTCG
Organism: Exiguobacterium sp. s70; assembly: GCF_018618315.1. Lineage (NCBI taxonomy): Bacteria > Bacillati > Bacillota > Bacilli > Caryophanales > Exiguobacterium > Exiguobacterium sp. s70. The sequence goes on from NZ_JACSLV010000006.1 coordinate 90,988, forward strand.
TCGTCAAAGACGCACCAGCCGGATTCACGTTATAATTCCACCACCATGGAGAATACAGAGACAGGGCTGAATCGAAGGATTCAGCCCTGTTTATTTTAGTCGTGGATGCGGACGACGGTCCGGCCGCTCAGTTCGCCGCGCATCATCGCCTCGGCGTGACGCGGGACGTCGTGCAGCGGAATCTCATGGACCATATGGTTCAGCACGCGTGTGTCGACCAGCTCATGGAGCCGTTCCCACGCTTTCACGCGACGGGCGATCGGTTGCATGACCGAATCGATGCCGATGAGCCGTACGCCTCGTAAGATGAACGGATAGACGGTCGTGTGGAGCTCATGGCCACCGGCAAGCCCACACGCGACGACGGTCCCTTCGTAGCGCGTTCGGCTGAGGATATTACCGAGCGTCTCGCCTCCGACCGAGTCGATGGCAGCATCGAACCGCTGTTCATCAAGCGGACGGGACGGTCCTTCGAGCTCACTTCGGGCCATCACGTTCTCGACACCGAGGTCACGCAAATACGCCGGATCTTGTTTGCCGGTCGAGGCAATCACGTGGTAGCCGAGCTTGTGGAGCAAGGCGATGGCAAAACTGCCGACTCCCCCGGAAGCACCGGTCACAAGTACTTCTTGACCAGGATGCACACCCTCGTGTTCGAGCGCCTCGACAGCGAACATGGCGGTAAGTCCTGGCGTTCCAATTGTCATTGCATCTCGCAGCGCCATGCCTTGCGGTAGTTTGATGAGCCAGTTCCCAGGGACTTGAGCGTAACGGCTGAAGCCACCGAAATGTCGTTCGCCGATGCCGAAACCGGTCGCAATGACATCGTCGCCGGCTTTGAAATCGAGATGGTCGGATTCAACGACTTTCCCGACGAACTCGCACCCGGGGATGAACGGATAATGACTGACGATTTTGCCGGATCCGGTCAGCCCGAGAGCGTCTTTGTAGTTGAGCGCTGAATAATGGACTTCGATGAGGACGTTGCCGTCTTCTTCTCTCGGAAGGGCGTCGAATTTGACGTCGGTCACCGTGGAATGGAGACGGTCGTCTTTTTTGTCGAGGACGAGTGCTTGAAATGATTCGTTCATGGTCAATTGGCCCCTTTCGCTGATACGTATTCTATTCCTTTGTTATCATTCCCCACCTGCCAAAATATATACACGAATGTTTCGTTCTAACAGGGAGTGGAATGGTACAATGAAAGAGATTCAACTAGAGTGAGGAGGAATGAAGCATGCGGCACGACGACTATGAGTTTGATGAAGAAGTAGAAGAAGGCGAATTGTTTAACGTATACGACATTCTGCCACCGGATGGAACCATTCTTGAGATGGCTACGGCCGAAGAAATGGTACGTGCGGCGGAGCTCGAGGCGACGCATAATGCGCTTGAGCGAATCCAAGACTCAAACTTCCAGTTGTCAGGAATCACTTTTAAAGAGTTGCTGGCAGAGTTCGAGCGATACGAGCAAGAATCGATGGAATTCTGGACAGGCGTTTATAGCCGATTGCGCATTCCATGGGCATGGACGATTCGAATCGATGTGGCCAACGGTCCGATTCACGTCGTCAATGACCGCGACATCTTCATCGACGAAGCGGACTTCGAAGAATATGATTTCGAAGAATACGTGGATGATGATTACGAAGACGAAGACAATCAATGAATCCAAAAACGTCTTTCCCTCATTCAGGGAAAGACGTTTTTTTGTTGTCGAGGAATGAGGCACGGATGCGTGTCAGTTCCGTCGCGCCGAACCAGAGCCCGACCCCACACAAGACGGCGACACCGCTCACTAACGCGCCGACGATGGCGGTATCTCCAATCATCGTGAACGACAGCGTCAGACTGAACAAGCCGAAAAATAATAATCCTCCTGCAATCGTTTTCATGATTAAGTCATCCTTTCTTGTTTCGTCTGCCTTTAGTGTAGGCGGTCTAGTAAGAAAAGGGTGACTGAATTTTATACCAGGTCAAAAATCAAGCGAGGTCATATACAGAATACGTCTTGCCATTCTCGAACGGCTCGTCTAGTAAGTGTTCCGCCAAGATATGGGCGACGGTCTCCGGGGTGCGCAATCGGCCTTCTGTCACGTAAGAACGGAACTGTTCCACGTCACGGAACGCGTCTTCTGATGAGGCCCGGATGTTTGCCTGCATCGCGGTGTCCATCACGCCTGGGTTGAACAAGGCGACCTTATCGTTCGTACCGGTCAATTCAAGGGCGACCGTCTCGGTGAAATGATCGAGTCCGGCTTTCGTCGCACAATAGGCACTCCAGCCCGAGATGGGGCGCTTGGCGGCCCCAGAGGTCACGTGGATGAGCGAGACGGGCAGGTCGTACGCGAGCACCGCATTCGTCAAGAGCATCGGGGCGAGCAGGTTGGCTTGGACGTGGGCGATTAGCTGCGCGGCGTCCAATTGACCGGCCCGATGAATCGGTTCAATCAAGGCTGCGTTTTGGACGACGAGCAAGGATGTCGCCGTCTCGATGAGTGGCTTCACGTGTTCGAGCGCGGCCAGTGTACTTGTCGGATCAGATAAATCGACCTCGACGTGACGGAACGAGGCATCGGTCGCCTGCGTCCGTGAAAAATTGACGACCTCGTAATCCCGCTTCAATAATTCCTCGGCGATGGCACGGCCGAGACCGCGCGACGCACCGGTCACGATGGCTAGTTTCATGACAGCTCCTCCTATTCGTGAATCGTCTTCCGGTACCCGTAAAACGGACGGAAGTTCAGTTTTTCGTAATACGTGTGGGATGAAGCACTCGCGAGCATCTCGAGACGCGTCTCAGGGTAGAGCGCATGGACGTGTGACAACAACTGCTCGCCAATCCCGAGGCGACGGTGCGAGGCCGCGATGAGCAGTTCGCACACGTACAGGCTCACGGTTGTGTCGGTCAACCCACGCAAGTAGGCAATCACCAGTCCTTCTGACTCGACGACATAGGCAACGTTCGATTGCCGCCACGCCTGTTTCGTCAAGTCATGTTGTCGCACGAGTTGACTCCAACCTTCCGCTTCATTCAATGCTTGAATCTGTTCAAAATCAAATTCTTCATAAGGACGAATGACCATCAACCTTCACCTACTTTCATTTCAATGGCTTTCATGAGGTCGAACGCACCATCTGACTCGTTCGAACAGACGACCGAGACGATGTCTGTGGCCGGGTAGTACGCAGAATGAAAACTGACGCCGGGGTCATAGCCCATGACATGATATTTGAACACGTGTCGATTCGCATCCAGTTGAATCCACAGACCATAGCCATAATGTACGCCTTTATCGTTTACCTTCACATGAGGAGTCAGCAGTCGTGATGTCATCTCCTCGCCAAGTAGGCGATGAGCGAGCAAGGTGCTCCAAAGTTTGGTCATATCTTGTGCCGTCACGAACGCGCCGCCGTCCGCTCCGCCTTTGACGGGAATCGAATAGTGGTTCGTCCGCCACGAGCCGTCAGCGTTGTCGATATACCCGAGCGCCGTATTCGCCGGCAAGGCATCGAGCGAGAAGTACCCCGAATCGTTCATGTCGGCCGGCTTGAACACGAACTGTTCGATATAGTCCGAGAACATCAACCCGCTCGCTTGCTCGATGATGAGGCCGAGCAGGATATAACCGGCATTATTGTATTGGAACACGCCCCGTTCTTGTCGCATCGGCTCGTGCTGGAACATTGGGAGAAAGTCACGTAGCTGCCTGATGTGATACATCGGACGTTGCTGCCACAATTCCTCAAAATCGTCCATGACAGACTCGTCGAAATAATCTGGGATGCCGGACGTGTGAGTGAGCAACTGTTCGACTGTCACGGCCGGATCGAACGTTGGAAAATCGATGGTGAGGCATTCGCCGAGCGTCGATGTAAATGCCAACTTGCCTTGTTCGATGAGCTGGCAGACGGCGATGGCCGTGAATAACTTACAGCCCGAAGCGATACCGAATCGGGTCGACGTTCGATTTTCGATTCGTTCCGCACGATTCGCATAACCTTGTTGATGGTCGAACAGGATGTCGTCTTGTCGCATGACGAGCGTCGATCCAGAAAAATCAGGTTTAATGGGAAGGTCAGTAAAGTCGTCGTGCAAAAGCTTGTTCATCGGGCACCTCCGAAAGATTGTCTAGTGTTTTTAGCATAGCATACGGCCAATCAATCCCTAACCACACAAAAAAATGTCTCCTCCGTCAAAGACGGAGGAGACGCTGATTATTCACCAATCGCTTCTTCACGGTCAGTGTCTGTCGTACCGAGATTCGTCAAGTAAGCCTCATATTTCGGGAGCCAGTAGCGATAGGACGCCCAAACGAGGCCACCCGTCACAACGAACAAGGCGACGGTCGCCGGCCAGAACCAGCTCGAGACGATCCCGTCCGCGTAGGCGAGACCGATCGGTGAGAAGACGAAGTAGACGAAAATCATCGACGCGACAAGGATGATGGAAGTCGAAATTGCATGACGCCATGGCTTGACGCGGCCAAGATCGATGCGAATCGGATTGATGTGTTGCATCGGTCGAACTTTTGCGAACACGAGCATGATGGTCGTTTCGAGGACGAACAAAATCCCGTAAATGTGAATGAAGTTGATGCCAAGGTCGAAGCCGAACCACTGCTCCGTTCCCCAGACGAGGAAGTAATACGTGACGACGTGGAAGCCGATGACGAGTTTCGCGGCAATCGGCGGTACGCGCTTCACGAGCATCCCGATTAAGACGATGACGAGAATCGGGATGTTGAAGAAACCGGTGAAGCGGCGAATCAAGTCCCACAGTCCGTCCGGTGCGTACATCAAGTTCGGAGCGACGAAGAACGAGACGAGCGCGACGAACGTCCCGAACCATTTGCTGACGCGAATCAAATCTTTGTCAGACGCGTCCGGTTTGAACTTCGGCTTATAAATATCAAGCACGAACAAGGTGGCGATACTATTGAGCAACGAGTTGAACGAGCTGAACACGGCACCGAGCAAGACGGCGAGGAAGAAGCCCATGAGCCACATCGGCAACAAGTCGGCAATCAAGCTCGGATAAGCGAGGTCCGCCTTATCGACGTTCGTGCCATACAAATGGAACGCGATAATCCCTGGAAGCAGCATGAAAATCGGGACGAGCAACTTCAAATAACCGGTGAAAAGTACCCCTTTTTGACCCTCGGCCAAGTTCTTCGCCCCGAGTGCCCGTTGGATGACATATTGATTGAGTGCCCAATAAAACAAGTTCGCAAAAATCATCCCCGTGAAGATGGACAAGAACGGAACGGAATCGTTCTCTGAACCGATCGCGTTCAGTTTCTCTGGATTCTCGGTTGCAATCGTCTTCATCCCATCGACGAGGTTGCCGTCACCGAGCGCGATGAAGCCGAGCGTCGGGACGAGGAAACCGATGATGATTAATCCGATCCCGTTCAACGTGTCGGAGACGGCGACGGCGCGGAGACCACCGAAAATGGCGTAAACGGCTCCGATAATCCCGATGAACCAAATGACGAGCCAGAGCGACTGCTCGAAGCTGATTCCGAGTAATTCCGGGACGTCAAACAGTTGCAGGACGGCCAATCCGCCGGAATAGAGCATCGATGGGATCGTGACGCACATATAGCCGAACAAGAACAACAGGACCGTCAAGCGACGGACGTCCTCGTCATACCGTTGGCTCAAAAATTCAGGGATCGTCGAAATCCCGATTCCGAGAAAACGTGGCAGTAAAAAGAGCGCCATGATGATGGCGGCGATTCCGGCTGTGACTTCCCACGCCATAGCCGACATGTTGCCGGCGAACGATTGCCCGTTTAAGCCGATCAACTGCTCGGCTGACAAGTTCGTCAATAAGAGTGATCCGGCGATAAAGATGCCGGTTAGCCCCCGTCCTGCCAAGAAATAGTCGTCGGCACTCTCGACTTTCCCTTTCGTCATGCGATAAGAGACGTAAGCGACGAGCCCCATGAATAAGGCCCCTGTGATTAATATGTAAACAACTTGTTGAATGGTCAACGACATTCCCTCCCTCAACTTCTTCTTATTTATAAGTACTTTTTCATAACTACCCTTCAGGAAGTATGATTATTTCCCGTTTTCTCTTTTGTAAAAGAACTGTAACAAACCTCACAACAAAAAAAGACACCTGAGAGGTCAGGTGTCAAAAAAAGCGAAGCAACGAAGTCGCGACCGTGAAATAAATGATTAAGCCGAGATTGTCGACGACTGTTGTGATGAACGGACCCGACGCGACGGCTGGATCGAGTTTCAATCGATTGATCAAGAGCGGCACGAGCGTCCCGACGATGGTCGCCACGCTGAGCGACGCAAAAATCGACAGACCGACGATTATGCCGATTAAGGCACTGTCATAGAGGACGGTGATGACGCCGAAGATGACGACCATACAGGCGAGACCGAGCAAGACGCCCGTCCCGAACTCACGACGAATCATCTTCAACACGTTCTTTCGATTAATCGTCCCGAGCGCGATTGAGCGGACGGCGACGACGAGCGATTGGGTGGCGGCGTTACCGGCCGAACCCATGACGAGCGGCATGAAGACGGCGAGCAAGACGATCGTTTCGAGCGTGTCCTCGAAACCACCGATCGTCGACGCAGTGATCATCCCGAGGAACATGAGGCTGATAATCCATGGCGCCCGCTTCATCGCCGCCTCGACCGGTCCCATGTTGATGTCGGACGAACCTTTCGTCGCCGACAGCTCTTCGAAATCCTCGGTCGTCTCGCGTTCGATGACGTCCATGACATCGTCGACCGTGATGATCCCGAGCAGATGGTCCTCGCTGTCGATGACAGGCAGGGCCAATAAGTCATACTTCTGAACGGTCCGGGCCAAGTCTTCCTGGTCGGCGAGGACGTGGGCCGACACGACGCGCCGGCCCATGATGTCCGCGATTTGCACGTCGAGCGGGGAGACGATCAAGTCGCGTAGCGAGACGACGCCGACGAGCCGGCGATCGGTGTCGATGACGTACAGGTAATAGATTGTCTCGGCTTCCGGTCCAAGTTCGCGCAAGTCTTCGAGTGTCGCACCTACGGTCTTGTCCGCCTTCAACACGATAAACTCGGTCGTCATGATGGCACCGGCCGTATCGTCCGGATAGCGCATCAAGTCTTTGACCTCGGTCGCCTCGGTCTCGTCCATCAACTCGAACAGTTCGTTCATGAAGTCGTCTGGGAGCTCGGTCATCAAGTCGGCGGCGTTATCCGAGAACATATCGTTCAACACACGTACGGCGAACGGACGTGGCATCTCTTGAATGAACTGTTCCTGTTCGTCCAGTTCAAGTTTTTCAAACAAGTCGGTGAACGCTTCCGGGGATAACGCCTCGTAGACGAACTCACGGGCCGGACGTTCAAGTTCGATGAACAGGTCGGCCTGTTCACCAGGGTGGAGGGTGAGGAACACGTCGCGGAAATCGACCGGGTCCCCTTTTTGAATGAGCGCTGTCACTTGGGCTTCATGACGGGCGCGTTCTGTACGTTCGATTGCCATCGACTCACTTCCTTTTCACATCATTTGTCTATATTATGTCACGAGTTTGAGCGGTCTCAAACAAAATCAAAAAAAAGCTATGAATTTTTTTCACAATCTATACAGCGTGTATACGTCACTTTCTCTCGATTCGAGGGGCCACACCGTTTCTCGAGTGATTGTTCATTCATGTCACGTCATGATCTATGCACTTTTCTGTGGAATCCACCACAGTCCAAACGTCGGACTTGCCCATCGTGGAAATGGGTAAGTTGATAATGTAAGGGTAGCAACACACCCGAATCACAAGGAGGAAGCGAGATGATATCGATGACGGATCAACAAACCGCACGGGATACTACGCTGAAACATCCGATCCACGTGTATTCAGAAATTGGTGAACTCAGGACCGTCCTTTTAAAACGTCCAGGACGCGAACTCGAAAATTTGACCCCGGAATATTTGGAACGACTCCTGTTTGACGACATTCCTCATCTTCCAGTCATTCAAAAAGAACACGATTACTTTGCGAGCGTGCTCCAAAACCGAGGCGTCGAAGTGCTTTATCTAGAAAATTTAATGGCTGAGACGTTGTCGTTGCCGGGTGTCCGTGAACGTTTCGTCGCTGATATCTTGTCAGAGTCCAAATCAAATATCAACGGTTCGTACGAGACGCTGAAAGAATATTTGCTCGCCTACGACAATGAAAAGTTGATTGAGACCGTCATGGCCGGGATTCGGAAATCCGAGATTAAGCCCGAAAAACGGCGCCACTTACACGAGATGATTGAGGACACGTATCCGTTCTATCTCGATCCGATGCCGAACTTATACTTCACCCGTGACCCGGCGGCAGCAATCGGCAACGGGCTATCCATCAACCGGATGAAAGAGCCGGCTCGTCGTCGTGAATCGTTGTTCACGCAATATATTATGCGCTATCACCCGCGATTCGCGAAACACGACATCCCGGTTTGGTCGGACCGCGACTATCGTTTCGCGATGGAGGGTGGGGACGAGCTCGTGTTGTCGAAGGAAGTCGTCGCCATCGGGATTTCCGAACGAACGACGGCCCAAGGGATTGAACGGGTCGCCCTCAACTTGTTGAAAAACGGCGGCACATTCAAAAAAGTCATCGCCATCGAGATTCCGAAGTCGCGCGCGTTCATGCATCTCGACACGGTCTTCACGATGGTCGACCATGACAAGTTCACGATTCATCCGTTCATCCAAGGTCCAGGAGGCAAAATGAATATCTTTGAACTGACGTTGAACGCCGAAGGCGAACTTCACATCACGCAGCACACGGATCTGTTGAACGTGTTGAAAGCCGCACTCGGTCTCGATGAGATCGTCTTAATCCCATGTGGGGGCGGGGACCCGATTGCCGCTGCCCGCGAGCAATGGAACGATGGGTCGAACACGCTCGCCATAGCCCCAGGCGTCGTCGTCACGTACGACCGCAACTACGTCTCGAACGAGTTGCTCCGTTCCGAGGGCGTCGAAGTCATCGAAATCATGTCGAGTGAACTGTCGCGTGGTCGTGGGGGTCCACGCTGTATGAGCTGTCCGATTATCCGCGAAAACATTTAACGAGGAGGAAACGAGCATGTCCACAACGTACAACTTTGATTTGAAAGGCCGTCATTTTCTATCATTGAACGATTTTTCAGGAGACGAGTTGAACTATTTGATCGATTTATCGGCCGCCTTCAAGCGTCAAAAGCAACAAGGCGTCCCGCATCGCATCTGTGAAGGGAAGAACGTGGCGCTCTTGTTTGAAAAACCATCGACACGGACGCGTTGTGCGTTTACTGTGGCGGCCATCGATCTCGGCATGCATCCGGAATACCTCGGGAAATCGGATATCCAGTTCGGTAAAAAAGAATCGGTGCGAGACACGGCCATCGTGCTCGGACGTATGTTCGACGGCATCCAGTTCCGTGGGTTCGCCCATGAGACGGTCGAAGGTTTGGCCAAAGATGCCGGTGTCCCGGTATGGAACGGGTTGACGGACTTATATCATCCGACTCAAATCTTGGCCGACTTCTTGACCGTCAAAGAACAGAAAGGCGAGTTGTCTGGCATTCGCTTCGTCTATGTCGGCGATGGACGCAACAATATGGGCAACACGCTCTTGATTGGTGGGGCCAAAGTCGGGATGGACATGCGCATCTGCGCGCCGAAATCGCTCTGGCCGTCAGATGAGGTCGTCGATTTTGCCCGCTCGGTCGCTGCTGAGACGGGAGCGAAAATTACGTTGACCGAGAGTATCGATGAAGCGGTCGCCGACGCCGACGTGATTTACACCGATGTGTGGGTGTCGATGGGCGAAGAGGCAGAATTCGCCGAGCGGATCAAGTTGCTCCATCCTTACCAAGTGAACATGGACATGCTCACGAAGACGAATAATCCAGACGTCATGTTCCTTCACTGTCTGCCAGCCTTCCACGACTTGGAGACCGAGGTTGGCCGAGCCATCCATGCCGAATACGGTCTGACCGAGATGGAAGTCACGGACGAGGTGTTCCGGAGTCGTCATTCCTTCGTCTTTGATCAGGCGGAGAATCGGATGCACACGATTAAAGCTGTGATGGCGGCGACGCTCACCGACACGAACGAATGGCTTGAACGCTGACGGACGGGAGGGGTTTCCCCTCCGGTTCGTACTAAACGAAAGGGATGAGTTCAATGTCTACGAAAATAGCGCATGACTCAAGTGGAACGGCTGGCGTACAACCGGAGAAAAAGGATCGACGATTAGGGCTCGGGGCGTTGACGGCACTCGTCGTCGGTTCGATGATTGGCGGGGGAGCCTTCAACTTAGCGGCCGATTTGGCCCAAGGTGCGAACGCGGGGGCGATTTTGATTGGGTGGGTCATCACCGGAATCGGGATTATCGCACTCGGTCTCAGTTTTCAAAATTTGACGATGCGTCGTCCAGACCTCGACGGCGGGGTGTACAGTTACGCCCGGGCCGGCTTCGGTCAGTTCATGGGGTTCAACTCGGCGTGGGGCTACTGGCTCTCCGCATGGCTTGGTAACGTCGCCTATGCGACGCTCTTGTTCAGTTCGGTCGGTTATTTCTTCCCAATCTTCGAAGGCGGTCAAAACATCGCCTCCATCATCGGCGCCTCGATTATGCTGTGGCTCGTTCATTCGCTCATTTTACGAGGCATTCATGAAGCATCCATGATCAACATCATCACGACGATTGCGAAACTCGTACCGATTTTTGCTTTTATCACCATCACCTTATTCTTCTTCAATCTCGATAATTTCACGTTCGATTTCTGGGGCCAGGGTGGTTTCTCATGGGGTAGTGTGAGAGACCAGGTCGTCTCGACGATGCTCGTCACACTATGGGTGTTCATCGGTGTCGAAGGGGCGGTCGTCTTATCCGGACGGGCCCGCAAGCGCTCGGACGTCGGGAAAGCGACGGTCATCGGGTTGCTCGGGACACTCGTCATCTATCTGCTCATCTCGATCATGTCGCTCGGTCTCATGAATCCAGAGAACGTGGCGAACGCTTCACAACCGGCGATGGCGTACTTGCTCGAGTCGGCGGTCGGACCGTGGGGCGCGATGCTAATCAACGGCGGTCTCGTCATCTCTGTCCTCGGGGCGTGGCTCGGTTGGACGTTACTTGCCGCCGAGATTCCATTCGTGGCCGGGAAAGACGGCGTGTTCCCGAAATGGTTCACGAAAGAGAATAAAAACAGCGCGCCGGCCAACGCGCTCTGGCTCACGAACGGATTGATTCAATTGTTCCTCTTCACGTTCCTGTTCTCGGATGCGGCGTATAATTTCGCCTTCTCGCTCGCTTCGAGCGCCATCTTGATTCCATACGTCTTCTCGGCTTTCTATCAAGTCAAAGTCGCGAAGAACGGCATCGGCTACAACGCCGGTGAACGCCGGACCCGCGATCTCATCATCGGAGCCGTCGCCTCGATTTACGGGATTTGGCTCATCTATGCGGCTGGAATCGACTATCTGCTCTTGACGACCTTACTGTACGCACCAGGTACGTTGCTCTATATCAAGGCACAGCGTGAGAACGGCATCAAGACGTTGACGAAGACGGAATGGATTGTGGCCGGTGTCTTGACCGCGCTCGCCATCTTGGCCGTCGTGCGCATCGTCTCAGGAAATATCTCAGTCTTTTGATCGGGGGAAACCAATATGCGGAATAAACGAGTAGTCATCGCACTAGGTGGAAATGCGATTCAACAAGGAAAAGATGCGACGGCCGAGGCTCAAATTCGAGCCGTCGAGGCGACGGCTGAATCTCTGGCCGCGCTTGTCGCCGAAGGGATTGAGGTCATCATCACCCACGGGAACGGGCCGCAAGTCGGGAATTTGATGTTGCAACAGGCCGCATCAGACAGTCCGGCGACGCCGGCCTTGCCACTCGACGTTTGCGGGGCGATGACACAAGGGATGATTGGCTATTGGTTCGAGAATGCCCTCACGAAAGCTCTGAGATCGCGCGGTTTGGAACGTTCGGTCGCGCCAATCGTCACGCGGTCGGTCGTCGACCCGAACGATAGTGCCTTCAGTCACCCGACGAAGCCGATTGGTCCCTTCTACGACGAGGCGGAAGCGCAGCAGATGGAACGGGCGACCGGTTATGTGTTCAAAGAAGACGCCGGTCGCGGCTATCGCCGCGTCGTCCCGAGCCCGTTTCCAGTGGCGATTCTCGAGCACGCGGTCATCCGTGACCTTGTCGCCCATGAGCATATCGTCGTCGCCTCTGGCGGTGGCGGGATTCCCGTCATCGATACACCAGATGGTTATGTCGGTGTCGAGGCGGTCATCGATAAAGATTTCGCCGCTGCGAAACTCGCCGATCTCGTCGACGCCGACATGCTCCTCATTTTGACGGCCGTCGAGCACGTGTTCGTCGATTTCGGGACCCCGTCGGCTCGGGCGCTCGAGGAGACGACGAAAGAACAGCTCGAGACGTATATCGCCGAAGGCCAGTTCGCACCGGGCAGTATGTTGCCGAAAGTTCGGGCCGCCCTTCAGTTCGCCGAGTCAGGCCACGACCGGGTCGCCGTCATCACGTCGCTCGAACAAGCCCTTGCGGCGGTCCGAGGCGAGGTCGGGACGCGCGTCCGACTCGCCGCGACGCTCCAACAATAAACTCAACGCCACAGACAACAGCGTCTGTGGCTTTTTTTTCTGAATTGGTAGCTCGTCGTTTTTTATGGTCCGACATAGGGAAGGAATGTTGTATGTCGATTTAGACATTGCTATCATTTTGAGTGTAAACGTTTGCACAATTTAGAAGGGGAGTGACGAAGAGCGGCAACGCTCGAGCTTATGCGTCTATTTGAAGAGGAGAACGTCTATACGCAACAAATGAAACCACAGTCAGATAATCGAGCAATCGTCCAAGGGAGCTGCTATCGCTTCACGGTGCTGACGAGCCAACTGATTCGGATGGAATACGCGGAAGATGGGGTGTTCGAAGACCGGCCGACCCAAGTCGTCTTTAACCGGGCGTTCGCAGTCCCGGAGTTTCGCGTGATCGAGGATGAGACAGAACTGCAAATCATCACAGAGCACGTCCACCTCTATTACACGAAAGGGCCGTTCGCGCCGAACACGCTCTACGTCGATGTGAAAGGGAACTTCAGTACGTACTATAGCCGCTATACGTTTAACGGACCGGAACGGACGTTGAAAGGGACGGCGCGCACGCTCGACCATGTCGACGGGGCGACGGAACTCGGTGAGGGCATCGCCTCAAAACAAGGGTATGCCGTCATCGATGATTCCGATTCGTTCATCATGACCGAGGACCGTTTTGTGGAACCGAGACGGAAACACATCCATGACTTGTACTACTTCGGATATGGACATGAATATAAGCAGGCCCTGCGTGACTTCTATCAACTGACAGGCCCGACGCCGCTGTTGCCACGAAAAGCGCTCGGCAACTGGTGGAGCCGCTATTGGCGCTACGACGAGACCGAATATAAAGAACTCATGCGTCGGTTTAAGACAGAAGACATCCCGTTCTCGGTCAGTGTCATCGACACCGACTGGCACATCACCGATATCCCTGAGGAATATGGGAGCGGCTGGACGGGCTATTCATGGAATAAAAACCTGTTTCCGGACCCAAAAGGCTTCTTGACGTGGCTCAAGCAAGAAGGGTTGCTCGTCACGTTGAACTTGCACCCGGCGGACGGTGTACGTGCATTTGAAGATCAATATGCGGCGATGGCCGAGGCGATGGGCATCGACCCGTCGCATGGTGACCGCATTCCGTTCGACTTCTCTGATAAACGCTTCATTCAAGCCTATTTCGAGCAGATGCACCATCCACATGAAGTCGACGGCGTCGATTTTTGGTGGATTGACTGGCAACAAGGATCCACCTCAAAAATGGAAGGGCTCGACCCGCTCTGGATGTTGAATCATTACCATGCGGCCGACATCGCCCGTGACGGCAACCGTCCGCTCATCTTCTCCCGTTACGCCGGGCCGGGCAGCCATCGGTATCCGATCGGTTTTTCGGGCGACACGTTGATTTCGTGGGCGTCCCTGGCCTTCCAACCATACTTTACAGCGACGGCGGCCAATATCGGCTATGGCTGGTGGAGTCATGACATCGGCGGCCATTATCGTGGGTCGAAAGATGATGAACTCGCCGCGCGCTGGGTCGCATTCGGTGTATTCAGCCCGATCATGCGGTTGCACTCGACTTTTAGTACGTTCAACGGCAAGGAGCCGTGGCGCTTCGGTCTCGAGGCGGAACGGTCGATGAAGACGTTCCTGCGTCTGCGCCATCAATTGATTCCATATATCTATACGATGAACTGGCGAAATCATGTCGGCGCCTTGCCGCTCGTCTTACCGATGTATTATGAGCATCCGGATGAAGACGTGGCGTATGAGGTACCGAATGAGTATTACTTCGGCAGTGAACTCATCGTCTCCCCAATCGTTGAACCGATGAATCGACAGCTCCATGTGGCGGCGACGAACGTCTGGCTACCGAAAGGTGACTGGTTCGACTTCTTTACCGGTCATCGCTACAGCGGGGACAAATCGGTTCGCATGTTCCGTGAGCTCGAAGATCAGGCGGTGTTCGCCAAAGCCGGGGCGATTATCCCGATGGCACCACACCATTCGGGTCGAAACGATACCGACAACCCAGCCGATTTGGAAGTGCTCATCTTCCCAGGCGCCTCGAACACGTTCACGCTCTATGAAGACAATGGGAAGGACCGTGGCTATGAGACGGGAGCCTACGCCGAGACGACGTTCACGCTTGATTGGGATGAACGGAGCCTTCATATCCAAGTGACAGGTGACCGGTCTGTGTTACCGGTGGACCGCCATGTCACGTTGCTGCTTCGAGGGGTGACCGGGTCTGGTGAATACAAACGGGAGACACAGACGCTGCGCCTCGAGCTCGGACCGATCAGAGACGAGCTGACCGTGGAACTCCCGGTCGATGTGACGGCGAACGACCATCGTCTCGATCGGTTGTATCGCTTCTTGGACCGTGCGGAAATCTCATACGATTTAAAAGACCGGTTATACCGGTCAGCGGCCGCGAAGACGCGACTCGAAGCATGGCTGTTCGATTTACATGCGCTCGAACTCGATCGCGACCTGCAAGACGCGATTATGGAATTGATGCTCGACTGAATACTTTATTGTGACGAAGAGGGCGGTTCATGCCCTTCTTTTTTTTGTCAGAAAATCGTTGGATTTTGTAAGCGTTTTCACAAAAGAGTCGTTTTATACTTAAAAGAGAGGCAAGATGGATTGGAGGATGCGACATGAAACCAAAATGGACGGTGGACGATTTGAGACAGCTTGATGTGTTCGCCAAATGTGCCACACGAGAGCTCGAGGCGCTGTTGCCGCATGTCTATTGCCGCACGTATCGGAAAGGTCAACTCTTGTTCATAGAGGGGGATCCCCGGGAACGGGTCTATTTCTTGATTAGCGGTTATGTGAAGCTCGAGCGTTGCAACGAGACGGCGACACATCAATATACGGACTACTTGAAACCGAAGCAATTGTTCCCGTATCGTGGCTTGTTGACGGAACCGTACTATCAACATTCAGCCGAGGCGTTGACCGATATCGAGGTCATCTATATGCCGACCGACCGTTTCGAACAGCTTGTCTCGCGGAACGCATCGATGTTGCTCCACATCGTCGGACAGATGAACCGGATTCTTGATTTGCACGAGCGCCGTGTCCAGGACATCATCACACCGAGTGCGACTGACCGGGTGCTCAACACGATTCATTACTTGATTGAAGACCTCGGGGAGCCGGAAGCGACGGGCGTCCGTGTCCGCTGCCCGTTCACGACAATTGAGATTTCGCGCTTGTCGGGTACGTCACGAGAGACCGTGTCGAACATCTTATCGCGGTTGCGAAAAGAAGACGTGCTTCAATTTGATGCGCGGGAATTGATGATCGGTCATCCTGAATATTTTGAACAGTCGCTGTGATGGCGCCGCGTGTGGGACGTGGCGTTTTTTGCATGTCTGAGGAAGCGAAGCGTTCGCCTTGCAAGGGTGCATCAGGTATAATTAGTGAGAATCCTCACAAAGAAAAAGTCTCCTGATTGATAGAAAGGATGAACGCAGTGAAACGACTGCAAGCTCTCGCTTTAGCAGAAAAACGCCATATCGTCGGACTCATCATCGCGGCAGTGATGATCGGGTTGTCGATTTTAGCTCAAGCCTATTTGATTGTCGACATTGTCGATCAAGTCTTTTTAAAAAATGCATCGTTTGAAAGCGTCGTTCCGACGCTCGGTTGGCTCATCCTCGCGCTCGTCACACGAGCTGGTTTCGGCTATATGTCGGGGAGGATTGGAGCGAGCCTGTCAGAAAAGGCGAAACGAACACTCCGATTGCAACTGCTCGACCGCTATACGTCGAATCCGATTGAGACGTCACTATCCGGTCAATCCGGTAAAAAGGTGAGCGTGTTCATGGACGCGGTCGACGAAGTCGATGCCTACTTCAGCCAATATTGGCCGCAAGTCATTCAAACGTCGATTATTCCGCTACTCATTCTCGTCGTCGTCTTCAGCCAACATTGGATTTCAGGCGTCATCATGATGGTGACGGCTCCGTTCATCCCGATTTTCTTCATCATCATCGGGATTGCGACCCAGAAGAAGTCAGAACAGCAGATGGAGAAAATGAATCAGTTCTCCGGCAAGTTCTTGGACGTGTTGCAAGGATTGACGACGCTCAAACTATACGGTCGGACCGAGCGTGAGGCGCAAGCGATTGAAAAGAGCAGTCTCGACTTCCGCGACGCGACGATGGTCGTCTTGAAGACGGCGTTCCTGTCGGGTCTCATGCTCGAGTTCATCTCGATGCTCAGCACGGGCGTCGTCGCACTCGAAGTCGCGCTCCAAATGGTCGTCTGGGAGAACTTGACGTTCTTCTCCGGCTTTTTGATTCTCGTCTTGGCCCCGGAATACTATTTGGCCATCAAAGACCTCGGCGGTGCGTTCCACACCGGACGCGGCAGCATGGGGGCGGCCGACCGTATTTTCGAGGCGCTCGATGCACCGGATGAACGCTTGACCTGGGGCGACCGGACGTTGACGAGCCGGACACCCGACCTCGAGCTCGACGCCGTCTCGTTCGCCTATGAAGGTGGACGCTTTACGCTGCAGCCTTTGAGCGGTGTGATTCCTGCCGGCGCCCATGTGGCGCTCGTCGGGGCGAGCGGGTCCGGCAAGACGACCGTCTTGAACGTGTTGTCCGGGCTCGTGAAACCGGACAGTGGACGTGTCCTCGTCGATGGAGAACCGCTCGAGACATACACCGATTCGTCATGGTATGACACGATTGGCTATATCTCACAAAATCCGTATTTGTTCGCCGGTACCGTCGCCGATAATATCACCCTCGGGGAAACGGCCGACGAGATAAACATCCTTGAAGCCGCGGATGCAGCCGGATTGAACGATGTCATCGCGCAATTGCCGAACGGCATTCATACTGAACTCGGTGAAGGCGGTTATGGGTTGTCCGGAGGCGAACGGCAACGGCTCGCCTTGGCCCGCGCCTTCTTGAAACGACCGGGCATCATCTTGTTCGATGAACCGACGACAGGGCTCGATTTAGTGACGGAGCAAATCGTTCGGCGCTCGATTGAGGAGTTGTCGCGCGAGGCGACGCTCGTCACGGTCGCGCATCGGTTGCATACAATCAAGCAGGCGGATGCGATTTGGTTCATGGACGATGGGAAGCTCCTCGCCCAAGGCACGCATGACGAACTGCTCAGCGTTCCGCAATACGCTGACTTGTTCACGCTACAGAAAGGGGTGAGAGGATGAATTCACTTTGGACGATCACGAAATGGATGATGCGAGAGAAGAAAGATATCGTCCTCTCAATCTTCTTTGGGTACGTGGCCGGCATCGCGGCCGTCGCCTTGTTCGCGGCGAGCGGTTATCTTGTCTCACGGGCCGGTCTCGTACCGCCGCTCTATGCGCTCATGGTGCCTGTCGTCTTGATTAAATTGTTCGGTGTGATTCGGGCGAGTGCGCGTTATCAAGAGCGCCTTGCCTCGCACCGGGCGACATTCACGATTTTGAGCGAGTTGCGGGTCCGGTTTTACCGCCAGCTCGAACCGCTCGTGCCGAGCATCTTTGCCAAGTATCGGAGCGGGGATTTGCTCGCTCGCGTCGTCGGTGACGTCGAGAGCTTGCAAAACTACTTTTTACGGGTATTCTATCCGCCGATTATCTTGGTGCTCGTCTTCTTGAGTACGATTTTTTTCGTCACGTATTTCTCGATGTGGGTCAGCCTCTGGATTTTGTTCGGTGTGTTCGTGACCGGTTTTTTGATTCCGGCGTTCTTCGCCCGAATCCGTGCCAAGCACGACCGCGAGCTTCGCGCCTTACGGGGTGACCTGTCGAGTGGGATGACAGAGATGATGTACGGATATCGCGATTTGTTGCTTCATCATCAACTTGGACGGACACGCGGCGAGCTGCTCGAACAGAGTGACCGTTACGCCGAAGCGCAGAAGCGGGATGTGACGAATCAGTTCTTCAACTCGTCACTCGTCGTGGCGGCCTCCCTGCTCGTCTCGTGGGGTGTTCTTGCCATCGGGGCGTATCTCGTCGTCGACGGCGAGTTGAACGGCCTATTTTTGGCCATGCTCATCATGATGTCGCTCACCGCGTTTGAGAACGCGACACCGATGGCGGTCTTCCCAGGTCACTTTGCCGACAGCAAGCAAGCGGCCGATCGACTGCTCGAAGTCGTCGAGCCGAGTGAAGCAATCGTCGCGGCCGAGGCCGCCCGGACGGACATGATACTCGAATCCGCTCCGGACGTATCGTTCGAGCGCGTGACCTATCGTTATCCGGATACGTACCGCGATGTCCTGAGCGACGTGGATGTGACGTTACGAAGCGGGACGAAGACGGTCATCGTCGGGCCGAGCGGCTCAGGGAAATCGACGCTCCTGCAACTGTTGCTCGCTTTCGTCAGACCTGATTCCGGTGAGATCCGATTGAATGGGCAACGGTTGGACGATGTGACCCAAGCATCGGTCTGGAGTGAAGCCAGCGTCGTCCTTCAAGAGAATCACTTCTTCTTCGGGACGGTGCGCGAGAACTTGGCGTTAGCCGGAGAGTTCACCGACGCTGAGATGGAAGCGGCGCTCGCGAGCGTCCGGCTCGGTTTCTCACTCGATGAGCCTGTCCTCGAGAAAGGGGCGAACTTGTCGGGCGGAGAACGGCAACGGCTCGCCATCGCCCGGGCGCTCTTGAAGAACGGGGTGCTCTGGATTCTCGATGAAGCGACGTCGGCTCTCGATGCGCGGACCGAGGCGGACGTGTTCGCCGAAGTCTTCCGCCGTGCCGAGTCATCGACACTCGTCATGGTCAGCCATCGCTTGACCGGGCTCGAGCGCTTCGATCACATCATCGTCATGGAAGGCGGTCGCGTTGTAGAGACGGGAACGTATGATGAACTGATGCGGTCCCGCGGTGTATTCTATGGATTGAAACAGATCGAGCAAGATATTTTCGCATGAAAAAACGAGCGGCTCCGTCGGAGAGCCGCTCGTTTTTTGGATGGCAAATTTGGGTGCAACAAATGGGGGTTGTCGCATTGCTTTCAAAAAGAGTGTCGTGGAGGGGAATCCACGTGACGCAATAGTTTGGGGAACGGTTACGTCAAGCTTTTGGGAGCTACATCTTGAGTATAGGTGATAACGATTCTCATTGTCAATTAGAAAATGATACAAAAAAACCACAACCGGTTCGGGTTGCGGTCAATCGTCAGCTTGATGGCACGCCCTTGCGGAACGTGAAGCGAATCAAGCTGAACAAATAGCGGATATAGAAGAGGGCGAACGCATAAAATACAGCGATGGCTGATGCGCCGAGTTCAACACCTGGAATGTTCATCAAGAACTCGAGGATGAGAATCGACAGCAAGAAGATGTAGAGGCCAGCGTCGAGATAGAGTGGCATCAATTTGCCACGTTGATGCCAGAACGTCCGGACGAGCGGAGCGACGATCATCCCGATGATGCGTTCCGCGAAACCGATGCTAAGCACGGAAATCATGAACGCAGCGACCGTTTCGAACGAGACGAGCTCTGAGAACGCAAACATCGAGATAAGCAAGAGCGGGCCGATGAAAATCATCATTGAGAGTGACGTGCGTAAAAAGATCAGTAAGTTCCGTTTCATCGTGTCGACTCCCCCGAAGAGCGACTGGCGGAACGTCTTGCCACGTTGATAGTCGAGGATGAACGATCCCACAAACATCAAACCGAATAGTGATAACAATACTGTCATGAAATGTGTTTCCCCTTTTTCTGTCCAAATCTATGATCAACTGTAAGAATCATCGAATCAAAGTCTAGCCTAGTGTACCGATTCACTAGTTGAAAGTAAAGCGGGAAAACTGCGTAAAACCGCAATCTTTTGCGAACGATTCGCCGATTACGACGCCAAGATGAAGCGATTGCGACCAGATTCCTTAGCGTGGTATAACGCTTCGTCGGCATGCTTCAACACGCTGTCGACTTCGATGTCGTTTGAATGGCAGGCGCCGAGCGAGACCGTGATATGTAACGTCCCGGCGCTCGTCTCGAACGGGAATGTCGAGACTTTTTCTCGTATAGATTCGGCGAGGCGAGTCACGTCCTCTCGATTGGCGTTCGGCATGATGATTAAAAATTCTTCTCCGCCGAAACGACCGACGAGATGCCGTTCGTCGCTCTCGGCGACGAGTAACATGCCGAGCTCACGTAATACGTCGTCCCCGACGTCATGACCGTACGTGTCGTTCACGCGCTTGAAATGGTCGATGTCGACAAGGATCAACGCGTACTCTTTCGCCTCGACGTTCAGGTTGGCCATGGCTTCATTCAATAGACGTCGGTTGGCGATGCCGGTCAGCGCGTCCGTCCGAGCAAGTTGTTGCTGGTGCTGGACGTTCTCAAAGTGACGTCGCAACTCTTGGAGCAACCGGTAAGAAGCACAGGCACCGCCGTATGCCATCACGACGTAGGCAAGAATGACGGGATAGAACAATTGAAGCGGTAACGCGTAATAGATGGCGGCACCGAAAACAGCGATACTGATTGTCGTGAAAATAAGTAGCGTATTGCGGGTATTATCGAGTTTGAGGCGCAAGAGACTGATGGGAAGAACGAGCCCGATCATCGTCAAGACCGCTAAATAAAAGCCGATGTACGCCCCATCGGTGACCATCAAAAAACGAGCAGTCAAAAAGATAACGGCGGCAACCGTTCCGCTGACCCATCCACCGAACAGGACGGCAAGTGAGATTGGGATGGAGCGCAAATCAATTAGCATCCCTTCAAGTGGCAGTGCGTTCGCTAGTAAAATCAAGGCGACGAACCCGGTTTGAACGCCGAGCAGAATTCTGCTTTTTAAAGGTGATTTCGGTGTGAGCCGTGGACGGTTTCGGAAAGGGAGAAACGAAATCGTGAATAGCGTGAATAGGATACACAGATTTAGAAAAAATGAGTTGATGATCGTGAGCATGAACGCATCCCCTAACGTGAAATGGAAATAATTAGTTTCAGTTTAGCACATTACAACCAGGTTGACGCTTGATGGATGGGGATAATGTGTTCACCATTCCCGCCATTCTTCCGTCACGTCTTCTGTCGTCTCATAACCGGCTAAAATGGCACCGGCTTGAATGAAGTCGTACAATTCCTCACGCTCGACCGTCTCGATGAAATGGTCGTGTTCTTCGTCAATTTCGTTTAAACGCAATACGACGTCGCGGACGGCCGCTAACACGTTTGCTTCCGTGCCGTCTGCCTGTGTCAAGGCGGTCACGTACCGCCGAAGCGCGGCATCGACGGCAAAGATGATCTCGACGGTATACACGTCATCTCCCTCGTTCATTCGGTCTTCCCACATCAGTGTCGGGCGATTGGCCCATAATCGTTCAACTTCCATACTAGGTGCCTCCTTCGAAATGGAACATCATCTTCCACTCTATCTTAGCAAATAAGTTTGGTATGATAGAGAAAAAGGGGGACTGTCCGTGCGGTATTGGGATCATTTCAAACGAGCCTTCATTCCGATCGCGCTCATCTTGATCGGGTTAGCCATCTTTTATACATTATCGGCTCGAGGCAATCTGGCATTGACTGCTCTCGGAGCGGCCATCGTCGGCGTCATCTTATTTTTAGTGATGCGTCATATGAATCGGGTCGAAGAAGACTAACGAGAACACGTTCGGGGTTCTCGTTTTTTGTTGTCTGTGAGATTTTTTGGGTACACTACATAGTAAGGAGGGATTTATTATGACAAAAGCTACATTTGCGGGAGGCTGTTTTTGGTGCATGGTCAAACCGTTTCATAAATATGAGGGGGTCGAGCGCGTCATTTCCGGCTATACGGGCGGACATGTCGACAATCCGACCTACCAACAGGTCTGTTCAGAGACGACAGGTCATCTAGAGGCGATCGAGGTCACGTTCGATCCGGAAGTCATCTCGTACGAGGAACTGTTGCGCATCTATTGGCGTCAAATCGACCCGACCGATGGCGGCGGACAGTTCAACGACCGGGGTGAATCGTATCGACCGGCGATTTTCTATCATTCAGAAGAACAGCGTGCGGCGGCTGAACGCTCCAAACAAGAAATCGAAGATTCGGGTCGATTCGACCGATCGATTGAAGTGGAGATTCGCCCCGCGAAGACGTTCTGGGAAGCAGAAGACTACCATCAGGACTATTACAAGAAAAACCCGTTCCGTTATGAGATGTACCGGGTCGGTTCTGGCCGGGCCAAGTTCGTGAAAGAAGCGTGGAGTGACAAGAAGATTCAGAAAGAATTGAAAGATCGTCTGACGCCGATGCAATATAAAGTCACGCAAGAGAACGGCACCGAGCCCCCGTTCCAAAACGAATATTGGGATGAGGAGCGGGAAGGGCTGTACGTCGATGTCATCGATGGGACACCGCTCTTCACGTCGCGCGATAAATTCCAATCGAATTGCGGTTGGCCGAGCTTCGCGCGTCCAATCGAAGAGAAGCGCATCGACATGAACATGGACACGACGCACCATATGGTCCGGACGGAGGTCCGTTCGAAGGGAGCCGACAGCCACCTCGGCCACTTGTTCGATGACGGTCCGAAAGAGCTCGGTGGCTTGCGCTACTGCATCAACTCGGCAGCGCTTCGTTTCATTCCAAAAGAAGAACTCGAGTCTGCAGGGTATGGAGAGTACAAGCACTTATTCGATGCGTGAAGGAGAGAAGGCCATGTTCACATCCGTCAAACAACAGATCCGTCGTGAGACGCTCGCGACCGTATTGGACTATTACGACAAATCGATTCGGAATCTATCGGAAGCCGCCAGAGACGAGAAGTATAACAAGATGAGCGCGACGCCGTTCTCGTTTTTCCGGGGGAGTTCGCACTTGTTCTATTACGACTTTGCGAAAGTCCCGCTCGCGTTCGATACGGATGCGTCCCATCCGACGTTCATTCAAGGAGATCTCCATTTTGAGAATTTCGGTGTGTTCGAGGATGGCGCCGGGACGATCATTTACGATGTGAACGATTTTGATGAGGCGTATCTCGGCTCTTATTTGTTTGACGTCCTGCGCATGGCCATCTCAGTCGACTTGTTTGCCGCCGAGTCAGGTTTTGATGCGACTCGTGCCATCGAGACATATGCTGACACGTATGCACGTGCGATTGAGCGTTACGCGAACGGGAAAGACGAAGATGTCCAGTTTACGAAAGCGAACACGTGCAAAGCGATCAAGAAAGTGATTAAAAAGGCCGAGAAGAAGAAAGACGCGTTCATGGCCGAGCGGACGGAAGTACGGGATGAGGAGCGTTACTTTGCGACGAGTGACGACCTCGTTCCGGTCAGTCCGAAGACGGCGAAGCAAATCAAGCAGGCATGGCCGGACTATTTGTCGTCGTTATCGGAGAAACATCGCCATCACGCCGACCATTACAAGATTAAAGATATCGCCATTAAACGTGAGAGTGGCACCGCTTCGATTGGACTCGAACGCTATTATATTTTGATTGAAGGCGCGGACGAGGAGCATGACGAGGATATCATCCTGGAAATGAAACAAGCCCAATCGGCCGTCCCGTCTCTCTTCTTGCCGACGCATCCATTGTTTGAGGACGGGCTGTCCCATCAAGGGGCCCGTGTCATCGCGGCTCAGCGTGCCATGGTGCACAGTCGTGACCCGTATCTCGGCTACTTGACGATTGATGGGAATGAATACTACGTCCGTCAACGGTCACCGTATAAGCGAAAAGTGAAAGCGAAGCACATCAAGAATGAGGAATCGCTCATCGAGACGTTGAAAGTGCAGGCGGAAATCACCGCCAAGATTCATGCCCGGGCGGATGCGGATGCGAACGTGCTCGATTATGAGGCGAGTGAACGCATCGCGGCGGCCATCGGTGTGTCGCGCCCACTGTTTATCCGTCAAATCACAAGGTGGTCCCAATTTTACGCCAATCAAGTCCGGTTTGATTTTGAAGCGTTCCAGACATGGCTCACGACGCGCTCGGAGACTCACGTCTGAACGAGCATCGGACTTGCGGCCAGCCCCTCGTTTGCCTCAGAATGGAACGGTAAAGGATGTGTGCGATAGATGATTACGGAACAACAGGTCATCTTGCAGATGAAGCAAGTGATGACACAAATCGAACAGTCGAGCGGAGAGGCCCAGAAGCGCCATTTGGCCAAGCTGATGGGGTATTGCGAGCTACTGCTCGCCGATTCGGCTCCGACGCAACAAGCAGTGGTTCCTGTGGCCCAACCGGTCGAGTCGAAGCCGCCGCTCGATCGTCAGATGGCGGCGTTCCTTGGAATTCCGCTTGAAGAAGAGGATAAACCGAAAACTGATTCATTGCTCGACTTTTAAGCTGTGCCCCGTGGCACAGCTTTTTTTGTGAGGCGTTCGCGTTGACTTATATACCGTAGGGGGTATAATGAGGTTAACTAAAATATACCTAACGGAGGCGTGACTATGCTTGACTTCTTGTTTGTTGCAGTAGTGATCGGATTGATTTATTTTTGGTGGACGAAGCGGAACGGCACGAAAACAGTCTCGACGGATGAGTTGAAACGAAAGATTGCCGAAGAGCGGAACATTCAATTGCTCGACGTCCGGGAACCGCATGAATACAAGGGCGGGCATATCAAGCAAGCGAAGAACGTCCCTTTGTCTGGATTCGGCAATGCGAGTGCCCAGTATCCAAAAGATAAAGCACGTCCGGTCTACGTCATCTGTCAAAGTGGGATGCGAAGCCAGCGGGCCGCTGCCATGTTGAAGAGCGCTGGCTATACGGACGTCTACTCGGTCAAAGGCGGTATGAATTTCTGGCGTGGATTATGAGAGCAGCTCTAGCCGAACAATATGTTCAGCTAGAGCTATTTTTATGAAACGTTTCCGCTTTCGGTTTTCAGGGGATTCTGCTACGGTAGGAACATAGGAAAGAGAGAGGGGACCAGACAATGGCAGTCATTTTATTTGATATCGATGGGACGCTCGTCGACACGACCGGACCGATGACGCAAGCGATTCACGAGGCGTTGGAGCAACTTCCACATTTACCGAAACCGAGTGAGGATGCGGTCCGTTCCGGTTACGGGTTGGCCGGCAACGCATTTTGGGAACATGTTATCCCGGAAGCGACGATTGAAGAGATTCGCCAAATCCGCAAGTTGCGGCATGAGACGCTCGAGCGGGCGATGGAAGGACAGCTCGTCTTGTTCGACGGCATCTATGAGATGCTCGAGGCGCTTCATAAAAAAGGGCACACGTTGACGACCGCAAGCAACTGCGGTGTCCATTATTTGAACCTGATTCTCGACTCGCAAAACATTCGCCAGTTCATGACGGCGCCAGAATGCCTCGAATCCGTAAGTGGTGAGAAAAAAGCCGACATTTTGACGGCGCATCGCCTCCGTCACGGCGAGAACGACTATGTGATGGTCGGGGACCGGAAATCGGATGTCGAAGCGGCTCGGGCCCATGACTTCCCGGTCGTCTTGACTGGATTTGGGTTTGGAAACGAGGACGAATGGGCGCTCGCGGATCATGTAATTGCGACGCCGAACGACTTGATTACGTATATCGAATCATAAAAAATTCCGGTTGAACGCGATGTTCAACCGGAATTTTTTTAAAGTCCAAGCGAGATATATTTGATTTCCAAAAATTCTTCGATGCCATGGTGACCGCCTTCACGGCCGAGACCGCTCTGCTTCCACCCGCCGAACGGTGCTTGCGGCGTCGACGGGAGACCGTCATTGACGCCGACGATGCCGTATTCGAGCGCTTCGGCCAAATAGAGGGCCTCGTTGATGTCTTGCGTGAACACATAAGCGGCGAGACCGAACGGGGTCGCATTCGCGCGCTCAATCACTTCCTCGAGCGTATCGAACGACGCAATCGGTGCGACGGGGCCGAATGTCTCCTCGTTCATGCACAGCATATCCTCATTCGCATAGCGGACGACGGCCGGCCGGACGAACAATCCGTCGAGCTGTTCGCCACCCGTGATTTCCCCGCCCCGGATTTGGGCGTCTTCCAAGTGCTTCATCACTTTCTCGACCGCGGCCTCGTCGATGAGCGGGCCGATATCCGTCCCTTCGTCGAGTCCGTTCCCGACTTCGAGCGCCGCGACGGCCTCAATGAATTTTTCAGAGAACGCATCGACGATGGATTGCTCGACATAAATTCGGTTGGCACAGACGCACGTCTGTCCGCCGTTACGGAATTTCGTCGCGACGGCTTGAGGCACGGCCTTGTCGAGGTCTGCCTGCGCTGTGACGATGAGCGGGGCGTGACCACCGAGCTCGAGCGAGATTTTCTTCATCGTATCGGCGGCACCGCGCATGAGCGTCTTGCCGACCTCGGTCGAACCGGTGAACGTCAATTTGCGGACACGGGGATCGTGTTGCCACGTGTTCACGATGTCAGAGGCTTTCCCGGTGACGAGATTGATGACGCCGGGGGGGAAACCGGCTTTCTCGGCCAGTTTGACGAGTTCAATGGCCGTCAGCGGCGTCGCGGAGGCCGGTTTCAGGACGACGGTGCAGCCTGCAGCCAGAGCCGGTGCGAGCTTCCGGGTGATCATCGCCGCCGGAAAATTCCATGGCGTGATGGCGGCGACGACGCCGACCGGTTGCTTGATGGCGAAGATTCGCTTCTTGTTCGACGAGGCCGGGATGGTCTCGCCGTACACGCGTCTTCCTTCGGCGGCGTACCACTCGATGAAGCCATTCGCATAGCGGACTTCGCCGATGGCTTCTTGTAACGGCTTGCCTTGTTCTTCAACCATCGTCCGAGCGATGGCTTCCGTATGTTCATCAATCAGGCGGTTCCATTCGAGCAGGAGAGCGCCGCGTTCTTCGGCGGTCTTCTCTTGCCAGTCCTTCAAGGCATCGTACGCGGCATCGACAGCCTGTTTCGCTTCGGCCGTGTCACTCTTTGTCACCGTGGCCATGATGTTTCCGGTGGCGGGGTTGCGCACCTCGATCGTGTCCGATGTATCAATCCATTCTCCATTGATGAAATTGTTCTCCACTCGCATCTTGATTTCCCCTTTCGTCTAGGTCACATTGTAAAAGTACCCGTTTTCAAAAATCATACACAATTTTACAAAGAGGAGGGTCGCCATGTGGATCATCATTGTCGGTTATGTCGTCGGCAGTATCCTGGGCGGACGCTTGTACGGCATGTGGAGTGGTCAACATCTGGCTACGACCGGATCGGGGAACACCGGTGCCCGCAATGCGTTACGGATCGGCGGGAAGCGAGCGTTCTTGTTCGTTTACGGATTCGACGTCTTGAAGACGGTACTCGTGTTGTCAATCAGCGGTCCATACTTTTTTGAGACCGGACTCGCCTTGACGATCGGCCACATTTATCCGATTTGGCATATTCGTTCCGGGGGGAAGGGGTATGCCGTATTTTCTGGAATTATATTAGCGTACAGCCCGCTATGGTTTATTGTGGGACTTCTGCTGTTGTTGCTTCTCATCAAAGTGACGCGTAACTCGCGCGAGACGGGGCTCGTCATGCTCGTGCTCCTGCCGCTCGCGGCCTGGGGGGACGCAACAGATGTCGGATTGGCCAGTTTGACGATGCTACTCATCGTGTATCACCACATAAGGGGGAAACAACGTGCTTGAATTTCGAAGAGCGACGCCGGAGGATGCTTCGGCGATTCACCGACTGAACTATGAGACGTTCGTGGAGGAAATTCCGCAGCACCATCCAAACGCGGACCGGCTTCTCGTCGACCGCTTTCATGACACGAATACATATTGGATTGGGTTGGCGGACGGGCAGCTCGTTGCCATGTGTGCCATCCGGGACGAGCACCCGTTTTCACTTGAACAAAAAGGTGTGACGCTGCCACCGGGAGAGTGGATTGAAGTCCGGCTATTGGCCGTGACGCCCGCCTATCGGAACACGAGGACGTTTGCCGGACTTATGCGAGCGATGATCATGGAAGCGACAGACCGGGGTGTGGAAGGGATTGTCATCAGCGGAACCGTGCGCGAACAGAAGCTATATCGACGGTTTGGGTTTATCCCGTTCGCAGAACCGGTCGGGACGTCGGAGGCGTTATACGTGCCGATGCAGTTGACGCGCTATGGGTTCATGCAGTCAGAGACCGCTCGAACGTTGCGGCCAAAGCTACTCCTCGCCGGGCCCGTCGAACTGTCGAATCAAGTGCGCGCTGCGCTTGCCGCTCAGCCGATATCACATCGGTCGGCCGAGGCTAGCCGTTTGCTCCATTCGGTCCAGTCGAGGCTGAGCCATCTCGTCAAGTTGCCCCATGTTTACACATTGCTCGGGAGCGGGACGATTGCGAACGATGCCGTCGCCGCCCAGTTGCGCGGACGTGGCGTGATCATCGACACAGGGGAGTTCGGACGGCGGCTGATTGACCATGCCAATCGGGCTGGTCTTGAATTTGATGTCGTCCCGCTTTCGGCTGGGCGTCGTCTCGACTTAAAGCGAATCGGACAACATGCACCAGATTGGATTTGGACGGTCCATTGCGAGACGTCGACGGGGAAGCTGGTCGATTTGGACCAGTTGCGTCAGTATGCACAAACACATCCGACGAAGATTGCGATTGATGCCATCAGTGTGGTCGGGACGAAAGTGACCGACTATTCGTTCGCGCATCTGGTGACGTTCGTCTCGGGCAAAGCGCTCCGAAATGCTCCTGGATTGGCGTTTGTCGCCATGCGAGAACGAGCTGTCCCGAACCCGTCGATTCCGCGTTATTTGGACTTGGCAGGCTATGACCCAATCGCCTTCACGCAATCGGTCCCGCTCATTCAAGCGATGGACGTCGCCTTGCACGAGCTGACGGACGCGGAGATTGCGACCCATCAATCCAAACTTGATGCGTTCGTACATGAACTGGTGCGCCGCGGTGTATCGGTTGAACTCGGGGACGACCAAGCGCCGGGCATTTTTTCGCTCACGCTGCCAGACACACTGTCCTCGATTGAGCTAGGATATCAATTGGCGTTCCACGGCTATCAAGTCCAGTTCGAGAGCGTTTATTTGCAGCGCGCGAATTGTCTCCAAGTCGCGACGATGGGATGGACGACCGACCGGGATTTGCAGCAAGTCGCCGCCTATATCGGGACGTGGCTCCAGAAAAAAACCGCCACTCCATGGAGTGACGGGTTCAGACGCGGAAATCTTGGCGGGCCAAATGACGAATCTTTCGACCGAGGCGTCTTGAGTTGAAATAAGCGATGACCGAGACGACGCCACCTGACCAGAACAGCCACTCATCCGGTCGGAGATAGCCGAATAGCCCGACGACAAGGCCGAGAATAATCAAGCCAGCGTTGAACGTTTGACGATGGAGCAGTTCTTTCGACTCGAGCTCACGTTGGAACATCGCTTGTTCGGACAGGCGCTTCCGGGTCGGCTCTTTCAAATAGTTATCGAGGAGCGGCGGGACGTTCAGCAACTTCTTGCCGTAGTTGAGCGCCGTCATGACGTAACGGTTTTGAATTGTCGTGCCGTCGGCCTCGAGCCATTGAATGACAATCGGTTTACCGAGCGTAAACAAATCGATTTTTGAATCAAGGATTTGTAAAATCCCGAGCAAGGTCGAGGCGGCTCGACCGAAGAACGCGAACTCGGCTGGCAATTGAATCGGCTCGTTCTTGACGAGCAACTGGATGTCTTGCAACACTTTTTCAATCAATTTCGTGTCGACCGTGTCGATATCGGTCTCTAAATAGAACGTGACCGCTTTCTCGAGTGCCTGGCGGATATTGTGCTTGTTCGCCGTCGGCAACAAGAAGCGCAAGTCTTCGAGGCCGTCGACGACCCCGTCATAGTCGAGCGAGATGAACGCCTGCAGGATTTTACGGATGGTCGCCATATCTTGTGGTGTCGTCGAGCCGACCATTCCGAAGTCGAGCAGGATGATCGTGCCATCGGCCCGGATCTGCACGTTACCCGGGTGTGGGTCGGCGTGGAATTTCCCGCCGAACAACAGTTGCTCGGCCGCCATCGTGAATAAGCGTTCGGCCAGGGCGGAGCGATCGATGTTATTCTCTTTCAAGAAGGCGAGGTCGGTGATGCGACGCGCATCGACCCAATCCATCGTCAACACCCGGTTCGAACAGAGATGATCATAATAGTCCGGTATGTAGACGTCCGGATTTTCGGCGTACTTCGCTTTGAAATAAAGGGCATTTTTTAATTCGGTTTGGAAATTTAATTCATCCCCGATGACAAAAATCATTTGGCGATATAAGCTATCTAAGTCGGTCGATTTTGCCAGCGAGGTCCGCTTGAGCATCGTCGTGACGATTCGCATCGCTTTAAAGTCGGTCCGAATGATTTTTTCGATGTCCGGACGCTGGATTTTCAGAGCGACACGCTTCCCTGTCTCAAGCAGGGTCGCGCCGTATACTTCCCCAATCGAAGCGGAGGCGACGGCATCGATGCCGACGTCTTTCACGACCTGTGTGTAAGGGACGCCCCATTCTGCTTCCAAGATGGCGCGGGATTTGTCCCAGCCTGAAGTCGGGACACGGTCGACGAGCTCCGACAATTCATTTAAAACGGATGGGGGCAACAAGTCGGCTCGAATCGATAAGAATTGGCCAAGCTTGATTAGCAGCCCCTCGAGTCGGAGCGCGTTTCGCTTATACTCGCGGGCGAGATTCAACATGAGTGTCTCGTATTCTTCGGTCGACGCGAGACCTTGCTGCTGTTTGCGTGAGAAGGCATAAATTTTAATGATGAATCGGGCGAACATTGTGACGATAATCCATATGCGGAACAAGGCGATTCGTTTCATAAAGTACCGACATCCTTTACAAGCAGTCGCTCGACTGGTCTGATTTTTTGTATCTTAACTTTACCACAGAATGCTTTCAAGAAAGGGCAAGGGATGTTTATGGAGTGGGAATTACTCAACGTCGTCGGGACGATCGCGTTCGCGGCGAGCGGCGCCATCATCGCGATGGACGAGAAATATGATATTTTTGGGGTATGGTTGCTCGCCTTTACGACAGCCTTCGGCGGCGGAGCGATCCGAAACGTCTTGCTCGGCAACCCCGTCAGCTTGATTTGGCAACAAAATGATCTCTTCATCCTTTGTTTTCTTGTCGCATTGCTCATCTTCCTGCTGCCGAGCGTCGTTTTGCCCCATTGGGAACGCTGGGGTGTCATCGTCGATGCGATTGGGCTTGTCGCCTTTTCGTTTCAAGGCGCACAAGTCGCCATCAAGCTCGATTTACCATTATCGGCAGCGATTGCGGCTGCCGTCTTGACAGGTGTCGGCGGGGGTGTTGTCCGTGATTTGTTGGCCGGACGTAAGCCGCTCGTCTTACAATCGGAAGTATATGCGATTTGGGCCATCATCATCGCGGTCGTCACGTATTATTTCCGGCTCGAAGGTGGGCTTGCGGTGTATGCGCTATTAATTGTCGTGGCGACGCTTCGAGTGATATCCTACTATCGAAAGTGGAATTTACCTGCACGCAAAGTGCGATAAGGGGGAAACTAGTATGAAAGTATTGCTGATCATCGGCGCTGCCTTGATGGCACTCGGCGTCGCGTTCGGTGCGTTCGGGGCCCACGCCTTGAAAGAACGTCTGACACCGAACATGCTCGCGAACTGGCAGACAGGCGTGCTCTACCATATGATTCATGCCATCGGGATTATCGCCTTGGCGAGCGTCTTGATGAAAGTGAGCATCAGCCAGTTCAGCACGGCAGGTTGGCTCATGTTCGCCGGAATCATCTTCTTCTCGGGGAGCCTTTACGTGATGGCGCTGACCGGAATCACGAAGCTCGGAGCGGTCACACCGATTGGCGGCGTCTTGTTTATCGCGGCCTGGGTGTTCGTCATCATTGGCGCGCTCAAACTGTAATCAAACGTTAACGCCTGATTAACAGTCCTCCTGTATCATTCGGAGTGTGAGACCCCTTGTCTCCACACCAACGAACAATTGGCCCGTTTAGCCTTTTTCGCCTGGAGCGAGAGACTAAACAGGCCCTTTTTACGTTTTTTGGAAATGGTTAGACTTAGAAAAATACCTGGATTATACTTTTTTAATATAAGGTCAATAATTTCCTATTTTCATCTATTATTACAACTATGTTTCGAGAAAAGAAAAGTGAAAAAATGTTGAAATATAAAGGGGTGGGGAGCCGTATAAGGTTTCCCACCCCTTCGTCGTAATAAAAGTGAAATATAACTTTAACAGGAAAACATTCGACACTTCGATATAATTAGTCGTGTTGAAACTAAAAAATTAATCGTTTTTGTTACATAGCAAAACGACTGACCTTTAAATAGTACGTGAACCCTAACCCCGTCAATAGAAAGGATGTCCCCATTGATCAATTGGAAACGCACCGTCTCGACACTCACGCTTAGCGCGCTTCTTCTTGGGACGCACTCGGTGGCTGATGCCTCGACGTCAATCAAGGAGAAACAAGAGCAGCAGAAGAAAGTGCAAGAGCAACGGAATAACGTCAAACAGAACCAATCGAATACGTCTTCGAAAATTAAGCAAAATAAAAATGAAATCTCGAAAGTTCAAGCTGAAGTCAACAAGATGGATGCCCAACTTCAAGACATCATCAATGATGTCGCAGCGAAACGCCAAGAAATCAAGCGTACTGAGTTGAAAATTGAAGACCTCGAAGCTGACATTAAAGGCTATGAGAAGAAGATGAAGGCTCAAGAAGCAATGATGAAAGAGCGTATGGCCACGATGCAAACGAATGGCGGCGGCTCAATCAATTGGGCTGAGTTCATCTTCGGTTCGAAAAACTTCTCGGACTTGATCACACGGATGATCACGGCCGGAACGATTCAACGAAGCGACCAAGAGTTGTTTGAAGACTATGAAGCGACGCGTCAATCGTTACAAGAAGCGCAAGCATCACTTAAAGAAGAACGCACATCGCTCTTGAAGCAACAAAAAGCGCTAGAAGTACGTCAAGCTCAACTCGAGAAGAAGATGAAACAGCGCGAAGCTCGC
The DNA here is from genome assembly GCF_018618315.1 of Exiguobacterium sp. s70. NCBI lineage: Bacteria > Bacillati > Bacillota > Bacilli > Caryophanales > Exiguobacterium > Exiguobacterium sp. s70. The sequence goes on from NZ_JACSLV010000006.1 coordinate 124,529, forward strand.
ATCAAAGAGCTCGAGGACAAGAATATCAAATTCGAATCGCAAATCTTCGACCTTCAAGAAATCGAAGCGACGTTAATCGCGCAAGAAGAAGCGATTGCGGCTGAGATTGAAGCGCAACGTCGTGAGGAAGAAGAAGCGCGTCGTCGTGCTGAAGAGGCGGCTCGTCAAGAAGCAGCCCGTAAAGCTGAAGAAGCTCGCCAAGCAGAAGCGGCGCAAGCAGCAGCAGCCCGTCAAGCAGAAGAAGCAAGAGCGGCAGCGGCTAAAGCCGAGGCAGAACGAGCAGCAGCTCAAAAACAGCAGAACAATAACAATAATACCCAGTCGTCTTCATCTTCAAACCAGACGACACAAAATAGCACACCGGCACCGAAACCGGCTGCGCCAGCACCAAAGCCGGCGCCAGCACCAGTACCAGCGCCTAAACCAGCTCCGACGGCACCGACCACATCGGCACCGGCACCATCGGGCGCAATGTTCATTCAACCGACAACGGGACGTTTCTCACAAGGATGGGGACCGGCAAGCGGTCAATTCGGCTACTCGTTCCATAACGGCGTCGATATCGCTGGACCTGTCGGAACACCAATCCGTGCCTCGGCAACGGGAACGGTCATCCGTGCAGGCTGGGGTGGCGCATATGGGAATCACGTCATGATCGCCCACGTCATCAACGGACAAGTCTGGACGACGGTCTATGCACACTTGAACTCGGTCTCAGTAAGCGCCGGTCAACGTGTGACGCAAGGGTCGAACATCGGTGGACTCGGCAACACGGGTAACTCTTCAGGCCCGCACCTTCACTTCGAGATTCACCAAGGAAGCTATTCATATTCAGGAACGAGCGCGGGAAGCACAGTCAACCCACGTCAGTTCTTCTGATATTCAACGAGGACCCGTCAATCGTGACAGGTCCTCGTTTTGTGTCCCAGCAAAACTAAAAACAAGCGCCTATCCGTTGCGGACAGGCGCTTGTTTCAGTTGGCTTGCTCGATGTCGTCTGATTGATCCTTTGCTTTGCGGAACCGCTCACGGACGAGATAGATGACGGTCAATCCGACCAACCATGGAATCCCGAACTTGAGCAGAATATTGAAGTCGGTGAACCATGTTGTGATCATGAGGCTGAGCAATAGTCCGGCACCGAGTAACGGCAAGAACGGGTAACCGATCATGCGGACCGGTAATTTGCGTCCTGTCCACTTCTTACGGAAGAACAAGTGGGAGACGAATACCATGAACCATGTGAAGATGGCTCCGAACATCGAGATGCCCATCAAGAATGGATACGATGTTTCCATGAACACTTGAAGCAACGCCGCGAGAATAATCCCGCCTGTTGAGACGAGCAAAGCGGGCATTGGAATCCCGCTAGTGCTGACTTTTTTAAAGATGCGCGGAGCATCACCGGCCTCGGCGAGGGAATACATCATTCGCGTTGACGCGTAGAGCTGTGCATTCATCGCCGACAAGGCAGCGATTAAGATGACGAAGTTCAAAATGCCAGCAGCGCCAGGCACGTCGAACTGTTGCATGACGAGAACGAACGGGCTTTGATCGATGCCCGCTTGCTGCCATGGGATGAGCATGAGCATGATCCCAATCGTGATGAGATAAAAGAACGTCAGACGGAACACAGTCGCGCGCAACGCTTTCGGTACGGCGCGGTCCGGGTCTTTCGCTTCGCCGGCCGTGACGGCGACGAGCTCGGTCCCGAGGAAACTGAAGAGCGAGATGAAAATCGTCACCCACATCCCGTAAAACCCGAAGGCGAAGAAACCTTCATCGCCGGTCGTGATCGATTCGATTGGTGAACCGGGTTGACCGAACAGCGTGGCGGCACCGAGGACGATAAACAGAATGATGGCCGTAACTTTGATGAACGATAACCAGTATTCGGTCGTCCCGAACGTATGGACGTGCCGGGCGTTGACGTAGATGAGCAATCCGCCGAATACGGCGACCCAGACGAATCCGTTCACATCGGGGAACCAGTACCGCATATAGATGGCAATCGCGCTCACTTCGACGCCGATGGCGAGGACGTTGGCGACCCAGTATGAGTAGCGGACCAAAAAGCCCGCGAGCGGATGGACATACCGTTCGGCGATCGTGCCGAACGAGCCCGAAGTCGGATGGGCGACGGTCATTTCAGCGAGACAGCCCATCAGTAACAGGACGATGAACGCCCCGATGGCGTAACTGACGAGCACGCTCGGTCCTGCCGTTTGGATAGCGAGCCCGCTTCCGAGGAAGAGGCCCGTCCCGATGGCGCTACCGAGCGAAATCATCGTCAACTGCCGCGTGGACAGTTCACGTTTTAATTTGCTAGTTTCCAAAGTCAATTCTCCTTTAGTTGAGTGAAGTGTTGTTGGGGACGACTATAGCAGACAAAAAAATCAAGTGTCAACTCGCGAAATCGCAAAAGACGGCATCGATTCGGCCGCACCTATAGAAGCAAAGTTTTTTTACATGCTTTTGTTTGACAGGAGGTTTCTCGACCTGTATAGTACGAGTTAACTTAATTGAAACGAACAAAGGCGTCGACGAAGAGAAGTAACGACGGTCCCCGTATGACAGAGAGCTGATGGTTGGTGTGAATCAGTATGCGGGACGTCGCGAATGGACTTCCGAGCTCTAAACCGAAACTTTTAGTAGGCTTTAGCGGGTCACCCACCGTTACCATGGGAAAGCGGATGTTTGTCCGTGAAGTGGGTTCTACGGAACCAACGAAGGTGGCACCACGGGGTTACTCGTCCTTCTCATAGCGCAAGCTATGAGAAGGACGAGTAACCCTTTTTCGTTTCAACACATCATAAATCAGTGATTGAGAAGAGTAGCGTGAACAAGTCTCGTTCAGAGAGCCGGGGGTGGTGGGATCCCGGCCGAGGCCATCACGTGAATGGGCTCATGAGAGCATGGCTGAATCAAGTAGGTCATGACGGTTTCCTCCGTTATCGGGATACGATGTGATAGCATCGGAAAGTGGGATCAATCGATCCAACGAGAGGTGGCACCGCGGTCCATACCGTCCTCCATACGACAGACGTCGTATGGAGTTTTTTTATACCCAAAATGCTTGAGGAGGAACGGACATGTTAACACGACTATTGACGAACCCATTGACGACGAATGAAATGAAACTGGCAGCGGCCGAGCTGTTCCAAGCCGATGAAGCGCAAATCGCCGAGGTGTTACTCGCGATGAAAGCGCGCGGTGAGACGGCTGAGGAGATGGCCGGACTCGCTGACTATATTCGTGAGGCGGCAACGTTCCCCGAGACGACGCTCCCTGTGCTCGACGTCTGTGGCACAGGCGGGGACGGGGCGAACACGTTCAACATCAGCTCGACGGTCGCGTTCGTCTTGGCGGGGCTCGATATCCCGGTCGCCAAACATGGGAATCGCAGCGTGTCGAGTCGGTCAGGCAGTGCCGACGTCCTCGAGTCATTAAATATCCCTATCGTCCAAAGTCATGAGGCGATGCTCGCCGACCTTGAGCGGACGAACTTGAGTTTCTTGTTCGCCCAACATATCCATCCGGTCATGAAACATGTCATGCCGGTCCGGAAACGACTCGCAACGGCGACCATCTTCAATCAAATCGGCCCGTTGACGAACCCGCTCAAACCGAAGCGGCAATTGATCGGCGTGTACCATCCATCGCTCATCGAGAAGATGGCGACGGCGATGCGTCACCTCGGCGTCGAGCGCGGCATGGTCGTCCATGGGGCAGGCGGGCTGGATGAAGCGAGTCTCGCCGGCAGAAACGACGTCTTGTTCTTCAACGGCGACAAAGTGGCCCGCTACACCGTCGACCCGCGCGACGTCGGATTGATGCGCGCTCCGCTGTTGGCCTTGCAAGGCGGGACACCAACTGAGAATGCGGCGACGCTCCTGGCCGTCTTGAACGGAGAGAAGGGACCGGCGCGAGACGTCGTCTTATTGAACGCCGCGCTCGCCCTCTGCACGTATGGGACGGTCCAAACGCTTCGCGAAGGCGTCGCGGTGGCAACGGCAAGCATTGATGAAGGGCACGCCATCCGCGTGCTCAAACAACTACAACGAACGGAGGTTGGCGCATGAGCTACTTGACGAAAATCATCGGAACGAAAATCGAAGAGGTCAATCAAATGGAAGACATCGAGGTGACGCGGACGACAGCCATCTCATTACCGCTTTTAATGAAGGACGGCTTTCATGTCATCGCCGAAATTAAGCGGTCCTCCCCGTCAAAAGGAGTGATTCGCCAAGAAGTGGACGTCGTGAGCCGGGCCCGCACGTATGAACAGGCAGGGGCGACAATGATTTCCGTTTTGACGGATACGACCTACTTCAACGGTTCGTTCAACGACTTGCGTGATGTCGCGGCCGCTGTTGAGATCCCAGTCCTCTGCAAAGACTTTATCATCGATGAACGACAGCTCGACCGGGCGAAGGAAGCTGGAGCGAGTGCGGCACTATTGATTGTTGCTGCGCTCCATCCGAGCCGGCTTCATACGTTAAAACAGTATGCGCGGTCCATCGGCCTCGACGTGCTTGTCGAAGTTCATGATGAGGCCGAGCTCCAGACGGCGCTCGAACTGGGCGATGTGTTGATTGGCATCAACAATCGAAACTTGAAGACGTTCGAGGTCTCGCTCGACACGTCGGTCGACTTGATGACGAAGTATCCAGATGTCGCGTTCGTCAGCGAGAGCGGCGTCAGCACAGGCGAGGCGGCCCGTCGGTTACAGACGGCCGGGGCCCGAGCGATTCTCGTCGGGGAGGCGCTCATGCGACAGGACGACCCGACAGCCTTGATTGAGGAGTTGACATCATGTTCGTTAAAATATGTGGATTGACGACGGAAGCGAGTGTCGCGACGGCGATCGAGGCCGGAGCGGACGCTATCGGATTCGTCTTTGCGAACAGTTCGCGCCAAATCGACATCGCGACGGCGCAACGGCTTCGGGGGTTCATCCCGGAAGATGTCCGAGTCGTCGGCGTATTTCTCGATCCAACAATCAAAGAGGTCGAAGCTGCCGTCGCTTGCGGGTTGACCGATATCCAATTACACCGCCGGACACGGCCGCTTGAAACGTTCCGTCAGTTCGGTCTCCCGATCATCGAAGCGGATCACGAGTCGGAGGCCGACATCATTTTACTCGACGCGCCGACGCCGGGCAGTGGGCAGACTCTTGATTGGGCGACGCTCGAACGGCCGGAACAGACGTTTTGGCTCGCCGGTGGATTGAACGTCGACAATGTCGGTGCGGCGATTCGCGCCATGCGACCGGACGGCGTCGATGTCTCGAGTGGTGTGGAGACGAACGGACAGAAAGATCACGATAAGATTCGCGCGTTCATCCGACGCGCCAAGGAGGAAACACAATGTATACACAACCAGTGAACGGAAAGTTTGGACCATATGGCGGAAAATATATTCCTGAGACGCTCATGCAAGCAGTCGAAGAGCTCGAAGTGGCGTACGAGGAAGCGAAACAAGACCCTGAGTTCCAGGAACGTTTCGCTGATCTCCTCAGTGAGTATGTAGGACGGGAAACGCCACTCTATTATGCGGAGAACATGAGCCGCCGCCTCGGGACGAATGTCTATTTAAAACGAGAAGATTTGAACCATACCGGTGCCCACAAAATCAACAACACGATCGGCCAGGCGCTCCTCGCCAAACGAATGGGCAAACAAAAAGTCGTCGCCGAAACAGGCGCGGGACAGCACGGGGTCGCTACGGCGACGGTATGTGCGCTGCTCAATCTCGAATGTACGATTTTCATGGGTGAGGTCGACGTCGAACGTCAAGAATTGAACGTATTTCGAATGGAGTTACTCGGTGCGAAAGTCGTTCCCGTTAAGTCGGGGAGTCGAACGTTAAAAGATGCCGTCAACGAGGCGCTCCGTTACTGGGTCAAACATGTCGATGACACGCATTACGTGATGGGGTCGGTGCTCGGACCGCACCCGTTCCCGACGATGGTCCGCGATTTCCAAAGCGTTATCGGGACAGAAACACGTCGTCAAGTGCTCGAGAAGACAGGTCGTCTCCCTGACGCGGTCGTTGCCTGTGTAGGCGGCGGTAGCAATGCGATGGGCATGTTCTATCCGTTCTTGAATGACGAAACAGTCGCCTTATACGGTGTCGAGGCAGCAGGGAGCGGTGTCGACACGGACAAGCATGCGGCAACGCTCACGAAGGGCGAGGTCGGGGTGCTTCACGGGTCGCTCATGTACGTGCTCCAGGACGCAGCCGGGCAAATCCAGGAAGCCCACTCGATTTCGGCCGGACTCGATTATCCGGGTGTCGGACCAGAACACAGCTTCTTGAAAGATATCGAACGGGTCCGCTATGCGGCGGTCACGGACGAGGACGCACTCGCAGCCTGCATGTCGCTCAGCCGCCAAGAAGGGATTATTCCGGCACTTGAGTCATCGCATGCGCTCGCTTATGCGGAAACGCTCGCCCAAACGATGGACGAGGACGACGTGCTCGTCATCTGTCTATCTGGTCGCGGGGATAAGGATGTTCATACGATTCGAGAAAGGGTGACTCAATGATGAGATTAGATGAAGCGATTCGACAGCGGAGTGAAGGGACGGCGTTCGTCCCGTACATCATGGCCGGGGACGGCGGACTCGATCACTTGATTCCGACGATTGAACGGCTAGAAGCGATGGGAGCGACGGCCATCGAACTCGGAATTCCATTCTCGGATCCGGTGGCAGACGGTCCCATCATCGAGGCGGCTGGAATGCGCGCCCTCGAACAAGGTGTGACGTTGACGGACGTGTTGGACCGTTTAATAGAAGGAACGGGTCGTTTTTCGGTGCCAATCGTCTTGATGACTTACTTGAATCCGGTGTTCCGGTTCGGGGTCGAGCGTTTCTTCGAGCGGGCGGCAGCGTCTGGGGTCAGCGGCGTCATCATTCCCGATTTGCCGTTTGAAGAGAGCCTCGATTTGTTCGCTGGCATCGATCGTCACGGAGTCGCGGTCGTACCGCTCGTCACGTTGACGAGCAGTCAGACCCGCATCGACACGATTCTGGATCAGGCGGAAGGATTCGTCTATGCGGTGACGCTCAAAGGGACGACTGGGAAGACGGACGTGTTCCCGGATGAGTTACTCGAGCACTTGCGTTCGTTGACGGCACGTTCACCCGTACCGGTGCTCGCCGGTTTTGGTGTCCATCGCACCGATCAGGTCCGGACGCTCGGGTCAGCCTGTGACGGGGTCGTCGTCGGTAGTTTCATCGTCGAGGCGCTCCATGCGGGACGTGAACAGGACGTGTCCACGTTGATTGCATCGGCGCGGACGGTCAACGCAAAAAAATAAGGGTCGTGCCTCGGCACGATCCTTATTTATTCTTCGATTTCAATGGTGCGGGTGCTCGAGCCGTCATCGGCTTTCGGTACGGTCAAGTGGAGCACGCCGTCTGACAGTTTCGCTTTGATGGCATCTTCTTTCACGTTCGGTAGATAGAGTGAACGTTGCATCGATGTGACGCGGCGTTCCCGATAGACGTAGTCTTTGTCTTCTTCCCTCTCTTCACGTTGGTCGACCGAGAGGATGAGATAGTCTTTGTCGTAGCGGATGTGAATGTTATCTTTTTTGATACCTGGCATCTCGGCCTCGATGACGTATTGGCCGTCCTGGTCCCGGACGTCGAGTTTGAACGAGTCGAGGAACGACGTCGCGCCGTCTTTCGGATCGAACAGTTGATTCATCCGATCAAAGACGTCGCCGAACAAATCTTTGCGCAATCGCTCGAGCTCATTCTTCCGGAATGGCGTCAAATCGAACATACAAATTCCCCCTTCAAAAAACGGACAGAGTAGAAGTGTTGTCACTTTTACTCTGTCCGTTTTTAGCTAAGGATAAACGTAATCGACGTGACAGTTCGATGAAGAAAAGAGGATCACAATTCGACGCGCTCTAACCCGTCTTCCCCGAACTTGCGATCGAGTTGGTCATGGCGATACGTCGAGGCGAGGACGTATAACAAGTCGCCTGGCTCGATTTTCGTCTGGCCCGTCGGCGGGATGAGATAGTCTTGACGGACGATTGCATTCACGACCGTGTTCGGTGGCAAGGTGATATCGGCGAGCGTTTTTCCAATCATTGATGATTCTTCGGTCGCCACGTAAGGGACGAGCTGATGTTGCGATTGCTTGCTCGAGACGAGTGCGATCGTATAGGGCGATCGAATTTTATCCGGTCCGAGCAAATCGAGTTTCGCCGCGAGCGGTGTTAATGTCGTTCCTTGAATCAAGGCACTCGTCACGACGACGAAGAAGACGGCGTTGAAAATCAATTGGGCGTTGTCGATGCCTGCGATGAGCGGGAACGTAGCGAGGACAATCGGCACGGCGCCTTTCAGTCCGGCCCACGAGATAAACAGTTTTTCTTTGTGGGTAAACTGCATCTTGATTGTCGATAAATAGACGGCAATCGGCCGGGCGATGAACATCAGGATGAATGAAATCAATAACCCTTTCCAGATGAGCTCGGGGTCAAGCAACTGTCTCGGGAAGACAAGCAGACCGAGGATGACGAACATGATGATTTGCATGATCCAGGCCAAAGCCTCAGAGAATTGAACGATTGTCACTTCATGGGCCGTGTGCGCATTCCCAACAATCATCGCGGCGAGATAGACGGCAAGTAGTCCGCTACCGGCAAAGTAAGCAGCGACCCCATACGTCATAAAGGCCATCGAAATCATGAGGACAGCATGCAGACCACTCGACTCGAGACGCAAATGGTTAAGCATGAGTCGGGACAAGTTTCCGAGCATGTAACCGACGAACGCGCCGACAATGATTTGCAGGATGAACATCCAAATACCGTCCCAAATCGTCGTGTCGGGTTTTAACATGAAGTCGAGGGCGAGAATCGTCAAGAACATCGCCATCGGGTCATTAGTGCCGGACTCGGCTTCGAGTGTCGAACCAACTTTCGGTGAGATATTCTTTCCTTTGAAGGCGGCGAAAACAGCAGCCGCGTCAGTAGAGCCGATAATGGCGCCAAATAGGAAAGATTCCACCCAGTCGAAGCCAAATACGAAACGAACGGCCACAGCGATGAGCCCGGTCGTCAACAGCACGCCAATCGTGGCGAGTGAAGCGGACGGGGCGAGCACGCTCCGGATCGACGACCATTTCGTCTGTAAACCACCTTCGAACAAGATGACGACGAGGGCCGCGACCCCAATCATTTGGGCGAGATTGGTGTCATCGAAGAAAATCAGCCCGGTAATATCGCTGCCCATCAGCATGCCGATGCCCATAAACAAAATCAGGGCAGGTAAGCCGAAACGCGTCGATACGCGTGTGGCCAACACGCCGGCGACAAGTAGCAGACCGAATAATAGAATCAAAATATCAGTACTCAAAATCGGTGCGGTCAAACACATCACTTCCTTTTTCACGTTGATATTCACATGTATTATTAAGTTCATTATACCATGAAATGGTTATGAATTAAGAAATGACGCATCGAGAATTATGCACATTGGAATAATCGGATATAGATGTGGTACAGTAGGGGCATCAAAAAGGGGGATTCACATGACTAAAATTCACGTGCTCCATGAAAACAACGAATGGACGAACCATCTCGTCCGACGACTCGAAGAATTATCATTGCCGTATGAACTGTGGCACCTCGATCAAGGGACGATCGACTTGGCGAGCGAACCGCCGGAAGGTGTGTTTTACAACCGGATGAGCGCGTCGTCGCATACGCGGGGTCACCGCTACGCGCCGGAACTGACGGAAGGGGTGCTCGCATGGCTCGAAGCGAACGGACGGACCGTCTTCAACGGGACGCGGGCGATTCGGCTCGAAGTGAGCAAGGTCAATCAGTATACCGCGCTTCAACGAGAAGGCATTCGTGTACCGAAGACAGTGGCAGCCGTCGGGAAGAAGCAAATCATCGAGGCGGCCGAGAAGCTCGGGATGACGCCGTTCATCACGAAACATAACCGAGCCGGCAAAGGACTCGGTGTTCAACTGTTCCATTCGATCGATGCGTTGAAGGCATACGTCGAGGGTCCGACGTTCGAGGAATCGATTGACGGGATTACGCTCATCCAACAATATATCGAGGCGCCCAAACCGTACATCACACGCTGTGAGTTCATCGGTGGTAAATTCGTTTACGCGGTGCGTGTCGATACGTCAGACGGTTTCGAACTCTGTCCGGCCGACGCCTGCTCGATTGAAGACCAGTTTTGCCCGGTCGGCGAGACACCACCGGCGAAGTTTGAAATCGTCGAAGGATTCAATGACCCAATCATCGGACAGTTGGAAACGTTCCTCCAGAAGAACGAGATTGCGGTCGCCGGGATTGAAATCATCGAAGACGCGGACGGGAACGTTTACGCGTATGACGTCAACACGAACACGAACTATAATTCTGACGCCGAAGCGAAAGCGGGGCAGTACGGTATGCTCGAACTTGCGACGTTCCTTGGGGACGCCTTGGCGGTCACAACGAAATAAAGATAGAAGAAAGGGTCAGGCTTTTGCCTGACCCTTTCGCTGTGTATGTTGTAATTGTTGTTCAAATCGAAGTTGGACTAGTTCTGCTGTCGGTGCCATTCGTTCGATGAACGAATCTAAACGTTTCGCAGTGTCTCGATCTGATTCCTTGAACACGCGCATCGTTGTTCACCTCATTGATCATTGTTATGTTGCTTCTACAACAATGATTCCCGAGGGCATGATAGCGTAAACCTCGATTACCCGAGGAATGTGCCGAGTTCTTCTTTTGGAAGGATGTTCCCGACATAAAAGTCGCCGAACTCGCCATATTTGGCACTGACTTCATCAAAACGCATCTCATAGACGATCTTTTTGAATTGGAGCGAGTCTTCCGCAAACAAGGTGACGCCCCACTCCCAACCGTCAAAACCGGTCGAACCGCCGATGAACTGTTGAATCTTGCCGGCGTAGCTGCGGCCGATCATGCTGTGGCGATACATGAGGTCTTTGCGCTCATCCATCGACAACGTGTACCAGTTGTCCCCGTCGCGACGAGCCTTGCTCATCGGGTAGAAGCAGATGTGGGCCGCTTTCGGGAGTGTCGGATAGAGGCGGGCCCGAATGTGAGGGTTCTCGTACGGGTCACCGTCTCCAGAACCTCGGTACATGCCGAGTTCGATGACAGACACGTATGAATAGCTTGGAATCATGTAATCGTACAATTTCGTCTTCCGAAGAGCGAGTTCGACTTGCTCGAGCTCTTTGAACGTCGGACGAAGGACCATCAAGACGACGTCCGCCTTTTGACCAAGGATCGAGTAAAAGGCATGGCTTCCTTCACCGCGTGTCTCGACCTCTTCGAGTGAGCCGAGGAAGGCGACGAACTCGTCAATCATCTCTTGACGGGCGGTTGGGTCGACTGCTTTTAAACGAGTCCAATCGATGGAGCGGAAATCATGGAGCGTATACCAACCGTCTAACGTGGCGGCTGCGTGTTGCGTTTCGGTTGTCGGTGCTGGACGTTCTGACATTAAAAAAAACTCCTTTCGAGACTAGGCTTCGCTGACTATTTTACCATACACGTTTGACCGTCTGGCAAATTTGATGCCGCCGTGAGGATAGTCACACTCCGGGCCGGGTAAAGAGATAGGGAGCAAGATTTTTGAAAACGGCTTCACAATGGGCTGTATCAGTCGGAAATGGTAAACTGTTCTATTCATATAATGATTGATTTCAAGCGATTTATGACGAAATGGGCAGAATAGTTTATTTTAAAAAACGTACTGTGTATAATAAAACTCGCATATGGACGAGAGCGTCCGAGAGAGAAAAAATCCGATTTCTTCTAATCGAAAAGGAGTTCATTCACTATGAAACTATTTGACACGTTGAAACAAAAAGTCAGCCCGATTCGCCCGACCATCGTCTTCCCAGAAGGGATCGATGAGCGCGTCCTCGGTGCCGCTGTCCGTTTGAAAAATGATGGCATGGTTGAACCGATCGTCATCGGACCAAAAGCTGAACTCGAAGCGGTCGCTTCGAAGCACGGCTTTGACATCTCAGGTTTGACGCAATACGACCCAGCGACGTACGAAGACATCGATACACTCGTCGAATCGTTCGTTGAGCGCCGCAAAGGTAAAGCGACACCGGAACAGGCACGTGAATTGTTGTCGTCAGACGTGAACTACTTCGGTACGATGCTCGTCCACACAGGAAAAGCAGAAGGTCTCGTCTCAGGTGCGATGCATGCGACTGCCGATACGGTCCGTCCGGCCCTTCAAATCATCAAGATGCAAACAGGCATCAAAAAGACGTCAGGCGTCTTCATCATGGTACGTGACGACGAGCAGTACGTCTTCTCGGACTGCGCCATCAACATCGCACCGGATGCGGCTGACCTCGCCGAGAACGCCTACTTGTCAGCGTTGACAGCGAAGACGTTCGGCATCGAGCCGCAAGTCGCGCTCCTCAGCTTCTCGACAAAAGGATCAGCGAAGTCGCCAGAGACAGAAAAAGTCATCGAAGCGACACGTCTCGCCAAAGAGAAGGCGCCAAACCTTCCAATCGACGGCGAACTTCAATTCGATGCGGCGTTCGTACCGAGCGTGGCGGCGAAGAAAGCACCAGGCTCTGAAGTAGCCGGAAATGCGAACGTCTTCGTCTTCCCAAGCCTCGAAGCCGGAAACATTGGCTACAAGATGGTTCAACGTTTCGGCGGATTCGAAGCGATCGGACCAATCCTTCAAGGTCTCAACAAGCCGGTCAACGACTTGTCGCGTGGCTGTAACGAAGAGGACGTCTATAAATTGACGCTCATCACAGCGGCACAAGCCATCGACGAGCGCAACGAAGCGTAAGTCGCAGCATCCTTCCTGAGCGGAGGATGCTTTTTTTGTGGTCACATTGTAAACTATTGGAAAAGGGGGCGAGGAAATGGATGAAGAGGAAGGCATCATCACATTGCCGGAAGGGCATCGGTACGCCATGTTCGGTGGCGGGGATGATTATCCAATTAAAACGTATTACAAAGGGGTGTTCGAAACAGTATTCGTCGTGTTTCATCCGTTTCTGGTCCCGCAAGACGACCCGACCGCGGTTGACCGTTATGTCGAGTTGGATAAAAACGAGGTCGAACAGCAATTTCGGGCCATAACATGGGCAGATATGCGCCGCCGACTTGATTTCGACGACATCAAACGCATCGATCACGCACTCCGGACGATGATTGCGGCGCTGAAACCGCACGCCGAAGATCAAGAAGGTGCGAATCGAATCATCGAATTTTGCAATCGCGAGAACTTACTTCCACCAGGCGAAGGGGAGCTGTCGAATCTTTTAGAGAATCAGGTGTTACGAGCACTTCTTGGGATGGGAGAAGAGTGGATGTGGAGCGGAGACGAGTTCTGCACGGAACGGCATCTCATCAACATTCGGGAGACGCTAACCTCCGATACGTGGGGGATGCGGCATCGGACGTTCTTCGGACATCAACATGATTGGCTCATCGTACCGCCTTGGGATAGCCATTTCACGTTGATTTGTGGCAGCCGAGCTTGGGTCGAGCAGATGGTCGAGCGGTGCGAACTCGAAGGCTTCTATTGTGATGAAAACACGACAATCAATTGGAGTTTGCTTGATCGAAAACTGAGGTAAACTAGTAGGGGACAACACTATTAAGGGGGAACTACCATGCAAAACATCCATGCAACTGAATTACGTGAAAAGCTTGAGAACGGCGAAACGCTCCATATCATTGACGTGCGCGAACAAGACGAGTACGACGCGGGCCATATCCCGCACGTGCCGCTCTATCCGCTGTCTGAATTTCCTGGCGTCACGGACAAGCTCGCGAAAGATAACGTTTATCACGTCATCTGCCGCTCAGGCGGCCGCAGTGTGACGGCATGCGACTATTTGGAGTCGGAAGGCTATAAGGTCGTCAACGTCGAAGGCGGCATGCTCGCGTGGGACGGCGATATCGAGGCGTGATGCTCGACAATCCATGGGTCGTCATCCCGCTGTTAATCGCACTCTATTTGACCGTCTATACGTTCGTCAAACGAGTCGATGGCGATAAATGGAGGCTCGTCTGGGCTGTCTGGCTCATCGTCATCGTCATGATGTTGACGATTCAGCTCGTCCAAAGTCTATAAAAAACGAGTGAAGCCCGCACAGGCTTCACTCGTTTTTAGTTATCGCGCTTATCGAATGTGATTGAGGCAATCGCATCGTGCTGATGAATCGACTCTTCGTTGCGGCATTCGACGAAGAAGTTGACGACTTGTTTCATTTCATACAAGTCAGCCGCGATCAAGCGGACCATGTCTTCGACGAAACGCGGGTTCTCGTACGCGATTTCCGTGGCACGCTTCTCATCCGGACGTTTCAAGACAGGGTGAAGCGGGGCCGATGCGTTCGACTCAGCTGCCTCAAGAAGCGCGAGACGCCAGTCGAAACCGTCGAGCGATGCTTCATCGAGACCGGCTTCAATCGTGATGTAGCCGCGTTGGTTGTGGGCGCTGTACTCGCTGATTTCTTTCGAGCATGGGCAGAGCGTTGTCACGTTGATGACGAGACCGACCGTCACGCTTGCCATCCCTGTCTCGAGGTTGTACGTCACGTTGTGCATGACGTCCGCATTCATGAGACCGCTGAGACCTGTGGCCGGGGCTTTCCGGCTGAAGAACCATGGGTAACGGACCGTCAATTGACCTTCCGTCTGTTCCATGCGCTCGGCGAGTTCTTGCGCGAACTCGATGAGCGAGCGGTTCGATAACGTCCAGCCTTGCGTGTGGTACGCGTCGAGCTGTTCTGTCAGACGTGACATGTTGATGCCTTTACGGTCTTGGACGAGCGAAGTCGTCAACTCGAACGTGGCGACCGTCGCTTGGATGCCGTCTGGCGTCTCGATGTTGACTGGGTGTTTGACGTTTGAGATGCCGACGCTGTCAAGCGCGAACAAGAAGTTTTTTGGTGTGTTTTGTAGATCGACCATTTTATCTTTTTCAGTTGGTTTCGTGCCTTTGATGGGCGGGACCGAACCGAATAATTTATGTCGTTCTGCTTTAGTAGGTAAAGCGACATGGCTTGTAGACATAATCGGATTCTCCTTTTTTGAGAGGGCAAATGACTGCCACTCGTTCTTGTTAGGATTTTATCACGAAATGTACATCGACCGGGTACCATTTTGCTCTCTGAACATGCTTTGAACGTGCTTTGCATGTCCTCATAAATAAAAAAACTTCAGCAATTGAAGAAAAGAAGATTGATTTCGTGTTAAATCGGGAATAAAATGTTCCTGTGAACTTAAAAAATAGATCACTGTTAAATATGAAGGAACACAACAGAAAAAGGGGATGTTTTAATGGATTGGCAGTTAATCCTGCAGTACGCCTGGATCATTGTCGTACTCGTCGGTCTCGAGGGGCTACTTTCTGCAGACAACGCACTCGTCTTGGCGGTTATGGTCAAGCACTTGCCGCGGACGGAACAGAAGAAGGCACTATTTTACGGCTTGCTTGGAGCGTTCGTTTTCCGCTTCATCGCATTGTTCCTAATCTCATTCTTGATCAACGTCTGGCAAGTCCAGGCGCTCGGTGCGCTTTACTTGATCGGAATGAGTGCACGACATCTGTATATGACCTATAAGGCCCGCAAGCTAGAGCCGAAACAAGATCTCGCTGCTGAGGCGAAAGAAGAGACGGCTGTCACAGAGAAGCCGGTCAC
Source organism: Exiguobacterium sp. s70 (assembly GCF_018618315.1). Lineage (NCBI taxonomy): Bacteria > Bacillati > Bacillota > Bacilli > Caryophanales > Exiguobacterium > Exiguobacterium sp. s70. The sequence goes on from NZ_JACSLV010000006.1 coordinate 140,237, forward strand.
GAAGAAAGAATTCTGGTGGACGGTTGCTAAAGTCGAGTTTGCCGACATCGCCTTCGCGGTCGATTCGATTCTCGCAGCGGTCGCGCTCGCGGTCAGCTTGCCGCCACTCGGTCTCGGTGAAATCGGTGGGATCGACTCTGGTCAGTTCTTCGTCGTCTTGACAGGTGGACTCATCGGGGTCATCTTGATGCGTTTCGCTGCTCGAATTTTCGTCAAACTGTTGCATCAACGCCCATCACTCGAAACAGCTGCTTTCATCATCGTCGGCTGGGTCGGTGTGAAGTTGACGGTGCTCGTGCTTGAACACCCTGGCTTCAAGAAATTGATTGCCGGCACACCGTTCGAATTCATGGGTCTTCCGGACGGATTCGTCCACTCGACGGCGTGGACCGTGTTCTTCTGGTCGGTCATGGTCGGTATCGCGGTATGGGGTTGGTTCTCTTCAAAACCGACAGCCGCTGCCAAACATTAAAAAAATGGTCTCTCACCTTTGGGCGAGAGACCATTTTTCATGCTGTCACGTCTTGCTTCTCGTAAATCGGCACCCAGCCTTCGGTCGTCACGAAAATCCGGACGGCGACGACTTTGCGGTCGTCTTGGAGCGTGAAGTAGTGGCGTGTGTTCACCGGCACCGAGATGAGGTCGCCTGGGTTGAGCTCGATGTTGAAATAGCCACGTTCGGCGTCATCGATGGCGAAGATGCCATGGCCGCTGACGATGAAGCGGACCTCGTCATCTGTGTGGTGATGTTCCTTTTGGAAGTTGACGAGCAGTTCGTCCAAGTTCGGCGTCGCATCCGACAACGAGATGACGTCTGCCGTCTCATAGCCACGTCGCTCCGACACGTCGCGAATCTCGTCACGGAACGTCGACAAAATCGCTTGTTTGTCCTCGTCCGTCAACTGATAGTTCTCTTGCAGGTTTTCCGGGAGCTTTGTGATGTCCCACTGTTCGTACAGAATCCCGCGAGACTCTAAAAAGGCACTCACTTCAGTTTGATCGACGTAACGCTCTTCGGTTTGTTGGAAATAGACAGTTGCCATGGTTGGTTCCTCCTTATGAATGGACGCCTAGGGCGCGTAGTTTTAATGTATAGCTGAACAAAAATTCGTAAGCCTCTAAATAGCGTTTGGCCGCGTCCGGGGTCTCGCCCCAGACGGTGATACCATGATTGCGGATGAGAACGGCACCGGCGCTTGCGTGGATGTGAGGGGCGAAGGCGGCCGCGAGCGTCGGGATGTCCGCATGGTTCTCGATGATTGGCACGCGAACGACCGCGTCCTCGTCCCAGTAGCCGAGCGCCTTGATGATCTCTTGGCCGGTGAAGACGACTTCGCCGGTGGCAGCATGGAGCTCGGAGATGACGTTATTGTCGACCGTATGGACATGGAGCGAACACGTCGCGTCCGTCCGATTGAACACTTCAACGTGGAGCAGCGTCTCGGCGGATGGTTTTCCTGTCTGTTCGCCGATCAAGCGTCCGGCCGCATCGACGTGAACAAAGTCTTCCGGTGTTCGTTTTCGTTTATCGCGTCCGCTCGCCGTGACGAGAAATTCGAGCGGATCGTCGGAAACGCGAATCGCCAAATTCCCACTCGTTCCGGGGAACCAGTCGCGGGCGGCGAGTTCGTCTTTAATGTCGGCGAGTTCAAGCCAACGTGTCGCAAGGCTCATACGACCACCTCCTTCAAGTGATGGGTGATGTCGTCAAACGTCTCGAACGGTGCGTAACGGATGCCTGCCGCTTCGCAGAGCGTGATGAGTTGACCTCGTGCGTAGACGAAGTCGGCACGCTTCGCGACCTCGAAGTCGGTCACTGAGTCGCCGATGACGATCAAGCGGTCGGCGGGATTGACGATGCGACGAGCGAGCGTCGGCTTGCAACAGCCGCAATCGTTCGTACATTGTTCATCGCAAGCGTGTGGCCAAGCGACGGTGACCGTCTCAGCGGAGAAGTCGGCGACGTTGCAGTAGATATGCTCGGGGGCGACATGCCCGTCCAAGACCGGCTGCACGAAGAAGTCCATCCCGCCGCTGACGACGTCAAACTTCCAGCCATGGGCCCGAACTTCTTCTAAAAATGCCGGGAACCCTTGGCGGAGCGTGATGCGCTCCAACAAATAATCACGGTAGGCCGGGGCATCTGCGCTCGGCAATAGTTGAAACAGTTGACCGACACCGGAGCGAATCGAAATCCGTTGCTCGAGGACCGCATCTTTCAACTCGACCCAAGCCGGCGGGGCGAACGCCTTCATCAACGCGATAATATTGTCTTCCGCCGTGATCGTCCCGTCGAAGTCGCAGAGGATATGGACCGTCATCGTGACGCCCACGCCTTCAACGCGGTATCGAGCTCGTCCGTCTGTCCTTCGGTTTGGCCGAGAACGTGAGCGATCGCTTGTCGGAAAGCACGAGCCCCGGCGGCTGCGCCGTCCGGGTGTCCGTGAATGCCACCGCCGGCGTTGATGACGACATCCGTCCCGAAATCACGAATGATATCGGCGACGAGTCCTGGATGAATCCCGGCTGACGGGACCGGTAAAATCGGTTTCGACCAATGCGGTTCGGCGCTCTGGTCACGAATCGTGAACGCCTCGTCACGCGGTGTCGCGAGGGAGCCGTACGGAGACGGGAAGAGCGTTAAATCGGCCCCGGCGAGGCGTGGGAGTTTACCGAGTAAGAGCGAATGACTGATTGATCCGGTCAAGGCGCCGGCAAAGGCCGGATGTGCCAAGATGGGGACGCGTATGTCTGAATCGTTCGCAAGTTCGCGCAGTGCGTCGAGACCGTACGTATAGACGTTGAACAGGAGCGCTGTCGCACCTGCCTCGATAAGACGGAGCGCCTGGTCACGTAGACCGAACACGGGGCCGCTCAGCGTGATGGCGTAGAGGACACGTTTCCCGGTCGCCTCGAAGTGGGCTTGAATGACGTCCGCTCCGATCCGGGCCCGTTCGAGCGATGGGGTGAGCGGGTTGTCGTATAAAATCTCGTCGTCTTTGACGATATCGATGCCTCCGGCGAACTGATCGCGGAGTTGCTGCTCGAGAAACGCGAGGTCACGGCCGATGACACCTTTGAAGATGCTCATGACGAGCGGGCGATCATGAACACCGAGTAACTCGCGAATTCCAGTGACCCCGAACTTGGCGCCTTTGAAATGAGGGGCGAGCGTCTCGGGCAACGTCAAATCGATTAACCGAATCGAATCGTCGAGGGACAGTTTCCCGAACGTCGTCGTCAAGATGGATGAAAAGTCAGGGCTGACATTATGTAACGGGTAGCGGATTGTGAAGCGGCTCGTCGTATCCGTATGTGTGGTCGACACGACCTCACCCCGGTACGCCTGTAACTGCTCTTGCTCTAAGTGAGGCAGCTCCGTCCAAGTACCGACCGTCAGCTCGAGGGCGATTTTGTCGGCGACGGTCGCGACCGCGTCCGTTCGTTTGATTTCATATGTGGCAGTGATACTCATATGGTTCCTCCTTCCAGGCAAACAAAAAATGACCCCATGCCGAGGCAAGAGGTCATCATAAAAAAATGAACTCTTATCTCTCAGCTTTCGCTGCAAGAATTAGCACCGTGCCATCTCTGGTCGGTTGCTGCGACATCATCGGGCTCGTCCCTCCGTCTGCTCTTGATAAGAATGTGATTTGAAGTTGTGAAATTTAATTGAATTTTTGCACAGAATCATCACGTCGTCAATTCCTTTTTTTCCAAAAAAAATATTTTGGGAAGTTGTTTCCATATATGCACAAAAAAAGACGGAGTTGCGTCGAGAAAATGACGTTGACAATCGTGACGTCGAGTCCGTAATATTCATCACATAAGTTCACCGAATCGAATAACACACTCTTATCGCGAGTTGGCAGAGGGAATTGGCCCGATGACGCCGCAGCAACCGACCACTAGGCACGGTGCTACATCCACCAGACGAATGTCTGACAGATGAGAGGAACAACCATTTTGGCTGTGCCTCTTTCTCGCGGAGAAAGGGGCTTTTTTTGTGGGCAACGTACAGGAAGGGGAAAACATCATGTCATATCAACCATTTACAGAACAGACCGTCGTCGAGCACGTCCGTCAATTAGGATACTTGCAAGAAGGAATCGCCGAGTGCGAGGAGATCGGGGACGGCAACTTGAATCTCGTGTTTCGGATTCGCCAAGGCGAACAGCGCCTGATCGTCAAACAAGCGCTCCCATACGCCAAAGTCGTCGGTGAGAGCTGGCCGCTCACGCTCGAGCGGGCATGGATTGAACAGTTGGCACTCCGTGAGTTTGCGACTGTCGCGCCTCGGTTCGTCCCGGCTGTCCTTGGCAGCGACCGGACACTCGCTTACACGATTATAGAAGATCTATCTGATTATGAGATTGTCCGCACCGGCTATTTGAACGGGGAGAGCTACCCGGAACTCGCCCGTCATGTCGGTGAATTTTTGGGCGAGACGCTGTTTGCGACGTCGGATTACGCAGCTGGACCGATCGCGAAGAAGCGGATTGAACGTGACTATTACAACCCGGAACTGTGTGACATCACCGAGAAGCTCATCTTCACCGATCCGTTCAAAGACGCGGAGTCGAACAACATCGAGACGGCGCTGCGAGCAGATGTCGAACGCCTTTGGCAAGACCAGGCGCTCAAGATCGAGGTGACGAAATTGAAAGTCGGGTTTGTCACGAAACATGAGGCACTCCTGCATGGAGACTTACATACGGGCAGCATCTTCGCGACTCAACAAGAGACGAAAATCATCGATCCAGAGTTCGCATTTTACGGACCGTTCGGCTTCGACCTCGGCCAAATCATCGCCCATTTGACGCTGTCGACGTTCTATGACCCGCTCAAACGCTTCGAGCGTTTCACGGACGTCTTGACGGTGTGGGAGACGTTCGAGAAGACGTTTCGGGCTAATTTTGAGCGCGCCGTCGAGCCATTCAATACGGATGGTTTCGTCGACGAGTTGTTGCGGACGGTCTTCAGCGACACGATCGGCTACGCCGGTTGCGAACTCATTCGCCGTGCCGTCGGACTGGCCGGTGTCGCCGATCTCGAGACATTGCCGGAAGCGACGCGGCTCGAACGAAAACGTGACGCGCTCGCCCTCGGGACGGCGCTCATTAAAGAACGACACAGCGTCGAATCGATTGACGACTTGGTGACACTCCTGTCGGGGGTGCGCGTATGACGGTCCAAAACATCCGTTTCCATTCACAGACAGACGAACTCATCGTATTGGACCAGACGTTGTTGCCGCATGAAGAGCGTTACGTGACAATCGAGACGCTTGAACAGGCCGAACATGCCATCGAGACGCTCCAAGTCCGCGGCGCACCGGCCATCGCTTACTTCGGGGCGTTCGTCCTCGCCAAAGAAGCGGGACGGTTAGTCGATGACCCGGACTTCACGCGTCGGCTCGACCTCGTCGGACGCCGCTTGATTGCGACCCGGCCGACAGCGGTCAATCTGCAAAACGTGATTGAATCGCTCCTTGATTTAAATGTCGGGGATGATTTTGAGGCGATTGCCGAGGAAATCAAACGCCGCGCCATCGCTTTGTACGACCGGGACGTCGATACGTACCGGACCATCGGCGAGCATGCACTGACGGTGTTGCCGGCCGGGGGGAACGTGTTAACGATTTGCAACGCCGGTGCCATCGCGACATCGCGTTACGGTACGGCGCTCGCACCGTTTTACGTCGGAAAAGAACGAGGTGTATCCTTCAACGTCTTCGCCTGTGAGACGCGACCGCTCCTGCAAGGGGCACGCCTCACCGTCTGGGAGCTCGATCGGGCCGATATCGACGTGACGCTCATCACGGACAATATGGCGGCTTGGACGATTCAGTCAAAACGAGTCGACGCCATCATCGTCGGAGCCGACCGTATCACACGGACGGGTCACGTCGCCAATAAGATCGGGACGTTGCAGCTCGCCGTCCTCGCCAAGCATTACGGCATTCCGTTCTACGTCGCTGCGCCGCATTCGACGTTCGATTTGACGGCGGATGACACGATTGAAATCGAGGAGCGGAATCCGTCAGAAGTCACACATATCGGTGGTCAACCGACGGCGCCTGTCGGTATCACCGTCTTCAATCCGGCGTTCGACGTCACGACGCCCGACCTCATCACCGGACTCATCACCGAGGCGGGGGTGTTCGAACCGACAGAAGCCACCATCACACATCATGTAGGGGGAACGATTCATGTCTAAAAAACTATTGATTTTGTTATTCACATTCGTCTTGGCGCTCGTCGGTTGCACGAACGAGCAAGCGGCCCCGTCGAAGCCGGCCGAGAAGACGGCAGAGACCAAGCCCGTCTCGGTCTCGAACGGGACGTTGCCGAAAGAGATCGACGTCGCCTTGATCATGCAGATGTCGATCGGGACGTTCTCGTCGCAGTATATCAATGGGGTGACAGAACAAGTCGAATCGTTCGGCGGCAACGTGAAAGTGTACAACGCCGACAACGATCTGTCGAAGATGGCGAGCTACGTCGACACGGCGACGACGCAAGGCGTCGATGTCATCTTGATTGACCATGGCCGCGCCGATGCGTTGAAAGAACCGGTCCAACGCGCACTCGACAAAGGTATCAAAGTCGTCGCGTTCGACAACGATTTGACGAACGACGGGGTGACGGTCATCGACCAGGACGACTATTCGCTCGCCTGGCGTTCGCTCAAGGCACTCGCTGAAGATTTGGACGGCGAAGGCAAAATCGTCACGATTTGGGTCGGTGGCTTCACACCGATGGAACGACGCCACACGATTTATGATGCGTTCTTGAAACGCTACCCGGGCATTACGGAAGTCGCCAAGTTCGGTTCGGCGACAAACAATACGGCGCTCGACACACAGAGCCAGATGGAAGCGATTTTGAAGAAGTATCCGGAAGGCGAGATTGATGCCGTATTCGCGATGTGGGACGAGTTCGCCAAAGGGGCGAGCCGTGCCATCAAACAGGCTGGACGCGATGAAATCGCCGTCTATGGCATCGATTTGAGTGACGAAGACCTTCAACTCATGCAAGAGGACGGTAGCCCGTGGAAAGTAACGGCGGCGACCGACCCAGCTGAAATCGGACGGATCCAAGTCCGTTATGCGTATCAAAAATTAGCGGGTGAAGAGACGCCGTCAATTCATTCGGTCGACCCGTATCTCGTCGATCGTGACGTCTTGCCGGACGAAAAAGTGACGATGGACGACCTCGGTCAATACGTCCCGAACTGGGGCGCATCAGACGCGGCCTGGTCGGACTGGATGAAAGGGACGGACTGATGTTACGGCTCGAACGCGTCACGAAACGCTATGGCGACGTCACCGTGCTCGACGATGTTAGCTTCACGCTTCGACGTGGCGAGATTCATGGATTGCTTGGATTGAACGGGGCCGGAAAGAGTACGCTCGTGAAGCTGTTGAGTGGCGCCATCATCCCGACGTCCGGGACGGTCGAGCTCGACGAAACGGCGGTCACACTCACACCGGCCGAGGCGATTCGCCGCGGGGTCATCACGGTGTCGCAAGAAGTCGATGACGCGCTCTATCTCGATTTACCGATTTATGAGAACGTCGTGCCGTGGCAGGCGGTCGAGCGGATTCGTCCTCGCGAACTAAAACAGCGAGCGGCTGCCTACTTGGAACGTGTCGGGCTAGAGATTGACGTGACCGAACCGGTCGGGCGTTTCCCGCTCAGTGTCAAACAACGTGTCTTGATTGCCCGTTCGCTCGCGAGTGATGCGGCCTACCTCTTGCTCGACGAACCGACGGCCGCCTTGTCGACGGATGATGCGGCGGCACTGCTCACATTACTGCAGTCGCTCGCAGCAGAGGACGTCGGCATTCTTCTCATCACCCATCGATCGGACGAACTGTCGCGCATCACCACGACGACGACGTTCCTCCGGGATGGGCGCATCGCTTACGAAGGGCCGTTTCAGGCGTTGTCAGAACGAGATATCCATACGTATTTGAGCGGATCTGACATGGCAGAGGCGGTAGAGAAAGCCGTTCCTGAAACCGAGATCCGGATTCAGGCAGACCTCACGTTACCGACGTTCGGGACGAGGCTTTCGTTCACGGCGTATAAAGGCGAAGTCGTCGGCATCGGCGGCGTCACCGGGAGCGGGAAGACGGAGTTGATTGAGGCGCTATTCGGTCTCTCTGGTGTCGAACAACAAGTGATGTTGGACGGGAAACCGCTCAAGATTCGTGAACCGCGTCAGGCGGTCCGGTCCGGATTTGCCCTCGTACCAGAAGAACGCCGGAAACAGGGGCTTTTCCTCGACGATTCGATTGAACGGAACGTCCTCGCGATTGAAGGGAAGGCGAACGCGATCACACGTGTATTGGCCTCGCTGCGAGTGAAATACGACCAGGTCGGGCAACCGGTCCGGGAGCTGAGCGGGGGGAATCAACAGAAGATCGTCCTCAGCAAATGGCTCCTCGAAGACCGGGACGTCTATCTGCTCGACGAACCGACGAAAGGCGTCGACGTGACGGCGAAACGGGATATTTATGAACTCGTCACTCGCCTCGCGAAAAGTGGAAAGACTGTCATCTTCACCTCGAGCGAACCGCATGAATTAGAATTGGTCGCCAACCGGACGCTTTGGCTCGACCGCGGCCGTTGGCAACAGAAAGGAGGCGTCTAACATGGCCCAACTCGTCATCAAACAACGCACGAAACGCTTCAGTGGCATCGGTCAATACGGTACGCTGTTCGCGATTCTCGCACTCATCGCCGTCTTCGGTGTGACGAACGACCAGTTTTTGACGTACGCGAACTTTAGCGACATCATCAAATCCGTATCAATCGTCTCCTTGCTCGCCCTCGGGGTGACGTTCTCGCTTATCGTCGGCGGATTCGACTTATCGGTCGGCTCGACGGCGAGCCTTGCAACAATCGGGGCGGCGTCAAGCCTCGTGTTACATAGTCAAGAACTGCTCGTCGCTTTGCTCGTCCCGATTGCGCTCGGTGTGCTCGTCGGGCTGTTGAACGCGCTCGTGACGATCAAGTTCCGGTTACCGGACTTGCTCGCGACGCTGGCCATCATGTACGTCATCAACGGGGTCCAATTGACGTATACGAAAGGTTTTTCAATCTACGACAACATGCCGATTGATGGAGGGACGGCACCGGGACGTTTCATCCCGTCGTTCCTCTTCATCGGCCAAGGTTCAATCGGACCTGTCCCGTTCGTCGCCATCTTGATGCTTCTGTTCTTCGCCGGGGCGCATCTGTTTTTGACGTATTCGAAGACAGGACGTGAGTTTTATTACGTCGGCTCGAACGTCGAGGCGGCCCGTCGCTCTGGCATCGCCGTCACGCGGATTAAGCTGTACGCGTATGTGTTGAGCGGTCTCTTTGCGGCCATCGGCGGTATCATTTTGGCGTCGCGCATCGGTACCGGACAAGTATCGGCCGGGGCACCACTGTTGATGGATGCCGTCGCGGCCGCCTATATCGGTTACGCCGTCTTCGGTACCGGACGACCGAACGTCGTCGGTACGTTGATCGGTGCCGTCTTGATTGGGATTTTGCTGAACGGACTGACGATGTGGGACGTGCCGTATTATGCCCAAGATATCGTCAAAGGGGCGATTTTGATTGCGGCGCTCGGTTTGTCATACATCCAAAAGAAACAGCTCACATAGGAAAAGTCCTCAGAACGGTTGGTTCTGAGGACTTTCTTGACGTTCCATCTGGATGAAGGCGAACGTGCTCCCGTTCGTCGATTGTTGAAACGAACCGGTCTGTTTGAAACCGCACGTCTCATAGACACGGATCGCCCGTACGTTGAAGGCGGCGACGGACAAGGTGATGCGATGAGGCGAGTATGTCGCTTTGACGAAGTCTAGAATCGATGTGACGAACGTCCGTCCGCTCCCGTTCCCGGTCAAATCGGGTTTCATGCCGAGGCCGATATCGACTGTTTCAGCATCCGTTGGCGCGACGCTCACGAACCCGACGAGTTCACCGTCAGACGTGATGGCGAACACCGACTGTCCACGCTGTTCGACGTCTAAAAATTCGGCCAAATCGTCCTGATCGGCCTCCATGTTGTAAAAGGAATAATCCCCTTCATAGTGCCACGTGTAGGCGATCGTTTCCGCCTGTGGCTGGGTCAGGACAGCGAATTGATGGGTCATTTGAATTTCCTCGTTTCACGAGCAGGATGTAGTGCTACACTCATCATAGCACCACCAACTTGGAAAATGAGGTGATCACATGGGAATCAAGCTAGATATGATTGGCATCGTCGTCGAAGACATGAAACGGGCGCTCGATTTTTATAGGCTGCTCGGCCTGTCGATCCCGGATGCGATGGATGGGGAAGCGCACGTCGAGGTCGATGACGGCGGTGTCCGGCTCGCCTTCGATACGGTCGAAGTGGCCGAATTGGTGTATGGGGAATGGAAACCGGCGACGGGGCACCGGATCGAACTCGCCTTCTTGTGCGATAGTCGAAATGAGCTAGATGCGTGCTATGAAGCGATTGTCGGGCACGGCTATGCCTCACATCGCGAACCGTGGGATGCGTTCTGGGGGCAACGTTATGCCATCGTCATCGACCCGGATGGAAACCTCATCAGTTTATTCGCCGCATGACAAAACCCTCGCCGGATGGCGAGGGTTTATTCGTCGTGTGTCTCGCCCCAAGAGCAGAGCGCCTTCATCGCCGGTTGTAGGCTGAACGCTTCCTCGGTGAGCGAATATTCGACGTGCAGCTGTTTCTCGGTCGAATAGTCGATGCGGCGGACCATGCCAAGTTGTTCGAGTTCACGGAGTTGGTCGGTCAACACTTTACGGCTGACGTCAGGGATGGCGCGCTGAATCTCTGAGAAGCGGCGCGGGCCGTTCTCGAGCGTACAGTACACCTGAGGCCGCCATTTACCGCCGATGATGTCGAGCGCCTTATTGACGGGGAACGGGGTCGTCATGTTCAATTCGCCTCGCTTTCGGGTAGTTACTTGAATGTGCGTACTTTTTTTATTGCTGCGATGAAGGTATCGTATCGTTATCCATCAAATTGAGCAAACAAAAAGGAGCGGATGACAGTGACATATCCACGTACATTCTCACATATCGGACTATCGGTCCCGAGTGTGACGGAAGCAGTTAAATTTTATGAGGACGTGATGGGCTGGTACACCATCATGCAACCATCAGACGTCGTCGAAGACGACTCGCCGATCGGTGTCATGTGCACGGACGTGTTCGGACCGGGCTGGGGCAGCTTCAGAATCGCCCACATGTCGACCGGCGATAAGATTGGCATCGAGCTGTTCGAGTTCCCGAACAATGAGAAGCCGGAGAACAATTTCGAGTTTTGGAAGACGGGTATTTTCCACTATTGCGTCCAAGACCCGGACATCGAAGGACTCGTCGAGAAAATCGTCGCCCATGGCGGAAAACAACGGATGCCAATCCGGGAATATTACCCGGGCGATAAACCGTACCGGATGGTGTATTGTGAAGACCCGTTCGGCAACCTCGTCGAAATCTACTCGCATTCCTATGAACTGACGTATTCGGAAGGAGCGTATTGAGCATGAAGGCTTGGCTACTTGATCAACCTGGATTAGAACATCTGCACATCGGTGAGGTGGAGCGACCGACACCAGATGCGGGCGAACTGCTCATCAAAGTCGAAGCGGTCGCCTTGAACCCGGTCGACTATAAAGTCGGCACGAACGGCAACCCGAACTGGTCCTATCCACACATTCTCGGCGTCGACCTGGTCGGGGAAGTCGTCGAAGTCGGTTCGAGCATCGCCAATATCATTACCGGTTCACGTGTCGCCGTCCACACGAGTCTTGGAAACAACGGCGGCTTCGCCGAGTATGCGGTCGTCGATGCGCGTGCTTGCGCCGTCGTCCCGCCGGAAGTGAGCGACGAGGCCGCTGCGGCCATCCTCTGTGCCGGCATGACAGCGTATGAGGCCATTATGCAGAAGTTGAACACACGCGACAAAGAGACGATTCTCGTCCACGCCGGAGCGGGCGGAGTCGGTGGTTACGCGATTCAACTTGCCAAAAAACTTGGGCTCAAAGTGTTCACAACCGCATCGCCGGAAAACTTTGACTGGGTCACATCGCTCGGTGCCGATGTCGCCATCGACTACAACGTCGAGGATGTGACGGAGAAAATCATGGAACTGACAGACGGTCGCGGTGTCGACTTGATTTTGAACACGGTCGGACGCGACGTGGCGACGGCCGATTTGGATCGACTCGCATTCAGCGGACAGCTCGCTTATATCGCCGGTCCACCTGACATGTCGAACATGAAAGGGTTCACGCTGTCGCCTTCGATTCATGAAGTCGCCCTCGGTGCGGCCCATGCGAGTGAGAACGAGCGGGCCATCCGTAACTTGTCCTATATGGCCGAAGAGATGATGAAGCTGCTCGAGGCGGATGAATTGAACGACCTCGTCACGGACGTCTTGCCGTTCGAACGGTTAAAAGATGGTTTGGAACAGCTACAAACACGCAAAGTGCGCGGTAAATTAATCGTCCGCATGCGCGACTAACTTGGGAGCCTCCTGTCTACGGACAGGAGGCTTGTTGTGGAGGGGATGACATGGATTTACGCACATCGTATCAACAGACGTCGCATCAACTGAGCGGCCACGGGAAACGAACCGTCAGCGTCTTGCAGCAGGCGTTCGCTGAGGTCGACCCGAATCAGGTGAGCGACCACTATGGGACGGGCGAGGTCATCATGCGGTTCGAGCAAAAAATGGCGCAAGAACTGGGTATGGAGGATGCGATTTTCTTCCCGAGCGGCACGATGGCACAACAAATCGCCTTACGGATTTGGGCGGACGAGACCGGAAATCGAAACGTCGCCTATCATCCGCTCTGTCACTTGGAGATTCACGAACAGGACGGGTTGAAGGAGTTGCATCACCTCGAAGCGATTTTGCTTGGGGATGACGACCGGTTGATGACGCTCGACGAAGTGAAGGCGTTACCGGATGTCGCCTGCCTGTTGATTGAGTTGCCACAACGGGAACTCGGAGGCTATTTGCCCCCGTTTAAAGAGCTTGAGACAATCAGTCAGTATTGCCGGGAACGGGGGATTCGTCTGCATCTAGATGGAGCGCGCCTCCTCGAGACGCTCCCATATTATGAGAAGACAGCGGAGGAAGTATGTGCGTTGTTCGATAGCGTCTACGTCTCATTCTATAAAGGCATCGGCGGTATTGCAGGTGCCATCTTAGCGGGACCGAAACCATTCTGTGCCGATGCGAGAGTTTGGAAACGGCGGTACGGTGGCGATTTGATTGGACTGTACCCTTACATCATCCCGGCCGACTATTACTACGAGCTACGGAAAGACCGAATGGGGACGTATGTCGAGCAGGCGAAGGAACTGGCGCGCCGCTTCAATGCGATCGACGGAGTGTGGACGACACCGGAAGTCCCGGTGACGAACATGTTCCATCTTCATCTCGAAGGGGACGACGAAGCGGTCGCGGCACGGATTCAATCCGTTCAAGAGACGACAGGGGTCGGCGTCACGGGCTATCTCGTATCACATGACGACTATTGTTCGACCGAGATCAGTATCGGGGATGCGTATGGAGAGATTGATGAACATCAACTCAATCGATTATTCGAACAATTAGAGCAATGATGAGCTAGAAAGAAGGGATATCGGTGAAACTAGATTTAGAGAAGACGGTCGATTCGCAGTACATCCAGCAACATCTTGCCAACGAGCGGACGTTCCTCGCCTGGATTCGGACGGCCATCACGGTCATCGGAATCGGCTTTCTCGTGACGAACTTCCACTACTATCGAAGTGAAAATTTGAGCGGGGCCGAGCACCAATTGATTACGGCCATCGGCATCTTGTCGATCATCTTCGGGATCGCGACGATCCTCGTCGGGACCCGGTCGTATTTGAAAAAGGTGCATACGATCAACTCTCAGCAGTTCAAGTCAGCGAAGATGAGCCTTGTCGCGCTCGCCATCGGGATGGTGTTCATTTTCACGTTGATTTTGATTGTCAGCTATTTCTTATTTTGACGCCAAACAAGCACCGCATCTCAACAAGAGAGATGCGGTGCTTGTTTTTAACGCGATATGATGGCGTCGAGCCGTTCGAGTTGCGAAGAGAAGCCTTCGACGGCCCCCATCTCGACGACTTGCTGGAGCGACTCGGCGTCCGTGAATTCGGAGCGGCTGATGAACAGTGTGCCGTTCGGGATGTCGACAAACTCGTTCGTGATCGTCATGACGGGAAGTTCAGGATTGACGTGGCCGTCCGCGTCCGAGAATGCGTCCGTATAGACGATTTTTCGGTGCGGGTCGATTTCGAGGAACGTCGATTTCCCCCATGATTCCATACCGTAATAGTCACCCTGCTCCTTGTCGACACACGTCATTTTGTAATGCCATGTGCCACCTGGTTCGAACTCGAACGTACGAACCTCTGTCTTCCATCCGGCCGGTCCCCACCATGCTTCGAGGTGGGCCGGTGTCGAGAATGCCTCGAACACGAGCGCACGCGGCGCGTTAAAACTGCGTTCGACGACTAATGTTTTGCCTTCGATTTGAGACTTTACTTTTTCCATTGGAAAGACCCCTTTCTCGAGACAGAAGATACATATATCTAATCAATGTAGTCTCTATTCCCGATTCAGGGATCTGTTCAACCTTTTCCGTCAAATAACAAATCGAGCACGGTCTCGCCAATCGGTCGTTCCTTGCCTTCGTAAGGGAAGGAGTGGATATGGATGGCCGGATTGAAGTTCAGCTCGATGATGCCGTAGTCACCTTCACGCGCGAGCGACGGAATCATCATGTCGACGCCGCAAATCGTCGCGCCAATCGCTCGGGCTGACTCGACCGCGATCCGTTTGTATGAATCGGAAATCTGGTCTGTATAGTCGATACTGTCACCGCCCGTGCTGATGTTCGAGTTCTCACGAAGGAAGACGAGTTCGCCATCGGCGAGGACACTGTCCGGCGTCTTGCCTTGTGGACGCAGGAACGAGACGACGATGTCATCGATGTCAATTTTTTCGAGCGGTGTCTTATAGCCTTTCCCGCGGAGCGGATCCTCATTCTTTTTGGCGACGAGCTCACGAATCGTCGATACGCCGTCCCCGGTCACGTTCGCCGGGACACGGTGTAAAATGCCTGCGACCTCGTCACCGATGACGAGGAAACGATATTCTTTCCCGGGCAGGAACGTCTCGAGCAGGACGACGTCATCAAACGCAAGAGCGTGACGAAACGCCTCGAGCGCCTCCTCGAACGTCGTCCCGTCCTTGAAGATGTGAATGCCGATCCCGAAGTTCGTCGATTTTGGTTTCAAGACGATCGGTTCATTCGCGAACATAGTCCAGGCGTCCTGTAAATCGGCTTCACTGCGGAGTTCGATTCCTCCCGGAACGCGGATGCCATGTTCGGCGAGCACGTGTTTCGTCACCGTCTTGTTTTCCATCATGAGTACCGACACATAGTTGTCTTTCGACGTTTTCGTCGCCTGTTTGACGTACTCGGTCTGGTTGCCGTGGCGGATGCGTAGAAATTGGTCATCACGGTCGATGACCTCGACCGCATACCCACGTTTCAGGGCTGCTTTCATCAAAATCTGTGTCGACAGCTCCATGTCCGTGTAGCCGTGCATCCGGAACCGGTTGGCGTAGGCGTCTTGATAGAATAGTTCCGCTTGTCGGAGCGACCACTTTGTATAGCCGTCCGTCATCATGGCGGAGGTGAGGCGTGACGCGTAAGTCGCCTCGACATGGTCGATCCGATCACGGACAGAGGCAAAGACGTTGTCGAACCCGAGTGCGTATCGGTCATTGAACGCTTCAATCTCGTCGAGCAAATCACGAGCGTACGTCTGGAGCGCCAACGCCTCGCCATCGCGGTACAACATGAGTGTTGGCGATAGACCTTCTTTCGCGACGCGTTGTTGGTTGTGGAACGCCTCGGCCTGCCAATCCGCAAATCGTGTCTCGTCTTTCAACGTCAAGTAGAGCAAGAAGACGTGCAAGAACTTCAAATCGGACAGGGCGATACCGGTCTTCTCGAACGGGTTCAAATCGATATTGCGAATCTCGATGTAATCGATGCCGTTCGTCTCGAGTCGTTTCAAGTCATTGCCCCCTCGTGACGTCTTCAGCCGAATCGGAGAGTAGAGCTCGTTCGGGTTGGCGATGTCACCTTGGGCGATGAAGCGGCGCACGCTCGCGGTGTAGTCCGAGAGCGTTGAATAGTCCGGATAGAGCGGCTCGACATTCGTGTAGCCGCAGTCGCTATTCCGGTACGACAAGGCCGTCGTATTCGAATACACATCTTCGCTGAGCGCCTGCATTTGACTGACGCAGCGTTCTTCATAGCTCGTGTGGACGGCCGGAGTCCCGCCTAACAGATAGACGACGAGCCAGCGTGTCCGTAAATAGTTGCGGACGAGTTTTAAATACAGGTCGTCCTTGAAACGGTCGTATCGTTCGGGTGACCCTTCATAGAGGGAGGCAATCAACTCGTCTGCGAAAGAGAAGTTGAAATGGATGCCCGAGATGAGCTGTTTTTTCGCCCCGTATTTTTGGAGCAGATGCTCCCGATAGCGACCGGCCTCAAGGCCTGAACTTCCAAAATCTGCGAGCGGGATGACCCCGCCGTCCGGAAGCGCACACGGCATCGATTGCGGCCAAAGCCGTTCGTCACCGATATTCAGTGCCGTGATATCGTACAGCGTCTGTAAGAAGTCGTGCGCCGCTTCGACGGTCGGGAACGTCGGTGTGATCAGCTCGATCTGACTTTCCGAGAAGTCGGTCGTAATATATGGGTGCGTCGCTTTGTCTCCGAGTGCTGTCGGGTGCTTCGTAGCGGCGAGCGTACCATCGGGTGTCACGCGGAGCATTTCACGCTCGATGGCGAAGCGCCCGTGCAACAATTGTTTAGTTAGTTGATTAAATCGCTTCTGCAAGGGAACTCACTTCCTTTTTCATTAGTCGGACATAGAGGGCAGAGACGAGCCCTTTGATGATGCTCGAGAGGGCGATGCTCCACCAGATGGCATCGATACCGAGATAAGGCTCGAGGGCAAGCGCGAGCGGGATGCGGGCGACGGTGAAGACAATGGAAATCGTCGCCGGAATTTTCGGTAGCCCGAGTCCGGAGAAGTAGCCGTTCCCAATCATCTCAAGTGAGGCGAAGATGAGCGAAATCCCGATGATCCGTAAATAGTTCGCACCGATGTCAATCGTTGTCGGGTCATCGACGAACAGCCCGATCAGGACGTTTGGAACGAAGAGGAAGACGAGTGTGATCAACCCGGTATACAAGATGCCGAGCCGCGTCGTCACCCGATACCCCTCATGGACCCGGTCCACTTTGCGGGCGCCGAGATTTTGCCCCGTGTAACTCGCGATGGCACCGTTCAATCCGCCGATCATCATATAGGCGATCGACTCGATTTGAAGCCCGATGCGCTGGGCCGCTATTGCCTCGGTCCCGTATGAACCGATCATGCGGGCGAGGAAAATACTGATGACGGTGAACAAGACGCGCTGGGTCGCCATCGGGAAGCCGAGGCGAAGAATTTCTCTATAGTCTGTGCGATTCGGTTCAACCGTCTCCTCCCAATCGAACAAGACGCGGGCCCGGTGCCAGAAGAAGCCGAACATGACGACGTTCGCGACGAGCGTCGCCAGACCGGCTCCGACGACGCCGAGTCCGAGTGGATAGATGAAGAGCGGCGACAGAATCATATTGAGCGTGACCCCGGTCGCGTTGATGCGCATCGCCGTCGTCGTATTGCCATAAGCGCTGAACAGTCGGGCGAACAACAAGTTGAAGAACGAAAAGATGAGCATCGGTGCACTGACGAGCAAATAACTGTACGCCAACTGCTCGACAGCCGGTGCGTCCATGTTCAAAAAGCCGATAAGCGCCTGGCCGAACGCGGCGAGGACGGTGACGAATAACAGGCCGAGACCAAGGTTCATCCGCCTCCCGGCCCGGACGTAGCGCTGAATCAACGCCTGATCCCGCCGTCCGACGGCTTGCGACACTTTGATGCCGGCGCCGACGACGATAAGGGATTGAATCGCCTGACCGAGCATGATATAAAAGCTGGCCGCGCCGATGCTGGCGACGGCGTCGCTACCGAGCGCACCGACCCAGAACATATCGACGAGACTATACGTGAACTGTAAAAGCGAACTGCCGACGAGCGGGAGGGCAAGCGCCACGATGACGCGTTGAACCTGACCGGTCGTCAAATCGATGGTTTTCACGATGAAAGACCCCTTCAATACATTTAGTATATAACCGTTTAGTTATATATAAGCACGACGTGACTGAATTCGCAATCGTAGGGAACGACTCGACGAAAAATCGACACAAAAAAAGGAATTCGATGTGAATTCCTTAATGGGTATAGGCGCGGATCCAAGTCGTCATATAAACGAGTGTCGAGATGATCAGTGTCGAGGCGAGTGCGTAAATCGGATAAGCGGGGAGCGCGTTCTCGAACAGCGGATAAAACATGAATGACGCCATGAGGAGCGGCACAGTAATCCCGAACGAGACGTAGGCGGCTTTCGTCGCTTTCGCCGTGATGATCTGCTCGCGTTCGTCGACTTCGCTAAATTCTGTCATCCGGACCGACCATTGGCCAAAGCTTAAGTTTTGGTTCGGGCGTGTCTTGAACGAATAGATTGTCCAAATGATAAAGAAGCCGACTAACAGCAAGAGCGGCAATAAGTTAAACTCAATTTCGAATCGGTCGGTCTCGATGACGGTCGACACGTCAGACAAGAACGAACTGAACAGAAATGCCATCAGGACGTACAAGATGATGCTGGAGATGGATTGGATGACGACGTGTTTCAATTTGTTTCCTCCTCGATTGTGAAAATAGATTCGACCGGTTCCTCGAATACGCGGGCGATTTGCATCGCCAGCAGAAGCGACGGCGTGTAGCTCCCTTTTTCGAGCGAGATGATCGTCTGTCTCGTCACACCGACTTTGGCTGCCAAGTCGCCTTGGGTCAATTGATGCCGGGCCCGCAACTCTTTGACGCGATTGATTAATGGCATGCCGCCACCTCATTTCTTGTTTCTATCTTCAGTGTAAAGTAAACTTTACTTAATGTAAAGTAAACTTTACTTATTTGTGGATGGTACAATATAATCAAAGTTGAAAGGGGAGAAGTCGGATGAAGGCGATTTTAGGACAACATCACGTATCGGCGATGACAGGGGACGCGTTGAAGAACTTGCGATTCTATACGGAGGTACTCGGGATGCGACTTGTCAAAAAGACGGTCAACCAAGACGATCCATCGATGTATCACTTGTTTTACGCAGATGAATCGGGGACACCGGGGACGGATTTGACGTTCTTCGAGCTGCCTTTTCTCGGGCAAACGTATAAAGGGTCGAGTAGCATCTCGCGGACAGCGCTTCGGGTGCCGGACGGGGCATTGTCGTACTGGCTTGAGCGATTTTTCGAATTCGGTGTACTCCATGATCCGGTCGAGGAAGTGCTCGGTCGTCCGACGCTTTACTTCGAGGACGAGGAGGGGCAACGGCTCTGTCTCGTCGAGGGCGGATCAGGGACGCCGCGGAAAAACGGACCGGTGCCGGCAGACGTCGCCGTCTTCGGCCTCGGATTTAGCGAGTGGACGGTGCGGCGAATTGAGAAGACGGAGCGGGTACTGACGGACGTGCTTGGTTATCGGTTCACGTCCGAGTTCGAACGGAACGGCCAATCGGTTCGTGTGTTCGAGACGGGGGACGGGGGTGTGGCGACCGAGATTCATCTCGTCGACCGTCCAGATTTACCGTCGGAGCGTCCAGGACGAGGCAGTGTCCACCACATCGCGATCCGCGTCGAGGATGACGACGAGATGGCGCGTTGGGTCGAGCGGCTCGATTCATTCGGCATCAGTCATTCGGGCCTGATCGACCGTTATTATTTCAAATCGATTTATTTCCGTGAGCCGAGCGGGATTTTAGTGGAACTCGCGACGGACGGGCCGGGCTTTGCGACCGATGAGCCGGTCGAGTCACTCGGAGAACGTTTGGTGCTACCACCGTTTCTTGAGCCACGACGAGCCGAGATTGAGGCCAAATTAAAACCGCTATAACAGACAAACCCGACGGACTATTTCAGTCCGTCGGGTTTTGTATGCCTAGCAACATAGCCAGTTCGTTCGTCCGGTTGGCGACGAGGTCGGCAATCGTATAGCGGTCGAGCACGTGCAGGAACGCGAGCATCGCCTCGTTCAAGACGCTCCGCAAATCGCATGCGGGTGCGATGACACATCGTCCTTCGCCGAAACATTCGACGAGCTCGAACGGTTCCATCGTCCGGACGACGTCGCCGACGTTGATGTCCTCCATCGGTCGGGCGAGCCGGAAGCCGCCACCACGGCCGCGCACCGATTCGAGATACCCATGCTTGCCGAGCTCATAGACGACTTTCATGACGTGGTTCTTTGAAATCTGATATTGGTCCGCCACTTCTTGAATCGTCACGAGACGATGGGAGAACGTGGCGCTATACATGAGTGTTCGGAGTGCGTAATCGCACGTTTGCGTGAGCCGCATGTTGTTTCACCTCTTATCCGTTCATTGTACAAGACATCGTCTGAAAGCGCGATGATGGAAGATGTGAAAAAAGCGTGGCGGATTCAAGGCGGAAATTTGAACTTATATTTAAACAAGTATTTTATATATTGCTTTTGAAGTGACTTACCTCACATAATGAACATGAACTTTCAAAAAGGGGGAAACAAAATGTTAGATCAACAAACCATGGATATCGTCAAAGCAACCGCACCGGTCTTGAAAGACCACGGTGTCGCTATCACGAGTCACTTCTATAAGCGCATGTTCGAAAACAACCCAGAAGTCCGTCAATTCTTCAACCATACGAACCAAAAACGCGGTCGTCAGCCAGAGGCGCTCGCCAACGCCGTCTATGCGGCAGCCGTCCATATCGATCGTCTCGAAGCAATCCTTCCGGCCATCCAACCGGCGCTTCATAAACATAAGAGCTTGAACATCCGTCCGGAACATTATCCGATTGTCGGACAAAACTTACTCGGCGCGATTCAAGACGTGCTCGGTGAAGCGGCGACGCCGGATATCATCGACGCTTGGGCGAAAGCATATGGTGTCATCGCCGACGTCTTCATCTCGCTCGAGAAACAAATGTACGATGATGCACCATGGATCGGTTTCAAACCGTTCACGGTTGCTGAAGTGATTGAAGACACACCGGAAGTGAGACGATTCCACATCAAAGCGAACGACGGCGTCGTTGGGACGGCCATCCCAGGTCAATACATCTCGGTTCAAGCCCGTATCGCTGGGGAAGACATCTTGCACCACCGTCAATATAGCGTCGTCGAAACGACAGAAGACGGTTACTGGATCGCGCCGAAAGCGGAAGGGCTCGTCTCAAACTGGCTCCACGAGCAGACGGTCGGTACGGAGATTCCAGTGAGTGCCCCGGCTGGCGAATTCGTGCTCGAAGCATCGGATCGTCCGCTCACACTCGTCGCTGGCGGGATTGGTATCACGCCGCTCTTCAACATGGCGAAGACGGCACTCGGTCAAGGCCGTTCGGTCACGTTGCTCCATGCTGTCCGCAGCACGAACCTCCGTCCGCTCGGTGAAGAGCTCGATGAACTTGTGAACGCTGGTCTCCAGCTCATCACACACGTCGATGACGTATCAGGTTGCATGAGTGCGACACAACTCGAAGCACTTGATGTCGAGGGACACGACGTCTACACGTGCGGTCCGACCGCGATGATGGAGACGGTCGTCCAAACGATTCCACAAGCCCGTTACGAGTTCTTCGGTCCATCGGCCGTACTTTCA
Source organism: Exiguobacterium sp. s70 (assembly GCF_018618315.1). NCBI lineage: Bacteria > Bacillati > Bacillota > Bacilli > Caryophanales > Exiguobacterium > Exiguobacterium sp. s70. The sequence continues at coordinate 162,113 of NZ_JACSLV010000006.1, forward strand.
CGCGCTTAATTACCGTTTAGGAATAGAGAATACAAAAACCGCAGACCAAGGCTGGTCTGCGGTTTTTCATAGGTCGATCGAGTCAATGACTTGCTCATTTTGGTCTAACGTTTGAATCGTCCAATCTTCTTGAGGGACGTTATGTAATTTCAAGATATGATATTTAGAAAACGTATCCTCTTCGGGACGATTGAGGACGTGTTCTCCTTGCATACGCTCTCCGATGATGCGGAGAGAAGCCACTTTTTGAGGGTTGTTGTGGAGACGCACCCCCCAATAATAAGTGCCTTCATGTTCAAGCTCGATATAGTCGAACGGAGCTGCATCGACTGTCTCGACAGTTGTGGCACTATACCCGTCACCACTCATTTCGGCGAGTCCAAGCATTGTCTCGTCCTCATTTGTGAACAGGGCGAGGTTTGATTCATCAAATTGATCGTATGTGTAGGCGTGAAACCCGTCATCAGCCAAATAGCGATCAAGCTTTCGATTCTCTAAAAATGTAGGTCCGTTTTGTATCAAGGCGATAAGTGCGATACAAGCTAGCAACACTCCGATAATTTTTCGTTTGAACATTTGTCTCTTCCTTTCTATAGAAACAGCCCATGCCTCAATCCTGAGCGCATGGGCTGTTTGATTAGTACGTCAAGCTCGCGGCGACGATGATGCCGACGACGAGTGAGGCGGAGAAAAGGCTGATCCCGATGGCGAGGTTGCCGTTCTCAACTTCTTTCTCTAAGTTCACGCCTGGTGTCAGGACGTATTCAAATGTCCAGAAGGCGAGCACTTGGGCAAGTATCCCGACGAGTCCCCAGATGAAGGCGTCGAGCAGGTTGACGCTGTTCGCCCACACCGTGTAGATGACGATGGCGAGTCCGATTGCTTTCCCCCAAAGTTTCAAGGCGACGGCGACGTTACCTTCTTTAATCAATTTACGTTCCGAATACTTCGTCGTAAGGGCGAAGACGACGAGTCCGGCTAAAATCAGGCCAAACCCTGTGCCGAGGTGAGCGAGGAAGCTCAAGATGGAATCGAGCGTGATGAACGTCATAAGTTATTCTCCTTTGTTGTGCCGATGGCTAAGTAGTAAGACTGGTTATTCGTAATCATGCTGCCGGCGCGGACGCCGAGGGCGGACGGATGGCCGTTCAAGCAAAAACAGCCGACCATGTAGTGCGTCTCGAGCGGACCGTTGACCGTGTTCGTCAGACGGGTCGGCAGCTCGATGAACTGTTGATACACCGCCGTCTCGTCCGCGTACGTCTGGAGTGTCTCTTTATGAAACGGGACGCCGGCTTGGTCGTAGAGGATGACCGAGTCGCCTTCCCGGCCGAAGGCGGGCTTTTGCACGTACGCGCTCTGGCCGATAAACGGATCAGGCTCGAGATACGTCGGTAAAAAATATGTCTCGATGATGGAACGTTCCGCTTCGTCGAAATATGTATCGGCCTCATACAGTTCCCAAATGAGCGCTTGGACGCCTTTGGACTGCATGAGAAACGCCGAGAGCGGATTGAGTACCGAGACGTGTTTGGCTGCGTTCAGTTCGAGCAGGCGGATGCCGATCAAATCACCATTGGGTGCCCGGTCGTCGACCAGATGCTCGATTGGATACGTCTGACGATATAACACGTCGACTTTTTCCCCGGACGGTGTGAAGACGCCGTCCGCATTGACGAGCAATCGGTCGAGCGGGACGAATTCGGACGGTAAATCGAGCGTCTCTTGAAGGAAGCGCGTCGTCCATTTGTCCTCGATATTGTCGTCATGGGCCGTGAAGACGATTTTCGGTGTCCCGTCCCGACCGAGTCGTTGCCACGCTGCGATGACGGCTTTTCGAAGTTCGGCCTTGAGCTCTTCGGTCGACGCCGCGTTCGGGTCGTCGAGCCCGAATTCTGTCGTCACATAGCCGTTCACGTCGAACAGTTCTTTGATGAACGTCGGTGTATCGGCATTGAATTCCATCAACTTGAGGGTGCCGTCTTTTACGATCCAGTCATAGCGACCGATAATCGTCTCTTGCGGCAGCGCCTTGTCGCGCAGGAACGGTAGGCTCGCCTCAGGATAACCGAGCAAGCGGAGAGTATCGTCCGGGAGGGTGCGCAATAGGCGGTTCGTCTTACGGAAAATCGCATCGACGTCACGCGTCGCTATCCGAATCTGCCCCACCGCGTCCGTAGACATGGTAAGACAGTCGTAAAGGGCGTACTCCTCGTCGTTCAAGTCAGGCCAAAAGAAAGGGATTTGGCCAAACAGTGCGTCTCGCTTCATCCCCCAAAGCCGCCTTTTGAACCGCTACCGAGTCCCGAGTTGGAGCCTGAGTTTGATTTGTTCGGGGTGATGCTGCTGGCGCCACCGTTCGAGCGGTAATTTTTATATGCCGAGGAGTTCTTCAATGCACTCTTTGAATTGAACAGGCTACCGAGTAAGAAGAAACTCCCGAAGTGAGGGGAGCGATCATCGTCACAGTAATATGACTCCGTCTCATCATCCCAGTCCCAATCGTCGCATTCATAGCCGGTCGGTTCTTCCGGTAACGTCGCTTGTTCTGTTTCGTCGGTACCGCATGCCGCTAACGATGCGGTCAAGACAGCAGCCGACAGACCGCTCAAGATTTTTTTGCTTGTCTTCATGTTGATTCCTCCAATGTATAACCTGTAGGGGTGACGTAAATGACATAGACGCCACGATCTTCGTCCGTCTCGGCCGAGTCGCGCTCATATTCTTTGCCGGCGACATACAAATACTGACTGCCGAGCATGGCGAGTGCGTCGAGATGCCGATCGACGTAATACGCCTCGAGCATCGGGTTGTCGAACCGGTCGTCGAGCGTCCGGATCTCGACTTTAATGTCGGTCGTCTCGTGCTTGTCGACGGGGCCTTCCGTGTAGCGGTCGACGTAAATCAAGAAATATTGCTCGCCTTCAAGCGCCGATGAGCGCTGTTTGTAGGTCATGCCGTCCTTGACGAAAAATTCGCATTCGCGGCGGGCGAGTACTTCATCGAGGCCGAGCGATGTATAATGGTAGAGTGGCTCGAATGAAAGTTCATTTTTATAAAGTCGATATTCCAAAACGATTGAGTTCATGACGTCGTCCTTTCTTTTTTCTTTCTATACGGAACCGAACGTAAGGTGGTTTCGTAAATCAAGTAAGTTGTCTCTAGTATATAGGAAAAGGAGGGGTTTTTCTGTGCATATCTTTTTTCGTGTCTGGCGCGGGTTATCGAAATTATCGTTTTTGAACGTCGTCCTGGCATCGCTCGTCATCATCTTGACGGGTACCGTCCTCGGGTTTGTGCTCGAGCCGGAGACGTTCCCGTCGATGTTCGACTCATTCTGGTGGACGATGACGACGCTCACGACCGTCGGATACGGTGACTTTTTCCCGACATCGGTCGCGGGACGTTGGCTCGGGATTTTCTTGTTCCTGTTCGGGATCGGGATTATCGGGGCGTTGATTGGAAAACTCGTTGAAGTCGGTGCGACGTTTCAACGGTTAAAACGGGAGGGGAAGTTAGTGTATCGAGGAGAAGGGCATTACGTCTATATCGGCTGGTCGCCGAAGACGAAAAAGGCAATTGATGAAGTGCTCGTCTATGAGCCAAAGGCTGAGATCGTCTTAATCGATCAGTTGAAGGAAGAACCGTACGACCACGACAACGTCCACTTCGTCCACGGTGACGCGTCGGATGAGGCCGTACTCTTGCAGGCCAATATTTTAAAGGCGCGCCGGGTCGCCATCTTCGCGGATGCCCGCATCACGGAGACACTCCTCGCCGACGGGAAATCGTTGCTCATCGCGTCAGCGGTCGAAGCGCTCTCGTCTGAACGCGGCGTCGATTTGCATACGGTCGTCGAGGTGTGCGAGGAACGGAACATCTCGAAATTCAAACACGTCCGAATCGACGACTTTATTCTCGCGAACGACTCGGTGTCACTCCTCATGGCGAAAGCGACGCTGCAGCCGGGGACGACATCGATTTTCCGTCAGCTGCTTAGTAAACAGTCAGGCGGCAACATCCAGGCGCTCGCACCGAAACCGGAATGGACGACCATCCGGGACGCTGCGGAAAGCTTGTTGCATCAAGGCGTCACGTTAATCGCCGTCAACGACCGTCTCGATTACGCGACGGTGCTCGATACACCGCTTCAGGCGAGCGATATGCTTTACATCGTCTGTCACGATGACTCGTGGGAGCGACTGAACCAAGGAGGAATTTGATGTATAACGGAACGTTTATCCGCAAGATGACACGCATGCAGAACGTGCAACGATGGGACGAGTATGCACCGCATTATCATGACAATGCGGCAAGCCACAGTTTCCGCGTCGCTGTCTTCAGCTTAATCGCGGCATATTACGAAGAGAACAAAGGACGGGACGTCAACTTGCTCGACGTGCTCGGCAAGGCGCTGTTCCATGATATGAACGAAGTGCAGACCGGTCCAATCATGCACCGGACGAAAAAAGAACCGACGCTCAAAGAACATATCGAACGGATGGAGCGGACGGCGAGTCTCGGACTCGTCGAGTTGTTGTCGCAGTCGCTCCGGCCGCATTTTTATCGTTTCCTCGTCGAGGCGGAGGACGACTCATTCGAAGGACGGCTCGTCGATGGAATCGATTCGTTCGACGCGATGCTGTTCGTCCGCCGGGAAGTCGGACACGGCTCGCCCCATTTCGTCGCGAAGCTTGAAGAGATGAAAGCAGCCCTGCGCAATCATCCGCTCGAATCGGTCCGCTGGCTCTATGAACAAGTCGAGGCCGAGACCGACGTGGCGACGTTCATCGAGAACGTCATGCGGATGGACAGTGTAAGACGGTGGAAAGGCCGTTTCAATACGATCGACGATAACGACGCCATCCATGGATTCCGGGCGGCCGCGCTCGGGCTGTTCAGCGGCTTGTTGGAGCGCGAGAAATATGACGTCGACGTCGATGTCGCCGAATTGACGGCCCGTCTTCTCTGTCACGACCTCGTCGAAGGGGTGACCGGGGACGTGCTCGGCCCGGTGAAACATTCGACCGCCGAGACCGGTGCGGCGTTCGAGGCGTACGAACGGACCGAGAGCGAGGCGCTCTTGTCGCTCCTCCCGGAATATATGCAGCCGGCGTTCCGCCGCTATATGGCCGATTCGAAAGATGATACGTATGAAGGCATGCTCGTCGATATGATGGACAAACTCGACGCGCTCATTAAGATGAACATGGAGCGGAAGATGAACGGGGCTGAGTACGAGGTCACGTATCGGGAGCAACTTCGTAAAGTGCAGATGCGCTACGAGAACCCGAGCATGTTGTTCTTTTTAGCGTACATCTTGCACGATTTAGATTACGTCACTAGTTAACAAGGTCGCAGACGAACTGTCTGCGGCTTTTTTTTATATCATTTATTGACATATATCATTATACGATATATATTGAGGGTAAGATATATCAATGAATGATATAGGGGGTGGCGGGATGCCACGTAATGACACGATTGAACTCGGAGAATTGACCGACAGCATGCTCTATATCCTGCTCGCCTTGACCGAGGCGCGTCACGGCTATTTGATTATGCAGTTCGTCGAGGAGTTGACGAACGGACGAATCAAAATCGGACCGGCGTCGATGTACACCATCATCAAGAAGCTCGTGAACGCGCAACTGATTGATCCGATTGACGGGGACGGAAAGCAGAAACGCTATGTGATTACGCGTCAAGGCCGTGCCCTCGTGGCGGAAGACTTGAAACGGCGGCAAGCGATCGTTGACGATGCACGCTTCATTTTAGACGGGGAGGGACACCGATGAAACGGAAATATATGTCGAGTTGGGGATTGGCGTTCGCCGAAGAGCGGGAAATGAAAAAGCTAGGGGAGATGGCAGCTCGTGGCTGGCATTTAGAGAAGTTCGCTCCACTCGGCTATACGCTCGTCGAAGGGGAACCGATGGACGTGCGCTATAGTCTCGATTATCGCAAACAACCGGACGAGGATTACTTTGAGCTGTTCGCCGCGAGCGGATGGGAACATGTCACGTCGACCGGCGATGAGATTCATGTGTTCAAAGGCAGTCCGGACGCGACGCCTCTTTATACGGATCGCCAGACGACCCAAGAGAAATATGGGCAAGTCGAGCGTGCGATGGGGCGGGGTGCGCTCATCTGCTTGCTGTTATCACTTGGATTTGTGTTCATGCTCCAATTGGATTGGCCGCAGACGGCGGAAGCCATCATTTTGGTGTTACAGACGCTTGTCGTCATCGGGCTCGTCTTCACAGGACTCCCGTATCTCGGTTTCCTCGTGAAGCGAAAACGTTTGGAACGGAATGAATGACTAGGCGGATGGCACAAGCCATCCGTTTTGTTTTGGTCGACTGAACTATTCAAGAAAAAAATAGTTAGGCGCAGAGAACTGTTTTATGGAAATCCTCTATTCAACCAAAATAGAATCGGGCATGATAATTAATGAAAGCGCTTGCATTCATTTTGAAGAGGAGGAACGGGCATGGGTAAAAGACGGAAAGGGTTAGCGATGACGGCTGGTGTCACCGCGATTGCACTGCTCGCCGGGCAACCGGTCGCACAGGCGGCGACGCCGCAAAACGGTACGATGATGCAGTACTTTGAATGGTACGTCCCGAACGACGGGCTGCATTGGAACCGACTATCGAACGACTCGCAGCACTTGAAAGACATCGGGGTGACGACGGTGTGGATTCCGCCGGCGTACAAAGGCACGTCACAGAACGATGTCGGGTATGGGGCGTACGATTTATACGATCTCGGCGAATTCAACCAAAAAGGGACGACCCGGACGAAGTACGGGACGAAAGCGCAGCTCCAGACCGCCATCTCGAACTTGCGCGGTAAAGGGATCGGCGTGTACGGCGACGTCGTCATGAATCATAAGGGCGGGGCCGACTATACCGAATCCGTTCAGGCGATCGAGGTCAATCCGTCGAACCGGAACCAAGAGACGTCCGGCGAGTACGGCATCTCGGCCTGGACCGGGTTCAACTTCGCGGGGCGCAACAATACATACTCGCCTTTCAAATGGCGCTGGTACCATTTTGACGGTACCGATTGGGATCAGTCACGCAGCTTGAGCCGCATCTATAAGTTCAAGAGCACGGGCAAGGCGTGGGACACGGACGTGTCGAACGAGAACGGCAACTACGACTACCTCATGTACGCGGACGTTGACTTCGAGCATCCCGAGGTCCGCCAAGAGATGAAGAACTGGGGCAAATGGTACGCCGACTCGCTCGGGCTCGACGGTTTCCGGTTGGATGCGGTCAAACATATCAGCCACTCGTACTTGAAGGAGTGGGTGACGAGCGTGCGCCAGACGACCGGGAAAGAGATGTTCACGGTCGCCGAGTATTGGAAGAACGACCTCGGTGCCATCAACGACTATCTGTATAAGACGGGCTACACGCACTCCGTCTTCGATGTGCCGCTCCATTACAACTTCCAAGCGGCCGGTAACGGCGGCGGGTATTACGATATGCGCAACATCTTGAAAGGCACCGTCACCGAACAGCATCCGTCGCTGTCCGTGACGATTGTCGATAACCACGACTCACAGCCGGGCCAGTCGCTCGAGTCGACGGTCGCCAACTGGTTCAAACCGCTCGCCTACGCGACGATCATGACGCGCGGTCAGGGTTATCCGGCCCTCTTCTATGGAGACTATTACGGCACGAAAGGGACGACGAACCGCGAAATCCCGAACATGTCGGGCACGCTCCAACCGATTTTGAAGGCACGAAAAGACTTCGCCTACGGGACGCAGCATGACTACCTCGATCATCAGGACGTCATCGGCTGGACACGTGAAGGTGTGACCGACCGTGCCAAATCGGGTCTCGCAACGATTCTATCGGACGGTCCGGGCGGCTCGAAGTGGATGTACGTCGGCAAACAGAACGCCGGCGAGGTATGGAAAGACATGACGAACAACAACGCCCGTCTCGTCACAATCAATGCTGACGGCTGGGGTCAGTTCTTCGTCAACGGAGGCTCGGTCTCGATTTATACGCAACAATAACGAAAACACCCGATCGAAGTGAGGTGATCCTCTCTTCGATCGGGTGTTGTTTGAATTTAGCGTTTCCAGACCCACTCGTCACTCTCATATTTGGCGACGAGCTCCTGAATCTCTTGTTGCTGCGCCTCGGTGAACGTCAGCGGTTCGAACGTCAATTCGAACGCGTCACGGAACCCGTCCGTGAACGCCGTCGCGACCTCGTCGAAGGCGACCGGTCGATCGAGCGTCTCGTTCAAGGAGACGGCCTTGTCACCAAAGCGGGCTTTGGCCTCCGCCTTCGCATCGGCCTCGAGATTGAAGCAGTCGAACAAGACGTCATCGTCAATCGACAATGGGATTGAGCCGTGTTGCAGGACGGCACCTTGGTGGCGCACTTGGGCGCTCCCGGCAATCTTTTTCCCGTCGACGGCGAGCTCATAGTACGAGGCGGCGTCAAAACAGACGGCCGACTTCGGTTTTCGAAGCGCCTCACGGTCGGCCTCGGTCAACGGCACCGAGAACTCGGCCGGGACGCCGAGTGCGTGATACCCGCGACGCACCCCTTCGGTCAGGAGGCGATAGCTCTCGATGACGTTCGTCGGCAAGGATGGCATCGTCTCAGGGAGAATGACGCTATACGTCAGCTCGTCCGCGTGCAAGACGGCCCGTCCGCCGGTCAAACGACGGACGACCGGGATCCCATTTAAAGCGAGCGCGTCGCGGTCGAGATCGCGCGTCGCCCGTTGGAAGCGCCCGACGCTGATGGCGTGCGGGGCCCAGGCGTAAAAACGGAGTGTCGGTTTTACGTCACCGCGCGCGACCCAGCCGGCGATGGCCTCATCGATAGCCATATTCTCGGCTGGGGACAGCGGGGCGGTATGAAGCAAATGCCATGTCGTTCCAATCATAAACGTCTCTTCTTTCTCTTAGTCGATTGGCAACATCGTGTGACGACGTGCCTTGTGGACTTGTTCGTCCGCGTGATACGAGGAACGCACAAGCGGTCCGGCCTCACAGTGGGAGAAGCCTTTCGCCAACGCAATCTCTTTCAGCTCGGCGAACTCATCTGGATGGTAGTAACGCTCGACGTCGAGGTGCTTCTTCGTCGGCTGCAAGTATTGGCCGAGCGTGAGGATGTCAACGTGATGGGCCCGGAGGTCGTCCATCGCTTGAATCAACTCTTCCTTCGTCTCGCCGAGTCCGACCATGATGGACGACTTCGTCGGGATGTCCGGGTTCAGTTCTTTCGACCGTTTTAAAAATTCGAGCGTCCGGTCGTACGTCGCTTTGGCGCGGACTCTCGGTGTCAAACGACGGACCGTCTCCAAGTTATGGTTCATGATGTCCGGGCCGGCATCGATGAGCGTCTGGAGCGCCGAGAAGTCACCCATCATATCGGACGGGAGCACTTCGATTGACGTCTCCGGGTTCATGGCACGGACGGCGCGGACCGTCTCGGCGAATACCGTCGCTCCGTAGTCGTTCAAGTCGTCGCGGGCGACGGCCGTGATGACGACGTGCTTCAGGTTCATGAGGCGGACCGACTCGGCAACGCGTTTCGGTTCTTCCCAGTCGAGTTCGTTCGGCTTGCCCGTCGTAACCGCGCAGAAGCGGCAGGCGCGGGTGCAGATGCTTCCAAGAATCATGAACGTCGCGGTGCGGCGGACGGCCCAGCATTCATGGATGTTCGGACATTTCGCCTCTTCACAGACGGTATGTAGATTTTTCTCGCGCATCATCTTTTTGAGACCGGTGTATGTCTCGTTCGTGTTCAGTTTAATCTTTAACCATTCCGGCTTTCGTTTCAGTTCCCCTCGTGCCAAGATGATTTCCCCCTTTTTGAAAGTTAACCCCTAACAAAAAGAGTTTACCAAAGATGAGGACGAATTCGAACCAGCGAAATTATTGGCTTTGCCAATACAGCTTGGATGTGTGTCAAAACAGAACATATATTTCAAAATGGTTACGCTTTCATGTGAAGTGTTGTTTCCCATTTTTTGAATTGCTATACTGACGTTGACCACCTGAATAAGGACCATATGTAACTGATACGATCAGGCATGGGGTGAACGAGCGTTGGTGAGGCAACGCTTCTTCCTCCATGCCTTTTTGTTTGGGGGTCGGGGAAACTTTCAAAAAAGGAGTGGGGAACATGAACAAAGCATTGAACTGGACGGCGACACTGGGGCTAACGACAGCGCTACTCGTCTCATCGGTCCCGATGGCGACTGCGGTCGTAGCGGAGGAGACGCCAGCAACGTCGATTGAGCAGCGTGTGGACGCCAAGCTCGCGTCGATGACGCTTGAACAAAAGCTCGGTCAAATGATCATGCCAGACTTCCGATTATGGAACGGGGCGAACCATACGGCACTCGCGACAGATGTGGCGCGCGTCGTCGATCGGTTTGACCTCGGGGGTGTCATCTTGTTCGCGGAAAACGTGACCGAGACCGAACAGACGACGAAACTCGTCCACGACCTCCAAGAAGTCGTCAAACAAGACGAAAGCAACGACGTACCGCTCTTCATCACGATTGACCAAGAGGGTGGAATCGTGACACGTCTCGGAACGGGCACGAACTTGCCGGGTAACATGGCGCTCGGGGCGACACGGAGCAGCCAGTACGCATACGACGCGGGGAATATTATCGGCTCGGAGTTGAACGCTCTCGGGGTGAACGTCAACTTCGGTCCGGTGCTAGACGTCAACAACAACCCGGCCAACCCGGTCATCGGCGTACGCTCGTTCTCGAGCGACCCAGAACTCGTCGGCGAGCTCGGCTCGGCGATGACACAAGGGATCCAAGACCAGGGCGTCGCCGCGACGGCGAAGCATTTCCCAGGTCATGGTGACACGGCGGTCGACTCGCATTACGGACTTCCGATCGTCGACAAATCGCTCGAAGATTTGCGCGGTCTTGAACTGTTGCCGTTCAAACGAGCCATCACCGAAGGCATCGATATGATCATGACGGCACACATCGGGATGCCACAAATCGAGGATGAGGTCGTCAACTCGCCGCGCGGCACATTCCCGCTCCCGGCGACGCTCTCGGACGACGTCATCACGGGCGTGTTACGGGAAGACATGGGATATGACGGGATCGTCATCACGGACGCTTTGAACATGCAGGCGATTGCCGATAACTTCACGGAAGCCGAAGCGGTCATCAAGACGTTCGATGCGGGCGTGGATATCGCGCTCATGCCGACGATTTTACGGTCGAACGCGGACGTCGTGAAGCTCGAGACGATCTTTGAAGACGTCATAGCAGCCGTCGAGGATGGACGCCTGTCAGAAGAGAAGATTGATGCAGCGGTCGAGCGGATTTTGACGCTCAAAGCGGAACGCGGCATTTGGCAAGAATCGGTCGACACGACGACGCTTGAGGCGAAACTCGCTGAGGCGAATACGGTCGTCGGCAGTGCCGAACATAAAGCGAAAGAACGTGAAATCGCCGAGGCGGCCGTCACGCTCGTGAAAAACGATGACAAGACGCTTCCGTTCAAACCGAAAAAAGGTGAGACGGTCCTCGTCTTGTCACCGGCGAAAGACCAGACGGACAGCATGATCAAGACGATCAAGTCGCTCGAGAAGAACGCCGGCAACATGAAAGACGTGAACGTCATCGCCGCGAACTATACGGCATCGACGAAGCACTTGGATCAAAACCCGGCATTGAAAGAAAAACTCGACGCGGCCGACTATATCATCGTCGGCTCGAACGTGAACAACAGCGCCAAGCTGAAATCGACGTCGGCTGACAACTACGTGCCGGCCGAAGTGTTCCGTTACGCCAACGAGACGGGCAAGAAGTCAGTCTTGCTCAGCCTGCGCAACCCGTACGATGTGGCGGTTCAGCCGGATGCACCGGCCCAGCTCATCATCTACGGCTTCAAAGGTGACCCGAACGGACCGGATTCAGAGGCGGGCAATGCCAAATCGGCAGGACCGAACCTCCCGGCCGGCATTCGCGCCATCTTCGGTGAAGTGAAACCGACGGGCAAACTCCCGGTCGACGTACCGACGTTTGAGAACGGCGTGTTCGGAGACGACTTGCACCTCGAGTTTGGTGACGGATTCCGCAACTGGAACAAGTAAACTAAAACCGCGAGTGCCCCATGAGGGTACTCGCGGTTTTTCGTTTGATTGTCACGCCTCGAAATAGCCGACGACGAGAAGGCCTGGGCCTGTGTGCGCCCCGATGGCCGAACCGACGATCGTCTTCGTGACGCTCGCCGGGTTCACGTGTTCCCGTAACAACGCCTCGAACTGATCGGCTTTGACCGGGTCGTCCCCGTGACCGATGAAGACATGCCCACCCTCGACGAGCGGTTTCGACTCGGTCATCCATTCGACGATGCGGCGTAACACTTTCTTGTGACCGCGCACCTTCTCGATTGGGACGAGTTTGCCGTCTTCGACTGTCAAAAGCGGTAAAATTGTCAACAAATCCCCGATGAATGCGCTCGCTTTCGAGACACGGCCGCCGCGCATCAAATACTCGAGCGATTCGACCGTGAACAAATGCCGGATTTTGCCGACGAGCGACGTCGCGTAGGCGACCGTCTCTTCATACGTATGGTCTTGGCCATACTCGGCGACCGTCTTGACGAACAGCCCTTGGCCGACGGACGCGGCACGCGTATCGAGAATATGGAACGTGCTGTTCGGGTATTCTTCTTTAAGTAGGTTGCCGACCATGACGGCCGTCTGGTATGTACCCGAGAGCTCGCCCGAGAAAGCGAGATACAGGAACGGGATTTCTGATTCGAGATGTTGGCGGAAACAATGCTCAAGTCGGGCCGCCTCGATTTGGAACGTCTTCGGTGTCTTGCCGTTCCGCATCGCGTCGTACACGTCTTTCGGTTGAATCGTTTCCCCGTCTAAAAATTCCTCGTTGTCGATGATGACGCCGAGTGGCAATACCTCGAGGCCGTACTCGATAACTTGGTCTTGGGTCAAATCGGCTCCGGTATCGGTTATGATTTTAAACATGCGGTCACTCCTCTGCTAATTGTTGTTCAATGTCGCGAATCGGTTCGTTGCGTTTCCACATCCGGTCGAGTTGGGTCGCGAGCGTCGCTTGTTCGTTCTCATCGAGCGTGCCAGGTATGAGCCGGCTCATGCCACCGAGGACGGTGTAGGCGCGACGCAACACGTCATCGACAGTGAGCGGGATTCCTAGCAAATCCTCGAGTGACGCCATCGTCTCAGGGACAATGGCCGGATAGGTAAAGCGCGTCGCTTCACCTTGGATGGCTTGCGCATAAAAGTCACGGATGAGCGCGGCCCGTTCACTTCCGCTCTTGCGGACGCTCAAGTAAATCTGGACGGCGACGCCGCCACGGACGCGGCGCTGGGAAATGCCGGCGAACTTCTTGCCGTCAATCGACAAATCGAAGCTGCCCGGGCAGTATGAGCCGACGATTTCGCCAGGCACGATCTCGTTCGTCACATCTTGGAACATGAGTTGGATGAGTGACGTCATCGCCTCGTAGCCGCTATCGATTTGAATCCCGTCTTTCTCGGGTAAAATCAAAGATAAGTTCAACACGTCCGCGTCTAAGACGACGGCCAGTCCTCCTGAATTGCGGACGACAGGACGGAAGCCGTGTTCATGAAGCAAACGGATGCCATCTGCCAAGTGGGGCAGACGGGCGTCTTGAATCCCGAGCACGACCGTGTTTAGATGAACCCAGGCCCGCAGGACGGCACCTGACGTCGCGGTCGAGGCACAGAGCGTATCGTCCGTCGCGAACGATTGCTCGGCTTGGAACGCCGGACCGAGCGAAGACTGGTCAATGACACGGTAGGTCGGTTGTCGTAATAATGGATGGGTCATATACATAATTCCTTTTCAATAAATAATTTCCTTCCCATTATAACATGGGAGGAACCACGCGCTAGAAGTCGAATCCAATCATTAATGAAACGTAGGGGGCAACGTCATGTATACGTCACGAGGTCAATTGTCAGGATCGAAAGTGTTCAAAGATCCGGTTCATCGATATATATACGTCTATGATCATCTCGTCTGGGAATTGATCAATACGAAAGAGTTTCAACGGTTACGTCGCATCAAACAGCTCGGGACGTCGTTTTTGACGTTCCACGGGGCCGAGCATACGCGTTTCCATCATTCGCTCGGCGTCTACGAAATCGCCCGACAGCTAATCGATCAGTTCCATGAGTATCCGGAGTGGGATGACCGCAACCGGGAGTTGTTGCTCGCGGCGGCGCTGCTGCACGATGTCGGACACGGTCCGTTCTCGCACGCGTTCGAGCATGTCTTCGCCGTCCGTCACGAGGTGTGGACCGAACGCATCATCCTCGGGGACACGGAAGTGAACAAAGTGCTGTCCGAGATGGGGGTCGGCTTCCCGGAAGAAGTGGCGGCCATCATTAATAAGACACACCCGAACCGACTGCTCGTCAATATCCTCAGTTCGCAACTCGACGTCGATCGGATGGACTATCTGCTCCGTGACGCCCATTTCGCCGGTGTCAGTTACGGCAAGTTCGACCTTGAGCGCATGCTTCGGGTGTTGCGTCCCGATGAGGACCAAGTCGTCGTCAAACAGTCGGGAATGCATACGATTGAGGACTATATCATGCGGCGCTATCAAATGTATTGGCAAGTCTATTTACACCCGGCGACGCGGTCGAGCGACCTGTTGCTCAAAGCCGTGCTCGAGCGGGCGCAAGAGCTGTACGAGTCGGGCTACGCCTTCGAGATGACGCCGAAGCATTTCTTGCCGATTTTCAATCATGAGGACATGACGCTCGAGCATTACTTGAAGCTCGATGAGACGATCGTCTATTTCTATTTCCAAGAATGGATGGACGAGGCGGACCCGATTTTGGCCGATCTCGCGAGCCGGTTCGTCAACCGCCGCCTGTTGAAGTATAAGAATTTCCCGGAAGCGAACCGCGTCCGCTACATGGACCGCTTGCGTTCGACGATGGAGTCAATCGGGTTGCCGACCCGCTACTACTTACTCGAGGACCAGCTCAGTCAACTGCCGTACGACTTGTATAAAGGGCATGGCAAATACGAAGGCATCTACCTGCAAATGAACGACGGCGACCGTCGCGAAATCTCAGAAGTATCGATGCTCGTCCAATCGATTTTGAACTCGCGCCAGTCAGACGAGAAAATCTATTATCCTGAGGACGTGCTCCTCAATTTGAAAGATTACGCGTCAGAAAAAACATGGATGTTGTCAACGTTACGGGGAGAGTGAATCGTTGAAAAGGAAGTGACACCATGGGAGTTGGCACATTGGTCGGCGGGGTCGGAATCTTCTTGCTCGGGATGATGCTGTTGACGGATACGTTGAAAAACATGGCCGGGGAAAGGCTCCGGCAACGCTTGAACCTGTTGGCAGAGGGACCGGTGTCAGGTGCGTTTCTCGGGGCCACAATGACGACACTCTTCCAGTCGTCGACCGTGACGACGCTCATGACGATCAGTTTCGTCAGCGCCGGTCTGTTGACGTTCACCCAAGCGCTCACACTCGTCATCGGAGCGAACGCGGGCAGCGCGACGACCGGATGGATTGTGGCGCTCTTAGGTTATAACGTGGATATTCGCGAACTGTTGCTCCCGCTCATCGGGGTCGGTATGGCGCTACGTTTGATCGGACGGCGCGTCAAGCGCATCGGTATGCTCATGGTCGGACTCGGTCTGATTTTCGTTGGCATCGGGACACTTCAAGAGGCGATGCGCGACGTCGTCACGTTCTCATTCGCCGGTTGGGAAGCGGACACACCGTTGCATCAACTCGCACTGCTTGGGACAGGATTACTGATGACCGTCCTATTACAGTCCTCGAGCATTGGTCTTGTCTTGACGATGACGGCGCTCGCGACCGATACGGTGACGCTCGCCCAAGCCTGTCTGCTCGTGCTTGGACAAAGCGCCGGGACGAGTCTCGTCGTCGCCATCGGGTCGATCGGAGGCTGGAAGTCGGCCCGCCGCATCGTCTTGGCGCACGTGCTCGTCCACGGCTCGATTTTACTCATCGGCTGGCTGACGTTCCCGCTCTTGTTCGGTGTCGTGAACGGTGTGGCCGATCGCCTCAATTGGAACGAACTGTTGCGGCTCGCCTTGTTCCACACCTCGTTCCATTTGCTCGGGGTGTTCACGTTCCTGCCGTTCCATGAGGCGTTCAGTCGCCAGTTGCTCAAGTGGATCCCGAGCCGGGCGGAAAAGCTGACCCGGTTCCTCGACCCGAATATGGCCCGCATCCCGACGGTCGCGCTCGAGGCGGCCCGGCGCTCGTTGATTGAGATTGAGCGCTATTTGGCCAAAGAGACGCAACTGTTGCTGAACGAGGCACGTAAACGCGACGACGAGCTTCAACTCGTCGAGAAGACGCTCGGCGACGTCCGTGTCTTTTTGAGCACGATTCAATTGGAAGAAGGGCGAGGACGCAACGACTACGGCCAACATCTGTCGCTGCTCCATACAATCGACCACTTGGAGCGGTGGCTGTTCGTCATGCGTGAAGTCGACCCGGTCGACGCGCTCCGCGATACGGACTTCCTGGTCGCGCGTCAGCTCGTCTTGCATGAACTCGACATGGTCGAGACGCT
Organism: Exiguobacterium sp. s70; assembly: GCF_018618315.1. Lineage (NCBI taxonomy): Bacteria > Bacillati > Bacillota > Bacilli > Caryophanales > Exiguobacterium > Exiguobacterium sp. s70. Next base: position 178,732 of record NZ_JACSLV010000006.1, read on the forward strand.
CAATCATCACACGCCCCCGGAAGAGTCGCGGCAGTGGAAGACGGCCTCGAAACAGCTCGCTGAATATCGAAAAGCGCATCGGGCCGAACTGCTCGAGGAGACGGCGGCGAATCAGCTCGAGATGGACCAGACGATTCAAAAAGTCCAGGCGCTCCTCTGGCTCGACCGGATCGGCTATCATATTTGGCGAGCGACGCGTCACCTCATTAAACCGACCGTCCCGAGCGAGCGGTTTGAAGTGAATCTGGAAGATTGAAAAACGACCGCCCTCCGAGATGGAAGGGCGGTCGCTGTGTTTACTTCTTATCTGCGTGCATGACGCCGGCTTGGCCGTAGTGCGTCGCGTCCATCTCTTCGATGAAGACGGTGATGTTTTCTTTCGGGGCGTTCGTCGTCTCGGAGACGGCGTCTGTCACCTTTTCAATCAACGCACGTTTTTGTTCGACCGTGCGACCTGGGAGCATTTTAACCGTTACGTATGGCATCACATTTCCTCCTTTTAGTTCGTTCCCTTTCATTCTAGTGAAAGGTGAGGCAAGTGGAAAGCAGAAAATCGATTGGGCGGACGGTACAAATAAAAAATGCAGGTGCGAAATATGTGAAAACGGGGTAAGGAACAAGACAGACTAGTCGTAGGAGGAACAGGCGGATGAAATGGAAGGGTAGACAAGCAAGTCGAAACGTCGAGGATCGACGGGGGCAACGTGTCGGAGGGAAAGGCATCGCAGGAATCGGTGGGGGCTTTGGTCTCATCTTGGTCATCGTCTTCACACTGCTCAACGGGGGCAATCCGGGCGATATCGTCAACAACATCGGACTCGGAGAACCGGAACAGTCCTCTGGAACGTATGAAGGCTCGGCGCGGGAAGAAGAGATGGCCGACTTCGTGTCGGTCGTGCTAAGGGATACCGAAGAAGTGTGGACCGATATTTTTGCGGAGAACGGATTGACGTATCGGGAGCCGACGCTCGTCATCTATAAAGATCAAGTCGAATCGGCGTGCGGGATTGCCGGATCGGCTGTCGGACCGTTCTACTGTCCGGGTGATCAGAAGTTGTATATTGATTTAAGTTTCTATGATGACCTGAGTCAACAGTTCAATGCACCGGGTGACTTCGCGATGGCGTACGTCGTCGCCCACGAGGTCGGTCACCACGTCCAGACGTTGCTCGGCACGACGGACGAGATTATGCCGCTCCGAAACGAGATGAGTGAGACACAGTTCAACAAATATTTGGTCCGCTTCGAACTCCAGGCCGATTATTATGCAGGCGTTTGGGCCCACCACGCTCAAGGGATGGGTTACCTCGAGTCCGGCGACGTCGAAGAAGCGATGAATGCGGCGCACCAAATCGGGGATGACACCCTTCAGAAACAGGCGCGCGGCTATGTGACACCGGATTCGTTCACGCACGGGACGTCCGAACAACGGAAACGTTGGTTCGATAAAGGGTTCCAAAACGGGACGATTCAAGGCGGCGATACGTTCAACGCTAAAAACTTATAACCATGAGGTCAAGCGATGGCTTGACCTTTTTCCATGTCCAAGTTGGCTTGTGAAGAAAGAATCCGCTATCATGGAAACAGAAACTAGAAGTAGGAAGGGGATGACCCGATGGAATCCTTACTCAAAAAAATCGAATTCGCCAAAAGCGAGATGACGTCCGTGGAGAAAAAAATCGCCGACTATATTTTATCCCACTCGACGCTCGTTCCGAATATGACGACGAAAGAGCTCGCTCAAAAGACGGACGTGTCCGAGGCGAGTATCGTTCGCTTTGCGCGTGTCGTCGGAATCGATAGCTTCAAGGCGTTCAAACTCGCCCTCGTCAAAGACTTGGCGATCACCGAGACGACGCTCACCGATTTCAACGTGTTGCAGCAGAAAGACACACCTTACGATTCGTTTCAAAAAGTCATCCATGTGAACAAAATGGCCATCGAGGCATGTGCCGAGGCGATGGACAAGCGTGAGCTCGAGCATGCGATCGATACGTTCGCCCGAGCGAACCGGGTCGTGTTTTATGGGGTCGGCGGTTCGTCGACAGCCGCCTATGACGCGCAATATAAATTCACAAAACTCGGCTATGCGGCCCAGACATCGCAAGATTTCCATTACATGTTGTCGCTCATTCCGCATCTCGGCCCGAACGACGTTTTCGTCGCCATCAGTACGTCGGGTCGGACGAAAGACGTACTCGAACTCGTCCGCTTCGCCAAGAAAAAAGGGGTGCCGGTCGTCGCCATCACGGACCTCGATAAATCTCCGCTCTATCGAGAAGCGGATGTCCGACTATGCACGCCGAGCGTCGAACGTGATTTCCGGATTGCGAGCATCGCTTCACGGATGACCCAGTTGACGATTATCGACACACTTTATATGGGGCTGTTGCACCGAAAAGGCGAGGGATTGATTGATCGCTACGCCGAGGCACGTGACGAGATGGTGAAGTTGCGCCGATGATTCACGTCTATGACGCAACGTGGCGTGATGCGGTGGCGGCGTTCCTCTTACAACAACGGTCGTTCGCGGAATTGAACGGACAGGCGCCCGAAACGTTCCGCGATGAAAACGTGGCCGATTTTGAGACGGAGGAGACTGTCAGCCTCGTCTTTGAGGACGGGGATGTCATCGCCGTCGCCGATTTGTTGAAAAAACACCCGGTCGACGGATCGCTTTGGCTCGGTCTGTTCATCGTCGATGAACGGCTGCACGGCACCGGGATTGCGACGCGATTGTATGAACAGCTCGAACAGACGTATATGCGTCCGTTCCAGACGGTGTTCCGACTCGGGGTGTTACCTCACAATGAGCGGGCGCGTCGCTTTTGGGAACGGCAAGGCTACATCTATGAAAAAGATTCCATCACGGCACGCGGCGATCACGTCCACGTGCTGAAAAAAGTCATCAGCTAAGGCGCTCGGTCCAATAGGGCCGGGCGTTTTTCTATAGATGTATACACGTATACAAATCTACATGTATACGCCTGACCTGCAATGAAATTTTATTTCCTTATTTTTTTAAATAAGTTTGACTTTTAATTTCAAGTTAGTACAATAAAATTAGAGAGAAGAAAGGATGGTGGCGATGTTAGACAAACTGGCTACTGAAAGACGAAATGAACGAACGATGCACTTGGACGAGATGGCTGTCGAGGAGTTCCTTGCAGTGATGAATGAGGAAGATCAATCGGTCCCACACGTCATTCAAGAAGAACTGTCGGTCATTGCCGAAGTGACGAAGCGTGCCATCGCATCCTTCAAACAAGGCGGACGTTTGATTTACATCGGCGCAGGGACGAGCGGACGGCTCGGCATCTTAGACGCGGCAGAATGTGTGCCGACGTTTGGCGTGTCACCGGATATGGTCGTCGGACTCATCGCAGGTGGCGAACGGGCGTTGATTAAAGCGGTCGAGGGAGCAGAGGATAGCAAGGATTTGGCAGTCAATGATTTGAAAGCGCTTCACTTGAATGCGTTCGACACCGTCATCGGGATCGCCGCGAGCGGACGGACACCGTACGTCATCGGCGGACTCGATTACGCCCGCGAGGTCGGCGCGACGACAGCCGCGCTATCGTGTAACAAAGGTTCAAAAATCAGCGAACACGCCGAGTTCAAAATCGAAGTCGAGACGGGACCAGAAGTATTGACCGGATCGACCCGATTGAAAGCAGGGACGGCGCAAAAACTCGTCCTCAACATGATCTCGACGGCGTCGATGATTGGGGTAGGGAAAGTGTATCAAAACTTGATGGTCGACGTGCAGCCGACGAACGAGAAGTTGGAAGTGCGGGCCAAACGGATGATTGCGGAAGCGACAGGGGTCGACGAACAGACGGCCGCGCGTTATTTCGATTCATCCGGTGGTCACGTCAAGACGGCGATTGTCATGATTTTAGCCGACGTCCCGCATGCGGAGGCAGTCGAGCGATTAGAGCGTGCGAACGGATTCGTCCGTGACGCATTATAAGGGGGATTCGAGATGAAGAAAGAAGAGGTTCTTGCACATGCGATATTAGAGCATGTCGGGGGGAAAGATAACATTCGTCAACTCGCGCACTGTATGACACGTGTGCGTTTAGCGCTCAAAGATCCGACGAAAGCGGATCTCACTGCATTGAAACAAATCGATGGTGTCATGGGTGTCATCGATGACGAGACGTTGCAAATCGTCGTTGGCCCGGGGACGGTCAACCGCGTGGCGGACCATCTCAGTCGTGAGACGGGGCTCGCCATCGGGGAAGAGTCGGTCGATGCGAATTTGACGCCGGACGAACGGGCGGCCATCGAACGTCAAAAAGTGAAAGACAAACAGAAGTCGCCGTTCAAGCGCTTCTTGCGTCGCTTAGGGAACATCTTTATTCCGCTCATTCCAGGGCTTGTCGCTTCAGGTATCATTAACGGGGGAGCCAACTTCGCGAAGAACGCCGGCGTTGACCCGACCGAAACGTGGATGCAAATCCTCTTATTGCTCGGTAGCACAGTGTTCGCGTATCTCGCCATCCTCGTCGGTTGGAACACGGCCAAAGAGTTCGGCGGGACGCCGGTACTCGGTGCCATCGCCGGGGGGATTCTCTTCAACCCGGTGCTCGCGGACATCACCATTTATGGGGAACCGCTCGTTGTCGGGCGGGGTGGACTGTTCGGGGTCATCTTTGCCGCTTGGCTCATGACGTACATCGAGAAACACGTTCGTCGCTTCATGCCGACGGCGGTCGATATCATCTTTACACCGCTTCTCACGGTCCTCGTCGTCGGTTTCACGGCGCTCTATGCAATCATGCCGGTCGCAGGCATCTTGTCAGACGGGATCATGCAAGGATTGAACGCCGTGCTTGAAGTCGGTGGACCGGTAGCAGGGGCTGTCCTTGCTGGATTCTTCTTGCCGCTCGTCATGGTCGGGTTGCACCACGGACTCACACCGATTCACTTGGAACTCTTGAACACGGTCGGTAACACGGCACTCTTGCCAATCCTGGCGATGGCAGGGGCTGGACAAGTCGGGGCGGCGCTCGCGATTTTCGTGAAGACGCGCAACCAACGTCTCCGTAACATCATTAAAGGGGCCATTCCGGTCGGATTCCTTGGAATCGGCGAGCCGCTCCTTTACGGGGTCACACTCCCGCTTGGCCGTCCGTTCCTGACGGCTTGTATGGGGGCCGCGGTCGGAGGTGCCTTCCAAGCGACGATGAAGACGGCAGCACTCGGGATTGGGGTCTCGGGTCTCTCGCTTACGCCGCTCATCGACAACGGCATGTACTTGACGTACATCGCAGGTCTTGTCATTTCGTATACGGCTGGCTTCATCTTCACGTATTTCTTCGGCTTCAAAGAAGAAATGGCAGACGGGATTTAACAACTGAGGCGGCTCTTTGGAGTCGCCTTTTCATTTGATGAGGAGGAATTTCTGATGAAGGGATTATCGGTTTATTTGAGCGAACCGCTCACACCGCAGTTCAAGATATGGGTCGGACGCATGCGCGAGATTGGCTTCACCTCGATGTTCACGTCACTGCATATCCCCGAGGACGACACGTCGGTGTATACGGAACGGCTTCGTGACCTCGGGACGCTCGCACGAGAACTCGACATGGAACTGTTTGCGGATATCGCACCGACGTCGCTCGCCGCGCTCGGCAAGACGTGGGACGATGCCCATACACTTCTCGATTGGGGCGTGACGGGGCTGCGCGTCGATTACGGCGTGACGCCGAAACAAGTCGCCGACTTGTCGACCCGAATGACGGTCGCCTTGAACGCGAGCACGCTGTCTGAAGCGGAACTCATAGAGATGAAGCAACACGGCCTCGTGACGGACAACGTCGAGGCGTGGCACAACTTCTATCCGCGCCCGGAGACGGGGCTCAATCGTAACTGGTTCGATGCCAAGAACGATTGGCTGAAGCGGCAAGGGTTGAGCGTCCAGGCGTTCATCCCTGGTGACGGGACACTCCGAGGACCGCTGTTCGAACGGCTGCCGACGCTCGAGGACCATCGCCTGTTGTCGACGTTCGCCTGCTACATGGACCTCATGGATTCAGTCGATCGCATCTTAATCGGCGATCCGGGACTCACCGATGAGACGATTGAACAGTTCGCCTCACACGCCGACAAAATGCTCGTTCTTCGGGCCGAAGCGGAGACGACGATTGAGGCCGCCTTCTATCGTGTCCAGACGAACCGGATGGACCCGGCACGTGACGTCGTCCGTTCGGTCGAATCGAGGGGCTATGGACGTCCGGGGGACCGCTTGCTCGAGCCGATGGCAGCAAGACCGCGTCCGCTCGGAACGATCACGGTCGATAATGCGAAGTACGGGCGCTATGCCGGTGAGCTGCAAATCACAAAACGCGATTTGGTGGCAGACGATCGGATCAACGTCCTTGGGCGCGTCATCGAGGCAGACCGGCCGCTCATCCAATCGATCGGACCGGGCACGAAGTTTCGAATCGAGTGGTGTTGACGTTCCGGATTGCCACATTCCCTCGTCTTTGTGTACAGTAGAGAGGGAGGGAATGCCATGAAAGAGATTAATTTTAACATCGTCGCTGACGATTCGACCGATGGCCACGGCGGTTTTGGGGTCGGTTCGCTCAGTTTGAACAATATGTCTCCCGTCATCATCGATGTCGAGGCGGGGACCGCGGTCATCGATATGGGGGCCATGCATGCCAAATCGGCGATCGAGAAACGCATCAAATTTTTGACGGATCCAGAAGCGGTGCCGAACGGAAAACCGTATTGGATCGTCTGGGTCACGGTCGGACGAAAGCCAGAAGGATTCTATTACGGCGGTGTCGCAGCTTGTGACATGTCGATTGACCTCGAGGCACGGCGCGGCTATAAACTGTTGCCGTATCACGTCAACCAGATGGACAAGTCGCTCAAAGGCCGCATTTTGATTGACATGATGGATGCACCGTCACGCGACGTGCTCGCTGCCTTTTTGAAAGAACATCGTCCTGAAATCTGGGAACAATCGACCGAACTTCAAACCGAGCTTGAGCGTTTGAGCGCCGAGTGAAAAGATTGGACCGTTTCGGTCTCCAATCTTTTTTGTTTTCATGTGCCCCGATTTGGGAACATGAATTTGTTATCATGTTGTGATTTCACCGTAATTGTATGAATATTCAGCATTATGCTATACTAAACGCACTTGTGTAAAAGAGAAAGGGTGACACGATGAGTGAAACTAAGAAAATTATGATTGGGCTACTGTTGGGGGTAGCCGTCGGTTTAGCATTAGCAGGATTACCGGGCAATATTTATGATATGGCCAATACGTATGTCCTCTCGCCAGTCGGAACCGTATTTTTGAACTTAATTAAAATGTTAGTCGTCCCGATCGTCTTCTTCTCGATCATTCTTGGTGTCATGGGTCTCGGTGACCCGAAAGAACTCGGTCGTGTCGGAACGAAATCATTGCTCTTCTTCTTGACGACGACGGCGCTCGCCATCGTCTTGGCGATGGGTGTCGCTTATGTCATCCAACCAGGAGAACGTGGAGATTTCCCGACGACGGGATTAGAGTTTGATGCGTCAGGTTCGGAAGAATCTTCGAATATCGTGCAGACGTTCGTCAACATGATTCCAACGAACCCGGTTCAAGCACTTGCCGAAGGCAATATGCTTCAAATTATCGTCTTCGCGGCACTCATCGGATTCGCGATGATCGCGCTCGGTGAAAAAGCGCGCACATGGCGCCGATTCGTCAAACAAGGTGACCGCATCATGATGTACTTGATTCATTTGGTCATGAAACTTGCGCCGTACGGTGCGTTCGCTTTGATCGCCTCAGCCATCGGTGGCATTGGATTAGAGGCTGTCCAAGCGATGGCATGGTATATGATTGCCGTCGTCTTGACGTTGGCGCTCCATTCAGTCATCGTCTATGGCGGTGCAGTGGCGTTGCTCGGGAAAATGAATCCCGTCTTCTTCTTTAAAAACTTCTACGAGGCGATGACGTTCGCATTCTCGACGTCTTCATCGAATGCGACACTCCCGGTGTCGATGGAAGTGGCTCAAACGAAACTCGGTGTCCCACGCTCGATTTCGTCGTTCGTCCAACCGCTCGGTGCGACGGTCAACATGGACGGAACGGCCATCATGCAAGGGGTCGCAACGATTTTCATCGCGCAAGTGTTCAATGCTGATTTGACGATGACAGAGCTCTTGACGGTCGTCATCACAGCGGTACTCGCCTCAATCGGGACGGCGGGCGTACCAGGTGTCGGACTTGTCATGCTCGCGCTCGTCTTACAATCAGTCAACTTACCGGTCGAAGGGATTGCCCTGATCATCGGTGTCGACCGGATCCTCGATATGCTCCGGACGTCGGTCAATATTACAGGGGACGCCGCGTGTGCGGTCGTCGTCTCGAAACTCGAAGAGAAACATCTTCCTCCAGTCGACGAAGACTCGTGGGATGAAGTGGACGCAAAATAACCTAAAGGCTGACCCGGTTCATACCGGGCCAGCCTTTTCAAATGAAGTGAGGTTTTAATGAATGGAGTGGGAAGTTCTGCCGATCCCGTTGTTTGTCGTGGTCAGCATCATCTTAAACAGCATCATCGCCATCGCGGGCGTGTTGCCGAGCGCCTTTTTGACGGCGCTGAACGTTCAATTGCTAGGATTCGGACCAGGCGTCGTCGTCTCCATCGTCGGTGAGGCCGTCGGCGCCGTGCTCAGTTTCGTCCTGTATCGCCAGGCGCTCCATCGCTACACGTCACCGGACGGAAAGCGGCTGCGGCGTCTCCGTGAGGCCGAGGGGGTCGAGGCTTGGTTCCTCGTCCTCGGGCTCCGGCTGTTACCGTTCGTGCCGTCCGGTCTCGTCACGCTGTCGGCCGCATTCAGCAAGATGTCCCTCCCCTCGTTCGCTGTAGCGAGCACGATTGGAAAAGTCCCGGCGCTCTTGATTGAGGCGCTTGCCGTCACGGCCGTCCTGACCGTGGCGACCGGATGGCAACTCGTTCTCGTCGCCGTTCTCGCCGTTCTGTACGCCATGTGGCGCTTGTCTCAGAGAAGCGGCGAGAAGATATGACAGAACGCTTCGACGAAGCGTTTGCCGTTCGATTTCTTGCGTAGCATCGACCAGTCGACGAGAATTGATTCATCGAAGTCGTTCAAGAACGCTTCGTGCAACTCTTGAATGGATGACGTCTCGAACTGGGCGATGGTCATCTCATGGTTCAAATACATGCTCCGAAAATCAAAGTTAGCCGTCCCGACGAGCGCAATCTTGCCATCGATGAGGACGGTTTTTGCGTGGATGAAATGACGATTGTATTTATAAATCCGGATATTCCGTTTGAGCAATTGCTCAAAATAATACTCGGTCGCATGAAAGCTGAACCATTCGTCTCCTTTTCCAGGCACGACGATTCGGACGTCGATGCCGCGCTTGCCGGCGACTTCTAACAGCGCGAGCATTTCGGGAGGCGGAATCAAGTAGGGGGTCGTCATCCAAATCGATTCCTTCGCCTGCATCAACAGAGCCATGAGCCCGTCTCGAATCGTCACATCTTTCCCAGGAGATGTGACGAGCAGTTGCGTCGCTCCGTTTTCTTGTTGCGGCTCATCGATAAAGTATTCCGGTAAGTGTTTGCTGTCGGCAAACAAGTCCCACGTCTCTTTGTCTTCTTCATGACCCGCATACAGCCAATTCTCGACGAACAGACGCTGCAGTTCCCGGACGAGCGGCCCTTCGAGACGCAGATGGGTATCGCGCCAAAATCCGAGCTTTTTATGTTTGCCCAAATATTCATCTCCGACGTTCAGACCACCCGTATAGGCGATTCGCCCGTCGATGACGATCAACTTCTGATGATTGCGGAAGTTGGCGTTAAAGACGAGGAGCGGATGGACGACCGGGTCGAACGCTTGGACGTGGACACGGGACTCGCGGAGCGGTTCGATGAAATCTTCATTGATTTCCTGACTGCCGAGCCCGTCATACAAGAACCGGACGGTGACGTTCTCATTCGAGCGCTTGATCAAGGCGTCGCGGATTTTGAGCGAAATCTCATCGGTCCGAAACAGGTAATATTGGACATGGATGTGATGCGTCGCTTGCTCGATGTCGTGGAGCACCGCTTCGAACTTGGCCTCCCCGTTGACGAGCAGTTTCGTCGAAGTGTGGCCGTCCGCACCGGTCGCCCCTAGTTTTTCGAGCGTGCGCGTGAGCGGATACCGATCGGACACGTCGTTGGACGTCTCGATGCGTTCCGCTTCAATCGCTTGCCGGAACATGCGAATCTCGGTCGAAGTCCGCTTAATCCGACGATGGCGTCGCGGCGTCCGTCCGAACAATACCCAGGCGAGGGCGCCGAGGAACGGGATGAACAGGACGGCGAGTAGCCAAGCGAGTTTGGCCTGAGGTTGGACCTGGTCGAATAAAATATACCAGCCGACGAGGAGCGGCGCCACGATGGCGAGACCGATCAAGAATGGAATCAATCCGTCCACGGAATAGAGGACGAGGAGAAGGAGGAGGCCGAGTACAATCATGGTGAGGAGTTGCCAGACGCGTCGTTTCAACACGTACACCTTCTTTCTGTTCAGTTGTCATCACTGAATTCATTCCACCGTTTACACATTGTTAATCTAAAATTACGTTTCACGATATGGGCGAAGGGAATTATCGTAACTGTACGACATAACGTAAAAGGGGTGTTAGCGATGAAGAAAAAAGGTGCATTGGCCGCGTCGCTCTTAGCGACAGGCATCATTCTCGGGGCTTGCGGGGGAGCAGACGAAGAACCGATGGATAATAACGACACGGAAATGCAAGAGAACGATGATGATATGGAAGAGAACGACGACTAAAAAACGGCCTCGAGCGCTTGCTCGTGGCCGTTCGTCTTAAATGGCGTACGGGGAAGGCTTCCCGAAGTAATACCCTTGGGCCAAATCGAAGCCGAGTTCACGACAGACGTCGACTTCTTCGGCTCGTTCGATGCCTTCGGCGAGAATCGTGATGCCCATCGATTTGGTCAATTGACGTACATTTTTCAAAAATGCCCGCTTTTCGGCGTCCTGATCGCAAAACGAGATGTACGACCGATCGATTTTGACATAGTCCGGTTCGAGCCGTTTCAACATATCGAGCGTCGAGAAACCGGCCCCGACATCGTCGAGGGCGACTTTCATGCCGCGCTTCTTATATGTAGAAAAGACGTGCTGCAAGTGAGCGACGTCCTGTACTTTCTCCGTCTCGACGACTTCAAAGATGAAGCGGTCAGGACTGAGTCCGTATTGGTCGATAATCTCGAACGTGTGTTGCAAGCAATAGTCTGGATTATAAATCGTCGACGGCAAGAAGTTGATGAACGTCTTCTCGTGCGGGGCGACGGCATGATGAGTTGCTTTAATCGCCTCGGCGCGGGCGCGTTGGTCGAGCTTCGAGTGCAGGCCGAACCGGTTGGCCGCGCGGAATAACTCTCCTGGGGAGATGTTATTGCGACTGCGGAGCAACGCCTCATAACCGAACCGTTCGCCCGTATCGAGATGGACGATCGGTTGCAAGTGACTTTCAAAGTCACCGTGTTGAATGAGTTCGATCGTATCGCGATTGGCGATCTGTTCAAGCAGATTCTGCGCCGAGATGATGGCAGTTTGTCGTTTCGTCGTCAAATCGACGCAATACACATCGTCTTCAACGGTGGTGAGCCGCTCGGTCAATTCATCAAAGGAATCGTATGGATGCGATTGTTCATTGACGACGACTAAGCCGCGTTCAAAGAATGGGATGTTCGTGGAGCAGGCAGTACACGGAGACCACATAGGATCACTCCTTTCAGATGATGAAATACTCTGTCTCTAGTTTATCGGATAAAACTCACATAAAACTCACACGACGGGACAAATAAATAAAAAAATCGTGCAAAATGCGGACAGTTTTTGTATACTTCCTATCGTATGAATAAGAAGCGCCTCAAAACGCCACTCGCATACGAACAACTTTTTAATCAGAAAGGGGTTCTATCGATGGACCAAAAATTAAAATTATGGTTTACGGAGCACCAGACAGAAGATTACGGAATCACGTTCCGTGTAAACCACGTTTATGAGAGCGAACAAACGGAGTTTCAACGACTAGAAATGGTCGAAACGGACGAGTTCGGAACAATGTTGTTGCTTGACGGAATGGTCATGACGACGGATAAGGACGAATTCGTCTATCACGAGATGGTGGCTCACGTCCCACTCTTTACGCACCCGAATCCGAAGCATGTGCTCGTAGTCGGCGGCGGAGACGGCGGCGTCATCCGTGAGATTATGAAACACCCATCAGTCGAAAAAGCAGTTCTCGTCGACATCGACGGGAAAGTCATTGAATATTCGAAGAAATACTTACCAAACATCGCAGGCGAACTCGACAACCCACGCGTTGAAGTCATCGTCGGCGACGGCTTCATGCATATCGCTGAGTCTGAGAACGAGTACGACGTCATCATGGTCGACTCGACAGAACCAGTCGGCCCAGCGGCCAACTTGTTCACGAAAGGATTCTACGCCGGAATCTCGAGAGCGCTCAAAGCCGATGGAATCTTCGTCGCGCAGACGGACAACCCATGGTTCACGCCAGAGCTCATCCAGACAGTCCAACGTGACGTGAAAGAAATCTTCCCGATCACGAAGCTCTACACTGCGAACGTACCGACATACCCGAGCGGCATGTGGACGTTCACAATCGGTTCGAAGCAGTATGATCCGGAAGCAGTGGCTCCGGAGCGTTTCCATGACATCGAGACGAAGTACTACACGCCGAAGCTTCACAATGCGGCCTTCGTCCTGCCTAAATTCGTGGAGGACTTGACGAAATGATTAAACGTTTCGATGAAGCCTATTCAGGCAAAGTGTTCATCGCGAGCCTGCCAGAAGTCGCAGACGCGAAGACGGTCCTTTACGGGATGCCGATGGACTGGACGGTCAGTTTCCGTCCGGGTTCACGTTTCGGCCCGAACCGAATCCGTGAAGTCTCAATCGGGCTTGAAGAGTACAGCCCGTACTTGGATGGGGACTTGAGTGAAGCCGCCGTCTATGACGCCGGTGACATCCCGCTTCCGTTCGGGAACGCACAAAAGTCGCTCGACATGATCGAGTCATTCGTCAAGGACGTCATCCAAGCAGGCAAGTTCCCGCTCGGTATGGGTGGGGAACACCTCGTCACTTGGCCGGTCATCAAGGCGATGCACGATGCATACGGCGACGATTTCGTCATTCTTCACTTCGATGCGCACACGGACCTCCGTGACGAATACGAAGGCGAGCCGTTGTCGCACTCGACACCGCTCAAAAAAGCGGCCAACTTAATTGGGCCATCGAACTGTTACTCGTTCGGAATTCGTTCTGGGATGAAAGAAGAGTTCGACTGGGTCAAAGAAGTCGGCTATAACATGTATAAATATGAAGTGATCGAACCGCTCAAACGCGTGTTGCCGACGCTCGCCGGGAAGAAAGTATACGTCACGATCGACATCGACGTCCTCGACCCATCGGCTGCACCGGGAACGGGAACGCAAGAGATCGGTGGCATCACGACTAAGGAATTGCTTGAAGCGGTCCACGCTATCGCGAACGCCGACGTCGACGTTATCGGGGCCGACCTCGTCGAAGTGTCACCGGCGTACGATCAGTCGGACATGACGGCCATCGCCGCCGCGAAGATTCTTCGCGAGATGATGATCGGGTTCGTGAAGTAACGATGCCGAAAAAAGGTCAGCTCGAGATGGAGCTGAGTGCTCGCATCACCCAATGGGAGAAAGAGTATCTCGGACGCGGTTCCTTGACGTGTAAAGCAGATTTGCTCCGCGACCTGGCGATCGTGACGCTCCAAGGCGTCTTGACCCCGGCCGAGTACGAACTGGCTGCCAAATCGGCCGGACGCGAGCAATTGAAGAAGTACCGCAACAACCTCGTCGAATCCGGTCGGCCTCAGCTCGAGGCCATCGTGCACGACGTACTCGGGCGGCGACTCGTCTCGCTCCATACGGACATCAGCACGAAGACAGGGGAACGCCTTATCGTCTTTCGCCTCGATGCGCCGTGGGAGAATGGGATTGACAAGCCGTGACGACGTTTTTACACTAGAAGCAGAGACGGTTCAGGATTAGTGGTGTCCGCGAGACATCCCCGTCGTCCTGACCCGGAGCTGACTAACTACACATCCGACAGTTGTCGGCTAGACGGAGCGAACGTGTTCGAGCCGTCGGCATGCAGCGCACACCTTTCTTTGGTGTGCGCTTTTGTCGTCTAGGAGGAAATGTATGGAACTATTGACGTTTTTATTGACGAGCGCCCCGGTGCTCCTATTCGTGACCGGTGTGATTGCCGCTCTCGGAAAATCGAATTTACGAATCCCGGAGTCGCTCAGCATCACGCTCAACTTGTACTTACTGCTCGCCATCGGGTTGAAAGGGGGAATCGGTCTCGCCTCGGTGTCGATGGACGAGTTGGCACTCCCACTGGCAGTGACGCTCGTCGTCGGCATCATCTTGCCGCTCGTCGCCTTTGGAATCGGCTCGCTACTCAAATTCACGTTCCCGGAACGGATCGCCATGGCGGCCACGTTTGGCTCGGTCTCGCTCGTGACATATGTCGCCGCGACGGCCCAGCTCGAACGTCTTGGTATCGTCTATGAACCGTTCATGACGACGCTCGTCGTCGTGCTCGAGATTCCGGGTCTCGTCGTCGCGCTGTTGCTCTACAATCAGAGCCGTGTCCTCGGGATTACGGCGGCCCCGACTCAATCGCTCACGGTCATCCGCGACAGTCTGCTTTCAAAGAGCATTCTGCTGTTGTTGGCCGGTCTCGTCGTCGGAATCGTCACACCGGATACATCGGCGCTCGAACCGTTTTTCATCGACTTGTTCCCGGGCGTCTTGCTCTTGTTCCTGCTCAGCCTGGGCGTCAAGGTCGGTCATCAGTTGAAGGCGGTGCCGTCCTATGGCCTCAAGTTTTTAGTCATTGGCATGACGTTTCCTCTCGTCGGGGCCGTCATCGGTTACATCGCGGCCGGGATGGCCGGACTGTCGGACGGGGGGACGATTCTCTTCATGACGCTCGCCGCGAGTGGGTCGTATATCGCCGCCCCGGCCATGCTCCAGGCGTCGGTACCAGAAGCGGAGCCGTCGTTTTATTTGACGCTCGCCCTCGCCGTCACGTTCCCGTTCAATCTGCTCGTCGGCATCCCGCTATTCATTTCAATCGTCACCTGAAAACAGGCCCGTTCTCACGAGTTGAGTGGGCTAACCTAAATTTTTGAGACAATATAAAAACACCTTCGCAGTGGTACACTTTAAAAAAGTGCTAGCATCGGAGGTGTTTTTGCG
>NZ_JACSLV010000007.1:0-94303 GCF_018618315.1 Exiguobacterium sp. s70
TTGTGGACGAGCGTGAAGCGGCCCGTCGTGCTCTGGTGCGGGTGGGCGTTCGGGACGCTCGGCACGCCGTGTGTCGCCCAACGTGTGTGGCCGATGCCGATGGCGCCTTCCGCTTCGACCGGTACGATGTCACGAAGTGCGGCGATGCGACCGACTTCTTTGAACACATGGACATCATCACCGACGAGCGCGATTCCGGCTGAGTCATAGCCTCGATACTCGAGCTTTTCCAACCCTTTTAATAAAATCTCTTTCGTTCCGACTTGACCAATCATTCCTACAATTCCACACATAACAATTCTCCTCATCGATTCGATTTCTCGAAAAAGGAAACGGGCTTTTTAGAGTGCTGTCAACGTGTTCCTCATTGTCCGTCCGGTCACCCGAACGTTTTAAAAGAACACTTTTAGTCGTGACAGGCGACTAGGAGGCATCCGCCGAAAACTCGATAACCCCCAACCTCGTCAACTCCTTAGAGTTCTGGCGCTTTTCCTTCATAGCTGGCCGTTTCTCCAGATACCCTTTCATGCTAGCCGGTCTCGATTGAATCCGAAAGTGTTTATGTCACAACAGAATCCAATACTTTTTTTACTGTTCATGTAAAAGTCACCACTTTCACTAAAAAGCTACTTTTTTCAACAGGCTTGTCTCGTCGAGCTGGTTCGGTCATGATGGAAGTATCTATTAGATGGAGTGGAGGAATGGCTATGAATATCGTCTTTCTCGTCATCGGTATCATCTTATCGACCGCATCCAAATGGCTGCAAATCGAAGGACAGAGTGAAGTTGGGGATTTTCTTGTGTTTCCGGCCGCCTTTTTCTTGGCGCTCGCGCTCTTGTTCAGCTTCCCGTTCTTTAAAGAATGGTGGGATGACCCGTCGCTTCGCCCGAAAGCGTATCGTTTTGCTGGACTTGCTGCCGGCGGCGTCTTGTCATTCCAGCTCTTCGCCTGGCTCCTATTCGGTCAAGGCGAGTGGATCGGAAGTATGTTCTTGATCCCGTTCCTCATTTGTCTCTACTTCGTCATCCGCACGTTCAAATGAAAAAGGGGGAAGCGACTAAGCGTTCCCCCTTTTTTAAGAGATGTCGAGATTGAGTAAGACTCCATAATGATCACTCGGCAGCACGTCGGTGATTGAATCGGACGTCTTCCCAAACACGTCCACGCTCGAGATGAGCGGGACGTTCCCTTCGTCGTGACGCAATAACATCCAATCGTAGCGTGCTGGTTGTTTCTGCAAAGAATCCTGCTTCAAATACGGATTGTGTACATAATCCAGCGTCGGCTCATCCCCTCCACGATCACATGTGGCGACATCGATCCAACGATGTGCGGTCAAATCACGATAAATCTCCGACTGCGGATTGTCATTGAAGTCACCACATAATAGCTCGTAACGTTCTCCCTCACCGATCCACTTGCGGACCGCTCGCACTTGCGCTTCCCGAATGACCGGCGACCTCCAATTCAGATGGACGTTCGTCAATCCGAACGCGTGACCTCCTGCTTGAAACGTCACCCGCATCGCACAGTAGTTCGCTTCTTCTACCTCGTGGTGCCAAATCGCATCATTCGTATCGAGGGGAATATTACTTAAGACAGCGAGCCCTTCATCGGGTGAGTCCGGATAGGCGAGAAATACGCAAAACGGATAGCCCGTTTCGTGGGCGATCTGCTCGGCTACACTGATGCCTTGCTCCCCTTCCACATGCGTTTTGACTTCTTGAAGCGCCAGCACATCGGCTTCAATCATCTTCACTGTGGCACAGATGGACTCGATCCGCTTCGACCATAATGTCGGATTGTTCCAGAGGTTGAACGTCGCAATCCTCATGTACTGGCTCCACTCTGTTGCAAATCTGTCAGCACGAATTGTTCGCTTTCTTGAAGCTGTTGAATCGTTTCGCTCAACTCACCGACCGTGTTGTCTAAATAGTAACGGTCCGGTGCACCCGAGCTTAGAAACTCGTTCCGCAATATGATGACCCGCTCCCCCATCTGCGCATCGCTCGGCCTATACTGATCGCGTTGGATGTGAACGTCTTGCTCCGCCCATAAGATGACGTAGCGTACTTCGACACCTTGTTCAATCCAGTGAACCGTGTAGCGCTTCACGTCTTGCCAAAAAGCGACCCAGTCCACGACGACGTCATACCCCGCCTCAAGAAAATTATCAGTCAACGCGACGATATTCTTCCAAACCAAATCGTTTGCCCGCTCTGATTCCCAAGGCCTTTCACGACCAGAGACTGCCATATGACTGATGTCATCCCCCGACACGTATGCACTCTTCTCCATGCTTTGAGCGAGCCATCTCGCCGTCGTCGACTTTCCGACACCAGCCGGACCTGAAATGATCCATACTTTCCGATTCATCATTATCCTCCTTAACATGTAAGAGGAAGCGCCTAAGCGCTCCCCCACTTTTGTTCTTCTCGCAATTCGGCTTCCGTGACGTAGTGCTCGTCGAGTTGAGCCATATGCCGCTCATACAGACGATGCTCAAGAATGGCGAGCATGTAAGCTCCTAGCCCAATCAAAGCGAACGCTTGAAGTGAAATCCAATCCGTGAGCAATGCGTAAATCCACACTAGGAAGAAGGGTAGCGTCACGAGCCCAAAGATGGAGTTAAGATGGATGAGCCGCTTTGCTGCATCCGACTTCAAAAATTGTTTTTTAATATTCTCGCGTTGCCACATCTTACGAAAATCGGGAAGACCCGCTGCGATGCTGAGAAATATGACTGTCATGGGTGATAGCCAATTATACTCTAATGAGAAAAATAGAAGTGCGGCCAACACCGCTGACAAGAACACTTGTGTGGAATGCTTTCTCTGGTCGAACGCCGTCAATTCACGCATTTGGCTCCGTTTATCCATGACCTTGCTCCTTCTCGATGTCGCGCGCTTCCCGAATCAGTTTTAAATCCTCCCCCGTCAAATAATGGCCGTCATGCTTTTGGATGATGCGATCGAGCCATTTCCCGAAAAAGGCAGCTCCCCAGAAAAAGGCTTGCGACAACAAGAACGCCTGAAATGATTGCGGTTGTGGCGTCTCATAGAATACGACAATCCCGTAGTATCCAATTGCGCTAACCCCAATCAAATAAATCGTATACCGGAGCGTAAGCAATTTCCGTGCCTGTCCATTTTTCACGAACCGACGCCACATGAGAAATCGAGTCGTTTCGATGCTAATCATCAAAGCGAAAACCGACACTAAGAGCACAAGGATAAATGACTCGGGCATGTTCCAATACGATGCGTAAATTAACATCCCAACGACCGCTGAAAAGACAGTTATACCGAAACCCCAACTCGTCCACTTCTCAAACCGGAGAATCGTATCAATCTGTTGTTTTGATTGTGGTGACAGTTCCATTTAGCTCATCCTTTCCATCAATTCTTCATACGTCGGTGCATGAGGATCATGCCTTTTCAACTGACGTTCAATGAATCGTTTCCGATGATTTGCAGTTAAACCCCAAATCCCAAATAGAAGTCCAATCCCAAATCCAAGCGACTCCGTTGTGAGCAAGGTCGTCATAAACGTTCCCATCAACATCGCGCTAATCCACGTGTCCGCATATTCGACCTTTAGCCACTGTAAGCTTTTTGAGTGCGTCGAGACATGGCGAAGGAGACGGTATTGTTTATGCCCCATGAAAATAAGGAACACGGCGACGGTCCACATTAAAGGAATCAATAACATCTTTTCGAATAGAAGCGCAACAATCATTAATAGAACGTAGATGCCAAGGACCGCGCCCCCATAGCGTTGGATTCGTTTAATCGATTGGACTTCTTTTTGAATAGAATATTCCATCCGCTCACCCCTTAAGCTGTTCATATGTAGGAAGCCACACATCCTCTTCTTTCATCCGCTTTTCGATTCGTATCGTCAACAACCCTGCTACTATAAGCATGAGCAGCCCACCTAGATACAGAACGTTCGACTCAAACAACTCACCACCATTTAAAGCGATAAAGAAGGCAATCGTATTGAAGCAGTCACTTCTTAATTGTTGGCGATAGCGATGCGTCAATTTCGGATTCAATGTCCGCCGCATCCGGGACCGTCGAATATACATAACATTGACGGGAACGAGCGCTAGTCCGATATAGAGAATTCCCCAAAACAGATGATCCGTCCATGCTATAACTGGAAGGACGACAATCAAGAATACACCGACAATCCCAAAGATGAGTTGATGGAACGAACGAAACCACGCCCGTTCCTGCTCAATGCGTTCTCTCATCGCGCTTCCTCCAATTCAAGGGCGCGCAAGATTGGATCATGGGCTTGTAGCGCCCGGTTCAAGCGGCGCGACACGACTTCGGCAATGATTCCCCAGATGACGACCGCGAACGCCCAATAGATGTTATCTTGACTGAAAATCAATAGCCCGCCGACCATGATGATGAGTACGCTCGTATTCACGATGTCGTATCCCAACTGCCAACGGAGCATTTTTTGTGCGGCGGACTCGAACAAAAACGACCGTCTCATCCGATATTTTGCCACGTCTGAAACGAGCAGGGCGACGCCGACAAGGCCGAGCGGGACGGTGATCCACGTTGCCCGTCCAAAGAACATCAAAGCGAACGCCAGAATGACCACCGCCAATAAAGCGTAACCGATGCGCGTATGTCGTCGCTTCCATTCTCGTTCCCGTTCCATCCGAACTGATTGTGCCATGACCTTCTCCTCCTCACTCTTCTCCTTTTCTATACGAATCCCTTTCTGATTCGTTTCGTTGAATTCATCGATTTCCCAAGTAATCGTTCGACGTTTTTCAACAATTGCCGAAGGATTGTCCTCCACCCATATATAATTTCTGATATACTGATAGCGTATTCATACCTACAAATTTTCATGTGAAAGGTGCAGACCCTGATGTCCCCAAAGTATAAACAAGTCGCCGAACAGATTGAGACGGATATTATGAATCACGTCTATCAACATACGAACAAGCTCCTCACCGAGGACGAATACGCCACCAAGTACGGCGTCAGCCGCAACACGGTCCGAAAAGCAATCGAGATTCTCGTCAACAAAGGCTACGTCTATCAAGTGCAAGGGAGCGGCGTCTTCGTCCGTGACCATTATATGAGCGATTACGTGAACCTCGAGAAGTTGCAAGGTCTCACGAGCGACTTCAGTGGACGAAAAGTCGAGACGCGCGTGCTTGATTTTGAATTGACGACAGCGAACGATGAAGTCGCTGAACGGATGAAGTGCAACGTCGGGACACCCGTCTATTACGTCAAACGTCTTCGTCTCGTCGATGACCATCCGTTTTCGGTCGAGGACTCGTATTTCCGAAAAGACCTCGTCGTCTATCTCGACCGGAACATCACGGAGAAGTCGATCTACAACTACTTCCGCAACGACCAAAAACTCGCCATCGGCTTTGCCGATCGTGTCATTTACGCCGACTTTTTGAACGCAGCAGATGCTGAGCTACTTGGATTGAATGAAAATGACCCGGCCCTTCTCGTCGACAACACCGTCTATTTGACGAACGGTCAAATCTTCGACGTATCGCGCTCGACACATCATTTCCGCCATGTTAAGATGCTCAAAGTCTCTAACATCAAGTCCTAAACGCACTCGAGAGATTGTTCTCGCGTGCGTTTTTTTCGTTCGTATATTTTATAAAAGAAAGGGTTTACATGTAAGCGGTATCGTGATACTATCAATTTGTAGAATTTGTACCTATGAATTTTGGTTATCCATACAAAAAGGAGAGATACTATGGTTTCTGAAACAATCGAAATTACACCCGAAGATATTTTCGGTTTAATCGCTCTTTCAGGCGACGCCAAAGCGAGCTACCATCACGCGATGCTATTGATGCAAGAAAACAAGGCAGAGGAAGCGGCTGAAGCGGTCAAAGCTGGGGATGCGACATTGAAAGAAGCACACGCCATCCAGACGAAATTCGTCACACTCGAAGCACAAGGGAAAACGGCTACGGTCGGCGTCCTCATGGTGCACGCGCAAGACCACTTAATGAACACAATCCTCGTCAAAGAGATGCTCGGCTATATGATGAACATGCAAAACGAAATCAACCAATTGAAAGGAATGGATCAAAAATGATGAAAATCGGACTCTTCTGTGCAGCAGGTATGTCAACAAGTATGTTAGTAGAAAAAATGAAAGCGGTTGCCGCTGAACGAGGCCTTGAGGCTGAAATCGCTGCTTACCCAGAATCAGAAATGGAAACGTACGTGGACAACCTCGACGTCGCGCTTCTCGGACCACAAGTCAAATACTTGCTCGCGAAAGGCAAACAAATCTGTGAGCCTAAAGGCGTTCCAATCGACGTCATCA
Source organism: Exiguobacterium sp. s70 (assembly GCF_018618315.1). Taxonomy (NCBI): domain Bacteria; kingdom Bacillati; phylum Bacillota; class Bacilli; order Caryophanales; genus Exiguobacterium; species Exiguobacterium sp. s70. Next base: position 6,341 of record NZ_JACSLV010000007.1, read on the forward strand.
ACACAGTCGACTACGGCATGATGAACGGAACGAAAGTATTAGACCACGCGTTAAAACTCGCAAATAAATAAACTGAGGTGACCACTTTGAAAATGCCAAACAATTTCTTGTTCGGCGCCGCATCGGCTTCTTACCAAGTCGAAGGTGCATGGAACGAGGACGGGAAAGGACTCTCAAACTGGGACGTCTTCTCGAAAATTCCTGGAAAAACATTTGAAGATACGAACGGCGACGTTGCAGTCGACCATTACCACCGTTATAAAGAAGACATCGCACTCATGGAGGAGATGGGACTCGAATCATACCGTTTCTCGATCTCATGGCCGCGTGTCTTCCCGAACGGCACAGGTGAAGTGAACGAAAAAGGACTCGAGTTTTACAACAACTTGATTGACGAGTGCTTGAAGCACAACATCGTCCCGTTCGTGACACTCTACCACTGGGACCTCCCGCAAGCGCTTGAAGAAAAAGGCGGCTGGAAAAATCTAGAGACGGTTGACGCATTCGTCCGTTTCGCCGATACTTGCTTCCAATCGTTCGGCGACCGTGTCCGTCACTGGATCACGTTCAACGAAGCGGTCATCTTCTGCTCGCTCGGCTACTTGACTGGGGCACACCCGCCCGGCATCGAAGGCGACGTCAAAGGTTACTTCCAAACAACACACCACGTCTTCGTCGCTCACGCTCGTGCCGTCGAGTTGTTCAAACAAAACGGATACGTTGGCGAAATCGGAATCACACACGTGTTCAACCCGGCTTTCAGCATCGATGACGCCGAAGAGAACAAGTTCGCTGAAATGCACGCGAACGCTTACTCGACGCATTGGTTCTATGATCCGATCTTGAAAGGTGAATACCCAGCGTACGTGGTGAAAGGACTCGAGGAGCAAGGGCTTCTCCCTGACATGACAGACGAAGAGCTCGACCTCTTGAAGCGCACGGCTTCGATGAACGACTTCATCGGCCTCAACTACTACAGCCCGCAACGCGTCATGAAAAATGACTCGGCGCTCGTCATGGCCGGTGGCCGCGAGAACTCGACAGGCCGCCCGGGTAACCCATCATTCGATGGCGTCTACAAGACGGTCATGATGGATGACAAAGTCTACACGAAATGGGCTTGGGAAATCTCACCGGAAGCGTTCCTTGACGGCATGCACATGCTCAAAGATCGTTACGGCGATGTGAAAATCTACATCACAGAGAACGGTCTCGGTGATGTCGACCCGATCGTAGACGGAGAAATCGTCGACGACGCTCGCATCGAATACATCGAAGGTCATATCCGCGCCGTGAAACACGCTGTTGAACAGGGTGTCAACGTCGCAGGTTACTACGCTTGGTCGGCTATCGATCTTCTCAGCTGGCTCAACGGATATAAGAAGCAATATGGCTTCATCTATGTTGATCACGCTAACGGGCTTGCTCGTAAGAAGAAAAAATCGTTCCACTGGTACAAAGACATTATCGCTACTCGCGCTGAAAACCTATAAGGAGGTTCCCCATGAGCCGCTTAGAAACCGTATTTGAAAAATTCACGCCAGGGTTCGTTCGTTTCGCGAACGCCAAGCCCGTCCTTGCTATTAAGGACGGGTTCATCCTGACGATGCCGATGACAATCATCGGATCATTGTTCTTGCTCATTCTTGCTCTCCCAATTCCAGGTTGGGCTGACTTCATGTCAGGATTGTTCGGAGCCGATTGGACGCTTCCACTCACGCAAGTCGTCGGTGCGACGTTCGATATTCTCGCTTTAATCGGTGTATTCGGAATCGCTTACTCGTATGTTAAAAACGAAAAAATCGAAGGTGTACCAGCTGGTATCCTCGGAATCATCTCATTCTTGATCATCACGCAAGCGTCTGTCCTCTCTGAAGGTGGAGAAACAGTCGGCGGAGTCATCCCGAAAGTATGGACAGGTGGACAAGGTGTCCTCGCTGCCATCGTCGTCGGATTGGTCGTTGGATTCATTTATTCGCAGTTCATCAAACGCGGCATCAGCATCAAAATGCCTGACGGTGTTCCACCAGGCGTATCGAACTCATTCTCAGCACTCGTTCCTGGTCTTGCGATTATCACACTGGCGGTCGCGACATTCGCGATTTTCCAAGCGGTTGCAGATCGTACGTTCACAGAAGTCGTCTATGACGTGCTTCAAGCACCACTTCAAAACTTGACAGACACACTTGCCGGAGCCGTTATCATCATGGTGCTCATGTCAGTCATGTGGTGGTGTGGAATTCACGGTGCTGCTATCCTCATGGGGATTATGGGACCACTCCTTACAGCAAACGCGCTTCAAAACCAAGCACTCATCGATGCGGGTGAAACACTCGTTGCCGGTGAGAACGCGAAAATCGTTACCATCCAGTTCCTCGACGTCTTCACGAAGCTCGGTGGATCAGGAATCACAATCGGTTTCATCATCGCGACACTCATGGTCGCCCGTTCGGCTCACTTGAAGCAACTTGGTAAGCTCTCGCTTGCACCAAGTCTCTTCAACATCAACGAGCCGGTCATCTTCGGGATGCCGATCGTGTTCAACCCGATCATGTTCGTACCGTTCGTTATCGTTCCTGCCATCGCATCGTTCATGGTGTACTTCTCAATCCTTTGGGGCTGGGTCGACCCGTTCAACGCACTTCAAGTGCCATGGACAACACCACCGATCATCTCTGGTTTCTTAATCGGCGGATGGCGTGCAGCGCTCTTGCAAATCGTTACGATTGCGATGGCCGTAGCCGTCTACCTCCCGTTCGTCCGCATGCAAGACCGCGTCTCGTACGGTGAAGAGTTAAAAGCACAAGAAGACGCAGACAAAGCGTCAGCCTAAACAAATAACGACAGCCCTTCTCAGCGATGAGAAGGGCTGTTATATTTAGGAAAATGAGTATGAGAGTTGGTACATAGATGAAACGAAATTATACGGTCACGTTCTGCTTATTGATGAGCGCCTCGTTCCTCGCCGGCATCGCTCTAGAGTCTGTCGTCCCGTTCGTACTAGGAGTCGTCTGTCTGTTCGCAGCTGGCGTTCAAGCCAGGAAAGAAATCATTCATTAACAAGCAGCCAGCCTATTCGTAGCGCTGGCTGCTTTCGATTACAGATCTCGAATCGGATATGCGTCGGCGATTGCCTGTAACCCTTCCAAAAAACGCATCACATTGCTCACAGACGTCTCAAACGTGAACGCAAGCTCCTCAGACTCACCTTCAAGCGGATGCTCGAGATACCCCTTTACCGTGACCTCATCCCCATCTCCGTCTCTTCTCGTCACTGTCAAGCTGACGAATGGTTCGGTCGGCTCAAACTCGACTTCGGATACGTCGCCCGCTACGAATGACTCGAACATTGGTATGTAGTGAGCCACGAGCAGACTGTCGAGCATGACGTCATCGAACGTGATGCGATGGTCCGGCGTATGGAGCCCGACCCAATTACGATGCCAGGCCGCATCATGGATGTTGTCGGCGTCCGGATAGGCATACGCATAGCTCTCGATCGTCATATCACATGACTCGTCACGCGACATCAATTTAGCGATGGGCATCGTTATCCGTCCTTCCTGAGCGAATAACCGTCAATCTCCTGCAAACGCATCCGTTTCTGATCCACCGCTGCGTGGACGATGACCGTCACTCCTGGGTTGAGCTCCATCATCTTCTTGATTTTCGTCAAGTCGTCCCCTTTAATCTCGACCGGCAGGATAAACTCACCTTCCTTCAAATGGATGAACTTGATTTTCCCTTTGTCGTCATACCCTGTCACTTCGTACGTCGCATACTCGCGTTTCATTTGAACGGCCCCTTTCATTTGTTGTCCTCTTCTATACGTTCCCTGACCGAATACGTTCCACACAAAAAATCCATCCCTGTAGCGGCAGGGATGGATCCATCTTACGCCTCGACGCTATCCGCGTGTTTGGCTTTATGATCGCCGATGACTCCAGCGTACCATTTCGCGCTGTCTTTCCAGACGCGCTCTTGCGTGTCGAAGTCGATGTAGAGAATGCCGAAGCGTTTCTCATAACCGAAGCTCCATTCGAAGTTGTCCATGAGCGACCAGAGATAATATCCGGCGATGTTCATGCCTTCGTCGTTCAAGTCGGATACGGCTGTGAGGTGCTTTTTAACGTAGTCGATGCGTTTCACGTCATGGACTTCGCCGTTCTCAAGCACGTCGTCGTAAGCCGCGCCGTTCTCTGTGATGATGATTGGAAGGTCTGTGTACTCGTTACGTAAGCGACGGATCAGGTCTTTGAATTCGTTCGGGGCGATATCCCAGCCCATGCCCGTCTTGTCGTAATCGGAGTACGCAGCCACCGTCATGAAGTCGTTCGCCGCGCTGAACTCAACGAGTCCGCGGCTGTAGAAGTTGATGCCGAAGAAGTCGCACTCTGTCGAGATCGTCTCCATGTCACCTGGTTTGATGAAATCGTACGTGTGAACGTATTTCGCGAACAAGTTCATCATGTCTACCGGATATTGACCTTTAAACACTGGATCGAGGAACCAGCGATTCGAGTAACCGTCCGAGTTGTTTTGTGCGAGTCGGTCATTCACCGAGTCCGTCTTCGCATAGACCGGTGACAAGTTGAGCGTGATGCCAATTGGCGTCGTCGACTTCAACTCTTGTTTCAACAGTTCGACCGCTTTCCCGTGCGAGAGAAGCATATGGTGCACGGCGCGGACCGCTTCGTTCATGTCGCGATGGCCCGGTGCGTGGACACCGACGTGATAGCCGAGGAATCCAGCACACCATGGCTCGTTGTGCGTGATCCACGAGTCGACGATGCCGTCGAGTTCATCGAAGCACACTTTGGCATAGTCGAGGAACCAGTCGACCGAGTCGCGGTTCACCCAGCCGCCTTCATTGTGGGCCCACATCGGGAGATCCCAGTGGTAGAGCGTGACGGCCGGCTTGATGCCTTCCTCACGGAGGCGTGTCGCCAGCGTCTTATAGAACGCCATCCCAGCCGGGTTGAACTCCCCCTTTGCAGGGAAAATACGCGGCCAAGCGATCGAGAAGCGATACGTGTCGACACCGAGCTGTTTGATATGCTGGATGTCTTCTTCGAAGCGATGGTAGTGGTCACACGCGACGTCACCGTTATGCTTCTCGAACACACGTCCGTCGATGTCGCAGAACATGTCCCAAATCGACGGAGTGCGCCCGTCCTCGTTATGCGCGCCTTCAATCTGATACGACGAAGTCGCGGTCCCGAAGACGAAGTCTTTGTTAAACTGCATAGTCAATTCCTCTTTTCTCTCTAGTTATTCTTTGACCGCACCAGCCGAGATACTGCTGACGATGTATTTCGACAAGAACAAGAAGGCGATCATGATCGGTACGACCGAGATGGCGATACCGAGGTAAAGGGCACCGAGATTCTCGGCGACTTGTGAACCTTTCAAGAAGCCCATGAGGACCGGCAATGTGTATTTCTCTGGTGAGAACAAGAGCACGAGCGGCATCAAGTAGTTGTTCCATGAGCCGATGAACGTAAAGATCGACATCGTCGCAACGGCCGGCATCATCATCGGGAGCGCAATCGTATGGAAGATGCGCAGTTCGCTCGCTCCATCGATGCGCGCCGCTTCAATCATACTGACGTGCAGCGTCGCTTGCGTGTACTGACGGATGAAGAAGACGACGAACGGACTGGCGATTGACGGGATGATCAACGGGATGAACGAATCGAGAATTCCGAGCGTTTTCGAAATCTCGTAGAACCCGATGAGTCCAAGTTGCCCTGGGACCATCATCATGACGAGCATGAAGATGAACATCACGTTTTTGCCTTTGAAGTTATAGAACGCGAATCCGAACGCGGTCATCGCTGAGAAGTAACCAGAGAGCAACGTCACGAGCACCGCGACGATCAAACTGTTTTTAAAGCCGGTCCAGATGTTGATATAGTCGCTCAAAATCGCATAGTTTTCGACGAGCGCCGATCCAGGGATGAGCGAGAAACCAGACATGATTTCACCGTTCGTCCGTGTGGCGTTGATGAGCATCATCAAGAACGGGATAAAACAGATAATCGTCAAGACAATCAAGCCCGTGTAAATCAAGCTACGGCTAAACCATTTCTTTTTCTGCTTCTTTACTGGCGGTTCCACGCGAAGCGGTTTCTCCTCGCGCGGCGGCTGAACTTCGCTGTCGGCGAGCATACGCCGTGATTCTGCATTTTGTTCCATTGCTTATGCTCCCTTCTGCGCAGCGCGTTCTTTACGGAACATCCCTTTGAAGACGATCGCCGAGAAGACGAGTGTAATCAAAAACAAGCCGTAAGCGACCGCTGCCGCATAGCCATAGTTGTTATACTTGAATGCTTGGTTGTACAAGTAGAGAACCATCGTGTTCAGTGAGCCGTCCGGTGCGCCGATTCCATCCGTCAATAAGAGCGGAAGATCGAACAGTTGAAGACCACCGATGAGCGATGTGATCATGATGTACAAAAGAATCGGTTTGAGTAATGGGACCGTGACGTTCGTGAACATCTGCCAACGGTTCGCGCCATCGATATGGGCGGCTTCGAAGAAATCTTGTGAAATCCCCGATACACCGGCCATGACGATGATGAACGAGTGACCGAACCACATCCATGTCAAAATGAGTGAGACGGACAGTTGTGCCGTCACCGGTTGCGATAACCAATTGATCGGGTCAGAGATGATACCGAGTTTCAAGAGCATCATGTTGAGTGATCCATGCTGCCAGTCGAGCAAGATTCCGAACAAGAGCGCGACCGAACTGATTGTGATCAAGTTAGGAAGATAGAAGAATGAACGGAAGAACGCGAGGCCCTTCAATTTCAAACGTAAATCAGAGAACAAGAGCGCGAGAGCCAGTGCGAGACCGATTTGCAAGACAAAGTTTATTCCCCAAATCTTGATCGTATTGACGAACGCCTCGATGAAGTATGTGTCTGTCAACAGGCGCGTGTAGTTCGCAAAGCCGACGACCTCTTCTCCTTGGCTGCCGGTATAGTTGGTGAAACTGTAGTACAGGGTCAAGAAGACCGGGTAGATACTGAATGTCAAAAAGACGACCCAAAATGGGGCAATAAACGCATAGCCGTAACGGTCTAGTTTTTTCACGTCGTGTTACTCCTTCCATAGCAACCCTTAAGGGGGGGAATCCCCCCACGGGTTAGCTTGCTTCAGTCAACTGTAATGTCTGGGTAAGCGTTCTTCGCTTGTTTTTTGAACTCTTCGATTGCTTCTTCTTTCGACTTCTTACCTTCTACGTACTGAAGGACTGAAGCGCCGTAGAGCGTGTCGAGCTGTTGGTCGTATTTCGTGACGATTCCTGGTGTGATTTCATCCGCTTGGTCGAGGAAGAAGTCATAGTTGTTCTGTCCGCCGAGGAACTCATCGCTGAAGTCGTCTTTGATTTTGTCGGTAACTGGTTTGTAAGCGAGGACGTCGCCTGTCTCTTCAGCCCAGCCAGTCAAGAACTCTTCGTCTTGTGTCATGAGCTTAACGAAATCATAAGCAGCTTCTTTGTTTTTCGATCCTTCATAAACGCCGAGCCATGTGCCGCCCCAGAAGTACGGGCTTGGACCGTTCGTGACTGCCCAGTCACCGGCTGTGTCTTTCGCGCTATCTTTCAAGACGCTGTGAAGACCCCATGTTGGGAGGACGTAAGAGAAGACTTGTGTCTCTGTCTCTTTGCCGCCTTCTTTAACTTTGATCGGCTTCGACATGCCTTCGAACCAAGATGGTGACCATTCTGGAGCGAGCGCCGTGTATTGTTTCTCACGAAGTTCTTTCGCGTAGTCCATGTAGTTGATTTTGTCTTCTGTCAACACGAGTTCGTTCTTGTCGTTTACCCATGCTTCTGGGTTCGCGCCTTGTGAGAACCAACGGATTGCGCCTTCGTCTGGGAACATTTTGTAGCCTTTTTGCTTCATCTTCTCAGCAACTTCGAAAACGCCGTCCATCGAGCTCATCATGTTGCCGATTTCAGTCGGATCGTCCGTACCGAGGACTTCTTTCGCTAAGCTACGTTTGTAGTAGACGCCACCTGGTGTCGTTTGCCATGAGAGAGCGCGCACGTTGCCATCTTTGTCTTTCCCGAGGTCGAAGACGTAAGGAATATAGTCGTCTGAGATTTCATTGACGTTGTAAGGCTCGTCTGAAAGGTTTTCCCAGTAGCCTGCGTCAACCCATTGCTTGAGGAACGCGATTTCGCCTGTGAAGACGTCCGGTGCCCCAACGCCGCTTTCAAGTGCCGGCTTAAGTTTTGTCGGATAGTCCGCGATTGGAACGATTGTCAATTCGACCTTGACGCCGTTCTTCTCTTCGTATGTTTTGATTGGTTCTTTGAGCTCATCCGTGAACGACCAAACTTTAAGTACGTCGTCTTTGCCGTTTGACGATTCTGAAGACCCTTCGTCATTTGAGCATGCGCCCAAGACACCGACTGATAGTGCTCCGATAGAGAGTAAGCTAACTAATTTTTTACGCATGTGTGAACCATCCTTTATAAGTGTTTTTGAGAAAGCGTTTACAAGAAGAGGTAAATAATTGTCGAAAGCGCTTTCGAAAAAATCGAAATAAAATATCGAAAGCGGTTTCGATTTGGGGTGAATGATTTTCGAAATCGCTCTCTTCTCTCCATTCCGCTGAAGCGAACAGAGCGACTTCGAAACATCATCGTGACTTGTTTACTTTTTGACTGGCGCGCACGATGCCCGTTCAATCAATGTGACCGGGATGACGCGACGTTCAGTCCGTCGTTCTTTGGCTGTCATCTGCTCGATGAGCAGCTCGGCCGCCGCCTCTCCGATTTCGTCCGTGTCTTGCCGAATTGTCGTCAGTTTCGGCGTGATGTACTTGATCATCTCGATGTCATCGTAGCCGATAATCGAGATGTCTTCCGGGACCCGGAGACCGTGTTCATGGACGGCTTCGATTGCCCCGATTGCCATTTGATCGCCTGCCACAAAGACAGCCGTCGGCGGTGACGCCAATTGTAACAACTTCTCCATCGCCTGCTTGCCTTCTTCGACCGAGAAGAACCCGGCGTTGACCAAGTATCCTGGCTGAATCGGCAAGTCGAGCGTTTGCATGGCGAGCTCATACCCTTTCACCCGGGCCGCCCCAGCGTCAATCGACGAATCTCCGGCGATGTGAGCGATGTGGCGATGGCCTAACTCATACAAGTAGTTCACAGCCATGCGGGCACCTTCCGTATTGTCCGAGTAGACGACGCTACAGTTGGCGCTGTCCATGTCGACCACGACAATTGGGATGTCGCTTTGCATGAGTTCTTGTACTTGTTCGTCCATCCGATCCGAGCAAATGACGACGATCCCGTCGACCGCTCGATGTTTGAAGTGTTCGAGGTAACTCATGTCACGATTCCGGAGGTTACGCGAGGCGAAAATCAAATCATAGCCGTGCTCCTCGGTCGCGTGACGGAAACTTTCGATGATGCCGTTAAAGAACGGATGTTTCATTCCGACTTCATTCGCTTCTGAGAACATGACCCCGATCGCCCACGACTTCTTCGTCGATAACGACTGCGCGTGCGCGTTCGGCAGATAGTCCATCTCAGCCGCGGCTTGTAATATTTTGGCTCTCGTCTTTTCGCTGACGTCCTTGTAGTTGTTCAACGCTTTGGAGACGGTCGTAATCGAAAAGCCGGTTATTTTTGCTAAATCATAAATCGTACCCATGTCATTCTCCTCTTCCCGAAAGCGCTTTCGGTAATTTGATTGTAGCGCATGAATTTGTAGGAATCAATTCTTTTTCGTGGAATATTTTGAGATTTATTTTCGTACCGTGTTTCTTCTATATTACAGCAACCAATCTTTTTTTGTCGTTAGTGTGTCCGTGTATACAGCCAAACGAGATTCGTAAATTTCTGAACTTCCGTCTCCCCCGTGACTCCTTTGAACAGACGTTGGAACGGCTTGAGCAATTGCTCGATGACAATTTTACGAAGCCGGTCTTGATGCAACTCATACGTGATTGCCTCAAACAAATCCGCTTGTTCTTCGGTCATCTTGACGTGTGCGCGAATCCGTTCCGCCATCTCAATCAGTTCGTCTTTTGTGACGAGGTTTTTATCCGTCGTACCACGCATCTGATCGACCGTAACCGGATTTAAAATATGCTCGTTCGTCTCGACCATGCGGGCCGCCATCAGCTCGACGTAGGCGTATAAGTTACGAATCAGTTTCTGAATCGAATAGGCCGTGTTCGTGATGCGGAGCGTGAACAAGATGTGTTGCAACATCCCATTGAAGAGCACGGTCAACTCGACCGAGTACGGACGAATCTCCTCACCGATAATCTCGGTCAAACGCATGGCGAGCCACTCGATCTCATAAACACGGTGCTGCAAGACGAGCTTCTTCAGCTCGGGCTCATTCGCCGACATGATCGACTCAAATAAGGCGTGGAGGTTCCGCTCTTCATTTAATTGAATGAGGATGGAAATCTGCTCGATAAAGACGTCCTTGTCACGCTTGTCCCGCCCCATCTGCATCTCGATGCGGCGCTGGCCGGCGTCATAGCGCAAGTTCTCAAGGATATTGGCGACACAGTCCGTCTTCGAGGCGAAGTAATTGTAGAACGTCCCTTTCGAGATGTTCGCCCGTTCAATGATTTCTTGGACCGACGTCTGTTGGACCCCGTTCTCAATGAAGAGGTTCATGGCGACATCGGCGACTTTTCGTTTCTTATCTTTCATATCATTTCCTGCTCCGTTCTGTTTCATTTATAGATTCAGTATATCATTTTGAACTGATAGTACAAAATGGTTGATTTATTTATACGACGGGTATAAAATCACTACATCGACACTTACTAGTATATAACTATTCAGAACATAAAGGAGCAACTCGTATGAAACCAGAATTCCAAAAGAAACCGCCGTATCTCATGCTCGCGGTCCTCTTTGCCGGGGCGTTCATCGCCTTCCTGAACAACTCGTTACTTAACGTCGCACTCCCATCGATCATGGTCGATTTGGAGATTGCCGACTACTCGACCGTCCAATGGCTCGCGACCGGCTTCATGCTCGTGACGGGTGTGCTCGTCCCAGCATCGGCCTACTTAATCACCCGGTTCTCGAACCGAAGCCTCTTCATCACCTCGATGGCAATTTTCGCTGTCGGGACGGCCATCGCCGCGTTTTCACCGAACTTCGGCATCTTGCTCGCCGGGCGGATGATTCAAGCGGTCGGTGCCTCGACGATGGGGCCACTCCTCATGAACGTCATGCTCGTCAGTTTCCCGCGTGAAAAACGTGGAACGGCGATGGGGATTTTCGGTCTCGTCATGATCTCTGCACCAGCCATTGGACCGACGCTTTCAGGTTACATCGTCGAGTATTACGACTGGCGCGTCTTATTTGAGATGATTCTCCCGCTCGCCATCATCGGTCTCGGTCTCGCCATTTGGAAAGCCGAGAACGTCATGGTCCAAAATAAAGAGCAATCGCTCGACTATTTGTCACTCGTCTTATCGACGCTCGGTTTCGGTGGCGTCTTGTACGGTGTCAGCTCGGCGAGTTCAGATGGCTGGGACAACCCGATCGTCTTGACGACGATGATCGTCGGATTCGTCGCGTTAATCGCCTTCGTCATCCGTCAGCTCAACATGGAGAAGCCGCTGCTCGACCTTCGGGCGTACAAATACCCGATGTTCGCACTCGCTTCCATCATTGCAATCGTCAACGCCGTCGCCATGTTTTCTGGGATGATTTTGACACCGGCCTACGTTCAAAGCGTCCGCGGCATCTCACCGCTCGACTCTGGGCTCATGCTATTGCCGGGTGCCATCATCATGGGAATCATGTCGCCAATCACCGGGAAACTGTTCGATAAGTTTGGACCGAAGTTGCTCTCGATCACTGGTCTCACCATCACCGCAATTTCGACGTATATGCTCGCCCACGTTCAACTCGATTCGACGTACACGTACATCGTGACGACGTATACGCTCCGCATGTTCGGGATGTCGATGGTCATGATGCCGATTATGACTAACGGTCTTAACCAGTTGCCGACGAGCCTCAACCCGCACGGGACGGCCATCAACAACACGGCCCAACAAGTATCCGGTGCAATCGGTACGGCCGTCCTCGTCACCATCATGAACTCGGTGACGCGAACCGAAGCCGAATCGCTCATGACTGGCGTCGACCCAGCGACACTCACCGAGAGTGCCATGGGCGCGTTGACTCAGCAAGCACTCCTCTCAGGGATTCAGTACTCGTTCTATGTCGCACTCGGCATGAACATTTTGGCGCTCGTCCTCGCCTTCTTCGTGAAGCGCGTCGATGTACGCAAGCTCGACTTCAAGGAAGAAGAATCAGAACTCAAAAAAGCAAATTAACATAACAAGCCGTCCTGTTCGAACAGGGCGGCTTGTTATGTTTATCCTTTTGTAAAACTCAAGTCATGCCGACTCGGATGTTCCGGATCGAGCTGGCGAATCTTGCGTTCGTAATACATCGTCGTCGCCGCTTGGCCCGCAACCGCCCCAAAGAAAATCATCATCCATAAGAACAGATTTGACTGGAAACCGTTCTTGAACAATAAGCAGAATCCGATCGCTCCGAACAACGAGAGCGCGTTGCGGCCGAGATACGTGCGACGAATGAACTTTTGGACGGACGGTTCGGCTGTCAACCGTTGCATGAATTGGCTTTCGCGCCACTCCAAATAAATCAACACGACTAGCGACGCCAAAAAGACGACTCCATAGCCCGTTTGAAACTCGTTCATGACCAATAACGCGAATGACATCCCGACCGCGATGACGACCGATACGTGCAAGGGCATCCATCTTTTTTGATACGATTGAATCGAACGCATTCGTGCTTGTTTCTCCATTCCCATCACCTCGTTTCTATTTACGTAAGCAAACTGATTTTAGTTTCGTGAAAAGTAATGCTCCATCATTCGACTGCATAAATTTGGATGATTCCTCCCGCTTAATCAAAATGAAATAATTTAAAAGCCTAATATATGGTATTATTTGCATAGTTTATTTACTGATTAGGGAGGAACAAGGATGAAAAACATGTTCGTTTATTCGATCGGAATTGCTTTAATCCTATTTTCGTTGATTATATCGATGCCATCCGTTTCAGCTGCGTCAAAAAAAGAAAATCGTGCTATTATGGGAACATCAGCATTAACACCTCAACAGATGGCGGACTTTGTCAAAAAGAAAAATCCGAAAAACGTCCGGCTTGAAGGTGTGACCGTCGAAGAGCTCGCCAAGTTGTTCGTCGTCATCGGAGCAAAAGAAGGTGTCCGTGGCGATGTCGCGTTCGCGCAGGCGTTGAAGGAGACCGGCTACTTCAGTTACAAAGGGGACGTCCTCCCGAGGCAACACAATTATGCGGGCATCGGAACGGTGGGTAATGGGGTAAAAGGCCATACGTTCCGCTCGCCTTTCCAAGGTGTCACGGCCCATATTCAGCACCTGAAAGCATACGCTTCGAAAGACAAACTGAACATGAAGCTCGTGGACCCTCGCTTCCGTTACGTGAAACGAGGATCTGCACCAACTTGGCCCGCCCTTCAAGGCAAATGGGCGATGCAACCGAGAGGAAACTACGGCAACGACGTCCTTGCAATCTATAAAGAGATGGAACGGACAAAACTTCGCGTCGCCAAAAAATGAACGACTACAATGACTTACAGGGGTGAAAGATAGTGACTTGCAACCAAGTACGATTGTTTAGCGGACTCGCACTTCTCGTGACCGGCGTCGCTTTACTACTTAAACGTTAACAAGCATTCGGGGTATTTGCCCCGATGCTTTTTTATTTCACTTATAAATTTCGATTTGGCGGCTGACTTGAATCAATGCATGGATGAATTTGAGATGGTTCACTTTTTGAGGAAGTCCTGATTCGAAAAAACATCAAGTTCTGTTAGCATCGCTTCCTCGTTTAATCGGAAAGCTAGCTTCAAAACAAATTCGGTTCCCTCCCGAAGCATACGCTGTCAGCATACCTTCATGCAGGAGCATGATTTGTCGGGCAATCGACAGACCGAGCCCGTCACCTGGCGTCTCGCCTCGTGACGCATCCACCCGATACGTCCGGTCAAATAAATGGTCGATGGATGCAAGCGTCCGGGGTGTCGTCTCGTTACACAATTGCCACGAGACATACTCATCTCGTTCGACGAGCGTCAATTCAATCGGTCCATCCGGTGTTGCGTATTTCAATGCGTTCGACATCAAGTTCTGAAAGACGCGAATCAGTTGGTCTTGATCGGCTTCGATATAGAGATCAGGCTGAACATTGACCGATACACGATACCCTGCTTCTTCAAACAACGGACCCATCTCATGGACGAGTTGCGTCGTCAACAGACTGATGTTCATCCGATGTTTCAAGAGCATCACTTGAGATGAGTATAAGCGGTTTACATCCATCAACTGATCGAGCAATTGTTCAAGCTGAGCCGTTTTCTCGTTCAACACGTTAAAATGACTCCGTTCGACGTCCGTCATGACACGTTCGCTTTCAAGCAATTGCAGGTAACCACGAATACTCGTCAGCGGAGTCCGTAAATCATGGGAAAGGTTCGAGAACAGCTGGTTTCGTTCCTCTTCATGGGCGCGCTCTTTTTCGAACAGGTGTTGCAACTGCTTTGACATCCAATTCACGCTTTGCCCCAGTGAAGCCAGTTCATCCCGTCCTTCCACCTCGACCGTCCGACCGAGGTCGCCACTAGCGATTTGCTCAATCTCGCTCGATAAATACGTGATTTTACGTAACGTTTTTCGCATCATCAACGAAAAGCCGATCACAAAAACAATAATCGTAATAAACGTCACGCTTAAGAAAGCCAAATTAGAAGTCAACGGTTCTGGTGTCGTCTCGTTCCGAATGTAATACATACTGATTGAGTAGCCCATGATTAAAAAGGCAATCGTCGCAATCAGTGCATTGGTCAAGATAATCCCAATCAACTTGACGAGTAATCGATCCCATTGTCGCTGTCTCATAACCGGTACCCTAAGCCCCAAACCGTCTTGATAAAAGATGGTTTCCGAGGCGTATCTTCTATTTTTTCGCGAATTTTCGTGATGTGCACCATCACGGTATTATCGACCTCAAATGCATCCTCGCCCCACACGGCCTCATAAATCTGTTCGACTGTCAGCACTTGATTCGGATGCCGCATGAAATAGGCAAGAATATCAAACTCTTTTGGGGTGAGGCGAATCAGCGTCTCACCTTTTTGACATTGCCGCGTCTGCACGTCGAGCGTCAATTCTTGAAACATGAGTTTTCCAGACTGGCTCGCTTGATGTGCCCCATAGTCACGATAACGTCGGAGCAACGACTTGACCCGAAGCGTCACCTCGAGCGGATTAAACGGCTTTTTCATATAGTCATCCGCTCCGACAGAAATCCCTTGCATCAAATCCAGGTCACTTGTTTTAGCCGTTAGCATCAAGATTGGCATGAACTGTGTCTTCCGGATTTCGATGCATGTGGAAATGCCGTCCATGACGGGCATCATCCAATCTAAAATGAGTAAATCAATTGGTTCATGCGCGACGACATCGAGCACCTCTTGGCCTGTTTTCGCAAAGCGAAGCAAATATCCTTCATTCTTTAAATAAATCGCGAGTAGCTCGCGAATTGCCTCATCGTCATCAGCAATCAAAATGGTCGGTTGTGACCGCATGATCTTCCTCCTTGCCTGAGTACGCGTTATTATGGACGTCCTAAGCAGTCGTCTCGATTGAATCTAGCGTAGCATCTTTTTTCTGCTTCTGTTCCATCCTACGCGTAAACTTGTCTATTTATCTTAAGTGTACCGAGCGGATTGCAACGATTTCTGTGGTACTTCTTAAGATTTCTTAAGATGATGCTAAAAACTCCTTACGTTTGTCGGGGAATACTAGACAAAGGTAAGGAGTGAACGAATATGGATATATTGACGCAATACGTGATGCTCGCCATCGGCATCATGTTTACCCCACTATCAGACGACGTATTGATGATTACCCATCTGACCGTCGCATCTTCTGGTTGGGTGCTCTTCTTCACGACGTGGGTCGTCTTTACGCTCGCGTTCAGCTGGTTTTATCTTGTCGGTCGCGGCCTTCATCGCGTGATTCCGTCTTCCAAGCGCGATTCTCGTTATTTGAATCGGGCGAAAGCACTTTATGAGAAGTATGGGTCACGGATTGTCCTCATCTCTTATTTCATTCCCGGTCTGCGCCATCCGCTCCATTACGTCGCCGGATTCACATCGCTCAAGTTTCGGACGTATGCGCTCTATAACGCCATCTCGGCCTTTCTTTATACTGGCGCTTGGTTCATCGTGATTCGCTTGGCCGGACAGGTACCAGCCTTTCAACAGTTCCAAGATTGGGTGCTCGCTTTATGACTCAATGCCCTCGATATTTCCCGAGTGCTCGCATGTTGAGCAAGTAGAGTACCCCGGCATAGACGACCAAACCGAGCACGTAGACCCAGATGCCAGAGAAACCGCTGCCGTACACCATGACTTCTTTAATCGCGGTCGCCCCGTAAAAGATTGGCATGATATAGCTCAAATTGCCTAGTCCGTACGGAATCAAGTCGAGCGGGATTAACCCTGAGAAAAACACTTGCGGGATGATGGTGAACGGAATCATCTGGACGACTTGGAGCTCAGAACGGGCGAACACCGAAATTGTCGCGCCGAACAAGACGGCTGTCCACGCCATTAAAATCATCACGAGAAACACCCAACCGATATTGCCGAGCGATGTCAGCCCGAGCACGTAAATCGTATACAGAACGATGAAGACGGATTGAACGACCGCGAACACGCCGTAGCCGAGCGTATACCCTAAGATGACCTGTCCACGTTTGATTGGTGTCATCAGGAGCCGTTCGAGCGTGCCACCGCTCCGCTCTTTGACGAGCGCCATCGCCGACAGGATGAAGACGAAGAAGAACGAGAACAGCGACAAGAACACGTAGCCGAACGAATCGAACGTCGATTGGCCTTCTTCCCCATATACATAGTTCATCTCGATATCAGCCGCCGGATTCAATGCCGACAACGCCGCTTGAATCTCTCGTACCGCCTTCGAAGACTTCGTCGAAGGTTCTCGGAGCGTGATGGTCGTCCCTTCCTGAGTCACTTCAAAAATCGCATCGACGTCTTTATTGTCCTCTAAATACCCGAACGGATTGTCGACCGTATCCAACCGAACGTCGAGTGTCTCGGCTTCGAACGCTTCGACGAGTTGCGTTTGTGCGTTCTCATCGAGCACGACGACCGGCACATAATCCGAGTCCCCGAGGAGGAAGTAGACGAGCGTCAAGATGAGGAGCGGCGCAATCAAAATCAAGGCGACACTCCGCTTATCGTTGAGCGTCTGAAAGATGACGCGTTTCGCCAAGTTACGCATGATCCGTCCCTCCTTCTCGACCGGCGATGAGGAACAGTTCCTCGACGCGACCGTTCTCCGTCTGGTCTAACAGATGTGGCACCGTATCATAGGCAATCAAGCGACCATTATAGATGAGCGCGGCCCGGTCACACTCGAGTACTTCATCCATGACGTGCGTCGAGACGATGATGGTCGTCCCGCTCGCCCGAATCGCTTGAAACTGATCCCAAATCTGACGGCGTAAGATTGGGTCAATCCCGACCGTCGGCTCGTCTAAAAACAAGACGTCCGGTTGATGCAGGATGGCGATTGCGAGTGACAACCGTTTTTTCATCCCGCCTGAGAAGTTCCGGACGAGTTTTTTGCGGTCGGCCGTCAAATCGACGAGCGTGAGCACTTCCGTGATGCGTTGCTGAAGTGTCGGTTTGCCGAGCTTATAGATGGAGCCGAAAAACTCAAGATTCGCCTCGGCCGACAAGTCGTCATATAATCCATCGTTCTGGGGCATGAAGCCGATGTTGTGCAACATGCTCATGTTTGGCATGATCGTCTCCCCGATTTGAATCGAACCTTTGTCCGCGGCCAACGCACCAATCATCAGTCGAATGAGCGTCGTCTTCCCTGAACCTGAAGGGCCCAGCAAGCAACAGATGTCCCCTGAGTTGATGGTAAAGCCGACGTGGTCGATGGCCAATTGGTCACCGAACGATTTACTGACGC
Source organism: Exiguobacterium sp. s70 (assembly GCF_018618315.1). Classification (NCBI taxonomy): domain Bacteria; kingdom Bacillati; phylum Bacillota; class Bacilli; order Caryophanales; genus Exiguobacterium; species Exiguobacterium sp. s70. Next base: position 24,446 of record NZ_JACSLV010000007.1, read on the forward strand.
CGTTCAGTTGAATGTCCATAACGATTCTCCTTTTCGATGTCCGATTCATGTAACACTTGACTAATAGACACCGTGTTGGTTTATATGTTCAGTATAGACCTCGTCCGACAACCCAACAATCGGCAATATCGGGCATCGTGTCGGTTATCAGACAGTCCGCACTCAAGTGTTGGATAAAGGAGAAAAAAACAGATGGGACATGAAGATTTACGTATCACACGAACGAAACAATTGATTAAGAATGCCTTTTTGGATTTGATTGACGAGCACGGGTTCGAGGCGGTCACCGTGAAAGCCATCACCGAACGGGCCGGCATCAATCGCGGGACATTTTACAGTCACTATGTGGATAAGTTCGACTTGATGGAGAAATTGATTGAAGCGATTTTCCATGAGGCCGAACGGAAACTGGTCAAACAGATTCCGCGCGTCTTCGGTGACCAACGCGGACCCGCTGCTCATGAGTTGCTCGTCCCGTTCATCCGCTTTATCGAGGACAATAAAATCTTGATGAAACCGCTCCTCGGGCCGAACGGTGACCCTCAGTTTCAAGCCCGGCTTCGGTCGTACATGCACGCGGCGCTATTCCAACGCTCCCCGACCGTGTTGTTCGATGCGACGAAAGCACTCGTGCCGGCCGATTATCTGGTGTCTTACATCTCGTCGGCCCATATGGGGGTCATTTACGAATGGCTGTACAACGAACGACCCGAAACGGCCGAGGACATCGCCCGCATCATTTATACGATCACGTTCGAAGGCCCGTTGACGGCTGGCGGCTTGAAGCCATAAAAAGAGACAGGTCATTATCACCTGTCTCTTCGAAGCGGAAGCGTGACGGTCACCGTCGTTCCGACCTGCACCTCACTATTCACCTGAATCTTTCCACCATGCAACGTGACAATCTTTTGAACGATGGCCATGCCGAGCCCCGAGCCGCCTTGATGTCTCGAGCTATCGGCTTGGTAAAATCGTTCGTATATGCGACTCACTTGGTCCGGCGTCATCCCTTCCCCCTCGTCTTGAATCTCACATACGATTGCTTCGGACGTCTGCGTCAAGTGGACGCACAACTTCCCGTCCTCGTAGGCATGAGTCATCGCATTTTGAAGCAGGTTCATCCACACTTGTTGCAGTAGACCTGCATCCCCGACCATGTCGACCTCATCCAATTCAACGACCCAATTCAATCGCTTCCGAGTCGATTCGCGCTCGAACGATAGGATACTCTCCCGAATCTGTTCGGTGAGTGAGAAGCGGGTAAGGTCCAAACCGACGACCGTGTGATCGAGTTTGGCGAGACGGAGTAAATCGCGAGACAGTCGCGACAAGCGTTTCCCTTCCTGTTCAATCATCGTCGCATAATCGATTCGTTTCTCGGTCGAGACGTCCCCACGTTTCAACATCGTCGCATACCCGAGAATCGAGGCGACAGGCGTTTTGAACTCGTGGGCCATAATCGACGTCAGTTCTTCATTCTTCGATTCATTCGTCGCGAGCGTCTCGGTCATCTGATTGAACTGACTGGCCAGTTTGCCAATCTCATCATTCCCACCGTCTTGGACCCGTACTGTCAAATCGCCAGAGGCGACCCGGCTTGCGGCTTCGGTGACACGATCAATCCGACGCGTCATGAGTCGCACCGCGAGTAGGACGAACCCGCTCGAGACGAGCGCGGTCAGCAGTAACGTCTGGAGGGATAGATTACGGAAGATGGAAATCGGGTTGTCTTCCGCATTCGGCGTCAACGTCACAATCGTTTCGTCAATCAGCAAGACGACTGCAGGCAACCGTCCATCGCGAACGGTCAACACGTCTCCCCGTTCCAGACGAGCACGTTCGGAGACGGACCAAGCAGCGGTGTCGTACCGTTCCGTCGCCATGACGAGCGTCTGTTCCGAGAACAGCTCGACGACCTCATCGGCCCCGAGCTCATAGCGTTCGGATGCCGTCCGCATGCTGTCGGCCCGTTCGACGAGCATCGTCTCAACTTGTGTCGTCAATGAATTGAACTGGAACGTCAGGAAAAGTGCGAGCGTCAACAGAATCGGGATGAGCAACAGCCCAAAGAAGATGATTAGGAAGCGCCCATAGATGGAACTGAGGAACCGCTTCATGACTTCAACTCCAACCGATAGCCAAGACCCCAGGCCGTACTGATTTGGAACGCCTCGACGTGTTTCAAGCGGCTGCGTAATCGGTTGATATGCACATCAATCGTCCGGACGTCACTCTCCGTCTCATAGCCCCAAATCCGATCGAGCAACTGTTGTCTCGTGAACACTTGGTTCAAGTGTGTCGCCAGATGGTACAGCAGCTCGAACTCTTTCTTCGGCACTTCAATCGTCTCGGACGGCGTGACAACGGTGAGCGATCGTTCGTCGAGCACACAGTCGTTCAATTGGATCTGGTGCTCCCGATAAATGTTGGCCCGCCGGAGCATCGCCTCGATGCGGAGCTCAAGTTCTTCTAAGTCGACCGGTTTGACGAGATAATCATCCGCCCCGGCTCGAAATCCTTTCTTCTTATCTGGTAACGTCTCGAGCGCGGTCAACATTAAAATCGGGAACGTGTATCCGGCATCGCGCAACTGTTCCGTTAATTCGCGGCCGTCGAGCCGAGGCATCATGACGTCGGTGACCATCAAATCGATCGGTTCCCGTTCGAGCACGTCTAACGCCGCTTCCCCGTCGACCGCCAAGTGGACGCGGTATCCCGACGTCGTAAAATATTCATCTAATAGACTCCCGAGCGCCGGGTCGTCTTCGACCAGTAGGATGGTGACCATCGTGAACCCCTGCTTTCCTTATGCGTTTCGTAACGCTTCAATCGGTTGTAAATTTGACGCCTTTCGGGCTGGAATATAACCGAAGACGACGCCGATGAGAATCGAGAACCCGAGTGCGAGTCCGATCGTCGAACTTGCGAGTGTGAACGGCACACCCATGACGAGCGTCAACCCGAATGCGAGCAGTCCACCAACGACTACGCCGACGAATCCGCCGAGTAGCGATAACAGCACCGACTCGAACAAGAACTGTTGGCGAATCTTGCCAGGTGTCGCCCCTAACGCTTTTCGTAAGCCGATTTCGCTCGTCCGTTCCGTTACGGAGACGAGCATCATGTTCATGATGCCAATCCCACCGACGAGGAGTGAGATGGAAGCGATGCCGACGAGTAACATGCTGAGCAAGGCGTTGATTTGATCGATCGAGGCGAGCGCATCCTCAAAGCTCGTGACGGTAAACGTGTCACGGCCGTTGAAGGCGGTCGTCAACTGTTGCGTCACCGCTTCGTTCACCGTCTCCGACTGTCCGGCTTCCGTATAGATGTCGAATGACGCGATCGTGTTTTGGTGGAACTGTTGGAGTGCCGTCGTCACCGGAATGACGATCGCCTCATCGGTCGACATCGAAAATTCGGATGATGGAGCGAGTGTTCCGACGACGGTGTAGCGGATGCCACCTACGACAATCGTCTCTCCGAGCGGTGAAGTCGTTGGGAATGCTTCTTTGGCCAGCGTGTCTCCAAGCAAGGCGACATGCGTCTGTTGCGAGACGTCGACCGGTGTGAGACCACGACCGGTCGCGACGGTGGAATCATCGAAATAGGAATTGCTCTTGCCGATTATTGACTGCGTCGACGTCTGGCCCGTCACATAAACGTCCGTCTGTTGGGTCGTCGTTGGTGAAACCGAGCGGACACCGTCGATGGCTTCGAGCCGGTCGAGTTCAGCGACGCTGACGCCGTTCTTACTCGCGTCTTCGATTTGAACGGTCATCCGGTCCGCCCCGAACGTCGCCACTTCTTCATTGATGGAATCGGTCACCCCAGAGATGATCGTCATCAAGGCGATGATGGACGCCGTCCCGATGACGATTCCGAGAATCGTCAAGAAGGAACGCATCTTATGACTGATGACCGTCAACCAGGCCATGCGTATATTTTCTCGAATCATCGTACCCGTTCCTCCTTTTCAATCTTCCCGTCCCGCACATGGACGATTCGTGTCGCCTCTCTCGCGATATCGATGTCGTGCGTGATCATGATAATTGTCTTCCCTTCGGCGTGCAGGTCATGGAACAGTTCCATGATTTGACGCCCGTTCGCTTGATCGAGCGCACCGGTCGGCTCATCGGCCAACAGCAGCGACGGATTCGTCACCAACGCCCGCGCGATGGCGACCCGTTGCTGTTGTCCTCCAGACAGTTGGTTCGGGAAGGCGTCTAATTTATCGCCGAGTCCGACGCGCGAGAGCATCTGCTTCGTCCGCGCTTGGCGATCTGCCTTCGAGCTCCGTTGGTAAATGAGCGGCAACTCGACGTTCTCGTATGCCGATAGGCGCGGCAATAGATTGAACTGTTGAAAGATGAACCCGATTTGTTTGTTTCGAAACAACGACAGCTCGGTCTCAGACAACCCTGTCACGTCCTTATCCCCGAATCGATACCGCCCACTCGTATAACCATCTAAACAACCGAGAATGTTCATGAGCGTCGACTTGCCGGACCCCGATGGCCCAAGGATGGCGACGAACTCACCTTCTCGAATCTCGAGGTCGATCCCACGTAAGACGGTCTGCTCATTATCGCCCGACCCGTACGTTTTCGTGAGCGCCTCTACTTCGATTAAAGTCATTGGGCACCTCCGATTCGTGGCGGCATCAAGCCGCCGCTCGCCGCTTCATCGAGCAATAAGACACGGTCTGCGTTCAAGCCATCTTTGATTTCGACGCGGCTCCCGTCCGTGATGCCGAGTTCGACTTGTCGTTTGACCGGACCGTCGTCTCCTTCGATATAGACGTAAGCATCTTCCTCTTCGAACGTGATGCTGTCGAGCGAGAGCGTATCCACTTCCTCGGCGCGGGCAGCGACGACGGAGCCTTCAAGCGTCATCCCGTTGCGCATGCCATCCATCTCTGGTAGTTCGACGTCCATCGCATACCGTGCCGATGTGCCCGGTGTCGTCATCGGTTCCGCCTCATCCGCAATCGATTCGATTGTTCCATCTACCTCGAGGTCGACCGCGCTCACATAAATCGTCAGTGAATCTCCTTCCTCGACTTTACCGACATCTCGCTCATCGACGAACAGCGTCCCTGTGCTCTCCTCGACGCTCGTCACTTGTCCCGCGAACGTATACACGTTCTCAATCGTCTCGACCGATACGGCCTCCGTCTTATAGTCGACCGACTGTGGCATCAACGCGACACCAGCGCCTAACGTAATCGCTAATACCCCGATTCCGAGGCCCCATTTCCATTTCTGTTTCATCTGTGTATTCCTCCTTTTGGTTGTACCTAAAGGATAATCAGAAGATGTAAACAAAGTATAAACACGTCAGATGACGTCCATTTCAGGAGTGAATGTCGACTTGCTTTTGAACATTCAAGCGCGATATGCATGTTCAATCCACGTAAAGCAGGGAATAAGAGACGTGATGGCAAACTGTTAGAGTAGATCATCACGCTTTCATACTTACTAATAAAAAAATCCATGGCGGAAGAAGGGCAGAACACATATGCAAAACGTGAACAAATCAGTGATTGTGATTGGTGGAGGGCTCGGGGGAATTTCAGCAGCCATCTCACTTGCTCAAAAAGGATATGATGTCTCCTTATATGAAAAGAACGACCATATCGGCGGAAAAGTGAATCGGCTCGAACAAGACGGCTTCGGCTTTGACCTCGGCCCGTCGATTTTAACGATGCCACAGATTTTTGAGAAGCTGTTCTCAGGCAGCGGCAAACGAATGGAGGACTACGTACCGATCAAACGGCTCGACCTCGAGTGGCGCTCGTTCTTCCCGGACGGCACCGTGCTCGATCTCTATCATGATTTGGACAAGATGGAGCGCGCCAACCCGACGCTGTCCCGAAAAGACATGTACGAGTATCGTGAACTGTTGAAATATGCTGAGCGGATTTATAACACGACAGAGAAGGCGTACTTGAAAGAGGGGTTTGAATCGCCGCGCGAAGCGGTCGCGAAGAACGGTCTCTTCTCGACGTTGTTCGGCTTCGATTTGACGTCGACGATGTACGATGGCATCGCCAAACGGATCAGCAACCCGCATTTGCGGACGATGCTGTCGTATTATGTGAAGTATGTCGGCTCATCCCCGTATAGCGCGCCGGCCGTCCTCAACATGATGATTTATATGCAGCACGCACAAGGCTGTTGGTACGTCGAAGGCGGGACGCATAAACTCGCGGAAGGACTGACGAAACTCGCGGAAGAGATTGGCGTTCAGCTCCATACCGGTCAAGGCGTCGTCCGCGCGCACACGCTGAATGGTCAACTGACGGCCATCGAGCTCGAGGACGGACGGCTCCGTTCGGCTGACTATTTCGTCTCTAATATGGAAGTCATCCCGTTCTATCAAAAGATGGTCGAGGCGGACGAACAGTTCGTCGACAAGCTCGTCGAGAAATATGAGCCGGCCAGTTCTGGTTTCGTGCTCCACCTCGGCGTAAACAAAGAGTATCCGGCCCTCGGCCACCACAACTTCTTCTTCTCGGAGAACTTGCATGAACAGATGGACAAAATCTTCGAGCAGCACGAGTTGCCGGACGACCCGACGATTTACTTGGTGAACGTCAATAAGACCGACCCGACACAAGCGCCGCCCGGGCACGAGAACATTAAAATCTTGCCGCACATCCCGTACATCCAAGACGAGCCATTCACTCCTGAACAGTACGCCGCATTCGAAGAGCGAGTCCTCGATAAGCTCGAGCGGATGGGCTTGGACGGCCTGCGGGAACATACGGTGACGCGCGACGTCTGGACGCCGCATGATATCGAGCGCACGTACGGCTCGGACCGGGGCGCGATTTATGGGACCGTCGCCGATAAGAAACAGAACGGCGGCTTCAAGCACAAGAAGCAGAGCGAGCTGTACGACAACCTCTACTTCGTCGGCGGCACGGTCAATCCCGGCGGCGGCATGCCGATGGTGACATTGAGCGGCCAGCAAGTGAGCGATAAGATTGCGAAGCGTGACGGGGTCACAAATCGATGACCGACTCGTTTTGGGAACGACACCGCTTCAAGTTCTATACGATCGGCATGGTCATCTGCGGAATATTGGTGGGTATGTTCGCCTAACGAAGCCAAATTATATCTTAATTTAAAACACCCTATGGAGAAGCAGATGAAATAAACAATCTGTATTCATCCATAGGGTTTTATCGTGCCGAAATACTACTAATCAAGTAATATATCTATTTTGTGTATAGAACTCAGACCTCTGTGATGTAACTTGTGCGCATATTTCTGTAAAGTGTTCATCTTGTATTGATGCGCCCAGAGCTAGTTGCTACACTAATTTCAAATATGTGGATTTTCGTATAGGAAGGCGGTTAGTGCATGAAAATCAAGCTCGATATTAGTAGCGAGCGCTATGACGAGATTAAATCTTTGCTCGAGGAAAGAGGAATTGAAATAGATGATTCAGCCGACCTGGTCCTGAGTACATCCACTCCTTTTATCCAGCATTTGACCGTGAGAGAGAAGGATACGAATGCACGGGCCGTATTACCGGTCACGGACATTATTTGTATCGAGTCCTTCGGTCATACAGTGGAAATTCAAACGAAAGAATCAATTTATCTCGCCACTGATCGATTATACCGGCTCGTCGGTTCGCTTGATCCGACGTCTTTTTTACGAATTAGTAATTCTGTGGTGATCGCAACCAATCAAATCAAACAAATCAAGCCTACGCTTTCTTCAAAATTTATCCTTACCTTAACGAACGGAAAACGTGTTGATGTGACAAGGAGCTATTACCATATTTTCAAAGATCATTTTCATATTTGAAGGAGACGAATCCATGAGTATCCCCACTTACGTCATCGCAACATGTATCGTTCTATTCATGTTTATTGTGACTGTCTCGCTTTATTTCCAGGCCTATAAGCGGCATATCAATCAAGCGCTAAACGGAAACGCAAGAAAACGTTCTCCGATGGTCCCACCTTATAAGATGACTATAATCCTATCAATCATCGTCTTATTGATTAGTGTATTGATTAGTTACTTTGCGGGATACACCCATGCGTACAAAGCGTATGAGGAGGATGCCTGGGTCCTCACTCCGTCTGATATCCAAACCTATTATGCCGAAATCAAAGAAATCGAAGGCAATCGGATCGCAGTTCAAGGTAGCGTTCTCAACGATGAATACAATCAAACCCTTATGGAATATGAGATTTTTGATGAACAAGTATCTATTTACAATCAAGAGGAGACACTCTCTCTATCAGACTTATCGAAAGGTGATTTGATTTTAATCACTTTGTTGACTAACCGTTCGGGCACAGGTGTGTTTAAAATACAGGTAGTAGAGGAGCAGTGAATCTGCAATCAATATAAAAAGCCATAAAAGTCGAGGCTTTCGATTTTTATGGCTTTTTGGTTCTATTCAGTTCTTTGTTCGCTGTTCCAATCATCAGCTTAAGCACGAAAATGATTACGCCTAACATGACAGCATAATTACCAAGCGACCACAACATGTCTAATACTCGCATATCCATCGAACTCCTCCTTATTTGAGCTGGCGTTTCGCTTCATCGCGATGCGCCGTCCGCAACTCATGGTTCGTCACGTGCTCCGGATCAATCAACTCAATTTTCCGGTTCACCCACACTGACAAGAAGATGAATGGGATGAACAGAGCGAGCAGCATAATCGCGAAGATGACGAGCGACCCTTCAATCGCCCAAGCGATGGCGATAAAGATGCCAAGCAGGATAATGTTCGCGAGGACGATGCCGAACTCGAGTCGCACGAACTTTTGATAGCGCGCGTCGTCATTGAAAGTTATCAGCAACTTCATTCGATGCCATGCCCGATAGAGACTTGGCAGCTGCGTCGCTATGATGATGACGGCAAACGTCAATAACGAGATTTCTTGCGTGAAGATGAAGTAAAAGGCAATTCCTAGAATTGCGAACGTGAGCAGGAGTGCTGTCCGGTTCACTTTACGGTCGTTCTCGACCATTTGTTTTAATCGTTCATGTTTATTAACCATATTGAGGACTCCCATCATGATAACTTTCTTTTTTCACGTTCGATTTGTGCCTCGCCGAGTTCAGTCGCAGTCACATGGTTCGGATCAATGTCTTTCAACTCGCGATCGATTCGAAATCGAAGTGTCAAAAACGTGATGAGGCCAACGATGATGACGATGGAGAAAGTGAGGAGCGTGATCCAGCCTAACATAGTACTCGCGACCACTAGCAAAAGAAATACGAGGTTCCCGACGGCCAATCCGAATTCGGATCGTACTTTCTGTCGGTAGGAAGCATCCTCGTTGAAGGTGAGCAACAACTTCATCCGGTGCCACCCTTTATACAGCACGGGCAACTGTCCGGCCAAGATGATCGGCAGCAGCAAGAGGACGTCCGTCACCCAAAAATAAACGATAAATAGCGCCAGGAAACCGAGCATCGGATACCACGTTTGTTTTTGTCGCTTCTGGTCGTTCTCAAGCATCCGTTCTAGCCTTACGTCATGATCACACATCAAATCCCCCTCATTTAATCTCATTACCTTCTTTTACGAAAGAAGAAGGTAACAGGTTTCACATTTTGTCCCACCCTCGCTTCAACCGCTCCCGTTTCGTGAAGCTAATCAAGCTATCCGCGACATGCTCGTGATCAATCCGAAGCAATCGATAATCAAGCCACGTCTCAACTACTAGCATGCCTGCAATCAACATCACCGACAGTCCGCTGAACACGGACAATGCGAAGAATCCGGATACGTGTCCAAACATCAGACCAAGCATACCCCATAACATCGCAATCGCGGTAACGCCTTTTGCCCGAATCAATCGTTGGTAAGAGCGATGCTCATTGAATGTCAAAAGTGTACGTGTCTTCTGCCACGTGAGAAAGCTAAACGGGACAGCCGTCATGATCAGAAAGGATAAGACTGCCAGTAGCTGCAACGACGCATTGGCGTAAATCCACCATCCCACTCCTAGTCCAGCTGCGGCGGCCCATAACAAGTTAAATGCACCTTTTTTCGGGCGCTTCTGTAACTGTTCGATTCGTTCTTCTCGCGTCATCATAATTTGTTCCTCCTTGAAACCAATTCGGACCGTTTACCGTACATAGGAGTAGCATACCAATAATTAGGAGGTATTTCGATGGATATTCTCATTTTAGTCGTCCTGCTCGGTATCGCCGGATTCATCGTAACCCGTTCTTATACCATCTATCCGTCATCGTTCGGCGACCGTTCACCCATTCAACCACGCGCCTCGTTCACGACAAAATGCCCGCATTGCCAAGCCGTCATCAAACGGCAGGAACACGGGCAGACATGTCATATTTGTCGTAAATCCTTTTAACCGACTTGTTTTACTTTTTGATGGGCCGTCTCTTTATTTCCACTCAACTGGAACAACAACACCCCGCCGACGATCAACACGATGCCAAGCGCTGTCTTCCACGTGAACGGGATGGCTTCGAGCCCGAACCAGCCGAGCGTGTCCCATAGGAGCGCGAATAGGATTTGTGACACCATGACGATTGAGATGGCATGGCTCGGTCCGAGCTGTTGAACGCCTTGCGTCACACTCATGACGACGCCAACCCCGATGATGCCGCTGAACCAGTACCACGTCTCCATCCCCGTGACCGCGAACAGACCCATTCCTTCACTGATCAATCCGACGAGCAGTGATGCCGAGAAGCCGAGGGCGAGCACGAGCGTCGTCGTCGCCCACGCCCCGACCCGTTCTTTCACTTTGGCGTTAAACGTATTTTGCACACAGACGAGCATGCCGCCCATGACCGCGAGCATCATCCCAAGTGCCATACCGTGTCCTCCTCATTCATAAATACTCTCCCCAGCAACAGCAATCAACCCGGCGCGATCAATGATTGCAATCGACCGACGATTCCGTTCAATCAATCCCTGTTCGACAAACCGCTTGAGTGTCCGGTTGACGTGGCGATAGCTCGTCCCAATCAAATCGGCGATATCGGTCAACTCATCGACGGTCGATCCGAGCGTCGTCTCTTCCGGTGTCATCGACAACAGATAGCTCGCGAGCCGCACATCGACCGGATAAAACAAGTTGAAACTCATCGACTGCGACTTCCTCTCAAACTTCTTCGTGATCCCTTCCAACAAATAGTGGAGCCACGTGACGTCCTCCTTGGCATGACGCGCGAGCTCATCGAAGCGGACGACGATCATCTCGACCGGCGTGACCGCCTCGACCGTGTTCAAGAACGGCGTTCGGCGGACGTACTCGATGTCGCCAATCAAGTCGAGCGGATATTTGAACGACAAGACGAGCCGCTTCCCGGCCGCTGACGTGTGGGCCACCCGAATCTTTCCACTGACGAGAAAGTGGAGCTGCTCGGCCTTAGCGCCTTGGGTGCAAATCGCCTCCCCCGTCGCGTAACGGACGAGCTTGAGTTGAGGACGAACGGCTGATGGGAGTACCTCATCCAGCCCATACCGCTTCATGTAATGGTCAATCTGTTCCATCGCACGTCATCCTTTCAATACGAGAATCCCAACAATCATCATGACGACACCGAGCAGTTGCGTCCGGTTCAAGTCACGGCGCAACATCGCGAACCAGCCGCGCCAGTCAATGACGAGCGCGAGGGCAAGCTGGGCGATTAAAAATAATGAGATGGTGAGGGTGACACCGAGCTCATGCACGGCCGTCATATTGCTGAACAAGATGAACGCAGCGAACGCTCCCCCTGACAAATAAAGCGGCTCGACGCGACGCATGTGAACATACGACCGGTCGCGAACGAGAAGCATGATCATGAGCGCAACGACGAAGCCCGTCAATTGCGTCAACGTCGCAGCTTGCCACGTCCCGATACTTGAGCTGATGCGTGCGTTGGCTACGCTCTGTAGCGTTAAAAAGAAGCCGCCACTGATGGCGAACAGCACTCCGCGCATGATGTCTCTCCTCCCTTATGACAAACGAATCAGCATGATCCCGATGACCATGACGAGTAAACTGACGAGTTGTATCCCAGTGACCGGGTTCTTGGCGGCCCCGAACCAACCAAAACGGTCGATGAGCAGGCTTCCGCATAGCAAGCCGACAATGACGATGACGACGGCGATGCCGGTCCCGACCATCGGTACGATTAAGACGTTCCCGCCGATGAACAGTGCCCCGATGATCCCACCGAGCCAAATCCACCACGGCTGACCACGTAACCCGCGCCATTCGACGCTCGGCCGCAAGACGAGCAAGATGAGCAGTAACGTGACCGTCCCGACGACGAACGAAACGAGGGCCCCTTTCAAGGCCGATTCGAGCACCGTTCCCAAATAACCGTTGATGGCCGTCTGTGTCGCACTCATCATACCGGTCCCGATTCCGACGAGGCGCCAGACGTTCAAATTGCCGGTTCCGGTCTGCGACGGGGCGACAAGTTTGCCGCGACGACGATTAATCCAGTCCGTGAGTGCGACCGTCCCGACGACACCGAGCAAGACGAGCAAGGCGCCGAATACACGCCATGGTGTGAGGACGTTGACGGTTGAATTGAACCAACCGAAGTGGTCAATCAAGAGTCCCATCAAAATCTGTCCGAAGATCGGCATGATGACGGTCTGGACACTCCCAAGTCTTGGGAACAACAAGATGTTCCCCGTTAAAAAGATGACCCCTAACAAACCACCCGACCACATCCAATGCGGTTCTCCTTGGAAAATGGATGATTCAATCCCGAACGACTGCCCGGTGAGCAGTAACGTAAGTGTTAAAAAAGTCGTCCCAATTGCGAACGACAGGAACGACGCAACAAATGGTGACCCGACGATGGTGCGCAGACGCGAGTTCACGCTCGTCTGCATCGGTAACAAAATCCCGATGACGAGTCCAATAACAATGGCTAACATATTCTCTTCCTCGATTCTCTCTATATACTGTGTACGTGTTAAGCTTACTCCTCACACACTTTAGCATAAAGGACCGATGTCCTGAGTATAAAAAAAGAACCTTACATGGCGTAAGGTTCACTTCATTCCAGATATATTGTATCCTTCGATGATATGCTTTTGGAAAATCATAAAGATAATGATAATCGGCACAACCATGAATGTGGCCCCAGCCATCTGTAAGGCGTAGTTTCCACCATGTTGCCCCTGTAGAAGCGCTAATCCAACTGACAGTGTGTAAAGAGCTTCATCATTGGCGATAATAAGCGGCCACAAGAAGCTGTTCCAAGCACCGATGAAAGTCAAAATCCCTTGTACTGCCAAAATCGGTTTTGACATCGGCAAGACGATTGAGAAGAAAATTCGAAACTCACTCGCTCCATCCAAGCGAGCCGCTTCCAGCATTTCCTCTGGAATCGTCGTCATGAACTGACGGAACAAGAATACCCCGAACGCACCAACGAGACCGGGGAGGACAATCCCCATCATGGTGTTCGTCAGACCCATTTGATTGAGCATCAAATAAACGGGAATCATCGTAACCTGTCCCGGAATCATCATTGTCGCCAAGACACCGACGAACAAGATGTTACTCCCCTTAAACTTATGCTTCGCAAACGCATAACCGGCCATTGCTGTGAGCAATAAACCGAAAAATGATGCGAGTACAATCAACAACGTGTTCTTCAAATACGTTAAAAAGTTTAAATTCACGAATAAATCGATGTAATGTTCGAACGTCACATTTTCCGGTAGGATTGTCAGCGGTAGCGACAAGATTTCCGCATCCGTCTTGAAGGACGAGATCACCATCCAGAAGAACGGCAACATAAAAGCGATACCGAGGACGGTCAAAACAAGCGCGACGAGCAACTGCGAGAGTTTGGCTTTTCGTTTATGGTTTAAGTCGGGAAGTGGCGAGAATTTCTCCCGCTTCACATTCACGGCTACCGGTTTTTCATTTGGAATCATGAATGCCCCTCCTTAATAGTTGTTTTCGTTCTTTTGAAGACGGAACTGAATTAGTGTCACCGTGATGATCAGAATGAACAACACGACCGACCCGGCAGCCGCATAACCGAAGTTACTAAGCTGGAAACCGTTGTTGTATATAAACAACGCGAGTGACGTCGTCGAATTGAGTGGTCCCCCCTCGGTCATGATGAGCGGTTCTTCGAAGAACTGAATCCATCCAATCAAAGTTGTCACCGTTACGAAGAAAATCGCATATCGGAGCAACGGAATTGTAATCTTGAACATTTGCTGGAACGTACTTGCCCCATCTAACGCTGCCGCTTCATAGTACGTGCGTGGAATCCCTTGAAGAGCTGCCAAGAAAATAATCATATTGATTCCGACCGCACGCCATACGGCAAGCATGATCAACGATAACTTAGCGATAAACGGATCTTGTAGCCACGGGACGTCTGGAAGGCCGATTGTATTTAACAGGAAATTGAAGAGACCATACTGCGGATTAAACAAGAATCCCCAAACGACCGCGACCGCTACAACGTTCGTGATTGACGGCATATAAAAGACGACACGGAACCATTCGAAGACTTTGCCAGTCCCGAAATTGATTGCCATCGCAATCGCGAGCGAAAGACCGATCACAATCGGTACCCCAATAACGACATAAACGATTGTGTTCAATAACGCTTGGATGAACACTTCATCTTTGAAGATTTCAATGTAGTTGGTGAGTCCGATCCATTCAATGTTTGCCCAGTTCGCAATTCCCGCCAAATCCATGTCTGTAAAACTCATGAAAAAAGCGATGAATAACGGCATGATCGAGAACATGAGTAACAAGAGAACGGTCGGCGCGACGAGCAAGTATGGCGCTCGATCATTAAGAAATTGTTTCATAAGGTTCTCCTTTAATTAAACGAGAGGGGGTGTACCCCTCCGTTTATTTTAAAATCGACTTCGCTTTTTCTTGGAACACCTTAACTTCATCTTCTACAGTAGCCGCACCGCGATACATTTTCTCAAAGCTCTGCAAATATGTTTGCGCTACTTTTTCCCACGTTGTCATCATCGGCATCGGCTCTGCCGCTTCCATCTGCTCACCGAATGTTTTGAGTTTCTCATCGTTTTTGAGCGTCTCGTTCTCTGCCCATGTCGCTTTTGTCGATGGAAGTGACTTCGTCATCTCCATCCACTCTGTCTGTGTTTCTGGTTTACTCATATATGCGATAAACTTCGCGGCTTCGTCTTTCTTCTCACTGCTTTCAAAAATACTTAAGTTCGATCCTCCAAGGAACGAGATATTATTTTCTTTCGCTGGAAGAACGGCTGTACCCCACTTCTCTTCAATGTCAGGCATTTGATCATTGATAATGTTAATCATCCATGGTCCACTGATGAACATCGGCACGTTCGGTTCTTCTGCCCCGAACGCCTGCACAACATCAAGCCCTAAATCGATTGGTGCATATCCTTCTGTGAAGTAGTTTGTTAAATATTCTGCGCTTTCGATGAATTCTGGTTGATCAAAGAGCGGCTCTTGATTTTCTGTTAACAGCTCTGAACCGTTTTGACGAGCGAACATGAACGATAGCATTTGGTCGTTCGTGTCCAACGTAATCCCGTACATGTCTTCCCCGTCACGAGCCGCAAGTTTTTTCGAAGCGTCTTCTAATTCATCCCACGTTTTTGGCGCTTCTGGGTAACCTACTTTTTCAAGTGCGTCTTTCCGATAATAAAGAACACGTGTGTCGACATACCAAGGTGCCCCGTAAAGACCGTCCTCGAATTGAACCGTTTCAACCGATCCTTCATAAAAGTTTGATGGATCAAGTTCCGGGTAATCTTTTACGAAATCTTTCATATTCGCGAGTGCTCCCGCCTCTACGAATTCAGGCATCCAAGATGTTCCCATTTGAACGACATCTGGACCATTTTTCGAAGCGACCGCAGTCAACAGTTTATCATGCGCTGTATCCCAAGGGATTGCTTGTACTTTGACGTTAACGCCTTCGTTTTCTTTTTCATATTGTTCTGCTAGTTTCGGCAAAGCTTTTCCTTCTTCACCCATCGCCCAAACCGTGATGGTATTTGCGTCATCGCCGCTCGATCCAGAAGAACATCCCGCCAATAGACCTGAAATGATTACCGTGCCCGCTACCGCTGCTAACCCTAATTTCTTCATCTGAATTCCTCCGTTTCTTGATAATCGAAACGTTTCGATTATCGTGTAAAAAAATAATGTTTATACAAAGGTTTTACTGCAAATCAACAGGTTAAACGTTTCTATAAACATTATAGTTCACAATGTATCCGCTTACAATACGTATTTTATCTTTTATTATTTTTTTTTCGAATCGAGGCGTCTTTCATGAACTTTGAAGGAATCGTCTCT
This sequence comes from Exiguobacterium sp. s70, assembly GCF_018618315.1. Lineage (NCBI taxonomy): Bacteria > Bacillati > Bacillota > Bacilli > Caryophanales > Exiguobacterium > Exiguobacterium sp. s70. The sequence continues at coordinate 40,751 of NZ_JACSLV010000007.1, forward strand.
TTCGAATTTTCTTTCTCTTCAATCAGTTGGAGTAACGCGCGAGCCGCCTTCTTGCCCCAGTCAGGCTTCGAATAGCTGACGCTTGCGATTCGAGGCTGCGTATAGTTTGTAATCTCGAGTTTATCAAAGCCAACGAGCGAAATGTCTTCCCCGATTCTGAAAGAAGAGTTTTGCAAGACGTCATAAACCCCGAGCGCCATGTCATCATTTAAACACATGATGGCATCCCCTTCTTCGAGTACTTCAAGTAAGTCACTCGCTGCCCGAATGCCTGACCGTTTCGTGAATTCACCGGTCCATTCCCGGACGGTTACCCCAGCCGCGTTCGCGCGATCAACGACAACTTTCCGTCGTTCGACAGCATCATGATTGCCGACCGGTCCGTTCACAAGATGGATTTGTCCAGGGTTGGTCTCTAAGATGGCGTCCATCTCTTGATTCATCCCAATCTGATTATCGAGCAGCACACAACTGATGTTCGGATGCTCAATCTCACGGTCGAGCATCGTCAGCGGGTGCCCTCGGTCCGCGAACTCTAAAATCTGTTCTTGGGTGAAGCGATGCCCTAAGATGAGCGCCCCATCCACCATGCGTTCGGTCATCAGACGATGTGATTCGGGACCGTTACAAACAATCAACTCATAGCCAGTATCAGACAGCTCTTGGTTGATGCCTTTTAATAACTCTCCATAGAACGACCCGGAATAATCGCCTAAAAACGCTCCGATAATATGTGTCTTTCTCGTTTTTAGCGTCCTCGCCGCGGCGTTCGGCACGTAGTTCAACTCTTCGGCGATTTTAATGATGCGTTGCCTCGTCTTTTCTGTCACTTTCGGACTGCCGTTCAGCGCATATGAGACGGTCGATATCGAAACGCCAGCCTCTTTTGCGATGTCTTTAATTCCTGCCATTTCCTCACTTCCTTCTGTCAAAAATTATAACATATGAACGCTTCATACGGCCGTAGCATTGGTGCCTCAACCTGCTCTGTCGAAACCAAACGTTCCCCGCAACCACTGGGCAGCGGCAGCGTATCTTGAGACAAATTTGCGACGACAAGAAGTGGAGGCTCCCCATCGATGATGCGGCGGTACACATATAGCCGCTCCTCGGTCGGTACGAGTTCATAAGCTCCGTCTCGAAGCAGTCGATTTGTCCGGCGTAGCGCAATCAATTCTCGGTACAGATGAAGCAGACTCGTTTCATCTGAACGCATCGTCGCGACGTCCCTGCCTGTTTCGTCGTGAGCTGATCGAAGCCACGGTGTTCCCGTGCTGAACGAGTCCGTCCCTTCGCCCCATGCCATCGGAATCCGGGCATGGTCACGTCCTTTCATGCGAACGGCATCAAGCGTTCCACCCGCCCGCAAATAATTTAACGTCTCGATGTCTTGATACTCCTCTGTCGCAATCATACCGTTCGTCATCCCGACCTCTTCTCCTTGATACAGAAACGGGATTCCTTTCAATCCGTATAGGAGGACCGCGAGCATCTTCGCAGCCCGCTCGTCATCGTCATACCATCGTGAAATGACACGCGGCTGGTCATGGTTATTCCAAAACAGGCTATTGCGTCCTTCCACCGCAAACGCTCGTTGCCACGTATCGAGCGTGGTTTTTAGCCTCGACGGCTCGAACGGAGCGAGCTTCCATTTGCATTGTCCTGCCTGCTCATCGAGGGCACATACTTCAAAATTGAAGACGACGTCGAGCGAACCGTCCCGTTGCAAAGTTAGAATTTCGTTCGGAGTCAATCCTCCAGCTTCACCGACAAGCAACAAGGAAGAGGTGTCAACTTGCGCCACTAAATCTTTCAAGTAACGACGCATCAACGGAAAGTCGAGCCATTGCTTTCGATGGACGTCTTTGCCAATCAAATCAATGACATCAAACCGAAAACCAGTCACCCCGCGCTCGACCCAAAACGCTAAGACTGCCGCCATTTCCTTACGTACTTGCTCGTTCCCCCAATTCAAATCTGGTTGTTCCGGAGCGAATGCATGGAAGTAGTACTGGCCCCGGATCGGTGAGTACGTCCACGTCCCGCCCCCGAAGAACGAGCTCCATTCATTCGGCGTATCACACCAAATGTAGAAATTACCGAACGCTCCTTCCGGGTCACGTTCGGATTGAAGGAACCACTCATGCTGATGCGACGTGTGGTTGGCGACGATGTCCATCATGATACCGATTCCTCTGCCACGTGCTTCACGAATCAACTCGTCCATATCATCCATAGACCCGAAAAGAGGATCGATTCGTGTATAGTCTGCGACGTCATAGCCATTATCGTAACCGGGCGAGACGTAAACCGGATTCAACCAAAGCATCTCTACTCCGAGCCAGCTTAAATAGTCGAGGCGACTGATTACTCCTTGTAAATCACCGACCCCATCGCCGTCGCTGTCTTGAAAACTCTTTGGATATACTTGATAGACCGTGCTCACTTTTTTTGCGTCCATATGGTCCTCCTATTAAGAAAAGGGTGACGAATTCGTCACCCCTTCACCGTAATCACTAACTCATTCTTTTCCTTGGCGTAGCGCAAAAATTCATCTTTTTCGACACGCTGTCCTGCTTCGCGGTATGGATTCGTTAGGGTGTGACCGTTCAACCTCTGACCATTCAGCGTAATACTCGGCTCACCCATACGGAACTGGACCATCGTCTCCGTACCGAACATGCGGATCTGCACATATGTGTCCGCATCCACGATCGGATCGAACTCGACATGGTTTGTCCCGAGACGAATTCCCAGGTAGTTCGAGACGAGTTGGTTGAACCAGATTCCCGGTCCACTCGAATAAATGCGCCATCCCGCTTTCACGGGTACCGTTCCATCTTTCAAGCGGCCAAACTGTGACTCCGCCGCGTAGCGGTCAGCGAAATCTCCGTCCGAACTACTGAAGTAGGCGTTTCGTTGTCTCGGTGCGGCATTCTTCACTTCGTCCATCCGGACCGGGTTGATCATATTGAAAGCCGGACGAATCTTCTCGCGTAGCCCCGCCTTCGCCAGCGCCTCGATGTAGCGGATGTGAGCATGCACGTACTGCAGCCCGATCTCACGACCAAAGTTCGCTGCCTGTTCGGCCCGCATAAAGTGACGGCTGACTCCGCCCCGGTACTCGGCAGGTCGGTTCATGAGACGGACTCCGTCCGGGAACGTCAAATGCGTAGCGATCAAATCAAAGTTGCGTGTCATCTGGTCTTGATCAACAAGTTCAGCGATGACACTGCGCGTCATTGGCAACAAGCGGTAGCGCATTGGCAGCGTCTTGTCGGACGGATGAAGCATCGTCTCGAAGCGTCCATCAACTTCTTTTAAGAATCCTGCGATAACCCCATCCCGAATCATCTCGTCTGTGAACTGCTTCCGAATTGCTTGGCTCAACTCACCTAAGCGCTCTGCCAAATGTGACGCCGGCAACTGTTCATGCAACTGACGGAACGCTTGGTACGTCAATGTGACCGTCCATGAACTGATGAGGTGATGTTTCAACTCTTCATCGGCTGGTTGGAGCGTGTCGTCCCAGTCTCCTCCACCGTAGGCTGAGAAGACAGAACCTTCGACAAAGTGATCTTCAATGAATCCAAGTGCTCGTTCCACGTGTGCATACAGTGAAGCATCCGCTTCTGTCTTTCCGTCACGGTCGCGGAACGGAATTATTTCGTCTAGACACGTCACGTCCTCAGTTCGGGCCAAGTAATCCGACAATGCCTTGAGCGGCCAAACGATAACATCACCATGGCTATCCTCTTGTTGGATACCCGCATATTCATCGAACATGAACCATTGCGGCCAATCTCCGTCCTTAAATTGATGGCTGAAAATCACAAGCAAGAGTTTTCGCGCCTCTTCAAAATGACCGGTCGCAAGCAAGAACTCCATCGGCCCTTGTGAAACGTCCCGTGTACCCCAGGCAGCTCCACCGTATTGCTCAAGGCCGTGCGGTGACTGATAGTGCACCCGCATGTTTTGGACGTACCATAGCGCTTGAATACTCAACGCCTCGATGTCAGATGCCTCGCCTTTAAGCTTGAGACCGTTCATATAGCTATCCATCCACATTCGGTAAGCGTTCCGCTCCTGCTTTTCGTCTAGCTCAAACGGGCTGTGATTCGCCAAACCAAGATGCACCGTCACGCGCTCGCTTGGTTCGTATGACATCCAAACAAGATCGTCCTCGAACGGTTGGTCGAACCAATCCGACGTTTTGAGGAGCTCAAACGGCTGATTGCTCTCGATTGCATATGTCAGATCAGGTCGTATACCGGCGCTGTCTGCCGTTTCGTCCGCCTTGAATAGGAGTCGGTTGTCCGTCTGCTCCATACGGAACGGAACGACGTACTCTTGCGTGTTCATCGCGACCTGGTGACTCATGACGAACCGTCGCGGTTGCGACGATTCGACGGTCGTCTTGATGACAGGAGCACCTGAGGCGATGGACGTACGGACGATAATCGTCTCCCCGTCCAAATCGTAGCGCCATACGGCCTCGTTCAGACGCATCTCGAACAGGCTCGGCATCGTCAGCAAATGGTATGCCCCATCCATCTCGACATAGATGCGTTGCCCCGATGTTTTCGGGACATTGAGTGGATTTCGGACGTTAGTCGTCCATTTGTTGAAGTTTGTGTTGCCGTAAACGATATGCGAGTTAAAGACACCGTTCATGAATACGGTCGTGGCGAGCTTCGACTCGTCTGGCATCAGACTACCGGCGTTCAATAAGATGTTGCCGTGACTTCGCTCAACGAGATGCTCTTTCGCCGCTAAGACGACGTGCGAACCCTCTTCTGTGAAGAAGGACATGAGCTGTCCATCATTCGTCTCTTCGAGTCTTCGCACCGGATAGAGGCGCTCGATTTCGCTCATCGCGAGCCCACCGCCGCTGATTGATTGGAACGATTGACGAAGATACGGACGAGGACGTACTGTTTGTTCGACGGGTGCTCCCGCTTCAATCGTTGCGAAATGCTTGATTGATTGCTCTGTCAGCGCTTCCGGATGATTTTGAACCACTGACAATTCGAATGCGATTTCTCGGTCCGTCCCCATGTCTAACGGTTCAGTACGAAGTGTCGGCAAGGCGAACTCATATTGATAGACACGGGAAGGCAGTGCACCGTCTAGTCCTGCGGCTCGCCCGGTCAGTTTATAGGATGTGCCATACACGTCAAAACCATCCGTCGCATATTCTGCGATAGCTCGGGACGACGTCATTCGAATTGCTGGGAACCCGGTCGACTGCTTTTGATTTTGGCGCGCCATCAGCGCCGTATCCGTCTTCATATAGTCGATATACTGCGCCATGTAAGCCTCGTTCGTGCGAACACCGCCTTCATCAGCGAGTCCGAGATCTTGGACGTACGTGACGTCGAATTGACCTGTCCCTTCGAATGTAGCGTCAAAGCGAACGCCGTGGTCGCTGATCGTCCCTCGTACTTCATAAGCAAACTCCGGATAGTGTCCTGACCAAACGATTTCCTGACCAGTGGCCGCGAAATCACTAGGTGAATGCAGTCCCAGCAACGGCCGGGCAACTCCGCCCTCATGTCGGACATAAAGGTTTGCCATCGAGCCGTCGAATGGATGATGGATTAACTGATTGACCATGATCGGTCCGGTTTTCAATTGGCGGATGTCTCCCATCGGAGTGAGCGAAAGGCTCACGTCTCCGCATGTTAGTGTTGTCTGTTCGGTTAATACATTCACGTCGTACACCTCGTTTTTGTTTTTAGTTCAAAAGATTTTGCCAATACGTCACGGCTGTTCGGGCCCACAAAGAGCGTAAACGTTCCCGGATCGGCGTCAAACGAACCGTTCGGCTGAAGATAGTGGAGCATATCTCCTTCAACGGTGAACGTTACCGTCACGGATTCGCCGGCTTTGAGGGTCACTTTCTCGTACCCTTTCAATTGTTTGACCGGCCGTGAGACTTTGGCTATGTTGTCTTGGATATACCATTGGACAATTTCATCTGCCGTCGTCGCCCCATCATTTCGAATGACGACAGTCGCCTCGACGATGCCGCCTGTCATGTCTTTGACGATGAAATCGTTGTAGCTAAACGTTGTGTATGTCATGCCATATCCGAATGGGAAGAGCGGCTCGTTCGGTGCGTCGAGATATTTGCTCGTGTAGCGTGGATCAGCGTGTTCGATGTCTGACGGACGCCCTGTCCGCAACGCGTCGTAGCGGATCGGTACTTGGCCGACGTTATAAGGAAACGACATCGTCAGTTTCCCCGACGGACTGACTTGCCCGTATAATAAGTTCACAAGCGCCGAACCGGCTTCAGTTCCTGGATACCAGGCCTCGAGCACCGCATCCGAATGTTCGACGACGTCGCGCAGATCGAGCGGACGGCCGTTGAATAAAATCGTCACGACTGGTTTCCCGAGTGCCTTTAGACGCTTAATCCCTTCGCGCTGTGTCTTCGGAAGACGAATGTCCGTACGGCTGCCGGCTTCACCGCTCATCCATGAGGCTTCGCCAAGCGCCAAGATGACGATATCCGACTGTTCTGCGATGCGGCAAGCCTCCGTCCAATCAATTTCTTTTTCGACGGTCGATCCTTCCGCAAACACATAAGGAATTTCAGCCCGGTCAAATGCCTGCCGCAACGTCACGGCCTCTTCTCTTTTCCCATATCCGGCCCACGGGCCAAGCACGTCGTTCGAGTCGACGAACGGTCCGATGAGCGCGACACGTTGCTTTTGTAACGGAAGGACACCATCATTTTTCAAAAGGACCGCACTCTTTTCTGCCAGACGACGCGCCTGATCTCGATGCCCATCTGAAAGGTGGAGCGTTGTCTCTTTCGCTTGATCGATCCCTCGGTAAGGGTTGTCGAATAAACCCAATTCTTCTTTTAGCGTCAAGATTCGCAAGACCGCCTCATCCAGTAAAGCCTCATCGACCCCATCTGCGAGCATCGTTTCCAGATGATTTGTGTATGCGCCCGACATCATATCGATATCAACGCCAGCTCGGAGTGCAAGTTCGCCCGCATCCTTCAGCGTCTCGGCGACGCCGTGATGGATAAGTTCTTTGATTGCCGTCCAGTCCGAGATCAATACACCTTCGAAGCCCCAGTCACTGCGGAGGATATCCCGCATGAGATACTCACTAGCCGTGGCCGGAACACCATGGACGACATTGAAACTCGTCATTACCATCTTCGCCCCCTCTTCAAGGGCTCGTTTATAGGCCGGCAAATGGAACTCACGCAGCTCGCGGTCAGATACATCTACCGTATTGTAGTCGCGTCCTCCTTCCGGCGCGCCATAAGCCGCGAAGTGCTTGACGCAGGCAGCCAACGTATCGTCTTTCGTCAAATCGTCCGACTGATAACCACGGACGAACGCCGCCGCCATCTCACCGTTCAACCACACGTCTTCTCCGGTCGATTCCATGACACGTCCCCATCGCGGGTCGCGTGACAAGTCAGCCATCGGAGAGAAGGTGACGTGTAGACCGGATGCCGTCGCTTCGATAGACGAAGTCCGTGCCATTCGTTCGACCTCATCGAGATCCCAAGAACAGGCCATCGCGAGCGGGACCGGGAAAATCGTCCGGTGACCGTGGATGATGTCCGCCATGAACAAGAGCGGGATGCCGAGCCGATTATGTCGCAAGTAACTTTCCTGCAACTTTTGCGCTTGTTTCGCGTTGCTGATTCCGATGACCGATCCGATGTTCCACCGATTCTCATCGGTGATGCCGTCTTCTTTCAACAACTCCGCGATCGGTCCGGTGATCACATCTTGCTCATCATCCGAAAAAATGGATGGCAGTGTTTGAACAAGCTGTCCCACCTTTTCAGCCACTGTCATCTCCTGCACTAATTGTGTCGCTCTCATTCCATCCCGCCTTTATCTATGATTTGTAAATCGAAACGTTTCACCTGTGTATACCAAAAGTATAAGCGCTTACAAAAAGAGATGCAATGGTTAATCGAAACGTTTCTATAAAAAGTATTAATTTACTGCAAATGATCATCTTTAGATTGAAATACACCTCACTCAACCATTTCGAACTGAATATACTTTAGATTCCCGTTGCCCCGAATCGTTCCATAAAAAATGAGCCCTGACTTATGTCAATGACTCATTTTCCCGGCTTTATTTCGTCGCACTTTGGCTTTATTGAATGATTTAGAGGTTACATGCTCTATGTCAAAATCAAGAATAGCTCGATTGATTATATGCGAGAACAGCACCCCACCAATCACCCCAATTACCAAGATGGGTCCAAGTGTCCAAATCGTGATGAAACCGGTGTGATAGCAAGCGAACAGACACAGGAAAAGCAAAAAGATGAACCATTCGACGATGAAATCACTATAAATCCAGCGCCGATAGCGAGGATCTGGATTAAATGTCAGCAATAGTTTTGTCTTCCTCCATTCGACGCATAGTTGCGGCAAGTACAGCGCGAACACGATCAACGGTAAGTAAATCGATGTCTGATAAGAGATGAACGCGACGACGATGAGGTTAAAGAAGAGGCCCCAGTAGCGCCAGTGCCACGTCGCATCGTCGTGTTCGAGCAATAAATCGATCCGTTCTTGTTTCGTCAACATCTTCATAGCAATCCACTCGCCGTTGCCAATTCAGAGCGGACCGGTTGGGCTGCATCTGCGCTTTGGACAGTTTCATTGAAGCGTTTATACAGAAGCGGTAACAACAGCGCCATCTCAAGGACGAGAATCCATGTCCACCAAGGGGCCATCAGTTTATAGCATGTCACGCTACCGACGATGAAGACGTACCATCCGCTTAAAATCCGGTAGACGTTCCGCGTCGCCACTTGTGCGCCGTTCGCATCCGATAGACGAGCGAACATCTCCCCTTCTTTCAGCAAATACACGACTGAACCGCTGGCGAACAAACCCATCAACCCTAAGCCAACCCACCAAATGTGATCCGCGAGCAACGTGACAAACAATAGTCCAGGGACAGGAGCGAACATCACGTCTCGTCGCCGCTTTTTTTGCTCACGGTATCGATTCATTTCGTCAATCCGTTGTTGTTTCGTCATACGATTCCATTCCTTTTCTAATCATTGATTCCATCAAGCCGACGCTTCAGCTTCTCGCGATTGGCTTTGGCCAGCATGTTCGACGTGACGTGTTCCGGGTCGAGTTTGAGCAGTTTTCGATCGATCCACAGCGGTAACAAGACTGAAGGTGGTGCCCCGATGACCACCGCCCACATCAACACGTCCGGATGGATCTGTCCCGTTAAAAACAGTGCGATCAGACTGAACAATAAGATGAACGTGAAAACGAGTGAGGAAAACTGTAGTTTAATGAGACGTCGATACGTCCAGTCGTCATTGAACTGAAGATAGAGCGTCGTCTGCTTCCATTCGAAAAACAACGTCGGGATGAGACTGACCACCGCAATCACGCCAGAGTAAGTCGTCTGCATCATGAAATAGAGTGCACTCACAAAGATGACGACACTGCTTCCAATCATAAAACGACGATACGTCGTGTTGATTTGTAACAACGCTTCAGTCCGGGCTTCCCTGTTCATCTTGTACCTCCTCAGTCTCTGACGTTGTCGAGTCGAATCTCTTTAAGCTTTGGATGCTCCGGATCGATATCCGTCAATTGCTCGTCTTGTTTTCGAATTAAGCGGTAGCCACCGTATAGTACACCAACTGCCACAGCTAATATCCAGGCGTACATCCAACCAAGGTTAAGCGTCAGCGCAAACGATAAAATGAATACGACGAACAGCGCAAAGACAAATCCGTTCCGACGGGCGATGATGGTTTTGGCATTCTCTCGTTCGGTTAACTCGGTCTCGACTCGGTTCGCCTTGAAGAAGATTCCTCCCAGCAGCAAGAGACAGACGAGTACGCCGGCCACGTACCAACCGTTCCATGAATCCGACTGAATCAATCCAACGAGACAAAACACCATCGGAAACGTGAGCAGACTTTGAAATACGGCCGTCTTTACATTGGTTTTATAAATCAGATTGATGCGTTGTTGTTTGTTCATCGAATCCCTCCTTAAAAACTTTCCTGTTTGACGTCGCGACGCCTCGGTTGCTGGGGATCAATCCGTTTTACTTTTTCATCGAGAAACCGTTCGACAATTACCAGTGCCAACGCTGTAAGGGAGAAGATGAAGAACGGGACCCAACTGATTGTTTCGAGCTTCAAAAGCAACGGGAAAAACAAACAGCTGAAGACAACCATCATATAGTCGAACACATATTGAATGTGAATGACCCGCTTCGCTCGAATGTGGTCTGTGAAACTGCTCATGAATCGGCTTTCCCGCCCAATCATTACGCCGTACGCTAACAGCGACACCACCATTAAACTTCCGTATACGAACGATCGTGTCTCGGTTTGTAGAAAGAAGAAGAGCAATACCCCAACCGGAATCGCAAAACCGAGCCGTACGAGAAGCCATTTCCGGTTTGCGGTAACCATTTGCTTCAAACGCTGATGTTTATTCATAAGCTACTCCTTTAATTGTGATGGACTCACACGCTAACCTCGTGTCTTTTCAACCTCACCACGTGAATCTCGTGCGTTGAATCTCGCGACGGGTCGGTTGCTCTACATCCATCCAGCTCAACTGTTGATTGAGCTTATGCTGCGTAAACCAGATTAATGCGCTGCCACTGACGAATAGAAGGAAAGGAATCAGGTTGGTCAGGATATTCAGTCGCATCATCAGCGGAAAAATCACGGCCATCATGATGACGAGCAAGTAGTCGAGCCGATATTGAATGCTGACAATTCGTTTTGCTTGTTCAGACTCTGTCAGACCTTTGACAAAGTCACTCTCTCTTATAAATAACCTACCTGCAGCTCCTGTGAAGGCCAAGATTGATCCACCGGCTAAATAGGGATTACCATCTGTTTGTAAAAAATAATAGATAAGAACCCCAGTCGGCAAAGCAAACATCAAACGTAACAACATCCACTGTACATTCATTTGTTTCACGCTATGTAATCGTTCTTGTTTACTCATCGCATTCACCTCTTAACTACCTATACGATTTTCAGTAAAAAAAGTTCCGTTTTTTTACAATTACCTTATAGCAATCTACTCGCTTGACGAAAAAGTCACTTCACTTTATCGTTTAGTTAACTTAACTATATTAAAAGGTAGAAAGACTGAGGTTTTCTTTATGAATTTGCTACAAAATTCACGCTTCGTATTCACATGGTTATCCGGCATGACGCTCACGCTCGGCTTCTCGATTTTTTTCTTGAGCGTATCGTGGCTCACGATTGATGTGCTGAAACAACCGGCTCTCCTCGGGATTATCATGACTGCCGTCTCATTGCCGCGTGTCGTAATGATGGTGTTCGGCGGTGTGTTCGCCGACCGATTCCAAAAGAGTCGGCTCTTGTTTTTAACGAACCTCGGGCAAGGTCTTCTTATGGTCGCGGTCGTGGCGCTCCATCTCGCAGACGCGTATTCGGTGTTCGCCTTGATCATGATTTCCATCGTGTTCGGTCTACTCGACGGCATGTCTTATCCGGCGTTGTCATCTTTGATTCCGTCGCTCGTCAAACAAGAAGAGCTGCAGCGTGCCAACTCGCTCTTCCAAGGAACGCTTGAGCTCATGTTCGTGTTCGGACCGTTCCTCGCCGGAGCGTTACTGACATGGGGCGGCTTCGGGCTTAGCTTTGGGACAGCGGCCGTCTTGATTTTCATCGCAGCTATCTTGATCATGCCGCGCTTGATTCGCGATTCGATTCCCCTCGCCCGTGCCATGTCGCTCAGTGATGTCATCTTCGACTTGAAAGAGGGCATCCGTTATGTCTCGAGCACGCCGATTTTACGGAGCGGGACGCTGTCGATTGCCATCGTCAACTTGTTCGTCATGGGACCGCTCATCATGAGCATCCCGATTCTCGTCGGTGAACGAGGCGGCAACGCGTTTGATTTGAGTTTGATTGAAGGTGGACTTGCTGTCGGGACGTTCGTCGCGAGTTTTCTCGTCCTGTTGTTCCGCTCGGTCCATCGTGGACGTTTCGTCTTCCGTGTCCTGTTTTTGACGATTGGCGCCTTCTTCCTCTATACGCAGGCACAGTCGATCACGCTCCTCGCCTTGGCTGCGGCCGCGAGCGGATTCATGTTGATGCTCGTCTACTTGCCGACGGTCACACTCATGCAAGAACATAGCGACCACGACAAGATTGGACGCGTCATGAGCATCATGGCGCTCGCCGCATCTGGATTAGAACCGATCGCGTTCGCCGTCCTCTCGATTTTGGTCGCTCTTGCCGTACCGATTCAAACGTTACTCATCTCGTTTGGTATAATCGGATTAGTATTCAGTATCGTGTTATACGTGCGGAGCCAGACGTTCCGTGACACGCGATGAAAGGAGAACGACGATTGAACGACACACGCAAACAGCAAGTCATCGAGATGTACCGTCAAATTGACGAGCTCGACTTGTTGTTCACCAAATACTTTACCGAGTTGAACGAATTCGAACTCAGTTACCAGCAAGAACAGATGTTACTCCTATTCAAACGACAAGACACTTGGACGACGACCGAGATTGCCACGAAGATGAATATCTCGAAAAGTGCGGTCAGCCAAGTGCTCAAAGTGCTTGAACAGCGTGAGTTCGTAAAAAAAGAGAAGAACCCGGATAACTTGCGCGAGAGTTTCATCCGTCTCGGCCCAATCGGTGTGGAGTACTCGAAACAAATCGATGCGATTGAAGAACGGCTCGCCGAAGAGATGTTCTCCGTGCTCGAAGATGACGAGATGACGATGATCAATCGTTCGCTCGCGTTGATGATCAAGAAGTTCAAATGAAAAATGCGTATCGTCCCGACTTGGGAGGATACGCATTTTTCATTAGAGTTGCTCGACGACCCGGATGGCTGAACGGAGCGCGCCTTCGATATGACCGCCGAACAAGGAGTCCGTCTCTGTCCCGGCGAGTGAGAGTCGTCCTTCCCAAGCTGGGTCGAGCGCGATCGGCTGATAGACCGGGAATTCGGTCAATGGCTGGGCATCTCGCGGGCTTGCCGTGTCACGATCACTCGACCAATCCATATACAAGACATCACGTGACTGCCGCGCCTCTTCCCCGAACAGTCGCACGAGTTGATCGATGACGCGACGATTCAGCTCGTCTTGATCGAATACCGAACGTTCGGCAGCAGACAACCGAAAGAAGCCGAATAACGCCGCAAGTCCGCCCGGCTGCGAGGCGTCATGAATCTCCTGCAACACTCCGGCCCAGCTCATGCCTTGACCAGATTGACCATTATCTCGCCAAAACGGGCGGTCGTAGACGGCGAGTACTTTCGCCTGCCCGGCCATCCAGGTCGGCGTATTTGCTAGGTTCGACTTCGTCGTTTCAGACAGTTCTGGTTGGAAGCTGATGCGTGATGCGAGTCGTGGCGGGATGGCAAGGATGACATGACTGAACGTTTGAGATCGCCCTGTTTCGAGTTCGATGGAGACCTCGTCTTCTGTCTGTTGAATCAAGGTGACGGTCGACTCGAGTTTAATCGTTCCGTCAGGCAAGGTGGCAGCAAGCGCTGTCGTCAGTGTCATCATTCCACCCACGAGTCGCATCGATGGGACGGTGTGACCTGGCGGGAGCGTATGGCGTTCGATGACACCGAACTGCCGCTCAAGCATCAAATCACCGGCCGTATATTGTGTGAACGTCGGGAGACCGAGCCGTTCGATGAGTTGGGTGATCGTCGTCTCTGTCTCTGGCCAATACCAGGTCGGGCCGAGGTCGAAACCGTCATGGCTCAACACCCGTCCCCCGATACGGTCACGCGCCTCGAAAACGGTGACGTCATAGCCTTTCTCGATGAGGAGCGACGCGGCATACAATCCGCTCACGCCCGCTCCGATAATCGCAATTGATGGATTCATGAAAATGCTCCTTCTTTGTATGTGGTGTTCCTATTATACTGAAAAAGACGAATATACATAATTTGGGCGAACCGCTCAGTAAAGGACGTTATGATGTGAATCGATTCTTTTATTATTTCTATTTCCCGTTCATTTGGTTGATGCGCATATTGCATCGGTTCATCAAAACAGAAGTGATGATGACAGTTGCATTATTTGTCATGGTGACCCCAGTGACGGTCATGATATTAGCTGATGTAATTCCACTGCCATTTTACTTGAAAACATTTGTTTCGTACTATGTCCCACTAGGAATGTACACACCATCTCATTATTTTGACTCGGACGTCAGACGAAGGCGGACCAAGCCTGGATACGTTCCGCTCGATGAAACCAAATCGTATTTGAAATCGTAATATCTAAGAGTCACACAAGGAGGAAACCACATGGAGGAAGTATTATTCTCATTTCTCGAGGGAGTTATGGCACTGCTCCCGTTGCTTATCATCATTTTGTTCATTGTGACAATCGTACGATTCATGAATCGTTATGAGCAACGCGCTAACGCACAAATCGAATTTGAGAAACTAACCGCCTTGCATCAACAAGAACAGATGAATGCGTTAATCGAACGACTGGATCGAATTGAAGAGACGTTAGAGACTCGCCCGTAAATCGAAAGGAGTGTTTGAATGGATTGGACCACGATCATGTTAACTGCCTCATTGATCTTGAACGCCTTCTTGCTCAATATCATTGCGCAACAAGCAAAGGATATGAGTGCATTGAAACGAAAACAACTCCATACCGAACCAATCGTTCAAGATGCTGAGTTTCATGCGTCGATTAAAGAAAAAATCGATACGATTGGCATGATCCCGACCGTTAAATTCTTGCGTGAGACTCATGGCATGTCCCTGCTTGAAGCAAAACGACTAGTCGATCGCATTACAGGTCGATCAACATCATAAAAAGGAGTAGCGCGCTACTCCTTTTTGACTGCCTTCATTTATTTTGACTGCCTTCATTTAGGAAAGGAATCCACTTTCCCGCGCTCATACACTTTATGCGTCACGTGTTCCGGGTCAATCTTCGCAAGTTTTTGATCAATCTTAGATGACATAATCCATCCAATCCCATAGAGGCCCGCTACGACAACACTCAAACCGAACTGTTCGGGCTTTAAGAGCGTTGTCAGCATCAACAGACAATAGAGTGCAACGAGGCCCATCGCCACCCAAAACTCAAGGCGAACTAGTCGCGTATATTCAGGGGACGAGTTGAATCGCAGTAACGTGCTCGTCCGTGCCCAAATCTTAACGAGAAAGATGGAGGGGACCAAAAGTACAAACCATATCAGTTCAGCGAGCTGCCGTTCCTCGCTCATCAATAAAATGAATCCAATGGCCGTGACCAATGAAAACAAAAGCGCCGCCTGTCGGGTCGACCGCTTTCCTGAGTGATAGAGTTGTTCGAACCGTTCACGTTGGGTCATATTCATATTCCTTTCTCACGATTGCATCGTTACTATTCAAATAGACTGTCATACAAAGAAAAGAGGGTATTCATGAATCCTGCACAAACCGAAGTCCTGGTCTATTTCCAACTGCTTGCCGATGATTTCTCAATTGAAGACGTTTCACACCAGCTTGGATTAACCCCTACCGAAACATTTGAACGAGGCGATAAGAGTACCTACTCGTCTCGTCCTCGTGAATATACCTCGTGGTCACTCGGTACGGGCTATCAGCCTTCATTTGATGTGAACGATCAGCTGCAACACATCATTGCGCAACTTCGTGGCAAAGAAACAATTTTAGATGACATTTATAACGCGTACGACGACATCCGAGCGAAATTTACCATTGTAATCGTGATGGAAAACGGTCAAACACCGTCGCTTGTGTTTGATTTGAAGACGATTCAATTCGTCGATCGGATTCGTGCCGAGTTTGACATTGATCTATATGCGAATCCGTATGAAGAGGACCATTCATGACTTAAATTCGAATCACTTCCGCCTTCACTCCACCGCTTTAAACGGAACCGGCGACGACAGATTGATGAGTGACGACGGCTGGCCGTATGCCATCGATTCATCGATGAACGTCTCGAGCGACCGCACATTTTCCGTCACCACTTTGACCAAATAGCTGTACTGGCCGGCGAGACGATGGCATTCCATCACGCTAGGTTGTTGCCGGCAAAACTCTCGGAACGCCTCGCACCGTGTCGTGTCATACAAAATGAAGGCCGTCACATGCTTTCCTAACGTTTCAGGATTGATTACAGCACGATACGCTGTGATGACGCCACGTTCTTCAAGTCGCTTCAATCGTTCGTTCGCAGCAGGTGTCGATAAGCCAATCTGCTTCCCGAGCTCCGTGACAGAAATCCGCGCATTCTCCTGCATCAAGCTGACGATATGTCGATCAATTTCGTCCATTTCAGTCCCCACTTTCAAATCGTAAGTTGTATCTCCAAACTTCCGTTCATTTTAAAGAATCACACACCTAACTCCGTTGATATAGTATGTAATCAACTCTTCCTCCCCGCTACACTTAACTTAACGTTAAAGAGGGGGAAACAACCATGAATCAAAACACAGTCGTACCATTATTGATTATCGACGTCCAACAAGCGTTCCACGACCCGAGTTGGGGCAATAGGAACAATCCGATGTGTGAAGACAACATCGCACGACTCATCACCACTTGGGAAGAGGCCAATCAGCCAATCATCTACGTCCAACACGTCTCACAAGTGCCCGAGTCCTTATTTTATTTCAAAAAGGATGGCCATTTGTTCCAAGACTTCATTCGTCCACGCGAACAGGACACGATTCTCACGAAGCAGGTCAACAGCGCCTTCATCGGCACGAATCTGCAAGAGATTCTCGAAGCACATCAAGCTCAATCCATTATCGTCACGGGATTAATCACCAACCACTGTGTCGAGACGACCGCCCGCATGGCCGGGAATTTCGGATTCGGACCGATTGTCGTATCCGATGCGACGGCGACGTTCGACCGTCGTTCATTGAGCGGTTCATTGATTCCGGCGAATGTCATCCATGATGTGTCCCTCGCCAATTTGAACGAGGAGTTCGCGACCATCCAAACGACGGATGAGGTCATCACGATGATTCAGACGAAAGCAGTACAGGCCTAGTAACGGGCTGTACTGCTTTTCCATTTGTCATCTGACGCTCTATTCTTTACTCGTTACTGACACCTGCTTTAAAAACGGATCGACAACGAAGTATAAACCTGCGAGTAGCAATGTAATTGCACCAATGACGTAAAGGAATAGGTGCGATACAAAATCAGCTAACGTCCCACCAAGTAAATAACCAAAAGGTGCTAAAACACCTTGCACCGCATATATAACGGTGAGCGTTCTTCCAAGGTACGATGCTTCAATCTGACGTTGCAACAGTGTTTGAAATTGAATACCCATCATCCCAATTGCAATCCACGAAATAGCAAAAAAGAACAACACTAGTTTTAAATTCGTCGTCAACCAAATAGAAGAAATCAACCAAGTCATTCCTCCAACGCTCGTCGCTCCAATAAATATCAATCGCAATCGGTGTTCTCCTAACCTCATCGATATGGCACTACCAATCAGCGTCCCGATAGAGATAGCTGTTAACCAACTCCCGTACAAAAATTCAGTTGGCGCCAGAATCGGCAACAAACCTAATGAAATTGTGATGAGCAGATTCAGTAATGTGAAGACGAGAATAAAGCGTCGAAGAAATCCGAGATTCCAAAAATATCGAAATCCTTCTTTCAACTCTTGGTAATAACCAGATTGCCGATTCTCTTTATTTGATTCCCAAACAACCTCATCAATCCGCAACGCAAGTCCAATCCCTGCACATAACAGTAAATAGAGAAAAGCATTACTCGTGTATACAAGGCCGACACCGATAAACGTCAAGACAATCCCGGCCAATGCATTACATACAACATCTAAACTGTGATACGTAAAGGCAAAAAGTGAGTTTACTTTTTGAAGATCCTTTTGCTTCACAAGAACCGGAACAAGTGCGTGCTCGGTCGGATAACTCAACTCGCTCGCTAAAGTCGCAATGAACAATAATGTAATGACTCCGCCGACTGTCAAATGATCAATCATATAAAGCGTCGCCAATAGCATCAATATGGTTGCTTGAACTCCCATCGAAATGAGAAGTAACACCTTTTTAGAATAACGATCAATCAACGGCCCATATAAAAATTGAAAAGCCACCGGTATCATGGCTACAAAGCCAACCAATCCAATCCAAAATGTCGAGTCCGTATTTTCTTTAACAAACCAAATTGAAGCTAAAAAGTAAAAGCTATCTGCAAAATTCGCTACAATTCGAACCACCAATAATACGTATATATTTCGATTCATTATTTCCGCTCCTTTTCCAATGAATTTTCGTAAAGAAATATTCATTGAGAAGAGGCGGTGGGCGAATGAGGGGTTATATGTCGTTTAAGTAATGATACATGTTAGTCTCCTTTCGTTTTTTGTAATCCAGCTAATAAAATACTTATGATTGCGGACTCGGATACTTCACCGCATTTTTCTCGAGCTTCTCTTCAATCGCTTGCGACACATCAATCCCTGCCGCATGGGCGAACGTGAGCGCGTAGATGAGAACATCCGCGAGCTCTTCTTTCATCTCGACATGTTTCGTCTCGAGCGCTTCTTCGCTTGATACCCATTGGAACAACTCCAACAGTTCGCTCGCCTCAAGCGATAACGACAACGCCAAGTCTTTCGGGTTATGGTGGAACGCCCAATCGCGCTCGTCTCGGAATTCGATTACTTTATCCATCAATCGTTGTACTTCGTTCATATCTGTACCTTCTCTCTTTGAATGTGTAATAGCTTGTCTCGTAACGCTTGATTGCTCGCATACAAATAAAGCCCTCGGACGCCTCGCTTCATCAACACATTGATGGAGTTCAATACAATCTGTTCTTTCGCCAACTCGACATCTTTGACGCCGTCAATTCCCGCATACGCACCAGTGTCTTTATAAAGATTCGTGTCGATCACCAAGCAATCCTTCGTCTCATCGTACGTTACCGAAGGACCGAGCACGACGCCGACGTAGTTCAAATCAAAACCTTGGATCGTATAGATCGATCCGGCCTCGGCAATCGTCTCAGATTTTTCGGCCCACGTCGTCTTACCGCCCGTCGTATTCCACGGCATCTTGTACGACCCGTTCGACCCATAGACGTAATACGTTTCCCCATTTTTTTTATGAAGGTAATCGAACGTCGACACAACTCGACTGAGCCCATGTTTCTTGTCTTGTTCGATAATCATTAGGTGCATCTCTTCCAACGTTTCAAACACGCGTAAATCATAGTCTTTAGAAGCTGGGAATGCTTGTATCTGCTTAGCTTTGAAGGCGTTGATCCAATCGATGACATCCTCATCCGCCTGCATCCGAAACTGATTCGTCAGTTTATATGTTTTCAAACACTTCGCTTTTTCTTTAAACTCATCCAACTTGCTTTGATCCCACCGACTCTTCAGCTTTAACACTTGGTCTTGGTCAAAGATGACAATGACAACCTTGGCGATCTTCATCAATTCTTCGAGATGATTCTCTGCCCGGAAATTGTTGTATGCATCTGACTTCGTCAATAGAAGGTGCGCCTCGTCGACCAAGATGATATCGACCTTCTTATCTTTTAACTTGTTAAGGAGCGGCGTCGGTTTGACGAAATTGACAGCCTTCAAGTGTTTGACTTGTTTGGCAATCCCTTTATACGTCTTCAGCATCTCCTCGTGATTGACGACCAGATAGTTCTCCGTCTGATGCAGATTCGAACCCGCCTCGTTCGTCCGCGCTTGAATGGTATTGAAGATAGAACTGAGCACGACACTCTTGCCGACACCGGCCTCTCCTTCAATGACATACAAGTCTCCATACGTGTCTTCGGGCTTGGCCTTCGCAATCCGTGTCTCACAGAATTCAAGCACACGCTCTTTTAAATCCATCTGTTCAACGGATAGTTCTTTGAACGGCGACAATTTGAAGATGTCTTTGTTCTCGATGGCGTGCAGGTCGTTTTCGACGAGCCCATTCTTATGTAGCACACCCCATAACTCAGGAAACAGCTCATTGTCGTAGAACGATTTATTGTAATAGTTGTGTGTGAAGTCGCTTGCCGTCTTGCTTTTGTTTTGTAAGGTGTACTTCTCGTCCCCTAAAAAGTAGTTAATCAATTTCGTCTCAAGATGGAACGTCGCCGACCGATTGAACGTCTCATGCTTTACGAGATTGATTTGGTCCACATTCTTCCGGTCTGCTTGTTTCAGCTTCAGATGTTGTTTCATGCGCTTTTGAAAGTGTACCGTTTCCCCGATATACGCTTCCTTCTCTCCGTTCAAAATATAAATCACCGGATAGTTCAAGTAATCAGCTGCCCGATCAATCTCATCTATACTCGTTTTATCAAAATCTAACGGAATGACCTCAATCATCTTCACCGACACACCCTTATCTAATTTCAAATTATCTCCAGTTTAGCATAGCCTTATTCCAATTCGTTACTCAAGTCTTCTATGAATCAATGGTATAATCCCACTAAAAAGGGAGGGATTCGGTGCTTACGTTCAACAACGTCTCTGTTCGCCAACAAGACACGCTCATCCTTGAACATATCTCGTTCACCATCAATCCGGGTGAAGTCGCAGCCATCCACTGCGGTGTCACTTCCCGGGAAATATTGTTCGCATTATTGACGGACTCGCACGCGAACTACTCCGGGACCATCGATACACAAAATTACACGCTTTCGGTCTTCTCCATCCGTGACGGCTTATATGACCGCTTGACGGTCGAGGAATATTTGCGTTTCACGCATACGCTCTACGAATCGACGGAATCGCTGGATACAGTCCTGCAAACCGTTCAACTCACCCCATATCGGAACAAACGATTGAACCGACTCAGCTTGTCGCTCGTCCGGCGCGTCCAATACGCAGCGCTGTTGCTACATAATCGCGACATCTACGTCCTCGAAGAACCGGATCAAAACGTCGATCAAGAGACACGGCACTTGTTCGCGACCGTCTTGCTGCAACTGAAGCAACAACAAAAAGCTATCCTGCTTCTGACGAGCAATATGGAGAGCGCCCTGTTCGTCACGTCGACCGTCTATCGCATCGACCACCGACACTTGCGCCTACTCGATGTGGAGCCCGATGAACCGGAGGCGAACGAAGACGTCACGCCAGAGGTGATGCACGTCCGCTTCGAGAAGATTCCGACGAAAGTGAACGAGAAAATCGTCTTGCTCGATCCGCCGGAAATCGACTACATCGAAAGCCAGGACGGACAATCCGTGTTGCACAGTCAGTCTGAACAATTCCCGAGCGTCTTCACGATGAACGAGCTCGAGACGCGTCTGACGCCGTACGGCTTTTTCCGCTGTCATCGATCGTACATCGTCAACCTTCAACGGGTGCGCGAAGTCATCACGTACACGAAGAACAGTTTCAGCCTCGTGCTCGATGATTCGGCGAAGACAACCATTCCACTCTCGAAGACAAAAATGGCCGAATTGAAGACGATGATTGGGCTAAAATAAGCTCCATTCACCGCCCGATTCGCTCCACTCAGTCCTCAAGAAGCGCCATTTATGGCCATTCTAATGCACCCGCCTCTTCCTCTCGATATGATGTAACCAGGAAATACGACATCAACAAGGAGGAACGAGAATGGACTCAATCATTCAAGTGAACGGATTAAAAAAGCTATTCGGCAATGAAGAGGCGTTACGCAACGTGACGTTTTCTGTCGGCAAGGGAGAAGTGTTCGGCTTCCTCGGACCAAGTGGATCTGGGAAGACGACGACCATCAAAATCTTGACGTCCCAACTCGCGCAGACGTCAGGAGACGCCACCGTGTTCGGTGTCCCAGTCTCAGAGTTGAAACAAGAACAGTATCGGAAACGGATTGGTGTGTTGACCGATAACAGCGGCCTATACACGCGCCTCTCCATCGAAGAGAACTTACAACTTTACTGCGACCTATACGACGAACCACGCACACGCATCGATGATGTGCTCCAGACGGTAAACTTGGCCGGGGAACGCAAAAAACGCATCTCCGCCTTATCACGTGGGATGCTGCAACGGGTGACACTGGCCCGGGCGTTATTACATGAACCGGAACTGTTGTTTTTAGATGAGCCGACGTCGGCGCTCGACCCGGTCAACTCGCGCCACATTTATAAAGGCATCGAACGGCTGAAGGCAAAAGGGACGACCATCTTCTTGACGACGCACGACATGAACGAGGCAGAGGAACTGTGCGACCGCGTTGCCTTCTTACATCAAGGGGAAATTCAATTGCTCGACGCTCCGAAACGATTGCGCCGGAAATATGCGAACGGCTCGATGCGCGTCGAACTGCATGACGGGGAAACGGTTGAATTGAAGCAAGGAAAAGATGGGGCGGACTGGCTTCATGAACAGATGCGTGATCAAAACATCGCGGCCATCCATTCGAACGAACCGACGCTCGGGGATATCTTTATCGAAGTAACGGGGAGGAAATTATCATGACATTTTCAATGAAACGGGCACTCGCCATTTTCCAGAAAGACTATAAAGACTTGTCGCGGAACTTATTCGTCTCCTCGACGTTGATCATGCCGCTGTTCTTCGCCGTCTTCTATTCACAGCTCGGCGGAGGAGGCATCGACGTGACGTACTTCGTCATCAATATCACGTTCAGCCTCGTTGCAACGTTCGTCCAGTGTGCCTTAATCGCCGAAGAGAAAGAGAAGAACACACTCCGTGGGCTGATGTTATCGCCGGCGAGCACGCTCGACATCTTGCTCGGAAAGAGTGCGCTCACGTTCGTGACGACGCTCATCCTCATCGCGGCGTGTGCCTTTATCATGGGATACAGCCCTGCGAACCTGCTCGTTATCTCACTCGCATTGATCGTCTCGACGTTCTTTTATATCGGGATCGGGACGATTCTCGGATTGATGACGAAGACGGTCATGGAAGCTTCGCTCATCGTCATGCCGGCGTTTTTCTTCTTCTCGTTCTCACCGATGTTGTTGGTGTACGAGGACCGTTTCTCTATCATCGGTTTACTCGAATATTTGCCGAACATCGTCTTGATCGACCTCGCGCATCAAATCGAGGCGGGTGCTGGACTCGGCTCTACATGGGTGGAGCTTGCGATTCTGTCTGCCTGGGCGCTCATTGTGTTCGTTGGAAGTATTGTGATGTATAACCGGAAACAGACGGATTGATTTAAATAAGGTGTCGCTATGATTTTAAAAGCGACACCTTTTATGACTTTTTATTTTTATCGAATTATCTATTAGGTAAATTACGTCATAGAACTTTGAATAAAATCTGCCCATTTTTGATAAGCTGAGATTAGCTCTGGTGTTTTATTAACAGTATCAATAACATTCTTGGTCTGCTCTAAGAAAATTTTCAATATACCATTTTTAGGCTCATCTAAACTTACTTCTTCTGTGGCAGCATGGATAACTTCTTCTAGCTCCTGTTTTTGTTCCTGCTGTAATTCTATCCCGTTTAATGAATCAAGTAATTCCTTAGTTAAATCTTCTAAGTCTAATTTTTGACTGCTAGTTAAAAGTTGGTTTGCTCCATGACCTACATTTTGATTAGAGCCTTCTATATGAGATTGAAAATTAAAAATCCCTTTATTGTCTACCATAAAAACGTAGACCCCCCTCCCCATATTAGTGAATGATTCTATGTCATCTAAATCGCGAGTACTATTTAAATTAACATTAGGTCTTTCAAACGACTCACTCGATTCTCTTTTTTTTTTAAAGAATCCGCCTTGAACTCATCCTCAAAAGAGAAAACGAGCTTGAATTTAGTCACTTCAAATTCGTTCTCATGACAGAAGCACTCAAAATTATCATCTACTTCTTCGTCTATCAAAAACGTACGCAATTTATGATTAGATGGACAAAGTGCAACCTTTTGAGCTATGATTTCATCTCCATTTCTTTTCATAAGTAACTCTAATACTTTACTATAATAAGAGCTGTCTAATCCAAGAGTATCTAAAACATTCTCAACTGTGAATTGCATAATAGGAGGAGATTGCGATGCCCAAGATTCCAGTAATTGATTAAACTTTGATACTGACACTTTTGCTTGCATATCTACTCCTCCTTAGGTTTTATTTAATATCCAGCTTCATTTGTTGTTCCATTGAGGCAGGCGCTACTTGACTTTCTGCTGCTAATACCTCTTCAACTACTACTTTAACCGCAATTTCATCTCCTGATAAATCTTCAGTACCGTGATTTGTGACCCTTAGTAAAGCTTCTTTTACGTGGTTAATAACCGCCTCACTTACCTCTTCTTTAAATTTAAAGAATCCTTCTTCAATATTCACATGGAGATAGACATCAAATTGAATATTGGTACACGGGTCTGTAAATTCGAACATAGCTTCTTGATCCATAGTATCGGTTGTAGGTAAACCAATACTTTCAAAGGCTTTTTTTATAGCTGTTAGAGTGTCATCCTTATTCAAATCTATTCCTTTAATACCGTTAAACCTGACACTTCCAACCGTAGTAGGTAAGGCAATATGAGAAGAAATAATACCTGCTGATAATATTTTACAAAATGCTTCAGCAGTTTCTTTCGTCATCTTAGGAACAGAAAAAGCCTCGTATGGTTTTGCAAAACCCATTAATGACATAATATGATTTTTATATTTATCTACTTCAGATTTAGCGCATCGAACTTCAATTAATTCGTTTTGAAAATCTAAAGCCGCCGATATTATATGAGGATATTTTACTGTTTCGTAGTCCCACTCGTTTTTTTTAATAGTCTCTTTTCCAATTACAAATTTCAAGTAAACTGTAGAATCAACATGCTTTACTGCACAAATCTTTATGTTGTCCGTAAGCGTTGGCTGCCATGTCTTATTAATCTGGTTGTAATGAATAATTCCTTCATCAATTAATTTTTGCATAAATAACTCTGGCGTTTTCACTGTATCTGGAAAGCTATTTTCGGGTTTTAATAAAGTGATATATTTACTCGCAAACTGAAATATTTCTTCTAAATACATAAGGTCACTTTTATGATTTGTCTCTAAATCTACAATAACTTCTGCAACATCTCTACCAAAATATTTAATTTTGTTGGTCTTCGCTAATTTATTAATATATTTTTTAGGAATTTTGTATGACATTTTACGCCTCCAAAAACAGTCTTCGGTATCCACTATGTTATTAGAAATAATATCCTATTTAATTACTATATACAATATATAGATTAAAAACACTATTTAATTACCAATATTTACATATATAATCTAAAATAGACATATTAAAAGTAATATTGGAGAATTTCATTTATACAATATGGATATAAAGATAATTATGTATGCTTAATAAATACCAACTAGACAAAAAAGCAAAGCCATTTATTAGCTATAGCTAATAAATGGCTTTGCGCGAAGGGAGTGGGTTTACATCATGCCGCCCATTCCACCCATGCCGCCCATATCAGGCATGCCGCCGCCAGCGCCTGCTGGTTCTGGCTTGTCTGCGATGACCGCTTCTGTCGTGAGGAACATGGCTGAGACGGATGCTGCGTTTTGAAGTGCTGAGCGCGTCACTTTCGCCGGATCGACGATACCGTGTGCGATCATGTCGACGTACTCGCCCGTCGCGGCGTTGTAGCCAATGCCGACCGATTCGTTCTTGAGCTTCTCGACGATGACCGAACCTTCTTCACCAGCGTTTTCCGCGATTTGACGGACCGGTGCTTCGAGGGCACGGAGGACGAGTTTCACACCTGTCGCTTCATCCGCTGTCACTTCTGCAAGCAACGCACGAACGGCTGGGATGACGTTGATGAACGCCGTACCACCACCGGCGACGATCCCTTCTTCGACGGCTGCGCGTGTCGCGTTGAGCGCGTCTTCGATGCGGAGCTTACGTTCTTTGAGCTCTGTCTCTGTCGCTGCGCCGACTTTGACGACGGCTACGCCGCCTGCGAGTTTCGCGAGACGCTCTTGGAGTTTCTCACGATCGAAGTCAGATGATGTCTCTTCGATTTGGTTGCGAATCGTTTGAACGCGTGCTTTGATCGTGGCTTCGTCTCCAGCACCTTCGACAATCGTTGTCGTGTCTTTCGTGACGACGACTTTCGATGCGCGTCCGAGCTGTTGGAGTGATGCCGACTTGAGCTCGAGACCGAGGTCTTCGGTGATGACTTGGCCGCCTGTGAGCGTCGCGAGGTCTTCGAGCATCGCTTTACGACGGTCCCCGAATCCTGGTGCCTTGACTGCGACCGCGTTGAACGTACCACGGAGCTTGTTCAAGACGAGTGTCGCGAGTGCATCGCCTTCGATGTCTTCAGCGACGATGAGGATTGGCTTCCCTTGTTGCACGACTTGCTCGAGCACTGGGATGATTTCTTGGATGTTCGAGATTTTCTTATCGGTGATCAAGATGAACGGGTTGTCGAGCACCGCTTCCATCTTGTCTGAATCTGAGATCATGTATGGTGACAAGTAACCACGGTCGAACTGCATGCCTTCAACGACGTCGAGTTCTGTCGTGAAGCCGCGTGATTCTTCAATCGTGATAACACCGTCGTTACCGACGCGTTCCATCGCTTCCGCGATCAACTCGCCGACTTCTTCGTCCGCTGCCGAGATGGCCGCGACTTGGGCGATCGCTTCTTTCGACTCGATCGGTTTCGAGATGAGCTTGAGCTCTTCAAGTGAACGACGAACCGCTTTGTCGATTCCTTTACGAAGGATCATCGGGTTCGCGCCCGCTGTCACGTTTTTGAGACCTTCACGAATCATCGCTTGAGCGAGGACTGTCGCCGTTGTCGTACCGTCCCCTGCGACTTCGTTCGTCTTCGACGCGACTTCGGCAACGAGCTTCGCGCCCATGTTTTCGAAGTGGTCTTCGAGTTCGATTTCTTTCGCGATCGTCACACCGTCATTCGTGATGAGCGGTGAGCCGAACTTCTTCTCGAGGACGACGTTGCGTCCTTTCGGTCCGATTGTGACTTTTACCGCGTCAGCGAGTGCGTCGACACCGCGAAGCATCGCGTGACGTGCGTCTTCTGAGAATTTGATTTCTTTTGCCATTGTTCATTTCCCCCTAGAAAAGTTTTTGAAGAATGGTGAGTCTTAGCCTACGATTGCAAGAATGTCGCTCTCTCGAACGATTAAGTATTCTTTGCCTTCATGCTTCACTTCGGTACCCGCGTACTTCGAGTAGATGACCAAATCATTTTCTTTGACGTCGAGCGCGATTCGCTCACCTTGGTCCGTGACGCGGCCTGTACCGACTGCGAGGACGCGTCCTTGTTGCGGCTTTTCTTTCGCCGTGTCAGGAAGCACGATGCCTCCGATCGTCTTTTCTTCTTTCTCCACGACTTCGATGATGACGCGATCGCCTAGTGGTTTTAACATAGAAAAAACCTCCTCCGAATATGAATGATGTATCGTTGAATCGTAAGTTTTAGCACTCATCAAAAAGGAGTGCTAACATTGATTAGTGTAGTATGAGACGCCTGAAAATGCAAGCGGGAACATCGAAAAAATGCTCCCACTCGCGGTCAAGAGACCTTATTTGATACAATGGTCAAAAGGAACGTTGACTCTTAGGAATAAGGACGTGTTGAATTGGCTACACTAAACTCAAACCAATCGATAAATACCCGTTTTTCGATGGCGCCTAACATTCGGATTCGGCATATCATCCCGATTCTGCTATACGCGTTTGTTCAATTCTTTCCAGTATTGATTAGCGGAGTGCGACCAGAATGGATCACGCCGACGGCGACCGGTCTCTGGTTCGCCATCGGGTTCAGCTTGACGATCGTCATCTCGGTCTTCTTGCTCTGGCCTGACTTAAAGTTGTATAAACAACAGGGCATCCAGTCGAACTTGAACGACACGGTCAAATGGATCGGACTCGGGATTCTCATGCAATATGGGCTCGTCATCGTCGCCAACTTGATTGAGACGTGGATCTCCGGTGACGTCATGGGGTCACAGAACACCGAGCAAATTGCGGATATCGTCCGTCTCGTCCCAGTCATGACGCTCTCGGTCGTCTTGCTCGGACCAATTATGGAAGAGATTCTGTTCCGTCACATCTTGTTCGGCAACTTGAGCGCCCGCTTCGGGTTCTGGATTGCGTTTGCGGTCAGCTCGCTCTTGTTCGCGCTCATCCACGGTGACAACAAGATTCTCGTTTACGTGGCGATGAGCTTCGCCTTCACGGTCGCTTATGCCAAGACGCGTCGCTTGATCGTGCCGATCGCGATTCACGCGTTCAACAACGCGCTCGTCATGGTCGTATTATTCTTAATGTAGAAATGAGGTGGCATTGATGCCGCGACACTTAAAAGTTATGTTTTTGTTCAGTCTCTCTTTCGGGATTCTGTTCACTGTCCTCGCCTACTACTCGGTACAAGAGTACGGCTTCAGCTTCTGGACGTACTTCATCATCGCCGTAGCCGCGTATGACTTCTTCAAGGTATATCAGATTTTGACGCTCGCTCGAAAAGCGAAAAAAGAAAACAACGATAAATCGGCCTAACGAAAAGACCAAGCGCGCAGCTTGGTCTTTTCTTATGGATCACTTTCTCCAAAACAAAGGGTTCAAGATTGTAAAATAAAGGTATTAAACATTTAGGATAGTATAAAAATGGTAAAGGGAGCTGGTGGTATGTTCAAGAAGATGATGAATAACGTAGCGGTCACAGTCCCACTCGAGGCGTCCAAACTTCAATCGTTCATAAGTCCAAAAATCCCCGAGCTGTCGGATGTGACCGTCGAGATCACAAACGGACAATTGATTTTAGCAGGGTCAAAGAAAGTCGGGGTCGCTTTCTTCTCGAAAGATGTTCGGATGAAACTGACATTGGTGCCAAAAGAGATTCACGGGCGGAAAATTGTGTTCACTGTCGTAAAGGTCGAGCCGACGGATAAAGAAATCTTCAACGACAAGTTTTTAAACCACTCGCCTTATATCACTTACGATGCTCGAACACTGACGCTCGACTTGAGTGCGATCGGCCCGCTCCAAAAAGTGAAAGTAGGCAACATCAAGTCACTTGCGTTAGAAGAAGGACGTGTCGTGTTAGTCATCGGTGCATGACCACCCTCTCTGACTCATCCTGGCTCTCTTTTGAAAAAGATATCAATCTGCGGTATATTTGATAGGTTAACTATCAAACAAGGAGAGATACGATGAAGAAAGCATTTCTCGCGCTGGTCGCTTCCCTATTTCTTGTCGCCTGCTCAAACGAAGACGACCTGTCTACATACGAAGAGTATGGCGTGCTCGAGGAAACGATTGAAATCGAGCAGTATGAACCGAAAGTCGAGACGGACAACGACGGCAACCGCGTCATCTTATTCTATGAAGGTGAACGCGTCGCTTATAAGAGCGTCTACGTGAAAGACGAGCGTCATTTGAAAATCATCAGCACGGACGATGAGGCCCCGCTCTATAACGACATACTGTAAAACACAGCCCCTTTCGCGCGAAGAGGGCTGTTCTCAATTCTCATAATGAATTTGTTGTTGGTGTTGTAGGCGATACGTGATCAATTGCTCGCTGTCTAACGGTTCATGGAACAGCGACACAGCCGTGATTCGGTTGTTGCCATACGTCCGATAATAATAGATGCCGTCGTCGACGTTACAACATGACGAATAGATCGTGTACTCATACGTCCCATCCTCGGCCTCGTTCAAGCCCCGCGTTTGCATCACCGTATCCAACAGCTTGAAAAATTGACCGACACCTGACGCCTCGGTCGGTTCGCAGACCGAGTTGAAAGTAGCGAACGTTGCCCGGACGAAACGCGACGTCGACGATAAGTCACCTGGCAAGCCTTGCCCGCCTAATCCGAGACAATAGGCATCGAGGTTCAATGTCGGCGCGAACGTATTGGCCGGCAGTTTCGTCGAGACGTGCCGATAATCATTCAGATTGAACAGCTGATACTCGAACGACGGATTGTTCGTCAAGACGCCGACTGGATTGTCGTACACACGCAACCCGTCCGCCATCGGCTCGACGACAACCGAGGTATCACTGTCGGCGATGATCCAGTGCAGCGGATGAAGCGGGAGCGCGTCACTGAAGTTGAGATTGATCAGCTGAATCGTCGCCAGTCGCTCTTTCACTTCCTCGATTGTCGCGCATTGTCCGAGGATCCACGGAATGAACTCGAATGGAGAGATGTTGTCTCTTCCGTCGACTTCCGGCTTGAATACGGCATTCCCTGGGAAGTTCAGCCCGGCCATGCTAAGCCCTTTTTCATTCGTCGCCTCGTAATAGAGCGGGTAGTCTTCCACGACGGTCGCCATTCCGATCATCGCGTAATGGTTCGCGTTCTCGCCCATCCGTCTGAAGTTGAATGGATAGTGTCGGGGCGTGATCGTCACTTGTTCGTGATAGGACACGTTCAGGTCTAAGTTTCTGCCGAAGTAGTGGGCGTGCGGAGCGTACGTGATTGCTGTACACATAACAAAACTCCTTCCGATCCAATGCAGACAATAACAGCACTCTTTGTCCTATTCACGTTTTCGTCTGACATCAACCATAAGAAAAAACGATGAGGCGTGTGCCACATCGTTCTTCATATTAATTCAGTTCGGTTTCGACCGTTGTGTCCGGCATGAAAAACCAAAGTCCCATCCCTTTTAATCCGAATACGAACGCCAACCCATAATACATGAGGGCTTCAAGCGAGTAGGTCAACGTATCCATGAAGAACGAGACGAAGAGTCCAATCATCAAGGCGACGATAACACCTCGTAACGCCAGTTCACTTGATTCGCGCCCGACGGCACGAGATGCTTCCTCACCAAGTGTCGCCGCGACGTCACGGCGCCACGCATAAAACAGAGTCGCAGCCAGCGCCAAAGTCATATCTGGCACGTTACCACCTAAGACATCCATGATGGTGAGCCCGAGCATAATGAACATCCCGAGTTTAAATGCATCTTCATTTGTATAGCTCACTCGAGGTTTCAAGAACTTGTTCATAGGACGATGAACCCCACCGTCAATAGACCATATACGAAACCGAGCACGATCATACTGATGGCGATCGATTTATATTGCGGATACTTATGTAAGACGACCGCTCCGGCGATCACGTGAATAAACGCGACGATGAACGTCACAATCGCAAAACCCATTCGGTTGTTCCTCGCTTCCAAAAATAAATAATAGAAAATCATGGGAATTCATCCGTTTCCCGGTACAATAAAGACTGCATTCATTATATCAATTTTTGGAAAGAAGGCACATCACATCATGAATTATTCACGTACCGATTTATCGACAGAGGAAATGCTCCTCGTCAACAGCGAAGTCGAGAAAAAGAAACGCAATCTCGTCGTCGCGTACTTGCTTTGGTTCTTCCTCGGCGGTTTCGGCGCACACCGTTTCTACTTTAAAAAGACAGGTAGCGCCCTTGGGATGCTAGCTCTTACGGTTGGTTCAATCATCCTTACCGTCGTCTTGATTGGTTTCGTTGGATTGTTCGTAGCAGGCATTTGGGCGCTCGTCGACGCGTTCCTCATGCCAGGCTGGCAACAACGCGAAGTCGAAGCAATCGAGCGCGAGACGATTGAATCGTTGAAGACTCGCTCTGAGCGTCAAGCTGCTTTTTAACGACCAAGACGGTCACGCCAACGCGTGACCGTCTTTTCTATTAAAAACTATTCTCTTTCAAGTAGAACGCAAAGTTCCGGTGCTTCCGTTCTTTCGTCGCGTAATGAATCCATAGCCACGCGAGCGACTCGAGCTCTCGCGCCAGTTTCAAGTGGCGGAGCGTATGGGCGTCGAAGCCGATCTTCGAGGCAAGGTCTTGAACGGCTCGGACCGACTCCTGCTCGTCACCAGCGATGAACATCATCGACATGTTCGGGTTCTCCAAGTTCTCGAC
The DNA here is from genome assembly GCF_018618315.1 of Exiguobacterium sp. s70. Lineage (NCBI taxonomy): Bacteria > Bacillati > Bacillota > Bacilli > Caryophanales > Exiguobacterium > Exiguobacterium sp. s70. The sequence continues at coordinate 72,624 of NZ_JACSLV010000007.1, forward strand.
ACCGGTCTGATTGAACGCCTTGACGATACGGACGTGGGGGGCGAGTTCTTGCAGATGTTCGGCCCCCGATTTTCCTTCCGGTCGCTCGATCGAATCAAACTCTTTGGCAATCGGATTCGTCACATCGATGACGATTTTATCGTCCAAGTCCCGAAGTGATTGAATCAAATCAACGGCTGCCGCGAACGGTGTCGTCAATAAGAGGATTTGCGCATTCGATGCCACTTCCTGGAGCGACATCGTCCCTTCCCGTTCTGACCGTGTCCCGTACAACACGTCATAGCCGACATCCTCGAACTTGCGCCCGAGCGTCCGTCCGACTTTCCCTGCTCCTAAAATACCAATCTTCATGTAGTCCGACTCCCCTTCACAGTTCTTCGTCTGTCCGTGTCACCGTGCCACCCAGTTCCGCCGCCAGTCCATCGAGCACCGAGTGATCGAACTCTTCCCCAATCGCCATCACCCCGGTCTGTCCGGGCTCGATATTCCCGACCGTCCGCTTGAACGTCTCTTGAATGCTCTGGACGTGTTTCAAATCTTTCGTTCCTCCGATGAGTCCTCCCGTGAGCGTACCGAACAGAATCCCGAACGGTCCGCCGAGAATCCCGACGGCCATCCCGATGAGCGCGCCTTTGGTCGACTTGTTCGTCGGTGTCAGTTGAACGGCATCCTCGAACGAGAAGGCGCCATTGTCCTCACGCTTGATGATGACGAGTTGTTCGAACCCGACGAGTCCTTCGGCGTGATACTTTTTCAACTTGCTGAACGCTTGATACGAGATGGACTCCTCTGGAAACGTGAACGTGACGATATGGTACGGTTGTTTTTCCTTCTTGGCCATATGGGCTCCTCCTTTGACAGGACCAGGTGACACATCAGCTTTCTCTTACCACTTCCCCGGCTTCAGACGAAAAAAAACCTAGTCCGAGGACTAGGTCGTGGTTGGCCGTTTCTCATTCAACTCGTAATGCGAATATGGGATGCAGAGCGGCGTGCCGTAGAGCGGGTCTTCCGTCACGACGACTTTCAAACCGAAGACGTCCTGCATGAACGCCTCGTCGACGACATCGTTCGGACTACCCTGGCGATAGACGTTCCCACCGGCGAGTGCGATGACATGGTCGGCGTAGCGACAAGCGAGATGCAAGTCGTGGAGCACCATGATGATCGTCTTCCCTTCTAATCTGTTCAACCGGTACATCAAGTCGAGGATTTCAATTTGGTGCGACATGTCGAGATACGTCGTCGGCTCATCGAGGAGAATCGTTTCCGACTCTTGCGCCAGGGCGAGCGCGATCCAGACGCGTTGCTTCTGCCCACCCGATAAGTTGCTGACGAGCGTGTCCCGGAGCGAGACCGTGTCCGTGAAGGCGAGCGCCCGCTCGACGGCTCGTTCGTCGTCTTCCGAGTAGCGCTTGAAAAACGTCTGATACGGATAACGGCCGAAACGGACGAGCTGTTCGACGGTCAATCCGTCTGGCGCGACGTTCACTTGCGGCATGAACGCCATGAGCCGGGCCGCCTCTTTCGCCCGATATGTCTCGAGCGGCTTATCGCGGAAGGCGATGGCCCCGCCTAACGCGTCCCGTTGCCTGGCGAGCGTCGACAAGAGCGTCGACTTGCCGCATCCGTTCGCCCCCAACAGCACGGTGATTTTGCCGTGGGGAATCGAGAACGTTAAGTCGTCGAGCACAATCTTCTGTTCATAGCCGATGGCGACCTGGTGTAAATCAAATGTATTCATCTCATGCTTCCTTTCATCATCCGGCGAAGTAAATAGAAGAAGTACGGCGCACCGATCACGGCCGTCATGACACCGGTTCGCAGTTCATACGGATAAAAGATTGTTCGGGCGAGCACGTCCGCCAAGACGACAATCGTCGCCCCGACGAGTAACGTTGCCCAAATGTACGGTAACTTCAAACCTTGGCGGGCGATGTGCGGGGCCATCAGTCCGACGAAGCCAATCGCTCCGACGAAAGCGACCCCGATTCCGGCAAGAAGACACGATAAAAGCAAAGTCCCACGCTGTGTCCCGCGGACCGGCACGCCGATGCTCGTCGCGACCGCCTCGCTAATGTGGAGCGGGCGGACGTGTCGTTCAATCAAGAAGGCAGCGAGCAAGAACAGGATCGCGAGCGGCACCATGATTTTCAGTTGATTCCATGTCGCCGCATAGACCGTACCGGTGAGCCATTGCTGGATATCGTTCTTTCGGTAGACGTTCGAGGCGAGCATCATGAACTGGACGATTCCTTGCGAGAAGATGCTGATCCCAATCCCAATCAACGCGAGTCGGACCGGCGGGACGCCCCGTTTCAATAGATAAAACAAGAACGCACCAACCGTGAGTGCACCGACGAACGAGGCGAACGGGATATAAGCGAGCGGGACGGACAGTTGGTTCGTCCGCTCATCCGTGAAGACAGTGAAGAACGTCGCCGTCGCCACCCCGGCCCCACCGACGATACCGAAAATCTCCGGCGAGGCGAGTTCATTTTTAATGGTGAGCTGTAAGAGGTGTCCACTGACTGCGAGACATGCCCCGGCCGTGATGGCCATGAGGACGCGTGGCATCCGAAACTCGAACACGACGAGCTCGGCGAACGCGTCACCCGAACCGAGGAAGAGCGCCCCGAGCGACCATGGGGTCAAAAACGTGTCGCCGATGGCGAGTCCCAAATAGAAGGCGATGAACAGACTGGTAAGGAGCGCGACCGCGAGTACGATCTCCCGCTTCCGGAGCGTGAACGAGAACGGGCCTTTTCGAAAACTGTATGATTTCATGATTTAAAGACTCCTTGTCTAGCGCTGACGAGATAGATGAAGAAGGCGCCTCCGATGACGGCGAGCACGACGCCTACCGTCACTTCCCGCGGGAACAGGACGAGCCGTCCGAAGATGTCGGCCGATAGGAGCAACACACTCCCGAGGAGCGCACTCCCCGCGAGCCGGGCAAAGAACGCCGTGCCGAACATGTAGCGCGCGAGGTGGGGTGCCAACAAGCCGACAAAGGCGATCGGTCCAGCGAGCGCGACCCCGAACGCCGACAAGACGACGGCGAGCGTGACGGCGACGAATTTGATGACACCGACGTTTTGACCGAGTGACCGGGCGACCTGGTCACCGAGCGACAGCGTTTCAAGCTCTTTACTGATGAGGAGGACACAAAGGCTCGCGACAACCATCCATGGCAACAACGTCGTGACGAGTTCAAGCGAGCGACCGGCAACCGATCCCGTCAACCAGAACAACACTTCATCGAGCGCGCCTTCCTCGTACGCAATAATCGACTGCGTGAACGAGCTGAACAGCGCCGCAAGTGACGCCCCAGCGAGTGTCATGTACATGACGTTGCCCCCATTTGCGCTGAGGAGATAGACGATGACACCGGCGATAAAGGCTCCAACGAGCGCGGCCGATGTGAACGAGGCGATGCTACTGAAACCGAACAGCGTCACGAGGACAATCGCCAGGCTCGCACCCGCATTGACCGCCAAAATGTCCGGTGACGCGAGCGGATTGCGGGTCACGAGTTGGAACAGCAACCCGGCGAGTCCGAGCACGCTGCCGACGAGGAGCGCGACGACGGTGCGCGGGATACGGTTATCCTCCAGCGCAATCATCGCTTGTGACGACATATCGCTTCCGAGCGCGAGCACGTCTTGATGGCTGACCGGGATGACCCCGACCCGTAGACTGATATAACTCAAGATAGGTAACGCGATGATCAAGGCGAATAGTTTGATCCATGGTTTCATCATTCACTCACTTCTTTCCTCTCCTACCATAGCAAAATCTCGCTGTCAGAAAAAGGGGTTGACAGTGAGAATCATTATCACTTATAGTCAGGGAGGAAATCTTACAAATCAGAGGAGACTTTATACATATGAAAAAGTTTGTGTTAGCACTACTCACGCTCTGCCTCACGATCGTCCTCGCTGCTTGCGGCGGATCGGAAGAGACGAGCGACTCAAACGAGTCAACAGAAACAGAGACGCGCACGGTCGAGCACGCTATGGGAACGGCTGAAGTACCAGTCGAACCAAAACGTGTCGTCGTCTTGACGAACGAAGGGACCGAAGCGCTCATCGCCCTTGGCGTCAAACAAGTCGGTGCCGTCAAATCATGGAACGGTGACCCGTGGTACCCGCACATCGAATCAGAGATGACAGATGTGACTGAAGTCGGAACGGAGAGCGAGGTCAACCTCGAGGCGATTGCAAAACTCGAGCCGGATCTCATCATCGGGACGAAGCTCCGCCAAGAGAACATCTATGACAAGTTGAACGCCATCGCACCGACGGTTATGTCGGAGACGCTCAAAGGCGACTGGCAAGAAAACTTCGCCCTCTATGCGAACGCCCTCAACCTTGAAGACAAAGGGAACGACGTCTTGGCTGACTACGAGCAGCACGTCGAAGACACGAAAGCCGAGCTCGGCGACGCTGTGAACAAAGAGCTTTCGGTCGTACGCTTCCTTCCTGGCGCGTCACGCATCTATTTCACGGACAGCTTCTCAGGCGTCATCTTGGGCGATCTCGGCATCAAACGCCCGGCGTCACAAGACCGTACCGAATTCGCTGAAGAAATCACGATGGAACGCATCCCAGAGATGGATGGCGACCATATCGTCTACTTCACGTACGGTGGAGCAGATGGATCGAAGACAGCCGAAGAGTGGCAGTCAAACCAGCTTTGGAAAGACCTCGACGCCGTCAAGGCCGGCGAAGTGACCGAAGTGAGCGACGACACGTGGAACACATCAGGCGGCGTCTTGTCAGCCAACGAAGTGCTAGACGAACTCGTCACCATCTTGAAATAAGCGAAAGCGCGCCAAATCGGCGCGCTTTTTGTTGTCTTCATATGGTAAAATTTTCATATCACAGTTGAGATAGGAGCCACGCTTATGCAACGTCCGCTTCGAAAATCTGCCACGAACCGCTCACTCTCGGGTGTGTGTGGCGGCATCGCTGAATACTTTGACTTGTCCCCGCTCGGCGTTCGTCTGCTTTTTTTAATCGTACCAGGGAACGTCCTCATCTACATGATTCTCGCCAACTCGATGAAGGACGCCCCACGCTATCTATAAAAAACTCGGAAGCCGCGGCTCCCGAGTTTTTTTATGCGTTGACTTTATCTTTCATCGCCGCGAGCGCCCCACTGTTGATGAAGTGCCATGGCTTGTTGTAGTGCGGTTGGAAGAAGAAGTCGACATAGGCGAGCTCTTCAACCGTCATCTCGTTTTGGATGGCGAGCGACAACGTGTTGACCGCTTGCGTCATGTCCGCTTTCGAGAGGACTTGTCCTCCGACGACGCGGTGTGTGCCGACTTCATAGACGAGTTTGAACTGAACCGGTTCAGCCGTCGGCATGAACTCCGGACGGTACGCGTCTTCAATCACAACACTCTCAACGTCGAGGCCGAACAGTCCAGCTGCTTCTTCTGTAAGTCCAGACGAGGCAATGTTCCAATCGTAGAGACGGAGACCTGACGTTCCTTGCGTCCCTTGATAACGGACACGCGGTGCGATCAAGTTCTCAGCGACGAGCGTTCCCATGCGGACGGCGTTCGTCGCGAGCGGGATGTAGGCATGTGTGCGCGCCGGGTTGTAATAGACGGCACAGCTGTCACCAGCCGCGAAGACGTCCGGGTTGCTCGTGCGCATATACTCGTCGACGATGATGGCGCCGTTGCCGAGCATGTCGACTTGGCCTTGAAGGAGTCCCGTGTTCGGGCGGAAGCCGACACAGAGGATGACGAGGTCGGCCTCGAACTCACCTTTATCGGTCACGACGTGTGTGACGTTCCCTTCAGTTCCACGGAATGCTTCGACCGTCTGGCCGAGCTCGAGGTCGATGCCGCGTGACGTCATGTCTGCCTCGAGTTGGTCTGTGAACGACTTGTCGAGGTACTTGTTCAAGATACGGTCGGCGCTATCGATGAACGTGACGTGTTTGCCGTACACTTCGAACGCCTCGACGAGCTCGACACCGATATAGCCGGCACCGATGACGGCGATGTTCGTCGCGTCTTTTGCCCGCTCGATGATGCGTTGGGCGTGGCCATAGTTTTTGCAGAGCTCAATCCCAGTCATCTCGATGCCAGGAAGTGTCGGGACGATCGGCCATGAACCAGTCGTGACGATCAAACGGTCGAACGTGTCATAGACGTCTTCTCCCGTGTCGAGGTTTTTCGCATGGACCGTCTTCGCTTCCGTATCGATGTTCAACACGTCGTGCTTCATGCGCATCGTCGCGCCGAGTTCTTCGAGTTCGGTCGGTGATGCATAGAAGAGCTCTTCCGCACGTTTGACGACACCACCGACGTGGAGGGCGATCCCACACGAGAGGAAGCTGACGTTATCGTTGCGCTCATATACCGTGATGTCGAGATTGTCGTGCTTGGCGAGTAATCCTTTGACGGCTGCTGTTCCTGCGTGTGTACATCCGATGACTGCGATTTTCATATGGTTGTCTCTCCTTTGAGGTGTGGGCAAGTTAGTGTTTGTGATAAATATCACATTTACTTTCTGAACTTAGTGTACTATTTCACAAGAAGGTTTGACAATCCCTTTGCTCACTTTTTCACGTAATTATGTCTAAAGTTTGAACGGCTGATGTGACAACAAAAAAAACGCTCCGCAACCGGAACGGTTCATTCATGAATGGGTCGTGCGTCTTGCTTTAAACCAGTGGTAAGTGACGACGCTGATATAGGTGAGGAGGCCGATCACGTACAGACTGAAGCCAATCAAAATCCAGCCCAGCGCGTCCCAACCACGGACGAAGACGAGTCCGATGATACACGATACGTACCCCACGACGAGCAATGTCAACGAGAAGGCGAGTCTCCGCTTGAATCGCGACTTCAGAAAGTTCAGCACGGCAATCAACAAAATTGTCGTCAACACGCCGATGATGATGAGTTCATCCCCGTAGTACTCCCAAGCCATCGCTTCTCCCCCTGACCTATTGTTTGATTGGCTCCATCGTATCACGTCCTCCCTCTGTTCCCCATCTCTAAAAAAAGCCATCCGCATCATCGCGAATGGCTTCTCAGTTAACGAACATAAATCGTCTTCGTCACGCTTCGGCCTTTTGGCGTCACGAGACGGAGTGTCAATTTCGTTCCTTTCTTTTGTGGGGTGAAGCTGAGCGTTGTCGACGTGGCCGTCACCGTCTTCTTCGCGATGACCGTCGACCCCCGCGTGAGCGTCAAGGTGCCGTACGCGACGTTCGATGTCGCCTTCAGTGTCTTCGATGCGCTCGATGGAATCGTCGTCACGAGCGTCGGAGTCGGTCCAGTCGTCACTTTCGCCGTCTGTACATGGCGGAACGTGCCACTTTGACTCGTCAACGAGAGCGTCGCATTGACTGGTTGCCGCGTGAAGCGGAGCGTCACACGTCCGGTGCTGCTCGCCTTTGCAGTAGCCAATACTTTCGAACCGTTCTTCAACGTGACCGTGCTGTTCGGGATCATGTAGCCGACCCAGAGCGACTTCTCATCGTTAATCGAGAGCGTCGACAACGATGTCTTTGGCAACTCGAGCGAGACGTCACGCGATTTCGACCCGACCGATGCTTTGACACGAACGCGATCCCCCGGCTTGGCCGGAATGGTGTAACGTGTCGTCGAGAGGCGTTTGGCCGAGACGAGTTTATCATTTACATAGAAGCGCACTGTCGCCGTGCTCGTCTTTTTGATTGAGAGCGTCGCTTGTGTCTTTGTCATCAACGTATCCGTCACACTGAGCGTCGGTGTGAACGCACGAACTGTTTTCGTGAGTTCGTACGTCGCATCACCACTCGAACGAGTGACGAGAATGACTTCCCCTTCTTTTAATGGCGTCTCGAACGTGTACGGCATCGTGCGGGTTGTCGCCACATGCGTACCGTTTCGATAGATGCGATAAGCCTGATCAGTACTCGATGTGACGTTGATAGACTTGTCATACATCAATGGCGTCCGAGTCCACGTAAAGACAGGCGGTTCCACTCTCGTCTCTACTGTCGTGAGCCGGAACGCTGAAGCAGGTGCTTCTTTTAACTTGAAGTAGACTTTTGTTCCGATGTCTACTGGCATCGTATCGAACTCTTTAATCGAAATGAGCCCTTCCTCATCTGCCTGCTCATTCGAAATTTCGTAGTATTTCCCACTTCGAATCAATACATCCACGGCCGCGTGTGGCGTTGTTTTTAACGTGACGCCTGAAGTGACCGTGTTCGTCAAAACTGAAATGTCGTTCGACGAGGTATCGTCACTTTCTTTGACCGTCTGAAGTTCAATTGGATCCGCGTAAACGCCTGACCCACTACCGATTTTCACAGTCACACGCGATCCAGGTGTGAACCAACGCGCCGGTTGCCACGTATAGCGTCCAGACTCATCCGAACGAACCGTCGCCGATTGATAGTTCAACAACGAATCCGATGAGTTGGCTTGATACAAGTTTTTCGTCACACTGATGAACACCGGAGTGTCCGGTGTTGTCTGCCCGCTAATCGGGCCTAAAACGCCCTTTGGCGGGTCGAGTGTGAGTGGCACGTAGTTCGATGCCCATAAGTCTAGACGCCGCTCTAAGTCGTTCCATTTAAAAATCGTGTTATACGATTCATTCGTCTGTAGCGTCAGGTTCCCTTGCTCCCAAAGGAAAGGCGCTTCTTGACGATCTAAACTGACAGCCAAGGCATCTCCGGGAACCGGCAACACTGTCCCGTCAACGAGTGTAACCGTTCCGTTCACATCATAGGGACGACCTACTTCATAACGAGTCGTCGTTTTCGGCACATTGACATTCAGTTGCCACGGTGCCTTCCAAAATGACTCGGGCGTGTAGCCTGCTGATCGATTCTCAGAAAAAACGTACCATGAACCACGTCTTTCGACGAAGACATCATCAATCGGTGCCTCTCGCCACTCATTTGTGGCGACGTTATAACTAACATAGAACGTCGTATACGTCTTCCGAATCGTGAAATAGTAGACGCCGTCTTCCCATGTGAGGTCTCTTACGCTTGGGGCTTCTTTCTCGATCCATCGTTTCGTTACGAAATCAAAGATGAAAAGTGTATCCGATTCCCCTGCTTTTGCCACAATCCACTGATCTGATCCCTTGATTAAGGATGCACCTCTCACCTGACCCGTATAAGATCCGAGTGTTTCAAGCGCCTCACCCGACGGCGTCCGCTTCGTCACTTGACCGTCCACGAATGCAAGAACATTCCCATCATCAAGCAGTCCGTATGCTTCATACATACTTCCCATCTGAATCGACCCGAGAATTTTGCCCGAAAGCGATGTCGTGACATACTTCTTGTCATCAGTCCACAATACCGTTTCTGCTGCCAAATTAATATCTACGACCGCATGAAGTCCGCTCCCTGCCTCAATTGGAAAGACCGTCTTTGAACCGGTTTGAGGATTCCAGACCATCCATTCTTGCCAGCCCTCCAAAATGAATCGACCGTCTCCGATCGCGTGAATATTATGAAGAACGGACACGCGAATCGGTAATGTATACACTTCACCGGTCTGAATGTGAACAAGCGTCTCAGGATCCCCTGAACGCCACACATACCCACTATCTCCTACGACTTCCCCTGTCGGAATAGTTACCGGCTTAGTATAGTCCTCTGCTCGGACTTCGACACCTGGTGCCACCATCATAATGAGCACAACAAGCATGCTCCACAACCACTTTTTCATCTGTCTCCTCATTTCTGTTTATGAATGCATAACTTTCAAAAATAATCCATTTTTGATTTTATATTCCTAATTTTAAATCGATTTTTCAAAAATGAATAGTCCTAAAATCATAAAAAAACACCACGTCGCATGACATGGTGTTTACTTCTCATTCATTTGTTTCATCAAATCCATCTGTTCTTTCACCATCGCCTCTTTCTCACGTCGGAGCACGCCCCGGTACGTGATGCGTGAAATCGACAAGCTGATTTCATACAAGAAGAAGAGCGGCAGCGACACCATGAGGTGCGACGTCAAATCCGGCGGCGTGATGAAGGCCGCGATGACGAACAAGGCGAAGTACGCATATTTCCGAATCGATGACAGGAAGTACGGTGTCACGACACCGATGCGCGTCAAGAACATCGTCACGACCGGCAACTGGAATAACAGTCCGAATGGAATGGTCAGTTGCAGCAAGAACGTGAAGTAGTTCGACGCCCCGATGATTTGCGTCAGACCGAGGTCTTGCCCGAGGTCCGTCGAGATATCGAGGACGAGCGGGAACAACCAATAGTAGGCGAATGCGAGACCGATCAGGAACAAGATGAAGATGATCGGGATATACGCGAGCGTCGCTTTCCGCTCGTTCGGGTGCAGACCAGGTGCGACGAACGCCCACAGTTGATACAGTAGAAACGGACCGGACGCGACGAGCCCGATGACGAGCGCCAAGTTCAAGTAAATCATGAGCGGGTCCGCGACCCCAAAGGCGTTCAGCTCGAGCCCTCGTTCGACGAGGTCCGCCTGCAGATAGGCGAGCACATATTTGACACTCGGCAAAGCGATGAGAAAGAAAGCAAAGACGACAAATGCCGACAGCATCAGTCGTCTCCGCAGCTCTGTCAAGTGATCGGACAGTGCCCGTTCTTGATCAGGTTGATGATTCATGATTACTGCTCTTTCTTCTCAAGTTCTTTCTTATCTTTCTCGTCATGTTCGTTCATCATGCCGTTCGTGGCATTTTTGAACTCTCGGAGCGTTTGACCAGCGGCGCGTCCGAATTCAGGCAATTTCTTCGGCCCGAAGATGATGAGCGCGACGATGGCGATAATGAAGATACTTGCTCCCCCAGGAATACCGACGACGAGCAACGATGATAGTAATTCCATTATTGATGGACCCCCTCAGCAGATGGATAGTGTTGCATAAAGTAAATGAGCGACTGGAGTTCGATCGACAAGTCGATGTGATGGACGCGGACCGTGTCCGGCACAGTAAGTCTGGCCGGTGTGAAGTTCAAGATGCCTTTAATACCGAAGCGGACCAAGTCGTCCGCGACCGGTTGCGCATAGGCAGACGGCACCGTGAGAATGGCGACGTCAATCTTGTTTTGTTTCATGATCTGTTCCATCTCATCGACGTGATGAATCGGGACACCGGACATCGTCGTGCCGACTTTTGTCTCGTCTGCGTCGAACCCGACGACGATATGTGTGTTATTGTTTTTAAGGAAGTTATAGTTGACGAAAGCTGTCCCAAGATGACCAACCCCGACTAAGGCGACGTTCGTAATCTCGTCCTGATTCAGTGTCTTACGGAAAAAGTCTAACAGATACTGTACGTTATAGCCATATCCCTTTTTCCCGAGCGCACCGAAGTACGAAAAATCGCGACGGATCGTGGCCGAATCGACCTTGACCGCCTCGCTCAGTTCAGCAGAAGAGACACGCTGTTTTCCTGATGAATGTAGGCTTTGGATAAACCGATAGTATAGTGGCAACCGTTTGGCTGTCGCTTGCGGAATCTTTGGTTCGTTTTGACTCAACGGAAAGAGCCTCCTTTTTACGACGCGTTTCAAACGAATCTAATTTCATACACCTTGATTGTAAACGAATTCACATGACCACTCAATGAATATACCTGAAATGGGGAAGAAATAAAGTATACTAAATAGAGAGAAAGGGGTTTTTTCACTTGATCCTACTGCAAGTCAATAACTTATCGAAATCATTCGGCGTCGAGCCGATTTTAGAGAACGTCAAACTAGAAATTCAAGAAGGCGAACGTGTCGCCCTTGTCGGCCGTAACGGTGCCGGCAAGTCGACATTGCTTAAAGTCATCGCCGGGGAATACAACTATGACTCGGGCGACATCATGAAGCCTAAAGATGTCACCATCGGCTATCTCGCCCAAGACTCAGGGTTAGAGTCGAACGAGACGATGTGGAACGAAATGTTGACTGTCTTCACCGATTTAATTGAACAAGAAAAGACGCTGCGCCGCATGGAGCAAGACATGGGTTCTGAGCGCATCTTGAACGACCCGGCCGCCTATGAGCGCCTCTTGTCGTCTTACGATGAAGAACAGCATACGTTCAAAGACCGTGGCGGCTATCAATATGAGGCGACGATCCGCTCTGTCCTTCACGGGATGCGGTTCTATCCGGACGACTTCGAACGCCGCATCGATACGCTCTCCGGCGGACAGCGGACACGTCTTGCTCTCGCGAAGATGCTGCTCCAAAGTCCAGACCTGCTCATCTTGGATGAGCCGACGAACCACTTGGACATCGAGACACTCGGCTGGCTCGAGAAGTATTTGAGCGGCTATAAAGGCGCCGTCCTCATCGTCTCCCACGACCGCTACTTCCTCGACCGCGTCGTATCGGTCGTCTATGAGCTGTCCCGCCACCGCAGCCGTCGCTTCGTCGGCAACTACACGAAGTACCTTGAACAGAAGGCTGCCATTTACGAGCAAGAGAAGAAGCAGTTCGAGTCGCAACAAGAAGAGATCGCCAAGATGCAGGACTTCATCCAGCGTAACATCGCCCGGGCGACGACGACGAAGCGGGCCCAGAGCGTCCGCAAACGTCTCGAGAAAGTCGACCGGATGGAAGCGCCGGACGGTGATGAGCGCAGTGCCGTCCTCTCGTTCTCAATCAAACGTCAAAGCGGGAACGACGTATTGAGTGCGAGCGATCTTGCCATCGGCTATGAAGAACCGATCGCCCAACAGCTCCGCTTCCAATTGCAGCGCGGCGAATCGGTCGCCCTCGTCGGCCCGAACGGAGTCGGCAAATCGACGCTCCTGAAAGTGTTGACGAAACAACAGCCGCCCCTTACCGGTGACATCCGCTACGGCACCGGCGTCGAAATCGGCTACTACGACCAGGAACAACAAAACTTGTCGGACGCCAACCGTGTCATCGACGAGATTTGGAACGACTGGCCGCTCATGCGCGAACAAGAAGTCCGGAGCCTGCTTGGACAGTTCCTGTTCAGCGGTGACGACGTCATGAAACGTGTCCATGAATTGTCGGGTGGGGAACGGGCCCGCTTGACGCTCGCGAAACTAAAGCTCGAGCAACCGAACTTGCTCATCTTGGATGAGCCGACGAACCACTTGGACCTCGATTCGAAGATGATTCTCGAGAACGCCCTCGTCGACTATCCGGGCACAATTCTGTTCGTGTCGCACGACCGCTACTTCATCGACCGGCTCGCGACGCGCGTCTTAGAGATCACGCCGAACGGCATCGACGAGTATCTCGGCGATTATTCATATTACGTCGAGAAGAAAGAAGAACTCGAAGACCTGGCCCGACTCGCCCGCGAAGAGACGAAACAAGTCATCGTCAAGAAACAGCGCGCCGACAAGGAACAACAACGCGAGGAACGCCGGATGAAACAACGGATCGAGGAAATCGAGCTCACGATCGAACAACACGAGGCGCGTCTCGAGGAAATCGAGCAGCTGTTGTGTGAACCGGACGTCTTCAACGACTTCGCCCGGGCACAGGAACTGTCGACCGAGTCCGACGCGACGAAAGAATCGATCACGGCACTGTACGCAGAATGGGAGGAGCTCCATTCATGATGCGATTCCGTGCGATGCGAATCGAATGGATGCACGCCTTCCTGACCGGTCTCGCCTATATCGTGCCGACGGGGACGGAATTCGTATCCGAACTGATTCGCGGGGAGCCGACGGTCGTCCCGTCGTTCCTGTTTTATTTCTTGCCGGTCGTCATCGGCTTCATCATCCAGACGTGGAGCGGGATTGTGATCAGCTTGTTGAGCGGCCTGCTCATGAGCACGCTGTTCATCCGCCTCGTCGTCTGGCCGGTCGATGTGACCGTGCACAGCTTTTACACCCCAGGCTCGGTGTGGGGACACTTCTATCAGTCGACGCTCCTCATGTGGGTGCTCGCCCTGCTCGTCTTCATCGTGAGTTGGGTGAATATGTGGTACAAACAGAACAAACATCATCCGGACGTATAAAAAAGGGAAGCCGATCTCCATCATGGAGATCGGCTTCCCTTTTAATAGTTAGAAGTAACGTAGCGGTTGGAACCCGCGTGTATGGAAGTCGAGTTTGAGACCGTCTTCCGTGATAAAGAACACGTACTCGTTCGTATCGACGTCACGGACAAAGACTTTATAGAACGTGAGCGTCTCCTCACGGTTCGTCACATACTTCGCCTTATGCGTCGAGATGACTTGCGCGAACAGTTGCTCTTCGTCAAACTCGTTGACGATATCCTCGAACTTCGCCGCTTCTTCTTCGGTCGCTTCTCGTCCCGGCGCAATCTCGTAATATGCGTCGCTCGCTTTCGGCTGAACGCCGAGGTTGCGGTCGACGACGATGACGCTCTCGATATTTTGATCGTCTAGGCTCTTATAGCCGTACAACGTCTCGACGAGCGTGTTCTCACCCGTGACCCGGCCGATGCCTTCGAGCGATTCCGCTCCTGTGAGTGAACGGACGCGTGTCGCTTCCGGTACGATTTCTTCTTGATAGGCGATATTATAGGCGCGGATAATCTCCCGTACTTGCAAAAACGTCGCGACGACGAGCAGTACGACCAGACCTCCAATAATGATGCGTTTCGTCATGTCTCTATTTCCCCCTAGACTGTCATGCTCTCTTCTAAGGATAACCCAGGAACCGCATTCATCGCCAGTGTATCGCGCTTTCCGCGCACAAACGCGTGATGTGCCGCCACCCCGATCATACCAGCATTATCTCCGCATAGATCAAGTGGTGGGATGACGAGGCGGATGCCTTCGCGGTCCGTAGCTTCTTGAAGCGCAGTACGGAGTCCACGGTTGGCCGCGACGCCACCTGCGACGAGCAATTGTTTGGCTCCTTTTTCTTTTACGGCACGAATCGCTTTTTCGACGAGCACTTCGACGACGCTCGCTTGGAAGCTGGCCGCCAAGTTTTCAGGGATGACCGTCTCCCCACGCTGTTCGGCATTGTGGACGGCGTTGATGACTGACGACTTGAGCCCGCTGAAGCTGAAGTCAAAACTTCCTGCCTCGAGGCGAACCCGTGGGAACTTATACGTGTCTTCCCCGTTAGCCGCGAGACGGTCGATGGCCGGGCCGCCCGGGTAAGGCAGGCTGAGCGTTCGTGCGACTTTGTCGTACGCTTCTCCAGCCGCATCGTCACGCGTCTCACCGATGACTTCGAACACACCGTGCTCGGGCATATAGACGAGCTCCGTGTGTCCGCCTGAAACGACGAGACAGACGAGTGGGAACTCCATCTCCTCGACGAGTTCGTTCGCGTAAATATGTCCGGCGATATGGTGGACGCCGATGAGCGGTT
This sequence comes from Exiguobacterium sp. s70, assembly GCF_018618315.1. Classification (NCBI taxonomy): domain Bacteria; kingdom Bacillati; phylum Bacillota; class Bacilli; order Caryophanales; genus Exiguobacterium; species Exiguobacterium sp. s70. Next base: position 87,928 of record NZ_JACSLV010000007.1, read on the forward strand.
TACTATGGGCGAACGCGAGCGCTTTGGCCGCACTGATGCCGACGAGCAGCGCCCCGACGAGACCAGGTCCTTGTGTGACCGCGACGGCGTCGACGTCTTGCATCGTCACGCCGGCTTCACTGAGGGCGTCATCGATGACGTACGTGATTCGTTCGACGTGGTGGCGCGAGGCGACCTCGGGCACGACCCCACCGAACCGTTTATGACTTTCAATCTGCGACGAGACGACGTTCGATAAGAGCGTCTTGCCGTCACGCACGAGCGCGACCGACGTCTCATCACAGCTCGACTCAATCGCGAGAATGAGCGATGTGTTCATTCTGATTCACTTCCTAACTTCGCCCAGTAGATATAGGCGTCTTCATTATTGTCTTGATAGTACCGTTTCCGGCGACCGGCGTTTTCAAAACCGAACTGTTCATACAGCTTTTGGGCACCGATATTCGAGACGCGCACTTCGAGCGTGAGCGCCGCGAGTGACTTCGAGCGGGCGAATTCAACGAGTTGCGTCAACAGCAGATTGCCGATGCCTTGCCCGCGATATTCTGGTAAGACGGCAATGTTCGTGATGTGCCCCTCGTCTACAATTTGCCAAACCCCGACGAAGCCGACCACGCGTCGTTCATGCACAGCGACGAAATAGATCGCTTGGTCATTGCGGAGCATCTCGTTCATGAACGCTTCTTTCGTCCATGGGATGGCGAACGACGCTTCTTCGACTTTGGTCACTTCCTCGACATCGAGCCAGTTCATGCGCCGGATTTTAATGTCAGCCATTGTTTTGTCCCTCGAGCCATTTCGCTTCCGCTTCAGCAAGACGGAGATATTCGGGCTCAAACGCATGAACATCGTTCGTGACGTCACCTAACGCGACGAGATCGCTTGCCCGGCCATAGCTATGCGCGGCCGGTGCTTCGGTATAGTCGTAAGACGCGAGTACGTCACGGAACGGTTCGACATCACCGACAACGACAAACGGTCCTGTGATGTTGGCTTCAAGCCAAGCTGCGACCGAGGCGTGACGGTCGGGTGTCACGGCCTCGTTCTGTTGATAGTGACCGATATACGCATTGCCACGACGGGCATCGATGAGCGCGACGACCGGGAGCTCCGTATTCGGGGCCGCCGCCATGAGATGGAGCGCAGAGACCCCGACGAGCGGGAGTTGAAGCGTGTAGGCGAGCGTCTTCGCGGTCGTGACACCGATGCGAATACCCGTATAAGATCCCGGACCTGTCGTCACGACGATACGTTCGAGCTCGGTCGGTGTCCATTTGACCGCATTCATCAGTTGTTCAATCATCGGCATGAGCGTGACGGCATGGTTTTTCGAGACCATGACCGTCGCCTCGGCTTGAATCTGTCCGTGTTCACTGAGGGCGACAGATAGACGTGTCGTCGCCGTATCAATCATCAGTTGCTTCATGCGAGCACCTCCTTCACCAGCGCATCATAGACGTCGCCGACGGGCGCGAACGTCAGTTGACGTTCCTCGTCCCCGACTCGCTCGATTGTGATGGCGAGCCGTTCCTTCGGAAGCGATGACTCGATCAAGTTCGACCATTCGACTATGGCGACACCATCGCCGTTGATGTATTCTTCGAGGCCGATATCGTCCCCTGTATCTTCGAGACGATAGACGTCCATATGGTAGAGCGGCAAGCGCCCTTGGTATTGTTTCATGATGGTAAACGTCGGGCTGTTGACGTTGCGCGTGACACCGAGGCCTTTACCAAAGCCCTGGGTGAACGTCGTCTTACCGGCACCGAGGTCGCCGTTCAACGTTATGACCGTCCCGGCTTTGACAAGTGTGGCCAATTTCTCTGCCACTGCCTGCGTCTCAGCCGCAGAATGGGTAATCAATGTATACATGATGTTTCTCCTTTAGTCGGTTCTAGCGATACGTACTCATTGTACACTCAATTTTACGCAAAAAAAAACACGAAACGTCATCGTTTCGCTATCTCATTTAAAAAATTGGTTGCGGGGGCTGGATTTGAACCAACGACCTTCGGGTTATGAGCCCGACGAGCTACCAGACTGCTCCACCCCGCGACGACATATGAAATTAAATAAAAATTGGTTGCGGGGGCCGGATTTGAACCGACGACCTTCGGGTTATGAGCCCGACGAGCTACCAGACTGCTCCACCCCGCGATGGTTTGAATTGTTTCGACATTCTCTATAATAAGTGAAGTAGTTATATAATGCAACCTTTTTCTTCATGTTTTTTCAGAATTGGAATCGGGAACATTTAAAAGAGTGCAATCTATAAGAGAAAAGGAGCGCGACCGTCATGTCGAAATGGGGTAATCGCTTTAAAAAATGGTTCTTTTCCGAACTGGACGCATCCGTCTATTTTCACACCGTCCCGTTCATTCCGAACGAGACCGTTCATGGAACGCTGCGGGTGTTGAACACCACTTCGCATGTCGTGCGCCTGCAAGAGCTGACGCTTAATTTTTTGACGACGTTCAAAGATATCACGCTCGAAGGCAACGAGTTTAATCGGGAGGCCGACTTGCAAGAAGTCCCAATCGTCCTATCCGCCGAGCTCGAACCGGGTGCTGAAGAGCACATCCCGTTCACGTTCGATTTGACGATGTATGCCCCATCAACAGCTGGAGCACCATACAGCGTCGAAGCGACCGTCTGGGACACCGACGGCAAACGGGTCTGGTTCGATGTCATCGAAAAAGTCGAAGTCGAACCACTCCCTGCCTTGAAACGCTTGTTACAGGCGACCGAACATGCCGGGCTCGAGCTCATGTTCGTCCGTAACGTTATCGACCCGATCGGAGAAGAACGACCGTATCCATTCGTCGAGAAGTATGGATTCAAACCGGTCGGTGACTGGGCCGACGAGTTCGAAGTCGTCAAATCGTTCTGGCGGGTCGACGAGGACGGGGTCGACGTCTATTACTGGCTCGACAATATCGAGAAGCAACGTACACTCGAGTCAATCGCCAATGACGTCACGATGCGCCATCGCTCGCTCACGTGGGACCAACTCGAACGAGAACAGGATCGACTTGGACTCGGTATCCAAGAGACGTTACGTAGCCACCGTTCTTCATGAGCGGTGGTTTTCAATTGTCCAAACATCGTTACTCGTCGAGACGATCGTTTGGAACTTTTCGCGCTGCGGATGCATGAACAGCTCGTATTGGAGTCGACGCTCTTCGTGCGAAGCCTGTAAATATGTGAGATCCATTCCCCGTTGCTGGATATCCCGAACGGAACGTCGCGCAAACTCAGTATCACTGTCGGTATATAGATAAGCCGAAACATCCCACGAATCTGCGGCGAGGAACGCGACGCTCATGCCTTCGATGATGGTGATCCGTTTTGTCGGGTCAATCCACGTTCGTTCAAGGTATGGGACGTCAATCGTGAAAAAACCGATGCCTTCACGCACCATACGAACGTCACGCTCTAGTGAAAGTAGATGATGCGCGGACGGATGACAAGCCGTCATCTTATAATGATGCTTCTGCCCGTCGACCGTGTAATCGAGCATAGCGCTCTTCCGTAACAACGAGTCCGTGATATATGGATCGGTATTGATGTAGTTTACGTCTCCGAGGCGCTCGCGTAGGGCATCTGCAAATATCGTCTTCCCGGCACCCCCGTGTCCCGAGATGGCGATAATCGTGCGCTGCTCGCGTTCGGCCTGGGCAACCATCATATCAATCAATTCATTCATAATGCTCCCCCTTTTGGTACACTTCATATAGAAAGGAAGTGTACCAATCCGATGTCAACTTGTCCATTTTGTCATCCTCAACTTGACCCGTCTCAGACGATCGTCGCCGAGAATGAGACATGCTACTTCTTGATGCACGACCGTGAGCAGGACGTGCTCGTCGGCTCTGGCGTCATCGTCCCAAAACGACATCGAGCGACGACGTTCGATCTCACGCCTTCGGAATGGCGCGATACATACGAGTTACTCCACGAAGCAAAGTCCTTCCTCGAGAAGATGTATAGTCCTGATGGGTATACGCTTGGCTGGAACGTCGGAACGGCGTCAAACCAGACCGTCCCTCACGCCCACCTGCACGTTATCCCTCGATACGCCGACGGACCGCACGCGGGTAAAGGTTTACGCCATTGGTTGAAACGACCAGAATAACCAAACAGCTCATCGTGTGAGGATGAGCTGTTTTCGTTTCGTTTCTATTTCTTCGAGTTGTTGTTCTAGACGTTCTACTTCTCTCGTCATTTTCTCAATCAGTTGAGCGATTTCACGATCGAGTCCTTTTACCTTGTCTAGCGAATCATTGATTCGTCCATGCATCGTCCACTCTGAAAAGATGTCATCGAGGAAGTAGTCAGCGAATTGAATGAGCGAACCGCGCTCGATTTGTAAGCCACTGACGACTCCTTTCACGTCAGCCAACTCCCGCGAGAAGCGCTCGAGCGCAGCTTGAAGTTCATGCATCTTCCGTTCCGAAGCATCGATGGCATCATGTTTCATCGCTGTCGCAATCAAGCCGCCTCCAAAGAACGTATCATACGTCGACCAACCTTTCGCACTGTCGAGATGTTTAAGTGTTCTCGAGATGGCCGTCCGTGCTGAATTTCCAGCGACGATGGCTTCTTTATATTCAACAAGCACCTCATTCATTTTTACCTGTTGATCCGTGAGTCGATATAATTCTTCCCTAACAGTAAAATCTTGCTTCAAATGAGTTTCCTTCTCTTTTAGGAAGGTCTCCCATTTCGCGTCGATCCCACGATACGTCTCAAATGTTTCATATAAGTCACGACGCTCAAGCGCTAACTCATCCACCATCGCCTCATGTTCCCGTAACTTCAATTCGGCCCGGGCCGCCTCTTCTAATTCAATCGTTTTTTGTTCGTTGAATGTTCCCCTTAGCTTACGCCATGCGTTGACGAGCGAGAATGAATCTAAGTCATAGACATCGCGCTGTTCCTTCGTAAACGAATTGAGAAGTTGCTTTCGCACAGCTTCATGTTCGGCAATTTGCTTGTCGAGTGTTTTTAATTTACGGGCGAGTCGGTCCCGTTCTGCCATCTGTTGTTGTAAGTCGTGTTGGGTTTGGTAGAGATCACTCATAACGTTTTATTCCTCCAGTTTCTTTTCGATAATATTCTAACAGGTCTTTGACGTGTACCCCGTCAATCGTTAAACCGTCAATCGATGAGTCCTTGATTTGGACACCATCGAGCCGACAGTTTTCAAAAAATGTATTCGTCAGGTTTGTATGGAAGAACGTCGTCGGCCTCCCTGATTCGTACATGGTGACGAAACGATACTGAGAACCAGATAGATTCAAATCATCAAACTCCGTCTCTCTGAAGTTGATATTCCGAAATTGGCTCTTCGTGAAATTACAGTTGTGCGCCTGAAGCTCTGAGACGTTACTATTCGTGATGGAGACACGACTCGCATCCATCCCATACGCTTGAGCACCTGTAATGGAAAGCTCTTCATAGCGCAATATCATGTGATCTGTCCGTTGCTTCACTCGTTTGACGAAACAAACTTCCTGATCTGATTCGAAGACGGATTGGTAACCAGCTGCTCGATAAAATGCCACGTTGTTAGGTTGGGCTGTGGATGTCTCCAACTCCCAAATTCGAACAGTCGGATGAAGCTCCTCGATTGATTGTAGTGCCCGTTTCCCAATCCCTTTACCTTGTCTATATGGATGGATAAAGATGCGGTCTATCCGGCCATAATCTTGCCCTGTCAACGTCACGACGGCTCCCCCGACGACTTGTCCTTCAAGCTCGATGACGTAGCATGTCAATTGTTCAATCAAGTACAGGCTCATCGCCTCGTCATCATAACCGGGTGGTTCAATATTTAAGTCTCGATATGGTAGTCGGAGACGGTCTGCCTCTTGTTTAAAACTTGCCCGTGAAACCTCAGTGAATATCGTCTGGTCCGAGGTTGTAGCTTCACGAATGTGCATGATGATTCCCCCTCTTCACGTGTTTATACGCAAAGAAAGAATTAAAGGTTTCGAGAACGACAAAAAAGGACGATCGAGCATTTGCTCAATCGTCCTTTGCGTTGGCCTAGCAACGTCCTATCCTCACAGGGGGAGACCCCCAACTACTTTCGGCGCTGAAGTACTTAACTTCCGTGTTCGGCATGGGAACGGGTGTGACCACTTCGCTATCGCCACTAGACAATTATTATATTAACATACCGATTAGGATAAAGCAATACTATTAGGTAATTTTGTTTAAAATAATCACATAAAGAAAGACGACCGAGCGGATGCTCGATCGTCTTTCGCGTTGGCCTGGCAACGTCCTATCCTCACAGGGGGAGACCCCCAACTACTTTCGGCGCTGAAGCGCTTAACTTCCGTGTTCGGCATGGGAACGGGTGTGGCCG
>NZ_JACSLV010000008.1:0-53582 GCF_018618315.1 Exiguobacterium sp. s70
TTCGTCCTGAGCCAGGATCAAACTCTCCAAAGAATTTGATATAGCTCTTTAAAAATGACGAAGCTTGCGCTTCATTCAAAAATTGTAAATCATTTTTGCCTCATCGTTCAGTTTTCAAAGACCAAATGTTGTCGTGTTAGCGACTTTTTAATAATAGCGATTTGACTTTTTAAAGTCAACCGTTTTTTATTATTTTTTAATTCGCTTTCTGTTGTTCGTGTGTGAACAGCAGCGACGTTTATTAATATATCAACGCTCCCCATTTTCGTCAACTGTTTTTCTAAAAAAACTTTATTTTTTGTTTTACACTCTGTAACTGAACGAAGAACGTTTCAAACAAACAAGCCCAGACGAATGTCTGAGCTTGTACTAGTACGCTGTCACGATGATTTAGATGACACACGTTTCTTCGTTTTGGCCTTTCCCGCTGTCGACGGTTTGACGCTCTCTGCCTGAGCAGGCGCTTGGAAGCGATGCAGCATCAAGACTTGATACGCATTGGCAAACACGAGCGTCGCTAACGCCGGCCACAAGAGGGCGATTTCATCCGTCGCCTGTAGGGCTGGAATCCATTCGATCAACGTGATGACGATCATCAAGAAGAGCGTCGGGATGAACGCACTCGCGTTCGTCTGCTTCGCCTTACTCGTCGCGATAATCCAAGATACCATCACCAACACGACCATTTCACCGATATAGCGCCACATATGATCGTTGCCGAACGCGAGCATGCGAAGATATACCGCATCAAATAACGCAAAGGCGATCAATAGCACTTGCACGCGATTCCATAACCTTGGTCCTCGGAACAAGTCCAATCCAACCCGGTGGACAATCAAATAAGCAAAGAATCCCATCATGCTAATTCCCGTCCACGTGCTCGAGTAGCTAAGCGCCGTGACGATCGCTTCCCAAGATTGACTCACTAAATAACCTGGATTGGCCAGTAAGTTCATCACAAACCCAAATAACGTCCCGAAGACGAGCGTCGTCCAAAACAACCTTAAAAATCCTTGTACCTTCATTTGTGAACCATTACCCTTCTATCTGTTGAATGACCGCTTGTGCCAATCCATCGTATGTTTTCTCAAACGGATGCCCGTCCCGATAAACCGATGGGGCAAAGTCTTCTTCGTTTTCGTACGGCTGACCGAGCGGAATTTGAGCGAGCAACTTGCTCTTCAATGCCTCGGACAACTTTTCGCCTCCGCCGTAACCGAAGACATACTCTTTCTCTCCAGTCACTTTGCTTTCGAAGTACGCCATGTTCTCGATGATGCCAAGCACTTTGTGGTTCGTCTTAATCGCCATCGCCCCAGCCCGTGCAGCGACGAACGCAGCCGTCGCATGCGGTGTCGTGACAATCAACTCTTGGCATGCCGGGAGCATCGAATGAATATCGAGCGCGACATCACCCGTCCCTGGCGGTAAATCGAGGAGCAAGTAATCTAGGTCGCCCCATTCGACGTCGTTAAAGAAATTATTTAGCATCTTCCCGAGCATCGGTCCACGCCAGATGACCGGCGCGTTATCTTCGACAAAGAAGCCCATTGAAATGACTTTCACACCGAACCGCTCGACCGGGATGATTTTTTCTCCACGCACGACTGGTCGTTCTTCGATTCCGAGCATATCCGGCACACTAAAGCCATAAATGTCCGCATCAATCAATCCGACTTTTTTCCCGGCCCGCGCGAGCGCGACGGCTAAGTTGACGGAGACCGTCGATTTCCCGACGCCGCCTTTCCCTGATGCGATTGCGATGAACGTCGTACCGGCGTTCTCACGAAGAATCGCCGGCTTTGTCGCTTCTTTCAAGCTCTCGTCATTGAGCGCCTCGAAGCGGAGGCCGACCGTCTTGAAACCTTTTCCTTTGAGCAACGTGACAATCTCTTGTTGAAGTTGAAGCTGTTCCCCGCTCCCGGTTTGACCGAGCGCGACTTTAACACTGACATAATCTTCTTTAATGCGAATATCCTTCACGCCAGCTGTATCTCCAAGCGTACGGTTGATTGTTGGATCGATCAACCCCGCCAATTCTTCACGAACTTGTTCTACTGTAAGCATGTGGTTTCCCCCTAATTTCTGTCTCGCTAACAGTATATCAAAAAAAGCGTTTTCTTGAGGGAACGGAATGCAACAATTTCATGAGCAACAAAAAAACTCTCCGCCCCAATGGACAGAGAGTTTGAACCAAATTGTTCGAAGATTAACGCTTCGAGAATTGTGGTGCGCGACGTGCAGCTTTAAGACCGTATTTTTTACGTTCTTTCATACGAGCGTCACGAGTCAAGAAGCCTTTTTCTTTGAGGCTTGGACGGAATTCTGGGTCCGCTTGAAGAAGCGCACGTGATACGCCGTGGCGAATCGCTCCAGCTTGTCCTGTGAATCCACCACCGTTAACGTTAACGATTACATCGTATTTACCTTCTGTTTCAGTCAATACGAGTGGTGATTTTGCCATCATGATCAAAGTCTCATGACCGAAGTATTCTGAAATATCACGGCCATTTACAACAACTTTGCCGTCACCTGCAACGAGGTGAACGCGAGCCACCGAGTGTTTGCGGCGGCCTGTTCCGTAGTAACGTACATCTGCCATCGTTTAGTTCCTCCCTGTGTCCCGATTAACCGCGAAGTTCGTAAACTTCTGGTTTTTGTGCTGCGTGGTTGTGCTCAGCTCCAGCGTAAACGTGGAGTTTGTTGAATGATTGACGACCAAGTGATCCTTTTGGAAGCATCCCTTTGATTGCGAGTTCAAGCATACGCTCTGGACGTTTTGCGAGAAGCTCTTTTGCAGTTTGTGATTTCAAACCGCCTGGATGACCTGAATGACGGTAGTAAATCTTGTCGTTCAATTTGTTACCAGTCAAGTGGATTTTCTCAGCGTTGATGATGATGACGTGGTCTCCGCAATCAACGTGTGGTGTGAAAGTCGGCTTGTGCTTACCGCGAAGAAGTGATGCTACTTCACTAGTCAAACGACCAAGTGTTTTGCCTTCTGCGTCGATAAGGAGCCATTTGCGTTCTACTTCAGATGCTTTTGCCATGAATGTCGTGCGCATGTGGAATACCTCCTAAAATGTCTGTTTACTTAATTTTTTTAGTGCTTGTTTGATGCTTTATCATAATCCTAGTTTACGGGGCTAAGATTGTGGTTCATCTCTCAATGTGAAAATGAAATGCCAATGAATATAATACGATTTTATAGGGGGAATGTCAATCTACTTTTTCATAATTCACATTCCACAAATATAGACCGTGCGGTGGGGCTGTAATCCCAGCGCTACGCCGGTCTTTAGAAGCGAGCATTCGACTCACATCTGCCGGTTCATATTTCCCTCGCCCGACCTCAAGCAACGTACCAACCATAATCCGAACTTGGTTATAGAGAAAGCCCGAGCCGACGAATCGGAAGTACATCTCATCGCCTGCTCCAACGAGCTCCGCTTCATAAATTGTTCTGACGCGGTCCTCCACTTCCGCCTTCGTCACCGAGAAGGACGTGAAGTCGTGGGTCCCGACTAATAGACGAAGCGCCTGGCGCATCCGCTCATGATCGAGCGTATACGTAACCGTCACGGCATGGTGGCGTCGGAACGGATCGGCGTCGCTTCGGAAGAAATAGCGATACTCTTTCCGTTTCGCCCCGTACCGTGCGTGAAACGAAGCATCGACTTCTTCAGCCGCTTGGACGAGGATATCATCCGGTAACATCGCATTCAACGCTTTGACGAACCGATCGACCGGCATCGAGAGGTGCGTATCGAAGTGCAAGACTTGCCCTCTCGCGTGGACCCGAGCATCCGTACGCCCCGAGGCCACGACTTTCACGGCTCGGCTATGCATCCGCGCCAAGACGGCCTCCACTTCGGCTTGAATCGTGTTTCCGTTCGGTTGTACCTGATAGCCTGCATAGTTCGTCCCGTCATACGCTACCGTCAGTTTGATTCGCTTCATCCAATCCCTCGCAATCCGATTAGAATGAGTGTCACGATGACGAAGATGAGGAGTAACGCCGTATCACGGCGATGCCACGTCATCTCACGCAACCGCGTCCGCCCTTCACCCCCACGGTACCCTCGAGCTTCCATCGCCGTAGCGAGGTCCTCAGCACGTTTAAACGCAGATACGAATAAAGGGATCATGAGCGGGACGACCGCCTTGAGGCGATCCATGATTGGACCGCTCTTCAAATCGACTCCTCGTGCCTGTTGGGCCTTCATGATCCGATCCGTCTCGTCGGCCAACGTCGGCAAGAACCGGAGCGAGATGGACAACATGAGGGCGATCTCATGGGCCGGTACCCGGAACCGCTCTAACGGACGGAGCCCGGCCTCAATCGAGTCGGTCAGTTCCATCGGCGTCGTCGTCAGCGTCACGAGCGTCGTCAACATGACGAGATAGAAGAAACGGAGCGAGACGATTAAGCCCATGCGGACACCTTCCGAATAAATGGCGAACGGTCCGAATGAAATCAACTCGGTTCCCTCGCGATTAAAGAACAACTGCAACAACAGCGTAAATAGGATCAGGAATAGAATCATCTTCAGTCCGTTCCATAAATACCGCCACGACAGTTGAGACAATCGCACGGCGAACAACGTGAAACCGAGCAAAAATACGTTCGTCCATAAGTTATCCGCCAAAAAGACGATGGGAATGAAGGCGAGGATAAACAACGTCTTGGCTCGCGCGTCGAGTGTGTGGAGCCACGAGTGTCCGGGAATGTACTGTCCGATAATCAAGTCGCTCTCCCCCTTCCTAACTCGAGCGCAATCCAGTCCGCCAATTCGGTCTCTGTTCGGAGAGACGGTGTGGCGACCCCAAACACAGGGGCGAGTTCATTGGCGAAACGGAGCACGTGTGGAATCTCGAGCTGGAGTGACTCGACGAGCGCCTCGTCTTTGAATAAGTCGAACGGATCTCCGTCAAAGGCGACCTGTCCGCGTTCCATGACGACGACACGTTCCGCATAGGCCAACACATCATCCATATCGTGCGAGACGAGTATGAGTGTCAAATCAAGTTCTTGTTTTAATCGTTTGAATAACGCCAGCATCTCGCGACGGCCGAGCGGGTCGAGCCCTGCCGTCGGTTCATCCACGACAAGAACATCCGGACGGCTCGCGAGTACTCCGGCGATGGCGACACGGCGCATCTGTCCGCCTGAGAGATCGAACGGCGAACGGCTCCAAAGCGCTTCATCGAGCCCGACAAGGCGTAAGGCGACATGGGCCCGTTCTTTCGCTTCGTCTTCAGACGCCCCGAAGTTACGTGGGCCGAACATGACGTCGCGTTCGACCGTCTCTTCAAATAATTGATGTTCCGGATATTGAAAGACGAGCCCAACGCGGCGCCGAAGCGGGAGCAAGCTTTGCTTTTTATCGCGACGCTTCGTGATTGCACGGACTTCGATGTCATCGACGACGACACGACCTTTTGTCGGCCGCAACAGGCCGTTCATGTGTTGAACGAGCGTTGATTTCCCAGAGCCGGTGTGGCCAAGAAACGCAACAAGCGCCCCCGACGGAATCATCACATTCACATCGCGCAGCGCGGTTCGTTCAAACGGAGTATTCAATTGATATTGGTAAGTCACTTCTTCAATGCTAATCGGCATAGATGGTTCACCAACTCCGAATGTTGTAGCATCAGACGATCGAGTGGTATGCCCCGTTCCTTCAGTTCGAGTTGCATCCGGACAATAAACGGTACGTCGAGCTGAATGGCTCGTAACGCCTCCGGATTTTGAAACACGTCTTCGGGTGTGCCGGTCATCGCAATCTTGCCTTTCGACAACGCAATGATACGGTCAGCAAACAACACTTCGTCGAGCTCGTGGGTAATGGCGACAACGGTCATCCCTTCTGAGACGAGCTGTTGCACCGTTTCAATCACCTCTTTGCGCCCAATCGGGTCGAGCATCGAGGTAGCTTCATCGAGCACGAGGACATGCGGGCGCATTGCGAGAGCCGAAGCAATCGCAACACGCTGCTTTTGTCCACCGGATAACTGATGCGGTTCACGGTCCGCTAGTTCCGATAATCCAACGCGCGCTAGACTGTCATCAATTCGACGAACCATTTCTTGACGTGGAAGTCCCATGTTTTCGAGAGAGAATGCCACATCATCGCGCACGGTCGCCCCGACAAACTGGTTGTCAGGATTTTGGAAGACGACACCGATCCGTTTCCGAACGTCCCACACGTCTGTGGCGTCCGTTGGATCGAGTGCCTCAACCCGGACTTCTCCTTCTTGAGGAAGCAAAAGCCCATTCCACAACTTCGTCAAAGTCGACTTACCAGAACCGTTATGGCCAACGATTGCGAGCCATTCCCCTTTGTATACGTCGAGTGACAACCCATTGAGGGCTGGCTCGGTCTGTCCCGGGTAACGAAACACGATATCGCGTACCATAATTTGAGATTCCATCTGCCGACTCCTTTCCGATGTGGAAACAGGGCAATACGTCACCGCATGCCCTGTTGACTGCCTAATGAATTAGACGAGTTCGATGATTACGACTTCCGCACCGTCACCGCGGCGTGGGCCGACTTTCATGATGCGTGTGTATCCACCTTGACGTTCAGCGTAGCGTGGTGCCACGTCTTCGAACAATTTTTGGATTGCGTCTTTTTCTCCAGCGTTCTCTTTGCGAACGAATGAAGCTACTTGACGACGGGCATGAAGATCGCCACGTTTCCCAAGAGTGATCAATTTTTCAACGACTGGGCGAAGTTCTTTCGCTTTTTGTTCAGTTGTTTGAATGCGCTCGTTGATAATAAGGTCAGTTGCAAGATCACGTAAAAGTGCCTTACGTTGCGAGCTTGTACGGCCGAGTTTCGAATAAGCCATTACATTTCCCTCCTTCGTTTGAACTTAGTCTTCTTTACGCAAGCCCAAACCGAGTTCGTCCAACTTGAGTTGAACTTCTTCGAGTGATTTACGTCCGAGGTTACGAACTTTCATCATCTCTTCCTCTGATTTGTTTGCGAGTTCTTGAACCGTGTTGATGCCAGCGCGCTTCAAGCAGTTGTACGAACGAACTGAGAGATCGAGTTCTTCAATCGTCATTTCGAGTACTTTTTCTTTTTGGTCTTCTTCTTTCTCGACCATAATTTCTGCATTGAGAGCTTCGTCAGTCAAGCCAACAAAGATGTTCAAGTGTTCTGTCAAAATTTTCGCCCCGAGCGATACCGCTTCTTCCGGACGGATTGAACCATCTGTCCACACGTCTAATAGAAGCTTATCGAAGCTAGCATCTTGACCGACACGTGTTTTATCTACTTCGTAGTTCACGCGTTGAATCGGTGTGTAGATCGAATCGATTGGAATTACGCCAATCGGCATATCATCACGTTTGTTATCTTCTGCCTGGACGTAACCACGACCACGGCGAGCAGTCAAACGCATGCGAAGCGTCGCGTTGTCAGCGAGAGTCGCGATGTGGAGCTCAGGATTCAAGATTTCAACGTCGCTATCATGGGTAATGTCTGCCGCAGTGACAGCACCGGCACTTGAAACGTTAATCTCAAGCGTTTTCTCTTCGTCCGAGTACACTTTGAGTGCTAACTTCTTGAGGTTAAGTACGATTTGCGTGACGTCTTCGACGACTCCGTCAATCGTAGAGAACTCATGAAGTACGCCATCGATTTGAACCGCTGTTACCGCTGCACCAGGGAGCGATGACAAAAGAATTCGACGTAGTGAGTTGCCGAGAGTAGTGCCATATCCACGTTCAAGCGGTTCCACCACGAATTTACCAAACGTAGCATCCTCGCTGATTTCGACCGTTTCGATCTTTGGTTTTTCAATCTCGATCATCTGAACCCCTCCTTGAGTGTATCCTGCCATGCAGCGCGAGCTGCATTGTATATGCTGTTTGTGCTAGGTAAGCCCTTCACACGCACAAGCGATTATACGCGGCGACGTTTTGGAGGGCGGCAACCGTTGTGCGGAACTGGTGTTACGTCACGGATTGCAGTTACTTCAAGACCAGTAGCTTGGAGGGCACGGATAGCCGCTTCACGTCCAGCACCAGGACCTTTAACGTTAACTTCTACTGTACGCATACCGTTGTCCATTGCAACTTTCGCTGCAGTTTCAGCAGCCAATTGTGCTGCGAACGGAGTCGATTTACGTGATCCTTTAAATCCAAGGTTACCAGAAGTAGCCCATGAGATCGCGTTACCTTGCGTGTCAGTGATTGTAATGATTGTGTTGTTGAAAGTAGAACGGATGTGTACCACACCGACTTCAACATGTTTTTTGACTTTACGTTTTGAACGTACATTTTGCTTACGTTTCGCCATTGTTCAATTCCCTCCTTTACTTCTTCTTGTTCGCTACTGTACGGCGTGGGCCTTTACGAGTACGCGAGTTGTTCTTCGTGTTTTGTCCGCGAACAGGGAGACTACGACGGTGACGAACACCGCGATAAGCGCCGATCTCGATCAAACGTTTAATGTTGAGTGAAACTTCACGACGAAGGTCACCTTCAACTTTGATTCCGTCAATTGCTTCACGGATACGGTTGATTTCGTCTTCTGTCAAATCACGTGTGCGTGAATCTTCAGATACGTTTGCAGTCTTCAAAATTTCTTGTGCTCTTGTTTTACCAATACCAAAGATGTATGTGAGCGAAATAACGATACGTTTTTCGCGTGGAATATCTACACCAGCAATACGTGCCATGTGTGCACCTCCTCTTAGATTAACCTTGTTTTTGTTTGTGTTTCGGGTTTTCGCAAATTACCATTACTTTACCCTTACGACGAATAACTTTACATTTTTCGCAGATCGGTTTTACCGACGGTCTTACTTTCATGATTATACCCTCCTCCTGGAAAAATCGGAGTTACTTGTAACGGTACGTAATCCGCCCGCGAGTCAAGTCGTACGGAGACAACTCGACAGTTACGCGGTCACCTGGAAGGATTCGAATATAGTGCATCCGAATTTTCCCTGAGACGTGCGCGAGCACCGTGTGGCCGTTTTCTAACTCCACTTTAAACATTGCGTTTGGAAGTGGTTCGACAACAGTGCCTTCCACTTCAATGACATCTTGTTTCGCCATCATTTATTCCCCTTTCTATATGAAGATATTTAGGAGCACAGACGATCTATCGCATTGTACTGTGAGAGAAGGATCCGTTACGGATCAGCACGAAGCAATAGAGCCTCATTCACCGGAATCGAGTTTCGTTAAAATCTCGTATCCATCGTCTGTGATGGCGATGGTGTGCTCAAAGTGGGCGCACATGCTACCGTCCACTGTCACAACTGTCCAGTTGTCAGCCAGTGTTCGAACATAGCGTTGACCAGCATTGACCATTGGTTCAATGGCTAACGTCATTCCAGTCTTCAGGCGCGGCCCTTTCCCCGGTGGACCATAGTGCGGAATTTGCGGTTCTTCATGCAAATTTTGTCCGACACCATGACCGACGTATTCGCGGACGACAGAGAAATCATGAGATTCCACATACGCTTGAATCGCATGCGAAATGTCTGTCAGACGCTGCCCAGCCTTAGCGTGCTCCAATCCTTTATACAGACTTTCTTCAGTTACGTCAAGTAACTGCTGCGTCTCTGCTGAGATTGTTCCCACTGGATACGTCCAAGCGGAATCTCCATGGTATCCGTTATAGTAGGCACCGATGTCGATTGAGATAATATCTCCATCGTTCAATACCCGCTTTCCGGGAATCCCATGAACAAGCTCTTCGTTCACTGAAGCACAAACGCTACCGGTAAACCCGTTGTAGCCTTTGAACGACGGTGTCGCACCTTGGCTGCGAATGTATTCTTCCGCGATCCGGTCGAGCTCAAGCGTCGTAATACCTGGTTTGATGTGCTCTTTGAGCACCTGGTGTGTTCGAGCAACAATTTGCCCAGCCTCACGCATAATCGCTATTTCACGAGGCGTCTTCGTGATGATCATTCAGTACCACCGAGTAACGCTTTGACATCGGCGTATACGACATCGATTGGACGATCTCCATCCAATGTACGAAGATACCCTTTTTCAGCGTAAAAGTCAATGAGTGGTTTCGATTGCTCGATGTTGACGTCAAGGCGACGGCGGACCGTTTCCTCTTTATCGTCTTCACGTTGCATGAGAGCCGACCCATCCACATCACAGATGCCTTCCACTTTAGGTGGGTTGAAGATCACATGATATGTCGCACCGCACGTCGGGCAGATCCAACGACCTGTCAAACGCGGGACGAGAATTTCCGCATCCACATCGATATTCACGACATGGTCAATCTGTTTTCCCAAATCTTTAAGCAAACTTTCGAGTGCCTCTGCTTGAGCAACAGTACGCGGGAATCCATCGAGTAGGAAGCCGTTTTTCGTATCATCTTGACTCAAACGCTCACGTACGATTCCGATTGTTACCTCATCCGGTACGAGTTCGCCTTTATCCATGAACGATTTTGCTTCTTTGCCGAGTGGCGTTCCGCCTTTGATTGCCGCACGAAACATGTCGCCTGTCGAAATGTGTGGGATTTGGTACTCTTCGACGATTTTAGCCGCTTGAGTCCCTTTCCCTGCACCCGGTAAGCCCATGAGTACTAGATTCATCTCAGTTAGCCTCCAGTTTTGATTTTCACAACACGTCGTAAACACGACAGGAAGGAAGGGTGTACCCTTCCTTCCGCTTTAACGGATAAAGCCTTTGTAGTGTCGTTTTACAAGTTGACTTTCGATTTGTTTCATCGTTTCGAGGGCTACCCCGATCACGATCAACAAGCTCGTTCCTCCGATTTGCACCGAAGTTGGGAGACCGGCAAGCTTAATGAAGATTGTCGGCATGATCGCAACGAGCGATAGGAAAATCGCTCCGAAGAATGTCAAACGATAGAGCAACTTCGTGATGTACTGTTCTGTTTGCGCCCCAGGACGAATCCCAGGAATATAGCCACCTTGCTTCTGCAGGTTTTCTGCCATCTGTTCAGGATTGACCTGAATGAATGTATAGAAGTAAGCGAACGCGATGATGAGCGCTACGTAGATTGACATTCCGATTGGAGCTGTCGTATCGAAGTAGGTCTGCAACTTCTGCGTCGTTTCCGGAGAAGCAATGAAGCTTGCAACAGTTGGTGGTGTCACCATGAAGGAAATCGCGAAGATAACCGGGATGACACCGGCAGCGTTTAGTTTGATTGGCAAGTGCGTCGACTGTCCGCCCACAGGGGTACGGTTCGCCGTGCGTTTTGCGTATTGAATCGGAATTTTGCGAGCGGCCTGTTGAACATAAATGATCCCCATGGTCACCGCAAGGATAACGAGCAATAGCACAACCAAGTAAACGATGTTAATGAATAACGCATCTCCAGCATTTTGGAGCTTCGTCTCATAAATCTGCGTGAAGATTCTTGGGAACCCAGCGACGATACCGGCGAAGATAATGATGGAAATACCATTCCCAACACCTTTCTCCGTCGTCATCTCACCAAGGAACATCAAGAACGCCGTACCGGCAGTCAGTACGATCGCGATCACGAAATAGGTTGCCGTGCCCCACGTCTCATTGACGAGACCTGGATAGAGGCGGTTAAATCCAAACGACAATGAAGTCGCTTGAATAAACCCTAAGATGATCGTCCCATAGCGCGTGACCGTCGCTAGCTTTTTACGTCCAGACTCGCCTTGTTTTGCCCATTCGGCAAACTTCGGAACGACGTCCATTTGTAAGAGCTGCACAACGATCGATGCCGTAATATACGGCATGATCCCCATTGCGAACAGGGAGAAGTTCTGTAAAGCATTTCCTCCAAACAAGTTCAAGAAGTCGAGTAGACCTCCTGAGTCAAAACGCAACACATCCGTATTCACCATCGGCACCGGGATATGGGCCCCGATGCGGAAAATGATGATGATTGCGAGTGTGAAGAGAATACGCTGTCGAATATCTTTCACGCGCCACATATTGGAGATCGTCTGAAACATCAGATCACCTCAACTGAACCGCCAGCTGCTTCGATCGCTTCTTTCGCTGCACCCGAGAATTTGTTGGCTTTTACAGTCAATTTTGTTTCAAGCTTGCCGTTAGCAAGTACTTTGATTCCGTCTTTAGCAGAGCTGACAACACCAGTCTCGATTAAGAGTTCTGGAGTAACTTCAGTACCTGCTTCGAAACGGTTAAGCGTGTCTAGGGAAACAACTGCATACTCTTTACGAGTAGGGTTGTTGAAACCGCGTTTTGGAAGACGACGGTAAAGTGGGTTTTGCCCACCTTCAAATCCTGGACGAACGCCACCGCCCGAACGAGCTTTTTGACCTTTATGTCCACGGCCAGAAGTTTTACCGTTACCAGTCGCCATACCGCGACCGACACGGTTGCGTTCGTGACGCGAACCTGGAGTTGGCTTCAATTCATGGAGTTTCATAGTGGCACCTCCTTATTTAGTAAGATCTTTATTATTCGTTGATTTCGTTTACAGTCACAAGGTGCGACACCTTTTTGATCATACCACGCATCGCTACGTTGTCAGGGACAACGACAGTCTGATGCATTTTACGAAGACCGAGTGTACGTACTGTTACACGCTGATCCTCAGGACGACCAATAGTGCTGCGTGTGAGGGTGATTGCGAGTTTCGCCATGTCTAATTCCCTCCCTTATTTAAGAAGTTCTTCTACGCTTTTACCGCGTAGTTTAGCAACTTCCTCTGCTTTTTTAAGCTCTGTCAAGCCTTTAACCGTCGCACGGACGATGTTGATTGGTGTGTTAGATCCAAGCGATTTCGAAAGGATGTCACCTACACCTGCAAGTTCGAGCACTGCACGAACCGGTCCACCTGCGATAACCCCAGTACCTTCAGAAGCTGGTTTCATGAATACACGACCTGCTCCGAATACTCCTGTGATTTCGTGTGGAATTGTTGTACCAACCATCGGTACTTGAACCATGTTTTTCTTAGCGGCTTCAATAGCCTTGCGGATCGCTTCTGGCACCTCTTGTGCCTTACCTGTACCGAAACCGACGTGACCATTCTTGTCACCTACGACGACGAGAGCGGCGAAACGGAAGCGACGGCCACCTTTCACGACTTTCGCGACGCGGTTTACGGTAACAACGCGTTCTTCAAGTTGTTCCATGTTAACGTCTAACTGGCGCATCGAGTGTCCCCTCCTTTTTGTTAGAATTTAAGACCTGCTTCACGAGCTGCTTCAGCAACAGCTTTGACGCGGCCATGATAGAGGTATCCACCACGGTCGAACACAACAGTGTCGATACCTTTCTCGAGTGCACGTTCAGCTGCAAGTTTACCAACAGCTTTCGCTGCTTCAACGTTGCCGCCGTTTGTAAGATCGAGAGCTTTATCTTTCGAAGATGCTGACACAAGCGTTGTTTGTGCTGCATCATCGATGAGTTGAACGTAGATGTGCTTGCTCGAGCGGAATACGTTCAAACGTGGACGAGCTGCTGTCCCCGTGATCGTACGACGTACACGAGCATGACGTTTCTTACGAACTGCATTTTTGTCTGCTTTTGTGATCATTTATGCCACTCCTTTCCGTTCATTTCGTGACGAATTACTTACCAGTCTTACCTTCTTTACGGCGAATACGTTCATCAGAGTAACGAACACCTTTACCTTTGTAAGGTTCTGGAGCACGGTACGAGCGGATTTGAGCTGCAACGTGACCGACGCGCTCTTTGTTAATCCCTTTAACGATGATTTGCGTGTTTGAAGGAACTTCAATCTCGATACCTTCTTCAGCAACGTACTCGATTGGGTGCGAGTAACCGAGGCTGAGGACGAGTTTGTTACCTTGCTTAGCTGCACGGTAACCAACCCCTGAGATCTCAAGTGTTTTCTGGAATCCGTTAGACACACCTTCCACCATGTTGGCGATAAGGGCACGTGTCGTACCGTGGATCGTACGGTTCTCTTTCGAGTCATCCGGACGAACAACAGTCAATTCGTTTTCTTCAACTTTGATTTCCAAGGCTGGGTTAGCTGAAAGCGAAAGTTCACCTTTAGCACCTTTTACTGTGACCGTGTTGTCTTCTGCAACCGATACAGTAACGCCAGCTGGAATCGTAACTGGTTTTTTACCAATACGTGACATTGATTACACCTCCGTTCTTGTTAGAAAAGTGACTTACCAGATGTAGGCGAGCACTTCGCCGCCGACTTGTTGTTGGCGAGCTTCTTTATCAGTCATAAGACCTTTTGATGTCGAAAGAACTGCGATACCGAGTCCTCCGAGTACTTTTGGTACTTCATCTGCTTTTGCGTATACACGAAGACCTGGTTTCGAAATGCGTTTGAGACCAGTGATAACACGTTCGTTGCTTGCTCCGTACTTAAGGAACAAACGAAGTGTACCTTGCTTAGCGTCCTCGATATATTCAACATCGCGAATGAAACCTTCACGCTTGAGGATCTCTGCAACCTCACGTTTGATATTAGAAGCTGGAAGCTCTAATTTTTCATGGCGAACCATGTTAGCGTTACGGATACGTGTAAGCATATCTGCAATTGGGTCTGTCATTACCATGCGATGTACCTCCTTTCACACTGTTAGTGGATTACCAACTTGCTTTTTTAACACCAGGGATTTGACCTTTGTATGCAAGATCACGGAACTTGATACGGCTGATCCCGAATTTACCCATGTAACCATGTGGACGACCTGTGATGCGGCAACGGTTATGAAGACGCACAGGTGAAGAGTTACGTGGCAATTTGCTGAGTCCGATGTAGTCGCCTTCAGCTTTCAATTGTGCACGTTTCTCAGCGTACTGGGCAACGAGTTTCTCGCGTTTTTGTTCGCGATTCACCATTGACTTTTTAGCCATGTTGTCGACCTCCCTTTAGATTATTTTTGGAATGGCATTCCGAGAAGTGTGAGCAATTCACGAGCTTCTTCGTCTGTGTTCGCTGTTGTAACAACAACGATATCCATACCGCGTACTTTTGTTACTTTATCGTAATCGATCTCAGGGAAAATAAGTTGCTCTTTCACACCAAGCGTGTAGTTACCGCGTCCGTCGAATGCTTTCTTCGATACACCGCGGAAGTCGCGTACACGTGGAAGTGAAACAGTTACCAATTTGTCGAGGAAATCGTACATACGCTCGCCACGAAGAGTAACCTTCGCACCGATTGGCATGCCTTCACGAAGTTTGAAACCAGCGATTGATTTCTTAGCCTTCGTTACGAGTGGTTTTTGACCAGAAAGAATTGATAATTCTTCCACTGCCATGTCAAGAGCCTTCGAGTTCGAAACAGCGTCACCTACACCCATGTTGATGACGATCTTGTCGACCTGTGGGACTTGCATAACTGAGTCATAGTTGAATTTATCCATCATCGCTTTCACGATGTCGCTTTTATACTTCTCTTGCAAACGGTTCATAGTCGAATGGACCTCCTTTCGTCACGTTCTTCTTATTTATCGAGTACTTCGCCCGATTTCGCGACACGAACTTTTTTACCATCGACTACTTTGAAACCAACGCGAGTTGGTTTGCCCGTTTTAGGGTCGAGTGGCATGACGTTCGAGACGTGAATTGGTGCTTCGATTTCAAGGATACCGCCTTGTGGATTCGCTTGTGATGGTTTCGAGTGTTTTTTAATCACGTTGATACCTTCTACGACTACGCGGTTCTTGCTTGGCATAGCTTTGAGGATAACCCCTTGCTTGCCTTTATCTTTACCAGACATTACCTGGACTGTATCGCCTTTTTTAACATGCATCGTTTTGCGCACCTCCTTATAGGATTGAAATTGGAAATTAAAGTACTTCCGGTGCCAACGAAACGATCTTCATGAATTCTTTTTCACGAAGTTCACGTGCAACTGGCCCGAAGATCCGAGTGCCGCGTGGGCTCTTGTCATCTTTGATGATGACTGCTGCGTTCTCATCGAAACGGATGTACGAACCATCTTTACGACGAGCGCCGCGTTTTGTACGAACGACAACTGCTCTGACAACGTCACCTTTTTTAACAACGCCACCTGGTGTTGCTTGTTTTACCGTTGCGACGATAATGTCACCGATGTTGGCAGTCTTACGACCTGAACCACCGAGGACTTTAATTGTCAACAGTTCACGCGCGCCAGAGTTGTCTGCTACTTTCAAGCGAGATTCTTGTTGAATCATGCGAGTGTACCTCCCTCCGGATGTTTATAGATCCGAACTGTTATTAGATGATTACTGACTCTTCTACTACTGTTACGAGACGGAAACGTTTGTCTTTAGAAAGCGGACGTGTTTCCGCGATGCGTACCACATCGCCGATTTTAGCGACATTGTTCTCATCGTGTGCTTTAAATTTCTTCGTGTAGTTTACACGTTTGCCATAAAGCTTATGACGTACTTTTGTTTCAACTGCAACGACGATCGTTTTGTCCATTTTGTCAGACACGACGCGTCCAGTGAGTACTTTACGCTTATTGCGTTCCATGAGTGTTACCTCCTCTTAAAGAATCCGATTAGATTAGCCGTTGTTGATGCCGAGTTCGCGTTCACGAAGAATCGTTTTAGCACGCGCAATCGACTTGCGTACTTCACGGATACGAGCAGGATTCTCAAGCTGACCTGTAGCCAATTGGAAACGAAGGTTAAAGAGTTCTTCTTTCCACTCGCCTACTTTACCGTTGAGCTCTTCAGTTGTTGATTGACGGAGATCAGTTGCTTTCATTCGTATCACCACCATTTTCTTCACGTTTCACGAACTTACATTTAACTGGAAGTTTGTGTGCAGCAAGACGAAGCGCCTCACGTGCTACTTCCTCAGATACACCCGCGATTTCAAACATAACTTTGCCAGGCTTAACTACAGCTACCCAGCCTTCTGGAGCACCTTTACCCGAACCCATTCGGACTTCGAGAGGCTTTTTCGTGTATGGCTTGTGTGGGAAGATCTTGATCCACACTTTACCACCACGTTTCATATAACGTGTCATTGCGATACGTGCTGATTCGATTTGACGGTTTGTGATCCAGCTCGCTTCGAGCGATTGGAGACCGAATTCACCGAAATGAACTGTTGTGCCGCGTTTTGCATTTCCGCGCATTTTACCACGGTGTACACGACGATATTTCACGCGTTTAGGTAACAACATAGTGTGTTGCCTCCTTCCTGAAAGAGTGTTTATTATTCAGCGTTTTTAGCTGTGTTGTTTTTTGTTGGAAGAACTTCACCATGGTACAACCAGACTTTAATTCCGATTTTACCATAAGTTGTGTCAGCTTCAGCTGTTCCGTAGTCGATGTCGGCACGGAGCGTGTGAAGTGGAACTGTTCCTTCCGAGTACTTCTCTGAACGAGCGATATCAGCGCCACCAAGACGACCAGAAACTTCTGTTTTGATCCCTTTGATGCCAGTGCGCATCGAACGTTGGATTGATTGTTTCATTGCACGACGGAATGACACACGGCCTTCCAATTGACGAGCGATGTTTTCAGCAACAAGTTTAGCGACAGCGTCCGCGTTTTTCACTTCAACAACGTTGATGTGAACACGTTTGCCTTCAGCAAGCTTGATGATGTTTTTACGGAGTGATTCGATTTCCGAACCACCTTTACCGATAACCATACCTGGTTTCGCAGTGTGAAGTGAAATGTTTACGCGATTTGCAGCGCGTTCGATTTCTACTTTAGAAACACTAGCATCCTTCATTTTGTTTTCGATGTATTCACGAATAACGAAGTCTTCATGAAGGAGATCTGCGTAGTCTTTCTCAGCGTACCAACGCGAATCCCAGTCTTTGATAATACCAACGCGAAGACCGTGCGGATTTACCTTTTGACCCACTACATATCCCTCCTTATTTCTCAGTTACCACGATGTGGATGTGGCTTGTGCGTTTGTTAATGCGGCTTGCGCGACCCATCGCACGTGGGCGGAAGCGTTTGAGTGTTGGACCTTCGTTGACGAAGATTTCCGACACTACAAGGTTCTCAATATTCATATCGTAGTTGTGCTCTGCGTTTGCAATCGCTGACTTCAATACTTTTTCAACGATTGGCGACGCTGCCTTGTTCGTGTGAGCAAGGACAGAGAGCGCTTCGCCGACTTGTTTCCCGCGAATTAAGTCTACAACGAGACGTGCTTTGCGAGGAGCAAGACGGACCATATTAGCTGATGCTTTAGCTTGCATGGATTTGACCTCCCCTCAAATTACCGTTTCGTTTTCTTGTCTGATCCGTGACCTTTGTACGTACGTGTTGGAGCGAATTCACCAAGTTTGTGACCGACCATGTCTTCTGTCACGAATACTGGTACGTGTTTACGACCATCGTGTACACCGAACGTGTGACCCATGAATTCTGGGAAGATTGTCGAGCGACGTGACCAAGTTTTGATGACTTGCTTCTCACCAGATTCGTTAAGTTTGTCAACTTTAGCGAGCAAATGGTGATCTGCGAATGGACCTTTTTTCAAGCTGCGACCCATGATAGAACCTCCCTTTGGAATGATTCGGGAACGGCCCTTTCGAACCGCCCGAGAATCATGTAGTAATTATTTCTTACGGCGACGAAGGATGTACATGTCGCTCGATTTGTTTTTCTTACGTGTTTTAAGACCAAGAGCTGGTTTACCCCAAGGAGTAAGTGGGCCCGAACGACCGATTGGCGCACGACCTTCACCACCACCGTGTGGGTGATCAACCGGGTTCATTACAGAACCACGTACTGTTGGGCGTTTGCCTAACCAACGTGAACGTCCTGCTTTACCGATGTTTACGAGTTCGTGTTCTTCGTTACCAACTGAACCGACTGTCGCGCGGCAAGTGCCGAGGAACAAACGTGATTCACCTGATTGAAGACGAACGATAACGTACTTGCCGTCACGTCCTTGGATTTGTGCCGATGCACCAGCCGCACGAACAAGCTGACCGCCCTTACCAGGCTTAAGCTCGATGTTGTGGATAGTAGTACCGACAGGGATGTTCATAAGTGGAAGAGCGTTCCCCACTTTGATATCCGCTTCTGGGCCAGCCATGATTTCCATGCCTACTTTGATGCCCTTAGGAGCGAGGATGTAACGTTTCTCACCATCTGCATAGTTGATGAGGGCGATGTTTGCTGAACGGTTTGGATCGTATTCGATCGTAGCAACGCGTCCGACGATGCCATCTTTGTTACGTTTGAAATCGATGATACGGTATTTACGTTTGTGTCCGCCACCTTGGTGACGTACTGTCAAACGACCTTGGTTGTTACGACCGCCTTTTTTCGAAAGCTTTTCAGTTAACGATTTTTCAGGGCGATTCGTTGTGATCTCTGCAAAGTCGAGAGATGTCATGTTACGGCGACCGTTAGTGGTCGGCTTAAACTTTTTAATTGCCATCGAGGATTCCCTCCTTTTCTTCTAAGGTAGTAAATTAACCGAGGAAGTCGATTGTGTTGCCTTCAGCAAGAGTTACGATCGCTTTTTTACGACGCGATGTGTAACCAGAGTGACGACCGACACGTTTCGCTTTCGGTTTCATGTTCATTGTGTTTACCGAAGCAACTTTCACGTTGAAGATTGTTTCGATAGCGTGCTTCACTTGTGATTTAGTCGCTTTAACGTCGATCTCGAAAACGTATTTGTTAGCTTCCATGAGGCTAACAGAACGCTCAGTGATGATAGGACGTTTGATGATATCGTATGCTTGAGCCATTATGCAAGCACCTCCTCTACCTTCGCAACCGCATCTTTAGTGAAGATGACTTTGTCGTTAGCAACGAGGTCAAGAACGTTAACGCCGGCTGCTTCGATCACAGTCACTCCTGGGATGTTACGAGCTGCGAGAGCGATAGTCTCATTGTAGTCCGCTGTGACTACAAGAGCCTTACGTTCTACTGATAGGCCAAGAAGTACAGCGACCATATCTTTTGTTTTTGGTGCATCGAAAGCAAGGCCTTCGAGGACGATCATTTCGTTGTTTTTCACTTTTGACGACAAAGCCGAGAGAAGTGCAAGACGACGAACTTTTTTAGGAAGCTTGTAAGAGTATGAACGTGGTGTTGGACCGAAGACTGTACCACCACCAACCCATTGTGGTGAGCGGATAGAACCTTGGCGCGCACGACCAGTTCCCTTTTGTTTCCATGGTTTACGGCCGCCACCGCGTACTTCCGAGCGACCTTTCGTATCGTGAGTACCTTGACGGCGTGATGCTTGTTGCATAACGATCGCGTCATAAAGTACTGAGTCATTTGGCTCGATACCGAAGATGGCTTCTGCCAATTCGATTTCGCCAACTTGTGAACCTGTTTGGTTAAGCAAAGCTACTTTAGGCATTCGTAATTCCTCCTTTCCGTGCAGTTAATTAGTTACCCTTTACCGCTGTTTTGATGATGACGTTCGACTTGCGAGCGCCTGGGATTGCGCCTTTAACGAGTACAAGGCCGCGTTCCACGTCAACTTTGACAACTTCAAGGTTTTGAATCGTTTTACGCTCGCCACCCATTTGACCAGGAAGAAGCTTCCCTTTAAATACGCGGTTAGGAGCTACAGGACCCATCGAACCAGGACGACGGTGGTAGCGCGAACCGTGAGCCATTGGTCCACGTGATTGTCCGTGACGCTTGATCGCACCTTGGAATCCTTTACCTTTCGATGTACCTGTTACGTCTACTAATTCACCTGCAGCGAAAATGTCCGCCTTGATCTCTTGACCGATTTCGTATCCTTCTACTGAAGTACGAATCTCTTTGATGAAGCGCTTAGGTGTCGCACTTGCTTTCGCAGCGTGACCTTTTGCTGGTTTGTTTTGACGTGATTCTTTGATGTCTCCGAAACCGAGTTGAAGTGCCTCGTAACCGTCTGTTTCAACCGTTTTAAGTTGAAGAACGACGTTTCCTTCGACAGCAACTACTGTTACTGGTACGACTTCGCCTGCTTCGTTGAAGATTTGAGTCATACCGAGTTTTGTTCCTAAGATTCCTTTAGCCATGAGATACACCTCCTGTTTAATAATTATTGTCTCTTCTGGCTAGTATCTACTATATGAAGAATTAAAGTTTGATTTCGATGTCCACACCTGATGGTAATTCGAGACGCATAAGCGCATCAACCGTTTTTGGTGTTGGGTTAACGATGTCGATTAAGCGTTTGTGTGTACGCATTTCGAACTGTTCACGAGCATCTTTGTACTTGTGAACGGCACGAAGGATCGTGTAGATCGATTTGTCAGTTGGAAGCGGGATTGGTCCCGAAACCTTTGCACCTGAACGCTTCGCAGTATCAACGATTTTCTCAGCTGATTGATCGAGTACGCGATGGTCGTATGCTTTTAAACGAATACGGATTTTTTCATTTGCCATGTAAGTTTCCCTCCTTTGTCGCCTATTTTTAAAAATAGACAGTTCTCCGCGGAAATTTCCACACCGGCCATGGCAAAGCTGCCTGGCGTGTCATAACCTCCCGCTTCATCGCAGCGTGCTTGTGTCAGCAGAGGTATCCGATCATTGCAAATCAACGATTGGACCCGATTTCTGCTGTAAAGTCTCTCACCACTCGCACAAACACTTAATCATTATATCGAATCTACATATGAAATGCAAGATTTGATTTTTTAATTGTGCCGGATGTCTGATGAGTTGTTCAACGTTCACTAATGTAACAAGATTCGAACCCATTTGCAAGCTATTTTCCTTCTTTTGTTGAACTATTTCTTTCGAGAACCGCCGTGCCAACTCGACCTAGCGTTTCATATAGGTTCCGAAGCGTTCGGTGACGGCTTCAATGACCGAGGCGGGGGCTCGTTTGAGGCATGCTTGGACGATCCCTTCATTGAGCTCATGCGTCTCAAAATAATCCGCCAGTCGATTAAGCCGATCTTCCCGACCGATGACCGTATACAGCACGACCCACTCTTCGAGTCGCATCCAGCTGCCGACCGGTTCAATGTAGGGATGCGTATAAATCCCATCGGTGCACTTCATCCGGAAACTGGCCATCACATCGATGTCGCCCCCTTCAAACACATATTCACTAAAGTATGTCGTCATGTAGTCGGCATGCGGTTTCGTTTCGACTTTGACGCCGACTCGGCTCAACACTTGATCCAATCGTTCGAATTGATCCGGCTCCACGAATACATCCAAGTCATTCGTCGTTTCGATGAGTCCATGATGCTTCAATAACGTCGACCCACCGAACCGACACGCAATCCCATTCAAGCGGCATAACGTCTCGACTTGTTTTTCCATCCTCGTCACCCCTTCCTGCAACATATGTCCCATCTTACCACGTCTCGCCATAAAACAAAAAAGCAGCCCGCAAAATGCGGACTGCTTGAAAGGTCAGTGTATCAATCGATTACTCGATGATTTCAGTTACTGAACCAGCGCCTACTGTACGGCCACCCTCACGGATTGAGAAACGTGTTCCGTCTTCGATCGCGATTGTAGAAATCAATTCGATCGTCAACTCGATGTTGTCTCCTGGCATTACCATTTCAGTACCTTCTGGAAGGTGAACGATACCTGTTACGTCAGTTGTACGGAAGTAGAACTGCGGACGGTAGTTCGCGAAGAATGGCGTGTGACGGCCACCCTCTTCTTTAGAAAGAACGTAGATTGAAGCTTTGAACTTTGAGTGCGGCGTGATTGAACCTGGCTTAGCAAGTACTTGTCCACGCTCGATGTCTTCACGTGATACACCACGGAGAAGAGCACCGATGTTGTCGCCAGCTTCAGCGTAGTCGAGAAGCTTACGGAACATCTCTACACCAGTACATACAGTTTTCTTAGTTTCTTCTGTAAGACCAACGATTTCAACTTCGTCGTTGACGCGGAGAACACCACGCTCAACACGACCAGTCGCTACAGTACCGCGACCAGTGATTGAGAATACGTCCTCAACTGGCATCATGAATTCTTTGTCCGTGTCACGAACTGGCTCAGGGATGTACTCATCAACTGCGTTCATGAGTTCCATGATTTTTTCTTCCCACTGTGGTTCGCCGTTAAGCGCGCCAAGTGCAGAACCTTTGATTACAGGGAGGTCGTCGCCTGGGAAGTCGTACTCAGAAAGAAGTTCACGGATTTCCATTTCAACGAGCTCAAGGAGTTCTTCGTCGTCAACCATGTCAACTTTGTTCATGAATACGACGATGAAAGGAACACCTACTTGACGTGAAAGAAGGATGTGCTCACGTGTTTGTGGCATTGGGCCATCAGTTGCCGAAACAACGAGGATCGCGCCGTCCATTTGTGCAGCACCAGTGATCATGTTTTTAACATAGTCAGCGTGACCTGGGCAGTCAACGTGTGCATAGTGGCGTTTGTCAGTTTCGTACTCGATGTGAGCTGTTGCGATTGTGATACCGCGCTCACGCTCTTCAGGAGCACCATCGATTGCGTCAAACTTTGTAGCTGTTTTACCTTGTGCTTTTGAAAGTACAGCTGAGATCGCTGCAGTCAAAGTTGTTTTACCGTGGTCGACGTGGCCGATTGTACCAACGTTAACGTGCGGTTTAGAACGGTCGAATTTTTCTTTACCCATTCTAGATTCCTCCTCTATTAGACAATTAGTTTTTTATTTAACTAGGAAGACGTAGGCTACTTTTAACATACGTCCTCCTTAGCTTACAACAATCAATTAAGCGTTACAACCGTTATTAGCCGTTCGCTTTTTTGATGATTTCTTCTGCGATTGACTTCGGTACTTCTTCGTAGTGATCGAAGTGCATCGAGTACGTTCCGCGTCCTTGCGTACGTGAACGAAGCGATGTCGCATATCCAAACATTTCTGAAAGTGGAACCATTGCTTTAACGACTTGAGCGTTACCGCGTGCTTCCATACCTTCTACGCGTCCACGGCGTGACGTGACGTCACCCATGATGTCTCCCAAGTATTCTTCTGGGATAACAACTTCGACACGCATCATTGGCTCAAGGATTACAGCTTTCGCTTGTTCCTTAAGTTGTTTAACCGCCATCGAAGCAGCAACTTTAAACGCCATCTCGTTCGAGTCGACATCGTGGTACGATCCGAAGACGAGGGCAGCTTTAACGTCAACTACTGGGTAACCAGCGAGGATACCGTTTTCGAGAGCTTCTTCAATCCCGTTCTGAACAGCTGGGACGTATTCACGTGGTACAACACCACCGACGATCTTGTTCTCGAATGCGAATCCAGCGCCTTCTTCGTTCGGCTCGAATTCTACGACAACGTGACCGTACTGACCGCGTCCACCTGATTGACGTACGAATTTCGAATCGATCTTCGCAGCGCCACGGATTGTCTCACGGTAAGCAACTTGTGGTGCACCAACGTTAGCTTCTACTTTGAATTCGCGACGCATACGGTCAACGAGGATATCAAGGTGAAGCTCACCCATACCAGAGATGATCGTTTGACCAGTCTCTTGGTTTGTTTCAGTGCGGAAAGTTGGATCCTCTTCTGCGAGTTTCGCGAGGGCTTGACCCATCTTGTCTTGGTCAGCTTTCGATTTAGGCTCGATAGCGACCGAGATAACCGGTTCTGGGAATGTCATTGACTCGAGAACGACGTTGTCTTTCTCTGAGCAAAGCGTATCACCAGTCGTAGTATCTTTAAGACCAACGGCTGCGGCGATGTCACCAGCGAATACCATTGGGATTTCTTCACGGCTGTTCGCGTGCATTTGAAGGATACGACCGAGGCGCTCACGCTTACCTTTAGTCGAGTTCTTCACATACGAACCAGCTTGTGCTGTACCAGAGTACACGCGGAAGAACGTCAATTTACCGACGTAAGGATCCGTCATGACTTTGAACGCAAGTGCCGAGAACGGAGCTTCGTCAGAAGGCTCACGCGTGATTTCTTCTTCTGTGTCGAGGTTAACACCTTTGATTGACTCAACATCAACTGGTGATGGGAGGTAATCAACAACAGCGTCCAACATCAATTGAACACCTTTGTTTTTGAAGGCAGAACCAACGAGTACAGGGTAGAATTCTACGCTGAGTGTTGCTTGACGGATACCAGCTTTGAGTTCTTCGATTGAGATCTCTTCGCCTTCGAGGTATTTCATCATCAACTCTTCGTTGTAGTCAGCAACCGCTTCGATCAATTGACCGCGAAGTTCTTCAGCTTCGTCAGCCATGTCAGCTGGGTAGCCATCCGTTACTTCGATGTCAGTACCGAGGTCGTTCGTGTACATGTATGTCTTCTTCTCAACGAGGTCGATGATTCCTTTGAATTCATCTTCCGCACCGATTGGAAGTTGGATTGGATGTGCGTTTGCGTGTAAACGTTCGTGAAGTGTTTTCACCGAGTACAAGAAGTCCGCACCGATCTTATCCATCTTGTTGACGAATACGACACGTGGAACACCGTAAGTCGTCGCTTGACGCCATACAGTTTCTGTTTGTGGTTCAACACCTGACTGAGCGTCAAGTACCGCAACAGCGCCATCAAGTACACGGAGTGAACGTTCAACTTCAACTGTGAAGTCTACGTGTCCAGGTGTATCGATGATGTTTACACGGTGGCCATTCCACTGTGCAGTTGTCGCTGCAGAAGTGATCGTGATTCCACGCTCTTGCTCCTGCTCCATCCAGTCCATTTGTGAAGCTCCTTCATGAGTTTCACCAATCTTGTGGATACGACCTGTGTAATAAAGAATACGTTCAGTTGTTGTCGTCTTACCGGCATCGATGTGAGCCATGATCCCGATGTTACGAGTATTCTTTAGGGAGAATTCTCTTGCCATACTGGGTATTCTCCTTCCGCATGTGTTTTTCGTGTGCTGGCACACGATATGATTATACCCGAAAGCCACTCCATTAAGCCACCGCTTGGTGACGTGGAGTGGTCTTTACGTTTAACTTACCAACGATAGTGAGCAAACGCTTTGTTCGCTTCTGCCATCTTATGCATGTCTTCGCGTTTCTTAACAGACGCACCAGTGTTATTGGCTGCATCCATGATTTCATTCGCGATACGTTGCTCCATCGTTTTCTCGTTGCGGAGACGAGCGTAGTTCACGAGGTAACGAAGACCAAGTGTCGTACGGCGCTCTGGACGAACTTCAACAGGAACTTGGTAGTTTGCTCCACCAACACGGCGAGCTTTAACTTCAAGTACAGGCATGATGTTGTTCATTGCTTCTTCGAACACTTCCATAGGCTCTTTGCCTGAGCGTTCAGCGATGAGGCCAAATGCGTTGTAAATGATAGTTTGAGCTGTACCTTTTTTACCGTCTAACATGACACGGTTAATGAGGCGAGTTACCAATTTCGAGTTGTAGATCGGATCTGCGATAACGTCACGACGTTCTGCACGGTTTTTACGCATCCGAGTACCCTCCTTTCAAAATTTCAGTAGTTTTTAGTTTTGCGAGAATTACTTCTTCGCAGCTTTCGGACGTTTCGTACCGTATTTAGAACGGCCTTGCATACGTCCGTCAACACCTGCAGTGTCAAGCGCACCACGAACGATGTGGTAACGTACCCCTGGTAAGTCTTTTACACGTCCTCCACGGATAAGAACAACGCTGTGCTCTTGAAGGTTGTGGCCAATACCTGGAATGTACGCAGTCACTTCGATTTGGTTAGTCAAACGAACACGAGCATACTTACGTAATGCCGAGTTCGGTTTCTTCGGAGTCATTGTACCAACACGTGTACAAACACCACGTTTCTGTGGCGAGCTCACGTTAGTTTGTGACTTGATGAAACTGTTGTAACCTTTGTTAAGTGCTGGAGAGTCAGATTTAACGACTTTCGATTTACGTCCTTTACGGACTAACTGGTTGATAGTAGGCATCTTTGAAGATCCTCCCTTCCTGAATTATGCTATTTTCTAGACCCACCGACCCGGGTGGTTCATTTAAGGTCATAACGAAACGCTTTTACGAGGCGTAGGCATTCCATGACCTCGCAAAAACGTGAGTTATACCTTGAAAGTGGCAATAATAGCAGCCAAACCTTTCCGGAGAAAGATCGGGTGACGTCCAAGTAGCTTGCCGACTGCTGGACACCGTTGTCATCGACAACAACCGATTGGCGGCACTAAATCATAGTAGCACCGCCAACCCATGCTGTCAAGACGTTTTTATTCTACTGTCGTGTCTTCGAGAACGGCTTTCGTCTCTTCTTCTTTGAGTTTAACATCACGGTAAACCGGCATCCCAGTACCAGCTGGAACGAGTTTCCCGATGATGACGTTCTCTTTGAGTCCGAGGAGATAGTCGCGCTTGCCTTTGATGGCAGCGTCTGTCAATACACGAGTCGTTTCTTGGAACGAAGCGGCCGAGAGGAACGAATCTGTCTCAAGCGACGCTTTTGTGATTCCGAGAAGGACCGGTTTCGCTGTTGCCGGGCTCTTGCCTTCGCGAAGCGTATCTTTACACGCTTCTTTGAAGACGCTGATATCGACGAGCGAACCAGGGAGAAGTGGCGTGTCACCAGACTCGATGACTTTGACGCGGCGAAGCATTTGGCGAACCATGACTTCGACGTGTTTGTCGCCGATTTCTACCCCTTGCATGCGGTAAACTTTTTGTACTTCTTGGAGCAAGTAGTTTTGAACACCAGATACACCACGGACGGCGAGCAATTCTTTCGGATCGATCGAACCTTCCGTGAAGACTTCTCCAGCTTCTACTGTATCTCCGATTTGAACACGAAGACGTGCTCCGAACGGAATCGTGTACGTACGTGTCTCACTGAGTCCTTCGACGGTGAGTTCACGCTTGTCACGCGATTCTGTGAAGTCGATGACCGTACCAGGGATTTCCGAGATGACCGCTTGCCCTTTCGGGTTACGAGCCTCGAATACCTCTTGGATACGTGGAAGACCTTGTGTGATATCATCTCCGGCTACCCCACCTGTGTGGAAGGTACGCATTGTAAGCTGCGTTCCTGGCTCACCGATTGATTGCGCGGCGATGATTCCGACAGCTTCGCCGACTTCAACGTTCGAGCCAGTCGCCAAGTTGCGGCCGTAACATTTCTTACATACGCCGTGTGACGTGTTACATGTAAAGGCTGTACGGATTTCAACTCGTTCGATTCCAGCGTCGACGATGTCGCGAGCGAGATCTTCGGTAATCAATTGGTTCTTCTCGACCATGACTTCACCCGTTTCCGGATGTGCCACTGTCTCGAACGCTGTACGGCCGACGAGGCGGTCATACAAGTTTTCGATTTCTTCCGTGCCTTCGCGGAGAGCGGCAACGCGGATTCCGCGGTCCGTTCCACAATCTTCTTCACGGATGATGACATCTTGGGCTACGTCAACAAGACGACGCGTCAAGTAACCTGAGTCAGCCGTCTTAAGGGCTGTATCGGCAAGACCTTTACGCGCACCGTGCGTCGAGATGAAGTACTCTTGTACCGTCAGACCTTCACGGAATGAAGATTTGATCGGAAGTTCGATGATGCGGCCAGATGGAGCGGCCATCAAACCACGCATCCCTGCGAGCTGCGTGAAGTTGGACGCGTTACCACGGGCACCTGAGTCAGACATCATGAAGATTGGGTTCAAGCGATTGAGGGATTTCATCAATCGTGATTGAATCTCATCCTTCGCTTCGTTCCAAGAGCGTACAACGCGCTCGTAACGCTCATCTTCAGTGATGAGACCGCGACGGAATGACTTCATGATTTGATCGACTTGAGTTTGCGCTTCATCAAGGATTTCTTGTTTGTCCGGAAGAACGATGATATCAGCGATTCCGACCGTCACACCGGCTTTCGTCGAGTGTTTGAAGCCGAGATCTTTCATCCGGTCAAGCATGCGGCTTGTTTCAGTCGTTTCGAACTTCTGGAACACTTCCGCGATGACTTTTCCAAGGAATCCTTTTTTGAACGGCTCGACCAAAGGACGTGAGGCGATTTCTTCTGCCACGTTGGCACCTTTGTCGATGAAGTACTTGTCAGGCGTTGCTTCCTGTAAGTTTTCCATCGTCGGCTCGTTCAAGTATGGGAACGTGTTCGGCAAGATCTCGTTAAAGATCATCTTACCGACCGTTGTGATCAACATTTTCTCGTTTTGCTCATCTGTGAACGTCGGGTTGTTGAGCGTACGTGCTGGAAGAGCGACACGTGTATGCAAGTGGACATAGCCATTTTGATACGCGATGAGCGCTTCGTTCACGTTCGACAAAATTTTCCCTTGTCCGACGGCATCGTCGCGTTCAAGCGAGATGTAGTAGTTACCGAGGACCATATCCTGCGATGGTGTAACAACTGGTTTTCCGTCTTTCGGGTTCAAGATGTTTTGCGCTGCGAGCATGAGAAGACGAGCTTCAGCTTGTGCTTCAGCAGAAAGTGGTACGTGAACCGCCATTTGGTCACCATCAAAGTCGGCGTTATAAGCCGTACATACGAGCGGGTGAAGGCGAATCGCGCGACCTTCGACGAGAATCGGTTCGAAAGCTTGAATCCCTAGGCGGTGAAGCGTTGGGGCACGGTTCAAGAGAACCGGATGCTCACGAATGACTTCTTCGAGGACGCCCCAGATTTCTGGTTGCATCTTCTCAATCTTACGTTTGGCGTTCTTGATGTTCGACGCGATGCCGCGACCGACAAGTTCTTTCATCACGAACGGTTTGAAGAGTTCAAGGGCCATCTCTTTCGGGAGACCACATTGGTACATCTTCAAGTTTGGACCAACGACGATAACCGAACGTCCTGAATAGTCGACCCGTTTACCAAGAAGGTTTTGACGGAAACGACCTTGTTTCCCTTTCAACATGTGTGAAAGTGATTTAAGGGGACGGTTACCTGGTCCTGTGACCGGACGACCACGACGACCGTTGTCGATGAGGGCGTCAACCGCTTCTTGAAGCATACGCTTCTCGTTTTGCACGATGATGTTCGGCGCGCCGAGATCGAGCAAACGTTTAAGACGGTTGTTTCGGTTGATGACTCGACGATACAAATCGTTCAAGTCAGATGTCGCAAAGCGTCCACCGTCGAGCTGCACCATCGGGCGAAGCTCTGGCGGAATGACAGGAAGTACTTCAAGAATCATCCAATCTGGATCATTACCTGACGTGAAGAACGCATCGAGCACTTCAAGACGTTTAATCGCACGTGTACGACGTTGGCCTTGAACCGTCTTCAATTCTTCGCGGAGTTCTCCGACTTCCTTCTCGAGTTGAACGTCTTGAAGGAGTGTGCGGATTGCTTCTGCACCCATGTCTGCTCTGAAGTCACTGCCGTATTTTTCACGGTAGAGACGGTATTCTTTTTCCGAGAGAAGTTGTTTCTTCTCAAGCGGAGTGTCACCTGGCTCCGTCACAACGTACGACGCGAAGTAGATTACTTCTTCGAGCGCACGTGGTGACATATCGAGAACAAGCCCCATTCGGCTTGGAATCCCTTTGAAGTACCAGATGTGCGAAACTGGTGCCGCGAGCTCGATATGGCCCATACGCTCGCGACGCACTTTCGCTTTCGTCACTTCAACGCCACAACGGTCACAAATGACTCCTTTATAACGGATTCGTTTGTATTTCCCGCAGTAACATTCCCAGTCTTTCGTAGGACCGAAGATTCGTTCACAGAACAATCCGTCCTTCTCTGGTTTAAGTGTACGATAGTTGATCGTTTCCGGCTTTTTGACTTCCCCGTAAGACCACGAACGGATCTTCTCGGGTGAAGCCAAGCCGATTTTCATATATTCAAATCGATTAACATCTACCAAGGGGCCGACCTCCCTTTTCGCCTTATTCCTCTTCCGTAACAGTCGGTTGAACGACTTGTTCTAACGCCGATGTTGCGTTCGGGATGTTGTCGTCATCTTCATCTTTCATTTCAACTTCTTCATCGTCCGCAGACATCATCTTGACTTCCATACCGAGCGCTTGGAGCTCTTTAATCAAGACGCGGAACGACTCAGGAACGCCCGCTTTCGGAACGCTCTCACCTTTCACGATGGCCTCGTATGCTTTCACACGACCAACCGTGTCATCCGACTTGATTGTAAGGATCTCTTGGAGCGTGTAGGCTGCGCCGTACGCTTCAAGTGCCCATACTTCCATCTCACCGAAACGCTGTCCACCGAACTGTGCTTTACCACCGAGCGGTTGTTGCGTGACGAGCGAGTATGGTCCTGTCGAACGAGCGTGAAGTTTATCGTCAACCATGTGCGCGAGTTTGATCATATACATGACACCGACCGAGACGCGGTTATCGAACGGTTCACCAGTACGACCGTCATAGAGACGAGTCTTGGCGTCTTTGTCCATTCCAGCTTCTTCAATCGTTGCCCATACGTCTTCCTCACGTGCACCATCGAATACAGGTGTCGCCACTTTGATGCCGAGCTTTTTAGCCGCCATTCCAAGGTGGAGTTCGAGTACCTGACCGATGTTCATCCGTGATGGTACACCTAGTGGGTTAAGCATGATGTCAATCGGTGTGCCGTCCGGCATGTATGGCATGTCTTCTTCAGGGAGAATGCGCGAGATAACACCTTTGTTACCGTGACGTCCCGCCATCTTATCCCCTTCGTGAATCTTACGTTTTTGAACGATGTAGACACGAACCATTTGGTTCACGCCTGGTGAGAGTTCGTCACCGTTTTCACGATCGAACACTTTGACGTCCAAGATGATGCCGTCGCCGCCGTTTGGTACACGGAGTGACGTATCACGGACTTCACGTGCCTTCTCACCGAAGATTGCGTGCAAGAGACGCTCTTCCGCCGTCAATTCAGTCACACCTTTAGGCGTAACTTTACCGACGAGGATATCGCCATCCTTGACTTCCGCACCGATGCGGATAATCCCACGGTCGTCCAAGTTGCGAAGTGCGTCATCACCGACGTTTGGAATATCACGTGTGATTTCCTCAGGTCCGAGTTTCGTGTCGCGTGACTCTGATTCGTACTCTTCGATATGAATCGACGTGTACACATCATCTTTCACGAGGCGTTCACTCATGATGATCGCATCCTCATAGTTGTAACCGTCCCATGTCATGAAGGCGACGACGACGTTACGACCGAGCGCGAGCTCACCCATATCCATCGACGGTCCGTCAGCAAGGATTTCTCCTTTTTCGACACGGTCACCAGCAGCGATGATCGGCTTCTGGTTGTAGCATGTCCCTTGGTTCGAACGGACATACTTTTGAAGTTTGTAGCGGTCAAGGTCACCTGATACCTCAGAACCGTTCACGTCAGACGTGCGGCGGACTAAGATTTCGCGTGCTGTGACACGCTCGACGACACCTGGGAATTTCGCGATAATCGCGGCCCCAGAGTCTTTCGCTGACACGTACTCCATCCCAGTACCGATAATCGGTGAATCTGGTTGAAGAAGTGGTACAGCTTGACGCTGCATGTTCGCTCCCATGAGGGCACGGTTCGAGTCATCGTTCTCAAGGAACGGGATACATGCCGTTGCGGCAGAAACAACCTGTTTCGGCGAGACGTCCATGTAATCGACTCGGTTCGGCTCAACTGACAAGTTTTGTCCGCGGAAACGGCAAAGGACTTGTTCGTTGGCGAATCCGCCTTCTTCTGTGAGCGGCATGTTCGCCTGAGCGACGACGTAGAGATCTTCTTCATCCGCCGTCATATATTGAATCTCGCTCGTGACGAGACCTGTTTCAGGGTCGACTCGACGGTACGGAGCTTCAATGAAGCCGTACTCGTTTACTTTCGCATAAGACGAAAGCGAGTTGATGAGACCGATGTTTGGTCCCTCCGGCGTTTCGATTGGACACATCCGACCGTAGTGCGAATAGTGAACGTCTCGAACTTCGAAACCGGCACGCTCACGTGTCAAACCACCCGGTCCAAGTGCAGAGAGACGACGCTTGTGCGTGAGCTCTGCGAGCGGGTTTGTTTGGTCCATGAACTGTGACAACTGCGAACTACCGAAGAACTCTTTTAGCGACGCGATAACTGGGCGAATGTTGATTAACGCCTGTGGTGTGATCGCGTTTTGATCTTGAATCGACATCCGTTCTTTAACGACACGTTCCATACGAGAAAGCCCGATCCGGAATTGGTTTTGGAGAAGTTCTCCGACTGAACGAAGACGACGGTTTCCTAAGTGGTCAATGTCATCTGTTGTTCCGACTTCGTGTAATAAGTTAAAGAAGTAGTTGATCGATGCGATGATATCAGCCGGTGTGATGTGTTTCACGCTACGGTCGATATTGCCGTTACCGATAATGTTCAAGATACGCTCTCCATCTGGGTCATCTGGTGAGATTACTTTGATCGATTGAAGACCGAACGGTTCACCTTCAGCGACGCCGCCTGTCGGCTCAGCATCCATATAACCAAGGCCGTTCTCCAAGTGTGGAAGAACGCGGTCAAGGTTGCGACGATCGAGGACAGTTCCAGCTTCGGCGATGACTTCACCTGTTTCTGGGTCAACGAGCGTCTCGGCCAATTTTTGACCGAAGAGACGGTTTTTAAGATGAAGTTTTTTGTTCATCTTATAGCGACCGACGTTTGCAAGGTCGTAACGTTTTGGGTCGAAGAAACGAGAAACGAGAAGTGACTTCGCGTTCTCAACCGTTGGTGGTTCACCAGGGCGGAGACGCTCGTAAATTTCGATTAACGCTTTTTCTGTTGATTCTGTATTATCTTTTTCAAGGGTGTTACGAAGATACTCGTCATCCCCGAGAAGGTCGATAATCTCTTGGTCCGTACCGAAACCGAGGGCACGCAACAACACCGTTACCGGGATTTTGCGGGTACGGTCAATACGAACGTAAACGATATCTTTGGCATCTGTCTCAAGTTCGAGCCATGCACCACGGTTCGGAATAACAGTCGCTCCGAAGCCACGCTTACCGTTTTTATCGAGTTTCGCGTTGTAATAAACGCTTGGTGAACGAACGAGCTGGGAAACGATAACGCGTTCTGCACCGTTAATGATAAACGTTCCCGATTCTGTCATGAGCGGGAAATCCCCCATGAACACTTCTTGTTCTTTGAGCTCACCTGTCTCTTTGTTTTGCAAACGTACTTTTACGCGCAATGGCGCAGAGTAAGTTACGTCTCGCTCCTTCGACTCATCGATCGAATACTTCGGCTCACTGAGCGAATAGTCGATGAACTCGAGCACGAGGTTTCCGGTGAAGTCGGAGATTGGCGAAATGTCCGTAAACATCTCTTTCAATCCTTCACGCAAGAACCACTCGTAAGAAGCAGTTTGAATTTCAATCAAATTCGGAAGCTCTAATACCTCACTGATACGGGCAAAGCTTCTTCTCTGACGGTGACGACCGTACTGAACAAGTTGACCAGTCAACTGATTCACCTCTCAGACCCCCAATTCTCTATCGAATTTTTCGGGCGTAATAATCGAACATTGTCATTGAATGTCGCCTCTTTTCCGCGTCTAAAAAGCGGCAAACGCGGCAGTTCAAAGCGAATTCCATTCCAATGGCATTTTATAATGTTAGCATATACGTTATAGCGAGTCAACAAGACTTCACCGTTTGTCAAGAGCGAATTGCCCGGAAAATGAAATAGCCCTTTTCTTTCGCAACCGTCTCGACTTGACCGAACACATCTTCAAGCAACTTCTTGGCAGAAGGCGCTCCTTGTTTCTTTTGAATAACGACGTAGAGCGCTCCACTTACGACAAGGTGTGTATACGCATCGCGCAAAATCGTGTGGACCACTTGCTTCCCGGCCCGAATCGGCGGATTGGTCACGATTGCGGCGAACTGTTCATCACCGACTCCGTCATAAGCGTGGCTGAGTCGCGTCTCAATCGTCACCCCATTTTGGGCGGCGTTTTGCTCTGACAAGGCAAGCGCTCGCTCGTTCACGTCGACGAGGAGTGCTTCACGCCCAGAGGCGTCGGCAAGCGAGATCCCCATCGGACCGTAGCCGCAGCCCACATCTAAAATGCGTCCTTCAACATCAGGCACTTCAAATGATTCGATTAAGAGACGTGACCCAAAATCGACCGATCCTTTCGAGAACACGCCGCGGTCCGAGGTGAAGCGATATGTCTTCCCTCGCAACTCAAACGTCCATGTCTCAGGGGCACTTTTCGAACTAGGGTCGTTCGTATAGTAATGATCTCCCATGCATTGAACCTCCTAACCCACTCTTCAAGGAAATAAAAGAAGCTCGCCATAGCGAGCTTCTATAGGTTGTAGAAGTAAAAGTTAGATTACTTAACTTCGACAGTTGCGCCAGCTTCTTCAAGCTTAGCTTTGACTGCGTCTGCATCTTCTTTAGAAACGCCTTCTTTGACTGGAGCTGGAGTTCCGTCAACGAGTGCTTTCGCTTCTTTAAGACCGAGGCCTGTAAGTTCACGTACCGCTTTGATGACGTTGATTTTACCAGCGCCAGCGTTTGTGAGGATTACGTCGAATTCAGTTTGCTCTTCAGCTACTGCTGCGCCTGCACCTGCAACTGCTACTGGAGCTGCTGCTGATACGCCGAATTCTTCTTCGATTGTTTTTACGAGTTCGTTAAGTTCGAGAACCGTCATTGATTTGAGGTCTTCGATGAATTGCTCTTTGTTGAAAGCCATTATGGTTTTCCTCCTTTGATGTTGTAAAGATTGGTTTTTGTTACGCTACGAGACAAAAATTAAGCAGTTTGCTCTTCTTTTTGTTCTGCGATTGCGTTTGTTGCGACTGCGAGCCCACGGATTGGAGCTTGAAGTACGCTGAGAAGCATCGAGAGAAGACCTTCGCGTGATGGAAGTTCTGCAAGGGCTTTAACTTCTTCAAGTGAAGAAACTTTGCCTTCGATGATTCCGCCTTTCAATTCGAGCGCTTTGTGCTCTTTCGAGAAGTCGTTCAAGATCTTCGCTGGAGCTACAACGTCTTCGTTCGAGAACGCGATTGCTGTAGGGCCAGTGAAGACTTCGTCAAGACCTTCGAAGTTCGACTGAACTGCTGCGCGGCGAAGAAGACCGTTTTTGTATACTTTGAACTCGATTCCAGCGTCACGGAGTGATTTACGGAGTGTAGTCACTTCTTCAACTGTAAGTCCACGGTAGTCAA
This sequence comes from Exiguobacterium sp. s70, assembly GCF_018618315.1. NCBI lineage: Bacteria > Bacillati > Bacillota > Bacilli > Caryophanales > Exiguobacterium > Exiguobacterium sp. s70. The sequence continues at coordinate 35,902 of NZ_JACSLV010000008.1, forward strand.
CAACAATTGTCCCAACGCTTGCTTGCATTTTCTCAGCGATTTCATCGACGAGTGCCGATTTCTGAGATACGATTTTTTCGCTTGCCATGTGTTTGCACCTCCTAGTCAATTCTTATACCGGACGAGAGGCTGCTCTTCAAAAAGAAATCCCTCGTATGAAGACATACGAGGGCGTAATTGTTTGAAAGTAAACCTGTGACAACAGGCTCAAGTTCGAGCAAAGACACCTCGGAAGGGTTTACGGACCGATGTCCACCTTCTGTCTACGGTAATCCAACATATTCGGTTGAACGTGTATTACTTTAACAGCGGTATCACACGTTGTCAACAGTTTATTTCAAGTAGATTACTTGATGAAGTCGGCAGTCGCGACACGGATCCCAGGACCCATTGTCGAAGAAAGCGCGATGTTTTTAAGGTAAGTTCCTTTTGCAGTAGCAGGCTTCACTTTCATGAGCGTCTCGATGATTGTCTCGATGTTCTCAGTAAGTTTAGTTGCTTCAAACGATTTCTTACCAACTGGTACGTGGATGTTACCGGCTTTGTCAACGCGGTACTCTACTTTACCAGCTTTGATGTCCGCGATTGCTTTCGTCACGTCGAACGTAACTGTGCCTGTTTTCGGGTTAGGCATGAGGCCTTTTGGTCCGAGAACGCGACCAAGTTTACCAACTTCGCCCATCATGTCAGGTGTCGCAACGATAACATCGAAGTCGAACCATCCTTGTTGGATTTTAGTGATGAACTCAGAGTCACCGACGTAGTCAGCGCCAGCCGCTTCAGCTTCTTTAACTTTTTCGCCTTTTGCGAAGACGAGAACTTTTTGTGTTTTACCAGTACCGTGTGGAAGTACGACGGCACCGCGGATTTGTTGGTCCGCTTTCTTCGGATCTACGCCGAGACGGACAGCAACTTCGATTGTTTCATCGAATTTAGCAGTAGCTGTTTTTTGAACGAGTTCAACGGCCTCAGTGAGTTCGTATGACTTCATGCGATCAACAAGCTTAGCTGCTTCTTGGTGTTTTTTACCCATGATTCTTTTCCTCCTTGTGGTTAGCGGAATTTCCTCCCACATAATGAAGGGATTGAAGGTGAGCATAATATTCACCGACAATCCCAGAGACTAATAAATTAGTCTTCGATTACAATACCCATACTACGCGCAGTACCTTCAACCATAAGCATCGCTGTTTCAACAGACGACGCGTTAAGGTCAGGCATTTTAAGTTCAGCGATTTCGCGAACTTTATCACGCTTAACCGTTGCTACCTTCTTACGGTTTGGTTCACCAGAACCGCTCTCGATACCAGCAGCTTTCTTCAAAAGAACTGCAGCTGGTGGAGTTTTCGTAATGAATGTAAACGAACGATCTTCGTATACCGTAATGACTACAGGAATAATCAATCCGGCTTGGTCTTGTGTACGAGCGTTGAACTCTTTACAGAATCCCATGATGTTAACACCTGCTTGACCAAGTGCTGGTCCTACTGGTGGTGCTGGGTTAGCTTTACCAGCTGGGATTTGAAGTTTAACGAGTTTAGTAACTTTTTTCGCCACGAGACACACCTCCTTAAGTCTAAAATGTGGTTTCTTGGACGTTGTGCGCCCTCCCACTCAATCTATTAGGTCGAGTTTGTACCGAAATAAAGCACAACATCAAACATTTCCGATTGTACCATCCGTTCCCGAGAATGGCAAGTGGGTTTAGTTAATTTTCTGAACTTGTTCGAAATCAAGTTCAATTTTTGTTTCACGGCCGAACATGTCAACGACAACTTTGAGCTTCTCTTTCTCAGTTTCGATTTCATCAATCGTACCTTCAAAGTTCTCAAATGCGCCTTCTTTGACACGGACGAGGTCGCCGAGTTCGTAGTTGTAACGATCTTTCTTCTCGATGAGACCCATCTGTGACAATACGTTCGTCACTTCGTCCGGTTGAAGCGGGATCGGCTTAGCGCCGCCCCCCGTCGAACCGAGGAAGCCGGTGACGTTCGGTGTGTTCCGAACGACATACCATGAATCATCCGTCATGATCATTTCGACGAAGACGTAACCTGGGAAGCTTTTCACTTCTTTTTCTTTAATCTTCTTCTCGCCACTCTTGAGAGTGACTTCTTCTTGCGTTGTTTCAGTCGGAACGAGGACGCGGAAAATTTTATCTTCCATGTTCATCGAACCGATTCGACGTTCTAGGTTTTCTTTGACGTTGTTTTCAAATCCAGAATACGTCTGGACAACAAACCATTGTTTCTCCACGGCTTTCACCTCTTTCCTTAGTTAATCAATAGGTTGACGAGATAACTGACACCAGTATCTACGCCGAACACGAACAGGCCGACCACGACGACCGTCGCGATGACCGTGATGGTATATTTTGTGAGCTCTTTACGAGTCGGCCAACTCGTTTTCTTTAACTCTTTCCATACATCGCGCAAAAAGTTCATGATAGCTTCCTCCTACGTTGAATGCCAATCTACGTTACTTTGATTCTCGATGTGTCGTATGTGCATTGCAACGACGACAGAACTTTTTCAGTTCGAGCCGCGTCGTCACGTCGTCTTGCTTGACGGTCGAATAACCGTTCGATCCGCAATCCGAACACGCGAGACTTACTTTCTTTGCCATTCATAAGCGCCCCTTTCGACAGCTCTCCCACTAAAAAAGAGCGAAAAAAAAACGCCTCCTGTAAATGGCGTCTACGGACAAGGCGCTGCCTTAAAAGTATCACATAGGAGGCTTGCGGTCAATATCGGTTAGCTCGTCAGCGTTTTGACGTCGACATGCCGCTCAAACTTTTTCTTCACGCGCTGTAGCGCGTTATCAATCGACTTCACGTGACGGTCGAGGTCGTCTGAGATTTCTTGATACGAACGGCCGTCCAAATAAAGACGTAACACTTTTCGTTCCAAGTCACTCAGGAGCTCTTCCATCTTTTCTTCCATGAACAGTTGCTCTTCACGCGTGACGAGCAAATCTTGCGGGTCTGTCGGATGAGGCGGCAAAATCACATCAAGAAGCGTCCGGTCCGACTCGTCGTCAAAAATCGGCTTATCGAGCGAGACGTAAGAGTTGAGCGGAATATGTTTTTGACGCGTCGCCGTTTTAATGGCGGTGATCATTTGACGCGTGATGCACATCTCAGCAAAACTTTTGAACGAAGCGAGCCGTTCGTCCCGGTAGTCCCGAACCCCTTTATACAGACCGATCATCCCTTCTTGGACGATATCCTCGTGGTCGGCACCGATTAAAAAATAAGACCGTGCCTTCGCCCGAACGAAATATCGGTAACGTTCAATCAAAAACTCAAGAGCGTCGCTATCCCCTTCGTTACGCGCAAGAAAGACGAGCTCTTCGTCGGACATGTTTTCAAACTGCTCGTATGGCCATCCGTTCATGTTTCCTACCCCCCGGCGATTGATGAACTTATGTAAGTTTGTGCTCTCATTATAGGCGCCGTTTAAAACGACCGTCAAATAAAATTCTAAAAATTCCGTCAATTACAATTCGTGTAACTCATACATGTAATAGTATACAACATTTCTTTCCAAAAAAATGTCAAATTAAAAACAAAGACGAGTCCATTTCATGAACTCGTCCGTGAGTTTCGTCACCGCTTCATTTACGACGACGAATTTCTTCCAATCGGGCCCGCACATCTGGCGTGAGGTCGATTGTTTTTCGGTTGGATCGGTCCTGCTCAAGCGCCGACCGCTCTTGGTCGATTAACTGCTGCGCTTGTTTCCAATCTTTGAGCAGTTCGGCCGCGGGCACGCGGAGGGCGCCTTGACCGAAGATGACCCATTGCTCGGTGAAATCGTTCGTCGCGACGAATAACGTGACGAGACGATCATCAACGAGTTCATGGGCCCGCCGCTCAATCCATTCGTCCGCGGTCTCGTTCTCTTTCGTGTAGATGACCGCGATCCGACTCTGTTTCGCTTTCGACTCTCGTCCATAACGCATATGCGCATCGAAGACAATCGTCACTTCACGACCTGTGACCGCCTGATACTCGGCCATCGCTTCAATCAAGTCGGTACGTGCCTTCTCAAAATCGATGTCGCGCAGTTTGCGAAGGTGTGGCCAAGCGCCAATGATGTTATACCCATCCACGAGGAGCAGTTCCCGTTTCTTGATACTCATGACAATGGGTTACGTGAGCGGTGCACTTCATACAATAGAAGCGCGGCCGCGACCGAGGCGTTCAGCGATGTGACATGACCAACCATCGGCATATGGACGAGGAAGTCACACGACTCCCGCACGAGGCGGCTCATCCCTTTGCCCTCACTACCGATGACAACGACGAGCGGCATGTTCCCATCGAGGCGGCGATAATCTTGGCTCTCGCTCGCGTCCGTCCCGACGACCCATAGTCCTTTCTCTTTCAACTCTTCAAGCGTCCGCGTCAAGTTCGTGACGCGTGCGACCGGGATATACTCAATCGCACCCGTCGAGGCTTTCGCCACCGTCTGCGTCAATCCAACCGAGCGGCGCTTCGGAATGATGATTCCGTGGGCTCCGACCGCATCCGCCGTCCGAAGAATCGAACCGAGGTTGTGCGGGTCTTCGAGCTCATCGAGCAAGATGAAGAGCGGCGTTTCCCCTTTCGACTCAGCGAGTGCGAACATGTCTTCAACCGACTTATATTCGTAAGCGGCGACCGCGGCGACAACGCCTTGGTGATGTTCACTGCCGGCCATCTTCTCGAGTTTCGTCTTCGGGACGAATGAGATTTGGACCGACGCCTCGTTGGCCATCCCGATGATTTGGGCGAGTGGCCCTTTCTGTTGGCCTTCCATGATGAAGACCTTGTTCATGTCACGTCCGCTCCGGAGTGCTTCCATGACCGGGTTGCGCCCGTATAAAAAGTCGATTCCTTCTTCCATCACATCGACTTCTTGGTAGTCCGGCCGTTCTAGTTTCTGACGTTGCGGACGGTCGTTCCGTTCACCACGTGGGCGGTCATTCCGTTCGCCGCGTGGACGGTCGAATGAGCGTTGCTCCCTTGCTCCGTCATGTCGTTTCGAATGACTCGGTTTCGAGCCATGTGAACGCTTGTTCGATGAGTTCTTCAAGACGATCCCTTCTTTCCATTAGATATGTGTAACCAATCAATGCTTCGAACGCGGTCGAGTAGCGATACGTATGAACATCTGTCCGCTTTGGGATTGAACCAGATTTCGCGTTCTTCCCGCGGCGGACGATGGCCGTTTCATCTTCGCTCAAGACGCCTGTCTCGAGCCAGTGGGTCACGACCCCAGCCTGGGCGCCCGCATTTACGTAGCGGATGGCGCCGCGGTGGAGATCGTTCGGCTTCGTCATCCCTTGTCCGAGCAGTCGTTTGCGTACCGCCATCTCATAGACGGCGTCCCCCATATAGGCGAGGGCGAGAGCGTTCAGTTGAGGAGCCTGTTGCTTCATAACCGCTTCCACCGCACCCCTTGGGCCGTATCTTCGAGTTGAATGTTCTGGTCTTTCAAGAGGTCACGAATCTCGTCGGCACGCGCGAAGTTTCGCTCCGCCCGGGCCGTGTTCCGCTCTTGAATCAATTGATCGATTTCCGCGTCAAGCAGTTCCACTTCGTTCGCAATCGTTAAACCGAGCACGCCCGTCAACTCTTCGAACAGAGCGATCACGTGTTCCAACGTCGTTTTCGAGACGTGGTCCGCCTTTGCGTAGATATTGGCTTCACGCGCCAAGTCGAATAAGACCGTCACCGCGTTCGCCGTATTGATATCATCATCCATCGTTTCGATGAACGTGGTTTTGATTGTCGCGAGCTTGCGTTCCATCGCTTCACTCGGTTCTTCAAGACCGGCTGTGACCGACAGGCGGTACGCGACGTTTTGGTACGCTTCCTTGATGCGATCCCATCCGTTCGCCGCTTGTTCAATCAACTCACGACTGTAGTTGATCGGATGGCGATAATGGACCGACAACATGAAGAAGCGGAGCACCATCGCATCGACTTCTTTCAACGCCTCATGGACGAGCAGGAAGTTGCCGAGCGATTTGGACATCTTCTCGTTCTCGATATTGATGAATCCGTTATGCAGCCAATAGTTGGCGAACTTCGTATGGTTGCATGCCTCCGATTGGGCAATCTCGTTCTCGTGGTGCGGGAACTTCAAGTCATGGCCCCCGGCGTGAATGTCGATTGTCGTTCCAAGGTGTTTTTTCGCCATCGCTGAACACTCGATGTGCCAGCCTGGACGACCTTGTCCCCATGGACTCTCCCATGCCGGCTCACCTGGTTTCGCGGCTTTCCACAAGACGAAATCGAGCGGGTCTTCTTTCTTTTCCCCGACGTCGACGCGTGAGCCCGCGCGCAAATCTTCAATCGACTGCTGGCTCAATTTTCCATACGTCTCAAACTTACGCGTCCGGAAATAGACGTCCCCGCCTGCTTCATACGCAAAGTCTTGCGTCTCGAGTTCGCGGATGAATGTGATAATCTCTTCCATCGTGTCCGTGACACGTGGATGGACGTCCGCCGGCAATACGTTCAAGGCACCCGTATCTGCCAAATACGCGTCGATATACCGATTCGTCAACGTACCGACGTCTTCTCCGAGCTCATTGGCAGTCCGAATGATTTTATCGTCGACATCTGTGAAGTTAAGGACGTATTTGACGTCATAGCCCCGGTACGTCAAGTAGCGGCGGACCGTATCAAAGGCAATCGCTGGACGGGCGTTGCCGACGTGAATGTAATTGTAGACGGTCGGTCCACAAACATACATCGACACTTTCCCGGGTACGATCGGTACGAACGGTTCTTTCTTATTCGTGAGGCTGTTGTAAAACTGAATCATGTGTGTTCTCCTCCATCCGTTTCTCTAATGAAGCAAGTTTTCGCTCTAACTGAGCGACGGCATTTTCAAGCCGCTCTTGGCATTCGCGGTCCGGGTCTGGCAATCGGTGATCGAGATCATGCTGTTTGACCCGCTCACCGTTTCGGATGACGACCCGCCCTGGAATCCCGACGACCGTCGAGTCGGATGGGACGTCTTTTAAAACGACAGAACTTGCCCCGATTTTGACGCAATCGCCAATCGTGATATTGCCGAGCACTTTCGCCCCGGCCGAGATGAGGACATCGTTCCCAATCGTCGGGTGACGTTTCCCTTTCTCTTTTCCCGTTCCGCCGAGCGTCACGCCTTGATAAATCGTTACATTGTTACCGATAATCGCCGTCTCACCGATGACGATGCCAAACCCGTGGTCGATGAACACGCCTTCACCGATGACCGCACCGGGATGAATCTCAATCCCTGTCAACCAACGGCTCGTCTGCGCAATCAATTTCGCCACCAACTTCACGTTACGCGTCCACAGACCGTGTGCGATTCGATGTGCCCACAGGGCGTGTAACCCCGGGTATGTTAAGATGACTTCTGTTTTAGAGCGAGCTGCCGGATCGAGCTCAAGCACGTTCCGAATATCGTCGCTCACACTTTTCCAAAATCCCATAATTGTTCTCCTTTTCCATATCAAAAACAAAGACGCCCCTGTGCCAAGGCACAGAGACGCCGTAAGCGCGGTTCCACTCTGTTTGGGAAAGTTCCCCTCTCATGTCTCGTTAACGCCGAGTCGCGGTCCCGACTACGTATCGCCGGAACGGCTCCGAGGTGCACTTCGACGGGGGACGCTTCTAGAACTTCCAGCCTAGGTTCTAGTCTCTGTTAAGTGTCATACCGCTTACTTTCCTCATCGTTGCCTTTAAGCTAATAATGTTGTGAGACGTGCCAAGACACGCTCTTTGCCAATTAGTGAAATGGCGTTCGGAAGCTCTGGTCCGTGCGTCTGCCCGGTCGTCGCGACCCGGATCGGCATGAACAAGTTCTTTCCTTTTTGGCCAGTCACCTTTTGTGTCGCTTTCGTCGCTGCTTTGACGGCTTCCGGTGTGAAGTCTTCGATTGCTTCAAGTTGAGCCTTGAATTCGGCGAGGACAGCCGGTACCGTTTCTCCAGCGAGGACCGCATTGGCCTCTTCGTCGTATTCGACCTCGTCTTTAAAGAACAGGTCCGTCAACGTCACGATTTCAGCACCGTGTGTCATTTGTTCTTTATAGAGGGCGATCAACGCTGTCGCCCAATCGGCTTGTTCCATCGACAAGGCGTTCGGTAAACGTCCTGCTTCTTGTAAGAATGGTAAACTGAGTGCCACCACTTCGTCAAGCGAAGCCTGTTTCATATAGACGCTGTTGATCCAAGCAAGCTTCTGTTGGTCAAAGACGGCCGGGCTCTTCGACAAACGACCCGCATCAAACATCTCGATGAACGCTTCTTTCGTGAAGATCTCCTCTTCTCCGACCGGCGACCAACCGAGGAGCGAGATGAAGTTAAAGAGTGCCCCTGGAAGGTATCCGAGATCAGCGTACTGCTCGATAAACTGAATGATCGACTCATCACGCTTCGATAACTTCTTATGGTTCTCGTTATAAATCAATGTCATATGACCAAACGCCGGATAGTCCCAACCGAGTGCGTCATAGACCATCATCTGTTTCGGTGTGTTGGCGATATGATCATCCCCGCGCAACACGTGGCTGATTTTCATCAAGTGATCGTCGACGACGACAGCGAAGTTATACGTCGGGATGCCGTCCTGTTTGACGATGACCCAGTCGCCGAAGTCTTTCGACTCGAACGAGACGTCGCCTTTGACGACATCGGTCCACTTATATGTGACCGACTCTGGTACACGAATCCGAATCGACGGTTTACGTCCTTCGGCTTCGAACGCAGCTTGCTCTTCGTCGCTCAAGTTACGATGTGCACCTGAATACCGCGGTGCCTCGCCGCGCGCGATTTGCGCTTCGCGTTCCGCCTCGAGTTCTTCAGACGTCATATAACATTTATAGGCGAGTCCGTTGCTCATCAACTCGTTCACGTATTTATTGTAAAGGTCGAGTCGTTCCATTTGGAAGTAAGGACCATGATCGCCGCCGCGACCTGGACCTTCATCCCAATCGATTCCGAGCCATTCCAAATACTTCATCTGACTCTCGACACCGTTCTCCACGTTCCGTTTTTGGTCCGTGTCCTCGATTCGGAGAATCATCTTCCCGCCGGCATGGCGAGCATACAAATAGTTAAATAGCGCGGTCCGGGCGTTCCCAATATGAAGGTGACCCGTCGGACTCGGCGCATAGCGTACGCGCACTTCACTCATAATATTTCCACCTTTCTTCTCTTCTGCCCAAATAGTATACCACTTTTGTCAAGCGCGGTTGAGCAGGATGACCGCCTGGGCGGCAATTCCTTCTTCACGTCCGGTGAAGCCTAGCTTTTCAGTCGTCGTCGCTTTGACGTTCACTTGGCTGATGTCTGCCTCGAGCAACTCGGCGATGACCGCTCGCATATCGTCGATGTACGTGCGAAGCTTCGGCCGCTCCGCCATCACTGTCGCATCGACGTTGCCGAGCACATAGCCTTCCGCTTTGACGAGTTGCCAGACGTGCTGCAACAACACTTTCGAGTCCGCGTCCTTAAATTCCGGGTCCGTATCCGGGAAATGCTTGCCGATATCCCCCGCCGCAATCGCTCCGAGCGCTGCATCGGCAATCGTATGCAACAAGACGTCCGCATCCGAGTGGCCAAGCAGGCCGCGGTCGTGTGGAATCTCGATTCCCCCTAAAATGAGCGGACGCCCTTCGGCGAACGCATGTACATCAAATCCTTGTCCGATTCTCATCGATAGTCCTCCTTCGTTAAAATCGCTTCACCAAATAATAAATCTTCAGGGGTCGTCATTTTAATGTTGTGGTAATCCCCCGGGATAATCATCACCCGTTGCCCGGTCCATTCGAATAGACTGGCATCATCCGTCCCGATAAAACGAGCAGCTTCTGCCCGCTCATGGGCGGCTTGAATGGCGCCTGCCGGAAATGCTTGGGGCGTCTGCGCCAACCATAGTGCCTCACGCGGCACCGTCTGCGTGATGTGTCCGTCCGTCACTTGTTTCACCGTATCTTTGACCGGAACAGCGAGAATCGCCCCTGCCGTCTTGGCCGCTTCGGCGATGGCATGAAGTTGGTCAAGGCGCACAAATGGCCGTGCCCCGTCATGAATCAAGACGACATCTTCGGGATTGACGACTTGCAATCCGGCTCGAACGCTCTGTTGTCGTTCTTCCCCACCCGTCACATATGTAATCGGGGTTTGGACATGACGCAACTGCTGCTCGAACCACGCTTGCTCCTCAGGACGCACCGCGAGCACGATGCGCGCGCACCATGCATCTCTCGCGAACGCTGCCACGGTCCACACGATAATCGGTTTTCCTTGCAGCGTCAGCATCAACTTATTCTCATCGGCTCCCATCCGCTTTCCTTTTCCTGCGGCCGGAATGACAACCGTATAGCGTACCATTCCATTCACCCCTTTTCGCGAAAAAAGAGAGCGCCGATGCGTCTCTTTTTCCACTTATTTATTCAGGACGAGCAAAAATCATGCGGCCAGCCGACGTCTGAAGCACGCTCGTGACGACAACGGGTAACGTCTTCGAGATCAGCTTGCGCCCACCTTCAACGACGACCATCGTGCCATCTTCGAGATAGGCGACACCTTGATTTTGTTCTTTTCCTTCTTTAATGACCGTCACGACCATCTCTTCTCCTGGAATGACGATCTGTTTGACCGAGTTGGCCAAATCGTTAATGTTCAATACTGGGACGTTCCGAACTTCACACACTTTGTTCAAGTTGTAGTCGTTCGTGACGACGATGCCTTTTTTCAATTCGGCCAACTTGATCAATTTGATATCCACTTCGGCGACGTCTTCAAAATCCCCATCATAGATTTCCACTTCGATCCGATCGTTGTCTTGTAACTCTTTTAAAATATCAAGACCGCGACGGCCCCGGTTACGCTTCAGCGTATCCGACGAGTCCGCAATATATTGAAGCTCACCGATGACGAACTGCGGCACGATGAGTGTCCCTTCGATGAAACCGGTCTTCGAGATATCAGCGATTCGACCATCGATGATGACGCTCGTATCCAAAATTTTATCGTTAGAGCGGCGCAATGGTTCCGCGGCCGGCTTCTCTCGTTCACTTTTGACGAACAGTTTAATCCATTCATTCCGCTTCCGGTAACCGACGGCAAAGCCGAAGTAACCGAACAGAGCGGTCACAAAAATCGGTACAATCTTGCTGAGCAAGAAGATATTCGTCACTTCTAACGAGACGCTGATCAAAAAGGCGATCAACAAACCAATAATCAATCCGATCGAGCCAAACAAAATATCGCCGACCGGCAAACGGACAAGCCGTTCTTCGATAAAACGGATAAATTTAACGACCCCATCGGTCAAGAACAAACTAAGAATGAAGAAGATAAGTCCACCAATCAAACTAGCAACGTAAGGAATCGTCAACCAAGCCGGTACACTCACACCAAGGTCGCCTAATAGCAACATCGCTTCGATAATTCCAAACCAACCGACGACGAGTCCGATCAATATAAATCCGATTCGTACAGCAATCTTCACTCATTCCACCTCCTTCATTATGAATTAAAATTTCAAGAAATTAACACTTTCATTGTAACACGGTTCTTTTGAAAGCGTTCGTTACAAAGCGTTAAAAACTGCCGGAAGCGCCCCGTCAGAACGGGATAGCGAGTTGGAGCGCTTCATCGACAGTACTGACACCGACGACATCGATACCAGGCGGGGCCGTCCAGCCCCCGAGGTTGTTTTTCGGAATGATGGCCCGGGTGAAACCAAGCTTGGCCGCTTCAGCGACACGTTGCTCAATCCGTGACACACGCCGTACCTCACCGGTCAAACCGACTTCACCGATACATACATCCGTCGGACGGGTCGGACGGTCCCGGAAGCTTGATGCGATCGAAATACAGATGGCCAAGTCGATGGCTGGTTCGTCCAATTTAACGCCCCCGGCCGCCTTCAAATAAGCGTCTTGCGTTTGGAGCAAGAGACCCGAACGCTTCTCGAGCACAGCCATGAGAAGTGCGACCCGGTTCTGGTCAATCCCGGTCGCCATCCGGCGCGGATTCCCGAACGAGGTCGGCGAGATGAGCGCCTGTAACTCGACGAGCACGGTCCGCGTCCCTTCCATCGATGCGACGACGGTGGAGCCCGAGACGCCAGCAGTTCGTTCTTCCAGGAAGATTTCAGACGGATTGAGCACTTCTTCGAGCCCGCCTTCTTTCATTTCAAAGATGCCAATCTCGTTCGTCGAACCGAACCGATTTTTGACGGCCCGTAAAATTCGGAATGTATGGTGACGCTCCCCTTCGAAGTAAAGGACCGCATCCACCATATGCTCGAGCAGACGAGGACCGGCAATCGAACCTTGTTTCGTCACGTGACCGACGATAAAGACGGCCACTCCTCGCGTTTTAGCGATTTTCATGAGCGCCGCTGTACATTCTCGGACTTGAGCGACACTACCTGGCGCTGATTGAATTTCATCCATATAAACGGTTTGAATCGAGTCGATGATGACGAACCCCGGTTCTTCTTCATCGATGACTCGTTCAATCATCAACATGTCCGTCTCTGCGAGGACATATAAGTCTTCAGTCGGCAGACCGAGCCGTTCGGCTCGGAGTTTCGTCTGTTTGAGCGATTCTTCCCCGGAAATATAGAGCACTTTCCGTCCACTATGAGCCAAATGGGCACTCACTTGAAGCAGAATCGTCGACTTCCCGATTCCCGGGTCCCCACCGACGAGGACGAGCGAGCCTGGGACAATACCGCCACCGAGCACCCGGTCAAACTCTTGACTGTTCGTATGGACGCGCGTCTCTTCTTGCGACACGACGTCCGACAGACGTTCTGGCTTCAACTGTCTCGAGGAGCTATGGACGAATGCGGCTCCCCGCTTCGCCTTTTTCTCTTCGACAAATTCTTCGACGAGCGTGTTCCACTCGTTACAACCTGGGCAACGTCCCATCCATTTTGCGGATTCGTATCCGCATGACTGACATACATACTTCGTTTTAATTTTTGCCATGATGTTCCTTTCCGTCTAAAAAAGCCCCCTCACACGAGAGAGGGAGCCTTGTAGTTACTGAACGACACCTTCATTACGGACGACGAATTCGCCATCTTGTACATCGAGCGCCACTTTGCTGCCTTTTGTGATGCTGCCACTGAGCATCGCTTCTGAGAGTCGGTCCTCAACCTCACGCTGGAGCGCACGGCGGAGTGGACGAGCCCCGTATTCCGGATCGTACCCGACTTCGGCGATTTTCTCGAGCGCCGATTCCGTCAAGCTGAAATCAATCCCTTGTTCTCCGAGACGTTTTGTAAGTGTCTCGGCCATAAGTTTGACGATTTCTTGGATGTGTTCTTTTTGGAGCGAGTGGAAGACGGTGATTTCGTCAATCCGGTTCAAGAACTCAGGACGAAACGCCTTCTTCAACTCTTCCATAACTTTATCTTTCATTTCCGTATATTCACGCTTCACGTCATCTTCAACCGTGAACCCGACGTACTTGTTCCGTTTGAGCGCTGCCGCACCGACGTTTGACGTCATGATGATGACCGTGTTCCGGAAGTCGACCGTACGCCCTTTCGAGTCGGTCAAGCGACCGTCATCGAGCACTTGGAGCAAGATGTTGAACACTTCAGGGTGAGCCTTTTCAATCTCATCAAGCAAGATGACCGAATATGGCTTGCGGCGAACTTTCTCTGTCAATTGACCGCCCTCTTCATAACCGACGTAACCTGGAGGCGATCCAACGAGACGACTCGTCGCGTGTTTCTCCATGTACTCCGACATGTCGATTCGGATGATGGCGTCTTCGTCACCGAACAACGCTTCAGCTACAGCACGAGCCAGCTCGGTTTTCCCGACACCAGTTGGTCCGAGGAAGACGAACGAACCAATCGGACGTTTCGGATCTTTCAATCCAGCACGTGCTCGGCGAATCGCCCGCGAAATCGATTTAACGGCTTCATCTTGACCGATGACTCGGCCGTGGAGAATTGATTCGAGTTTGAGGAGACGGTCTGTCTCTTCTTCAGCAATCTTCGTCACAGGTACTCCTGTCCAGTTGGCGACGACTTGCGCGATGTCTTCTTTCGTTACTTCGAGTTTTTCGTTCCCTTGCTTATTCTGCCATTCCGATTTGAGCTGTTCGAGTTCATCTCGAAGTTTCTGTTCGGTATCGCGTAGTGAGGCAGCCTTCTCGAACTCTTGACTCTGTACAGCCGAATCTTTTTCTTTGCGAATCGACTCAAGACGAGCCTCGAGTTCTTTCAAGTTCGGCGGTGCCGTGAATGAGCGAAGTCTTACTTTCGAAGCAGCCTCATCGACGAGGTCGATCGCTTTATCTGGAAGGAAGCGGTCCGAGATGTAGCGGTCCGAGAGAACAACGGCCTCATGAATCGCTTCATCTGTGATTGTGACGCGATGGTGCGCCTCGTAACGGTCACGTAACCCGAAGAGAATTTGTTCTGCCTCATCCGTCGTCGGTTCATTGACTTGAATTGGTTGGAAGCGACGTTCGAGCGCGGCATCCTTCTCGATATATTTACGATACTCATCGAGTGTCGTCGCACCGATACATTGAAGTTCGCCACGTGCGAGTGACGGTTTCAAAATATTCGATGCATCGATGGCGCCTTCTGCACCCCCAGCACCAATTAACGTATGCAACTCGTCAATGAAAAGAATGACGTTCCCAGCTTGGCGAATCTCATCCATCACTTTTTTCAAACGATCTTCAAATTCACCGCGGTACTTCGTTCCAGCGACGAGTGTACCCATATCGAGCACCATGACGCGTTTATTCCGAAGTGTTTCCGGTACTTCATTGTTGATGATCTGTTGGGCGAGCCCTTCGACGACTGCCGTCTTCCCGACCCCTGGTTCCCCGATGAGGACCGGGTTGTTTTTCGTCCGGCGTGATAACACTTCGATGACACGTTGAATTTCGCCTGAGCGACCGATGACCGGATCAAGACGGGATTCTCGCGCTTGCTGTGTCAAATCACGAGCTAAGCCGTCAAGCGTCGGTGTAGCAGCACTTGTACCTGGTTGTGATGCATTAGCTGACGACTCAGTGTTTCCTAAGAGCTGGAGCACTTGCTGACGCGCCTTCGTCAAGCTAATCCCAAGGTTGTTCAAGACTCGAGCTGCTACCCCTTCTCCTTCGCGAATGACGCCGAGGAGAATGTGTTCAGTCCCGACATAAGAGTGACCAAGTTTCCGTGCTTCATCCATCGATAGCTCAATCACTTTTTTCGCACGTGGCGTATAGTGAATCGTCGATCCGTTTTCTGAACCTCGTCCGATGAGTGCCTCCACTTCTTGCTGAATCTTTTCAGACGTAAGTCCGAGAGCGAACAGTGCCTTAGCGGCAATCCCTTCTCCCTCGCGAACAAGTCCGAGTAAAATGTGCTCCGTACCGATATTATGATGGCCAAGCCGTACTGCTTCCTCTTGTGCTAAAGCTAATACGCGCTGAGCTCGTTCTGTAAATCGACCAAACATCATTGACAAAACCTCCTTAAAGTTGGATCAAACTAACCCATGATCTAACGTTCGACGAACGAGCGTCGCACGTTCGCGATCTCGTTCTTTCGTAGATAATGTTTTCCCGAAATGCTTTTGTAGGAAACCTGATTGAAGCTTTACAATCAATTCGTGAAACTGAGGTGGACTCCAATCCGATAAAATACCCAGGTCACTCGCCAAGTGAAGATCGGATAGGCGTTCGACAGCTTCTGTTGACGATAGCAGTTTTGCATAACGTAAAATCCCATACGAGCGATAAAACTGATCTTCTAACTCGTCCTGGTTGCGAGCCAATAACTCTTCGCGGGCTTGTCGCTCTGCCTGAATGACTTGTTCCGTAATCTCCATGAAGTCGGTTAACAGTTGGGTTTCATGGCTCCCTAACGTGCGTTGGTTCGATAATTGGAACAGTCGTCCCGCCGCATCACTGCCTTCCCCGTAACGTCCCCGAATCGTATATCCGAGCTTCCGAAGTTCTTTTAGAATAGGAGTTATCCGTCCGGTCAACGTCAGTCCTGGTAGATGAAGCATCACCGAGGCTCGTAGACCCGTCCCGATATTACTCGGACATGTTGTCAAATAACCTAGCTGTTCATCAAATGCGTAAGGAAGGGACTCCCCACAGAGAGCATCGACACGTCTTGCCAGTTCGAAAGCCTCTTCTACTTGATAACCTGGGAGTAGAGTTTGAATTCGTAAATGGTCTTCTTCATTGATGAGTACGCTGATCGTCTCATCATCACTTAAAAAGACGGCACTTTGTTCTTTCGCGGCAATCGTAGGGCTAATCAAATGCTTTTCAACGAGCGCTTGTCGGGTCACCTGATCATAAGCACCCATATGCAAATACTCAAAACCTTGCAATCCTCCAAGTGACGCTTCAATCCGTTCACAAAGTTGTTGCTGTCCTTCCTCCGATAATACAGGAGAAAAGACGGTGTCTTTTAAATTGCGCGCTAGACGAATGCGAGTCGAGATGACCAAATCATCTAACTTGGCTCGCTCTCTCATTTTAGGACCAAGTGGATGTTTAAGATAAGACTCCATCACGCCTCACCTCGCCCTTTCAATTGATTGATCTCTTTTTTCAGCCTGGCTGCGCGTTCATAATCTTCTTGTTCGACGGCTCGTTCCAACTCCCCTGCTAACTTTGCAAGTCGCTCTTCGATTCGCTCGTCGGGAGTCCGTAACGCATCTGGCATCGAACCTACATGTTCATCATGGCCTTGTTGATACTGACGTGTGATTTTAATCAATTCTTCGCGAAAGACGGTATAACAAGTGGTACAGCCCGCTTTTCGAAGATGAGCTAATTCAGTTTGTGTCAATTGACAGCCCGGGCACCGTTTCACAGCTGGTACGTAACCTGCCATCAGTTCAACTGTACATTGACGACATAGTCGTCTCGTCACCGGTATCCCGTTCTCGACTACTTGGATCTCATTGATGGCAGGTCGCCGTTTGCATCGTTCGCATAACATCTCTTTATGCCTCCGTCGGTCAATGGTAACTAAGTAACTTCATTAATGCGAGTAACTGTTGTCTTCGAATCAAGTGACGATCGTCAGCGTGTAACCCAAGCGCTTCATCAGACAATAAATGATACAACAAGCGCACTTCCCGCTCACTCAACATCCCTTCTTCAAATAAGCGAATCAAGATGTTCTCGACAAGCTGTTCGGAAAGACGAGGATGGTCTTGTAAAATATCCATCAAGCTGACCAACACGTCTTGCTTTTCATGTAAAATTACGCGGCGAATGCGAATATATCCCCCGCCCCCACGCTTACTTTCGACAAGATAGCCCTTCTCGACCGTAAAGCGCGTATTAATGACGTAGTTGATTTGAGACGGAACACATTCGAAACGCTTGGCAATATCTTGCCGTTTAATCTCGATTGCTTCGGCCTGGCTCTCCTTCAGCACTTGTTTTAAATACTGTTCGATTACATCCGATATGTTTCTCATCTCCACCACCCTCTGACCATCTTTGACTTTTGACTATATTCTATCATTGATTCAAAAAAAGGCAAACGAAAAGCGATGTCGCAACTGCGACACCGCTTTAAACAGAAAAAAGACGACCTAGCGGATGCTCGATCGTCTTTCGCGTTGGCCTGGCAACGTCCTATCCTCACAGGGGGAGACCCCCAACTACTTTCGGCGCTGAAGCGCT
>NZ_JACSLV010000009.1:0-43676 GCF_018618315.1 Exiguobacterium sp. s70
CACGGAAGTTAAGCGCTTCAGCGCCGAAAGTAGTTGGGGGTCTCCCCCTGTGAGGATAGGACGTTGCCAGGCCAACGCGAAAGACGATCAAGCATCCGCTTGATCGTCTCTTTTTGTATATAAGTCGCATCTATTTCGGATAGGAAGGTTGCCTATATGACTCGAAAACCTAAACATAATCCTTTCACATTTATGGAAACATTGGAGCAACATGTACGCGAAGATCGTGTCTCTTTTCATGTACCTGGTCATCACAATGGAACAGTAAGAGATGAGAAACTTCCGACTGTATTCCAAAAAATAATGCCGTACGATTTAACAGAACTCGGACACTTGGATGATTTACACCATGCTGAAGGTATTATTCTAGAAGGAGAGAGGGCGCTAGGATCTCTTTATCAAAGTAAAAGTAAATGGTTAGTGAATGGTTCAACGGCGGGAAACTGGAGTCTGTTGGCAGCAACTGTGAAACGGGGAGAACGAGTATATGTACAACGTAATTCCCACAAATCCGTGTGGAACGCCATTGAGTGGCTCGGTTTAGAACCCATTTTACTCACTCCTGAATTAGATAGAGGGAGCAGTTTACCGACTGTCGTCACATTAGAAACAATTCAAGATGCTGTCACGCAGTACCCAGGTGGGAAGGCCCTCCTACTGACGTCTCCTACTTATTACGGAGATATGGCAAACATCCCGGAGATCAGTGCTTATTTGCGTCCGTTGCATATTCCTCTCTTAGTTGATGAAGCACATGGCGCACATTTGATTCATCCTACATTTCCAAAGCGATCCGCTATTTTCGAAGGAGCTAGCGCCGTTGTCCAGTCTGCTCATAAAACCCTTCCAGCGCTCACGATGGGTGCTTGGGTCCACTATAAGGAAGAGATTAATGAGAAACGTTTATTTCATGCACTCTCTTCTTTTCAAACGTCTAGTCCGTCTTATTTGATTATGGCTTCACTCGATTACGCTAGAGAGTATCTCGAAAATTTGAGTGAACGAGATTGGACACATATTCAAAAAAGTCATTTCGCATTCATCATGGAAATGAGACGAGCTGGCTTTTCAATCAAAGTGGGCGATGATTTTACCAAAATGACCGTACTGACATATCCGAAAAATGGTCTCATCTTTAGTCAACATTTGGCGTCAATCGGTATTGATGCGGAACTAGCTGCAGAAGATCATGTGTTATTCTGCCTGCCGTTAAGGGAATTAAAAAGCCAAGAGATTCAACATTGGGTAAAACTGATTAAAAATGCATCACAACATGTCCCGCTCATTGTCGAAGATGAAACAATTTATCCTTACCCGATGACAGAACGTGTTTCGGTGTTGCATGCTATTTCAGATGATGCAGATATCATTCGCAAATCGTTTGAACAAGCAATAGGAGCCGTCGCTGCAGAAACCGTTATTCCTTATCCACCAGGAATTCCGTGGATACTAAGAGGAGAAGTCATCACACACGAGAAAATTAGGGTATTGAATGAATGGATTTCACTAGGACGGAACCTTCAAGCGAGTAGGCATGTTATGATGAAACAAATTGATGTTATCGTAGAGGAGTTTTAATCGTGAAAGGTATGTTTATTACTGTAGAAGGTCCCGACGGTTCGGGGAAAACCACGCAGTTGCAATTGTTAGTTCGTTCATTGACTGAAAAAGGATACGAAGTAGTCGTCACTCGAGAACCAGGAGGGACCAAAGTCGGAAACAGTATTCGAGAGGTCTTATTATCACCAGAACATGATGAAATGACCCCACGCGTCGAGATGATGCTGTATGCCGCGTCCCGTGCCCAAAACATCGATCAAGTGATTCGACCTGCTCTTAAACGAGGGGCGATTGTTGTGTGTGATCGATTTGTCGATGCCTCGATTGCCTATCAAGGATATGGACTCCAATATGATTTGAATCAAATTCTATCACTGAACGAGTGGGCAACGGCCGGGATTAAACCCGATTTGACTTTCCTCTTTGATTTGACCCCTGATCAAGCGAGCCGTCGCATGAAAGATCGAGGTCAATTAGACCGTATCGAGAGCCGAGATGAGTCTTTCCATCAACGCGTATACGATGGGTTCAAAAAAATATTAGAACAACATCCGGATCGGATGGTTCGTATCGATGCGAACGCTACAATTGAAATGATTCAAGATGAAGTGTTAGACATTACGTTAGAACGATTAAATGAAAGAGGAGTGACGCAATGATGAAGATGGTAATCGCGATTGTACATGATAAGGACAGTGCTCGGTTGTCAGATGCTTTAATCGAAGAGGACTTCCGCGCAACAAAATTAGCCACAACGGGAGGCTTTTTGAAAGAAGGTAACACAACGTTCATGATTGGTGTACCAAAAGAACGGTTAGATGATTTGCTCGCGCTAATCAAATCGAATTGCTCGAGCCGAGATCAAATGATCACGCCGATTTCACCGATGGGCGGTCACGCTGATTCATATATTCCGTATCCGGTAGAAGTACAAGTTGGCGGAGCGACTGTGTTCGTCTTGCCGATTGAAGGATTCCATCAGTTTTAATGGGAACGGTCACGAATATGAGCTTTCAAGAGTTAGCGAAATCTCAAACGGTTATCGCCAAAGTGATTGAAAATTCGATTGTCGCTCAAAAGGTGGGTCACGCCTATATTTTCTCAGGAGATTATGAACCTTATTTAATTGAGACGGCGCAACTGTTTGCAAAATCCCTTTTTTGCGAGTCGCCTGACGGAGTAGAGCCCTGTGGCAGTTGTCGAAACTGTAGACGGATGGATTCGGGGAACCTCGTCGACTATATGGAAGTGGAACCGGATGGGGCCAGTATCAAAAAAGAACAAGTTCAACAATTGTTGAGCGACTTGTCGCTACGTGGAGCAGAAGGGGACCGTCAAATATATGTCATTCATCAAGCGCATAAAATGACACCTCAGGCGGCCAACAGTCTCTTAAAATTTTTCGAAGAACCGGGCGTTGGGAAACTGGCCATCTTGGTCACGACCCAGCCGCAACTCTTATTACCAACCATTCGCTCGCGGGCTCAGCATTTAGTGTTTCGACCGATTGATCGAGAACGGCTTGTGGAAACGTTGGTCGCAGACGTGCAATGTACGAGCGATTTAGCACGTCTTGCTTTAGAGACATATCCGAAATTCGAAGACGCCCGTGAGGCGCTTCACAACGACTGGTTTGTACAGGCGTATGGGCTAGTGGTACAATTAGTTGAAGTGTTGACAAAACGCCCGCAAGAATTGCTTTTATTCGCCCAAGAAAAATGGCTCGGTCATTTTAAAGGGCGGAATGAATTGCGAGTCGGTCTCGAGCTGTTCGGAAATTGGTTGGAGCAAGCGCTCCACTTCAAAGTGCGAACAGACTATGTTCCGGAGTTGTTTACGAAAGAACAAGCGCTATATACCGCGTTTGTAAAAGATCGTCCGGTTCATAAAATCGTCCATGCTATTGAATCTGTCCATGAGGCGATTCGACGGCTTGAGGCAAACGTCAATCCTCAATTAACGTTCGAACGGTTAACGTTCGATTTGCAGAAAGGATAGGAGAGCGTGCTTGAAGTAGTCGGAGTCCGTTTTAAAGAAGCGGGAAAAATCTATTACTTTTCACCAGGCGAAGCAACGCTTGAACGTGGAGACCATGTCATCGTAGAGACGGTACGAGGCATCGAATACGGTGAAGTCGTCCAAGTTGGTAAGCAACTGGGTGAAGACGAAGTAGTATTGCCGTTAAAGACAATCCTTCGTGTCGCCGATCAAAAAGATGCCGAAATCGTTCAAGACAATCGATTGGCAGCATTTGACGCTCACGCCGTCTGTGAAGAAAAAATTCGTGAACATCGACTTGAAATGAAGTTAGTAGATGTTGAGTATACATTTGATCGTAATAAAGTCATCTTTTATTTCACGGCAGAAGGGCGCGTTGATTTTCGGGAACTCGTCAAAGATTTAGCAAGTGTGTTTCGCACCCGAATCGAACTCCGTCAAATTGGAGTTCGGGACGAAGCGAAACTGCTGAGCGGAATCGGGCCTTGTGGTCGTGTGTTGTGCTGCTCCTCGTTTTTAGGGGAATTTGAGCCGGTATCGATTAAGATGGCCAAGGATCAGAACTTATCCTTGAATCCGAATAAAATCTCCGGTGTGTGTGGTCGTCTCATGTGCTGTCTGAAATACGAGAATGATACGTATGAAGAATTGAAGCGGGATTTACCAGACGTCGGAAAACGAATCAAAATTCCAGAAGGTGACGGACGTGTCATCGGTCTCAATATCTTGGATCAATTGATTCAAGTCGAGTTGAATGATCGGACCCGTGTTGTGACGTATACAATCGACGAGCTCGTCGAGGTCGGTGCAGTCAAACGAAAACCGTCGAAACAGTGATGGGGTGCTGAGCAGTGGAAAGAATGGATAAAAAGGAAGTCATGATGCGGGTCGATGCGATCGAGCAACAAATGCAATTGTTGACGGAGCATTTAGGGGTGCTCAAAGAGCAACTCGCCTATTTGCTCGAAGAAAACCAACACATGTATCTCGAAAACCATCATTTGCGTGAAAAAGTGGAGCAACTTGCAGAAGTCGAGACGCCTGATGGGGATCCCCAAATTGCGTTGTCCGGAAAAGGACAGAACAATCTGGCGGCGCTATACCAAGAAGGATTTCACATTTGTAATTTGCATTATGGACAAGTTAGAAAAGACGGAGACTGTCTCTTCTGCATGTCGATGCTAAATAAACATTAATAAGGGGCGATAGACGGGGGTATTCCCGTCCGTCGCCTTTGTACGTTATGTAGGAGGGAAATGGCGTGACTGTTAAACAAGGTGAACGTCTTGATGATTTGTTAGGGCGTCCCGGCAAGATCATTCAAAGTGATGACGTTTTTTCATTTTCATTGGATGCCGTATTACTCGCCGAATTTGTATGGGTGCCGATTCAAAAAGGGAAGCTCGTCGATTTGTGCGCCGGCACGGGGGCGATTCCGCTCTTTTTATCATATCGAACGAAAGGGACGGTCACGGGTGTTGAAATCCAGCCTCGCCTCGTCGACATGGCCAATCGCAGCATTGCCATCAATGAGTTGGACGAGAGGCTCCACATCGTTGAAGGGGACGTGAAAACCGCTGCAAGTCGATTAGGACATGCCCGTTATGATGTTGTCACGTGCAATCCCCCTTATTTTTTGGCGAACGAGACATCGTTACGCAATCAAAATGAACATCATACGATTGCACGCCATGAAGTCCTTTGCACTCTAGAAGATTGTATTCGTTCAGCCAGTCAACTCGTCAAACCGGGTGGGAAAGTGGCCTTCGTCCATCGTCCAGAACGATTACTCGACATTCTGACGCTCATGCGGGCGTATCGGATTGAACCAAAGCGAATGCAACTCGTTTATCCGAAGCAAGGTCGAGACGCGAACACATTGTTAATAGAGGGGTCGAAAGATGGAAAAGCAGGGCTCACAATCTTACCTCCGTTTATCGTTTATGAGGAAGATGACACGTATACGAGCGACATGCGGGCAATCCTCGATGCGTAAGCACTTTGCCTATATTCTCGAGTGCAACGATGGCACGTACTATACCGGATATACGACGGATGTGGATAAGCGGATGGAAGTGCATAACAACGGAAAAGGTGCGAAATATACACGGGCTCGTCTCCCGGTGACGTTGCGATATGTCAGGTCGTTTGCGACCAAACGCGAAGCCATGCAGTACGAATGGTCCATCAAACAACTCACGCGGGCTCAAAAACAGCAATTGATGGAGGGAACGAGTAATGAACTCACAGAAAAGTTACCAGACTGATGGGCCCACGCTCTATGTTGTGCCGACGCCGATTGGAAATTTAGAAGACATGACGTATCGGGCGGTTCGAATTTTAGGAGAAGTCGATTTGATTGCGGCTGAAGACACGCGCCAAACGATGAAACTCTGTCGCCATTTCGGCATTGAGACGAAACTGGTCAGCTACCATGAGCATAATAAGCACGTGAGTGGCCCTCGCTTAATCGAAGATATCGAGGCGGGCAAGTCGGTCGCCGTGGTCTCAGACGCTGGCATGCCGGGTATCTCAGACCCTGGGAGTGACCTCGTGAGGTTGGCCATTCAAGCGAGGCTCCCCGTCGTCGTACTCCCTGGAGCGAACGCAGCATTGACGGCTCTTATCGCCTCTGGTCTTGCGACCGAGCGGTTTTTGTATTATGGATTTTTGCCCCGTAAAAAGAAAGAGCGACTCGATGTGTTGTCATCCTTACAATATGAACCGGGCACCATCATTTTTTATGAAGCACCACATCGGTTAAAAGAGATGCTGACCGGGATTCAAGACGTGTTCGGCAATCGGAAACTCGTTCTCGGACGAGAGTTGACGAAAACGTTTGAAGAGTTTTTACGAGGGACGGTAGAAGAGGCGTTGGTCTGGTGCGAAGGCGAAGTACGCGGCGAATTCGTCGTCATGGTGGAAGGATCGACGGAAGCGGCACCGACACACGATTGGTGGGAGGCGCTATCGCCCCTCGAGCACGTCGACCGTTACATTGAGGACGGCTTAAAACCAAACGCTGCCATTAAACAAGCCGCTAAAGAGCGGGGTCTGTCACGGAGTGAAGTGTATGACGCGTATCATCAAGTCGACAAAAAAGAGTAAGCAAGGAATCCCTTGCTTACTCTTCGCTATAGTAGTTTTCGAGCATGTTTTTCAACTCGACGAGAACGCGTTGTGCGCCTTCTGGTGAAAGGATCAATTTACCGTCAGCCAACTTGAAGTTGTCATCCGATACTTCGCCCGTCACTTGGCAAGTCATGTTCGGTTTGTATTTTTTCAACACGATTTGATCGTTGTCGACGTAGATTTCAAGTGCATCTTTCTCAGCGATCCCGAGTGTGCGGCGCAATTCGATTGGAATGACGACACGACCGAGCTCATCAACTTTCCGTACGATACCTGTAGATTTCATTTTGTGTTTCCTCCTCCAATGGTGTCGAAATCTCTTGGTGACATGAGTCGTCAAAATTCGACAATGTTACTACAGCAAAAAGCATACTAAACTTTCCAATTGTAGTCAACTGCTTACTATTGGAAATCTACATTTTCGAAAAATGACGATGTAGGAGCGATATATACCTAAAATTCCCCGAAAGTTAGGACCTGAAACAAAGAAAGGGTTTTTTTGGAACATATTTTATGAGATAACAACAAAAAAATTCCAAACAATTGGTTTGGAAATTCTTTTGTCGAACCGTGTATAATGGAAATTGCAAATGTCGAAAGGATGGAGAACATACAATGGCGAAGCCTACTTTTTATATTACGACTCCGATTTACTATCCGAGTGCCAAACTACACATCGGTCACGCTTATACGACGGTGGCCGGCGATGCGATCGCGCGCTATAAGCGTTTGAAAGGTTTTGACGTTCGTTATTTGACTGGGACGGATGAACACGGTCAAAAAATTCAAGAAAAAGCGAAAGAAGCCGGTGTGACACCGCAAGCGTTCGTGGATGAAGTTGTCAAAGACATCAAAGTGTTATGGGACCGTCTCGAAATCTCATATGATGACTACATCCGTACAACAGACGCACGCCACAAAGCTGTCGTCGAGCATGTGTTCGAGACGCTTCTTAAAAATGATGATATTTATCTCGGAGAGTATGAAGGTTGGTACTCGATTCCTGATGAGACGTATTATACGGAGTCTCAGCTCATCGACGGGAAGAGCCCGGACAGCGGCCACCCAGTCGAACTCGTACGCGAAGAGTGTTACTTCTTCCGTCTCAGCAAGTATGCGGATCGTTTGATCGAGTACTTCGAGTCGCACCCTGACTTCATCTTGCCAGAATCGCGCAAAACGGAGATGATCAACAACTTCTTGAAGCCGGGTCTTCAAGACTTGGCTGTCTCACGGACGACGTTTGACTGGGGTGTACAAGTCCCATCGAACCCGAAGCATGTCGTATACGTATGGGTCGATGCCCTTACGAACTATATCTCTGCCCTCGGCTACGGGTCGGACAACGACGAGTTGTTCAACCGCTATTGGCCAGCCGACGTCCATTTGGTCGGAAAAGAGATCGTCCGGTTCCATACAATCATTTGGCCAGCGTTGCTCATGGCGCTTGACCTCCCGTTACCGAAACAAGTTTTCGCACATGGTTGGTTGCTCATGAAAGACGGCAAAATGTCGAAATCAAAAGGCAACGTGGTCGACCCGATTCCACTGATCGACCGATACGGACTCGACTCGCTCCGCTACTATCTTCTTCGTGAAGTTCCATTCGGGGCAGACGGCACGTTCACACCGGAAGCATTCGTTGATCGCTTGAACTTTGATCTTGCGAACGACCTCGGGAACCTGCTCAACCGGACCGTGGCCATGATTAAGAAGTATTTTGATGGTGAAATTCCTGCTTATGCGGGCAATGTAACGGAATTCGATGCCTCATTGCTTCAAGTCGTCAACGAGACGAAAGCGAAGACGGAAGCGGCTATGGAACACATGGAGTTTTCGGTAGCGCTCACAAGCATTTGGCAACTCGTCAGCCGTGCCAACAAATACATTGATGAGACGCAACCGTGGGTTCTCGCGAAGGACGAAACGAAGCATGACGAACTGGCGTCGGTGATGACTCACCTCGCCGGCGTCCTCCGTCACGTCGCGGTGATGATTCAGCCGTTCATGACACGGGCGCCGAAAGAGATGTTCCGTCAGCTCGGTCTCGAAGGAAAAGATATGTCATGGGAAGCGCTCGATACGTTCGCAGCCTTCGATGGAGCCGTCGTCACAGACGGGACACCGATTTTCCCGCGTCGTGACGTCAAAGAAGAAGTCGATGCGATTCAAGAAATGATGCGTCAAGCGTCGCAAGCTCGTGTCGAAGAAGCCGAAGCGGAAGCGGGCGACGTCGAAGATGAGGACATGCGTCCGGAAATCACGATTGACGTCTTTGACCAAGTCGAGTTCCGCGTCGGCCAAATCGTCGAAGCCGATAAAATCAAGAAGGCGAAGAAGTTGTTGAAACTTCAAGTCGATCTTGGCGGGGAGACGCGTCAAATCGTCTCGGGTATCGCGGAATGGTATACGCCGGAAGACTTGGTTGGCAAGAAAGTCATCGTTGTCGCCAACTTGAAGCCGGTCAAACTGCGTGGCGAATTGTCACAAGGGATGATTTTAGCGGCTGATAAAGACGGCAAGCTTGAACTTGCGACCGTATCTGAGAATATGCCGAACGGGGCCATCGTCAAATAATCGTTTGGGGGAGACTTCGGTCTCCCTCTTTGTCTATACAAGGAGGAACCATCATGTTGATTGATACACACACACATATCAATGCCGAACAGTTCAATGAAGACGTCGAAGCGACGATTGAACGGGCTCGTGCTGCGGGCGTTTCCCCGATGCTCGTCGTCGGGTTCGACAATCCGACCATCACGCGTGCCATCGAGCTCGCGGAAACGTATGAAGACATTTACGCGATCGTCGGCTGGCACCCGGTCGACGCCGTCGATTGCACGGAGGCCGATTTGGCAAGAATCGAGATATTGATGGATCATCCGAAAGTGATGGCGCTCGGGGAGATCGGGCTCGACTATCATTGGGACAAATCACCTAAAGATGTCCAACAGCGCGTGTTCCGGCAACAAATCGCCATCGCGAAACGGACGAATATGCCGATCGTGATTCACAATCGGGAAGCGACCGCCGACGTACTCGATATTTTAGAGGAAGAACACGCCGAAGAGGTCGGTGGTGTGTTCCATAGTTACAGCATGTCCGTCGAACTGTTGGAGCGCTGTCTGCGTTTGAACTTCTATATTTCTCTTGGGGGACCGGTGACGTTCAAGAATGCGAAAGTACCGAAAGCGGTGGCACAACAAGTCCCGCTCGATCGACTCCTCGTAGAGACAGACTGTCCGTATTTAACGCCGACGCCGTTCCGTGGCAAGCGGAACGAACCGGCTTACGTCACGTATGTCGCCGAAGAGATTGCATCGCTACGTGACATGTCTTACGACGCACTTGCTGAGGCGACGACCGCTAATGCGAAGCGCCTGTTCCGTCTCCCATGATGTTCAGACGGATCGTGTTAAGCGTCGGCGTCGTGGCCACCGCTGTGTTCGCCTATATGGCGATGCAACCAGAACCTGTCACCATCATCGATGACGGAGTGACGATGGTGCATGAGAGTCGGGGCGAGTCGGTGTTAGATGTGCTTGAAGAGACGGGGATTGTCGTTGACGAGTCAGACGTCGTGACGCCGGCTTTGAGTGCGGATATCCCGCTCGACCGAGTTATTCAGATTGAGCGGGCCCGTACCGTCTCGCTACAAATTGGTTACGGACAAATCGAAACGGTTGAGACGCGTGAACGGACTGTCGAAGACGTGTTGCTTCGTTATGGAGTGAGTGTCCGTGACGGGGACGATGTGTACCCGGGCGTCCGTACCCCGATTACATCGGGTATGACCATCCGGTATCAGCCTGTCGTCGCACTCGATGTCATTGTCGGCGCTGAGGCGAAGACGGTTCATACGATGGCTCAAACTGTCGAGCAGGCGCTACAGGAGGCGAATGTGACGGTTTCTGACAAGGATACTGTCGAACCGGCTCTGGCGACACCAGTGCGAGACGGGATGACAATCACGGTCAACGTGAGTCGAGACGTCGTGCAGTATGAGAATCGACTCATCCCATTTGAAATCGTCAGAGAAGAGGACGACACGCTTGCGCTCGGAGAAACCGAGGTTGTTCAAGTCGGTGTCCCTGGACTCGAACGGACGCGGTATGCACTGACAGTGGAAAATGGTACAATTACAAATCGGACCGAAACAAGCGTGGAAACGCTGCGAACCGTGCGCCCTCAAATCATAAAACTTGGAACGAGAATCGTAGCTGAACCAGAGGCGAATCAAGAGACCGAGCAAGAACAAGAGGAGACGGCAACGACCGAACCGTCGAGCCCGTTTCGAGAGGAAGCAGAGATTAAAATCGAAGAGACGCCTCGAGCCGAGGACGTCTTAGATTTCACCTCTGCGAAACAGCTTCTCGTCGAGGCGACGGCGTATACGAACAATGCGGAAGATACGATCACGTTTGACGGCAGGGTACTGACGCGCAGCGGTTATGATGTGACGGACACGATTCTGTATGAAGGCATGCGAATCATTGCAGTCGATCCAGCCATCATCCCGCTCGGCACACGCGTGTACGTTGAAGGGTTTGGGATGGCGATTGCCTTAGATACAGGCAGTGCCATCAAAGGCAATAAAATCGATGTGATGATGGATTCGAAAGAAGAGGCAGTGACGTTTGGGCGTCAGCCACTCACGATTTGGGTCATCCCCAAGCAAGAAGAGAAAGAAGGAACTGATGATGCGTGAAAAGATACAAGAAGTGATTGTCGTCGAAGGTCGAGACGACACGACGCGGCTACAAGAAGTGTATGACGTCGATACGATTGAGACGAACGGGTCGGCCGTTTCGAAGCAAACAATCGAGCGAATCAAACGTGCCCAAGAGACACGGGGCGTGATTATTTTGACGGACCCGGATTATCCGGGTGACCGAATCCGGGCCATCGTCGAGGAGCAAGTCAAAGGGTGCAAGCATGCCTATCTCCCTCGAGCCGAAGCGAAAGACAAGCGCGGTAAAATCGGGGTCGAGCATGCTTCTCCAGCGACGATTCGCCGTGTGCTCGAAGCGTTGTATGAACAGCGGGTTGAGACGGACATGCCGCTCGTCACCCGTCAGATGGTGCTCGAAGCTGATTTGATTGGCGGACCAGACGCGGCGCGGCGGCGCAAACGACTCGGGGTGTTACTTCGCATTGGTGAACCGAACGCGAAACAGTTTGTGAAACGAGTGGAAGCGTTACGGGTCACGATTGAAGAATGGGAACGAGCACTGGCTCAGTTAGAGGAGGAAAAT
This sequence comes from Exiguobacterium sp. s70, assembly GCF_018618315.1. Taxonomy (NCBI): domain Bacteria; kingdom Bacillati; phylum Bacillota; class Bacilli; order Caryophanales; genus Exiguobacterium; species Exiguobacterium sp. s70. The sequence goes on from NZ_JACSLV010000009.1 coordinate 11,946, forward strand.
CATTGAAAGACATCGCCACAATTCAACGCACGAAATCAATTCTAGAACGTCACGGCTTCTCGTTTAAAAAGTCGCTTGGACAGAACTTTTTAATCGATTTAAATATTTTGAATAAAATCGTAGACGCCGCGGAGCTAAGTGAAGCGAGCGGGGTGCTCGAAATCGGTCCCGGTATCGGGTCATTGACGGAACAGTCTGCCAAGCGGGCTAAAAAGGTCGTCGCCCTCGAAATCGACCAACGTCTGCTTCCGATTTTGGAAGACACGATGTCTCCTTATCCACACGTGCATGTCATCCACGGCGATGCGCTCGAACTCGATATTCAATCCATCGTCGAGCGTGAGTTTTTCAGTCAAGGTATCGAAGACATCTCGGTCGTGGCGAACTTGCCGTATTACGTGACGACGCCAATCATCATGCGTTTACTGGAAAGCCAAATCAAGTTCCGTTCACTCGTCATGATGATTCAAAAAGAAGTTGCCGAGCGGATCGGAGCGAAGCCTGGGACAAAAGCATACGGCTCTCTCTCGATTGCAATTCAGTATTACGCAGAGGCGAACGTGAGCTTTATCGTCCCGAAAAGTGTGTTCATGCCGGCGCCGAACGTCGATTCAGCGGTCATCACGTTGAAAATGCGCCCCAAACCGGCGGTCGACGTGAAGGATGAAGCCTTCTTCTTTGAGATTGCCCGTGCCAGTTTCGCGCAACGTCGGAAAACGATTTTGAATAACTTGACGAATCACCTGGGCAAAGATAAAAAAATGGAAATCGAACGTCTCTTGGGTGAGGCTGAAATCGATCCAAAACGGCGAGGCGAAACGCTTTCGCTTGAAGAGTTTGCACGGTTAGCGGACACAATTTTACCACTTAAAAACAGTTGACGACCGGATAGCGAATCGATATAATATTAATCTTTATTTTCATTTCTGAATGTGTTATACTTGTAACAGTGAGGTGAAGCGTATGCCAAAGACGTTGCAAGAAATCAGACAGAAACTCGAATCGCATGTTGGAGAACGATTGACGTTGAAAGCAAACGGCGGTCGTAAGAAAGTCGTTACTCGGTTTGGAACGCTCGTTGAGACGTATCCCGCGGTGTTCGTCGTCAAATTGGATGAAGACCATCATAACGTGGAACGTGTCTCATATAGCTACGCTGATGTCCTAACGGATACAGTTAAAATTGAATTCAGCAATTGAACGATAAATGAGAGGCGGATGCATTGGCAGCTGCTTCTTTTTTTGTGCGCTCGTTTACGGTACAATGGCGAACAGGAGATACATGGGAAGGGTGAACGATATGCGCACGATCAGTGTGAAAGCGCCGGCAAAAATCAATTTGACGCTTGACGTCCTTGGGAAGCGGGCAGATGGCTATCATGAAGTAGAAATGGTAATGACGACAGTGGATTTATCGGATCGACTGGAATTGACCGTCCTTGATACAGACGAGATTCGGATTCAATCTGAACATGCCTATGTGCCGAATGACCACCGGAACTTGGCGTATCGTGCAGCCGAGTTGTTGCGGAAGCGATTTGGCATCAAGCAAGGTGTCGAAATCGTATTGGATAAGCAGATTCCGGTCGCGGCAGGGCTAGCTGGCGGATCGAGTGACGCTGCCGCGACGCTTCGAGGTATGAACGACCTGTTCGACCTCGGCCTGTCGTTAGAAGAGTTGGCCGAACTTGGGGCCGCCGTCGGATCGGACGTATCGTTTTGTGTCATGGGGGGAACAGCCATCGCGCGCGGACGCGGTGAACAGTTAGAGACAATCCCGTCACCGCCACCGTGTTACGTCGTCTTGGCGAAACCGAAAATCGGGGTATCGACGGCCGACGTCTATCGCGCGGTAGAGATGGAGAAGATTGTGCATCCAAACACCGAGGCTATGGTCACGGCGATTCGTGATCGTGATTTTGATGGTATCTGTTCAAACTTAGGCAATGCCCTTGAGGCGGTCACGCTCGAACTTCATCCGGAAGTTCGCCAAATCAAAGAAACGATGCTCCACTGCGGAGCGGATGGGGTGCTCATGAGTGGAAGTGGTCCGACCGTATTCGCACTAATTGAGCATGAACAAAAAGCACATCGTGTCTATAACGGGCTGAAAGGATTTTGTCCTGAAGTGTTCGTCGTTCGGATTCTCGGCAAAAAACATTGAACAAAGACGAATGAGAATGATATATTCTGTTTAGAACATTCGTCTATTATTGAAGAAGTGAAGGGGAATCCGTATGAAAATTCGTAGAAGTGGTCGTCTCGTTGATATGACCCGTTATTTGCTGGACCATCCGCACCAGCTCGTCTCGTTATCGATGTTTTCGAGCCGTTATAAAGCAGCCAAGTCATCCATCAGTGAAGATTTGGTCATTGTCAGTGAAATGTTGGCCCACGATGGCACGGGTAAACTGGTCACGGTGCCAGGAGCGGCCGGTGGCGTCATGTTCATCCCAGGGTGGAGCAAAGACAAGTCGCTCTCGATGATCGACGGGCTATGTGAACAGTTGTCGAAGCCAGAACGGTTGCTCCCAGGAGGTTATCTCTATTTGACAGACGTCCTCGGTAACCCGCGTCAAGTGAAGCCGATGGGCCAAGTCTTCGCCTCGGTGTTCGCTGATCGGAAAGTCGATGTCGTCATGACGATTGCGACGAAAGGGATTCCGCTCGCCTACGCTGTAGCCGAGCAACTCGGGGTACCGTTTGTCATCGTTCGGTCCGATAGTCGTGTCACCGAAGGTTCGACCGTGAGTATCAACTACGTCTCCGGTTCGTCGAAGGCGATTCGCACGATGGCGCTCGCGCGTCGCAGTTTGCCACGTGGCGCGAACGTGCTGTTGATTGACGATTTCATGAAAGCTGGCGGAACGATTCGCGGAATGATGAGTCTCTTGAACGAGTTCGAAGCGAACCTTGCCGGTGTCGGCGTACTTATGGAAGCAGAAGGCGCCGAGAAGAAAATGGTGAGCGAATACGTCAGTTTAATGAAATTGACGAACGTCGACTCGGATGAAGGTCTCGTCACGATTTCGCGTGGAAACGTCGAACAGTTCTTAAAGTGATTGGCAAAAAATTGATTTCGTTTTATGATGAAAGGGTATAAGATTCGTACGAAGTCAATCGGTTCGCTTGGAATCATCTCAGCCTTTTAGAAAGTACACCACGGTCCAGACAACGATGAAAAGGGGATGCGAAACATGCAGATCACAGACGTAAAAATTCGCAAAGTCGCGACGGAAGGTAGAATGAAGGCACTGGCCTCCATTACACTCGACCACGAATTTGTGGTACACGACCTTCGAATCATTGAAGGGAGTACCGGTCTGTTCGTAGCGATGCCGAGCAAGCGGACGCCAGAAGGGATTTTCCGTGACATTGCTCACCCGATTAATGGAGATATGCGTCAGAAAGTCGAGGCTGCCGTTTTAGAGGCGTACGGTCAAGAGGACGTCGCCATCGCCGAGACGCAAGCCCAATATAATGCCATGAACGAGTAATATTTGACAGCGGATGGGGATCCTTCCGCTGCCTTTTTACGTTTCATTGGTTACGAATAGGTACAACGGTTGAAACCGCGTCATGGTTTCGATATAGTAGATACGGTGTAAATAAGGTTTGAATGTATAAAAAACCGAACATTTGAGTACATTACAGTCGATATGAGATAGGAGCGAATCAAGAATGGATCGTTTTGCAGTCATTTTGGCAGCAGGTAAAGGGACGCGCATGAAGTCGAAGCTTTATAAAGTACTTCATCCGGTCCTTGGAAAACCGATGGTCGAACACGTCGTCGATCAACTCGACAAAATCGGGGTCAGTCGTCAAATCGTCATCGTCGGCCATGGGGCTGAAGCGGTACAAGAGACGTTGGGCTCACGCGTGGAGTATGCGGTCCAAGAACAACAGCTCGGTACGGGCCATGCGGTACAGATGGCAGAAGCTGAACTCGCAGGCAAACCTGGCGCGACGCTCGTCGTTTGCGGCGATACACCGCTATTGACAGCGGAAACGCTCGAGGCGTTGTTGGCCCATCACGAGGCGCAACAGGCAAAAGTGACCGTGTTGACTGCGATTGCTGATGATGCGACTGGATATGGCCGCGTCATCCGCGGGGAAGACGGAAATGTCACAAAAGTCGTCGAGCATAAAGATGCGTCTGACACTGAACTAGAGATTCGTGAAATCAACACCGGAACGTACGTGTTCGATAACGAGCTCTTGTTTGATGCATTGAAGCAAGTCGGGAACAACAACGCTCAAGGCGAGTACTACTTGCCGGACGTCATCTCGATTGCGAAAGAAGCAGGCGAAGTCGTGGCAGCACACACGGCGCCGACATTCGATGAAACGATCGGCGTCAACGATCGTGTCGCTCTCTCACAAGCTGAAGCGGTCATGCGCAAGCGGACGAACGAACGCCTCATGCGTGAAGGTGTCACATTCATGGATGCAGCTTCGACATACATCTCACCAGATGCCGTCATCGGTTCGGATACGATCATCTATCCAGGGACGGTCATTCTCGGGAAAACGATTATCGGTTCAGAGTGCGTGATTGGTCCAAATTCAGATATCCGCAATAGCGTCATCGAAGACGGTGCGACGGTTCGTCAATCGGTCGTAAGTGACAGCCGTGTCGGAACTGAAGCACAGGTCGGGCCGTTCGCCCACCTTCGTCAACAAGCAGTCCTCGGCGCGAATACGCGCGTCGGTAACTTCGTGGAAATCAAAAAATCAACGTTCGGAGACGGTGCGAAAGCATCACATCTCAGCTATATCGGAGATGCTTCGATCGGGGAACGCGTCAACCTCGGCTGTGGCTCGATCACGGTCAACTATGACGGCAAGAACAAGTTCGAAACGGTCGTCGAAGCCGATGCATTCGTCGGCTGCAATGTGAACTTGATCGCTCCGGTGAAAGTCGGAAAAGGCTCAATCGTAGCAGCCGGTTCGACGATCACGGATGACGTTCCTGAAGAGGCGCTTGCGATTGCACGCGAACGCCAAACGAATAAAGAAGGTTACACGAAACGATAAGTTGCTGCCTATTATTATGGAAAACGATGGAGGAGAATCCTAAACATGTCTACTGTATATGAACGTGAAATTCGCCTATTTAGCTTAAACTCAAACCGCCCACTCGCCGAAGAGATTGCCAAGGAAATTGGCATCCCGCTCAGCGATTGCCAAGTGAAGCGGTTTAGCGACGGAGAACTTTACATCAACATCGAGGAGAGCGTGCGAGGCGATGATGTGTACATCATTCAATCGACGAGCTCACCGGTGAACGAAACGCTCATGGAGTTACTCGTCATGATCGATGCGTTGAAACGAGCATCGGTTCGGACGATTAACGTGGTCATGCCATACTACGGTTACGCTCGCCAAGACCGCAAGGCGCGCTCACGTGAGCCGATCACAGCGAAACTTGTCGCTGATTTATTGACGGTTGCAGGTGCCACGCGTTTAATCACGATGGACTTGCATGCTGCTCAAATCCAAGGTTTCTTCAATATCCCAGTAGACCAATTATTAGGTGTTCCACTCATCTCGACGTATTTTGAGACAGATGAATTTAAAGCGAAAGACATTGTCGTCGTTTCACCGGACCACGGTGGCGTCACGCGTGCCCGTAAGCTTGCCGAACGCTTGAAGGCTCCAATCGCCATCATCGACAAGCGTCGTCCTGAAGCGAACGTGGCTGAAGTCATGAACATCGTTGGCAGCGTTGAAGGCAAGACGGCCATCTTGATCGATGACATCATCGATACAGCTGGAACAATCACGCTCGCGGCCGATGCCATCGTCCAAGCTGGTGCAAAAGAAGTGTACGCCTCGTGTACACACCCAGTGTTATCTGGACCGGCGATGGAACGGATCGATAACTCGTCAATCAAGGAACTTGTTGTTTTGAACACGATCGATTTAGAAGGTCGCGAATGTTCAAGCAAAATCAAGCAGATGTCGGTTGCCCGTTTGCTTGGAGAAGCGATCATGCGTGTCCACGAGCACAAATCGGTGAGCACACTGTTCGATTAAAAAAACGAGGCCCGAAGGCGTTCGCCTTTGGGCTTTTTTGTTCAGGAGGAATAAGATGAAATGTATCGTCGGCCTCGGGAATCCAGGCAAAAAGTATGAGATGACCCGTCACAACGTCGGATTTTTGGCGATTGATCGCCTTGCCGACAAGCATGGGATCAAACTCGATGAAGCCAAGTTTAAAGCATTGATTGGAACGGGAAGAATCAATGGAGAACGTGTCGTCCTCGTCAAACCGCTCACGTATATGAATTTATCAGGCGAGTCGGTCCGTCCGATTTTAGATTATTATAAGATTGAGATTGACGACTTGCTCGTCATTTATGATGACTTGGACATGGTCCCAGGAAAACTGCGGTTCCGTCCGAAAGGCAGTGCCGGCGGACATAACGGCATCAAGTCGTTGATTCAGCATTTAGGCACACAAGACTTTAAACGTCTGAAACTGGGGATTGGCCGTCCGCCGCATCCGATTAAAGTGGTCGATTGGGTGCTTATGAACTACCGTAAAGAAGACATGCCAGAATTAAATGATACGCTCGATCAAGCTGTGTCCGCCGCAACCGATTTTGTGGATACTGAATGGATTGCGCTCATGAATCGATATAACTAAAGGGTCAACGTACCCTTTTTTGTCGTATGAGGTGGAGGAAAACAAATGAATGCTCTAGAGAAATTCATGGTGACGTTACCTGAGACGAACGTGATTCGGGAGCGGTTGCCAAAAGTCGATCGACAACTCGTCACCGGATTGACGACAAGTGCCAAGGCGCTTGTATTGGCGGGTTTGGCGAAAAATTCGCCAAGACGTCTCGTCGTCGTCACGCATAACATGTATCAAGCACAAAAAATGTACGATCAACTCGAGTCGCTCATCGGTCCGAGCAAAACGTTGCTTTATCCGATTGATGAGACGCTCGCTGGCGAACTATCCCTCACATCGAGCCCAGAATTGCTTGCCGCTCGGATTGAGGCTCGGACACGTCTCCTTGACGAAACGGGAGGCGTCCTTGTCGTGCCGCTCGGTGGCTTGCGCCGTTATATCCCGAACCCGTCAGACTGGCAGACGAGCCATCATCACATCAAACCTGGACAAGAGCTCGATTTAAAGCCGTTCGCCGAGACGCTCATCACGCTCGGTTATGAACGGACGGCCACCGTGACGGCACCGGGTGAATTCTCCGTCCGCGGCAGTATTTTAGACGTCTATCCGCTCACGGCAGCGCGCCCGTATCGCATCGATTTGTTCGACACCGAAGTCGATTCCATCTTTACGTTTGATGCCGAGACGCAGCGTTCGCTAGGTGTCGTCGGCGAAGCGGTCATCCCACCCGCCACCGAGTTCATCGCCTCACGCGACCAGTTGCAGCAGGCCGGACAAGCACTCGAACGTCAATATGAGCGGACGCTTTCGCTCATTGAGACCGAGACGATCCGGCAAGCGCTCGAGGACGGAATCGCCCGGGACATCGAACAGTTCGGTCGAGGCGAGGTTCCTGAAAAAGTTGGGAAGTACACACCGCTCCTGTATAGCTCGACGCTCCTCGATTATGTTGGGGCGGAAGCGGTGTTGATGTTAGATGAAGTGGCACGGATTGAAGATGCTGCCGACGTGCAAGACCGCGAAGAAGCGGAATGGTTCTCGTCGCTCATCGAACGAGGGGAATCGGTCAGCAACTACACGCTCGCCGTCCCGATGCATAAAGTATTCCGTACGTTGAAGCAAGTCGCGTTCTCCTTGTTGCCGTCACGACGGTCCGGAATTCCGGAGACGAACACGGTCCACCTCAGCTGTCGCCCGCTCCCGGCGTTTCATGGCCAGATGCACTTATTGAAACAAGAAGTCGAACGGTGGCAACAAGGTGACCATCGCATCGTCTTCTTGGCAGGGGATCAAACACGGGCCGATAAAGTGGTGGAGTTGCTTGACGATTATGGAATCTCATCCACGTTCACAAATGTGGACGGTGAGCTGTTGCCGCGTCACGTCCATGTCATGATCGGACAAATCGAAGGCGGCTTTGAACTCTCGACGAGCCGTCTCGTCGTCGTTTCCGAAGAAGAACTGTTCAAGCGCGTCACGAAGCGGAAACGTCAGACGAAGAATTTGACGAACGCCGAACGGATTAAAAGTTACCAAGAATTGAAGCCGAACGACCATGTCGTCCACATCCATCACGGAATCGGGAAGTACCTAGGCATCAAGACGATTGAAGTCGGCGGCATTCATCAAGACTACTTACATCTCGTCTATGCCGGCGACGATGCGCTGTACGTCCCCGTCGATCAAATCGATCTCGTTCAAAAGTATGTCGGGGCCGAAGGTAAAGAGCCGAAGATTTACAAACTCGGCGGAACCGAGTGGAAGAAGGTCAAATCGAAAGTCGCCAAATCGGTGGAAGACATCGCCGATGAACTGATCAAGCTGTACGCGGCGCGTGAAGCGTCCGTCGGCTATGCGTTCCCAGGTGATGACGAAGAGATGAGCCAGTTCGAAAGCTCGTTCCCGTACGCAGAGACAGAAGACCAAGTCCGCTCCATCGCCGAAATCAAAGCGGACATGGAACGGTCGCGGCCAATGGACCGTCTCCTTTGCGGCGATGTCGGTTACGGCAAGACGGAAGTGGCGATTCGAGCCGCATTCAAAGCCGTGCTCGCCGGGAAGCAAGTCGCGTTCCTTGTGCCGACGACCGTGCTGGCGCAACAACATTACGAGACGATGCTCGAACGGTTCAGTGAATTTCCAATCAACGTCTCTGTCATGAGCCGCTTTCGCTCGAAAAGCGAGATGGCGGCGACGAAAAAAGGCTTGAAAGAAGGGACGATTGACGTCGTCGTCGGGACGCACCGCGTCTTGTCGAAAGATGTGACGTTCGCCGATCTCGGTCTCGTCATCATTGATGAAGAGCAGCGATTCGGGGTCAAGCACAAGGAACGGCTCAAGCAGTTGAAGACGAATATCGACGTCTTGACGCTGACGGCGACACCGATTCCGCGGACACTCCACATGTCGATGATCGGCATCCGGGACTTGTCGGTACTCGAGACACCGCCGGAGAATCGCTACCCGGTGCAGACGTATGTCATGGAATACGATGGTATCGTCTTGCGGGAGGCACTTGAGCGCGAACTCGCGCGAGGCGGACAGGCATTCTTCCTCTACAACCGCGTCGAAGGCATCGAGCGGAAGGCAGAAGAGATTCGCGCTTTGTTACCGGAGGCACGCATTGCGACGGCACACGGTCGGATGACCGAGACAGAACTCGAGAGCCAGCTCATCAGTTTCTTAGAAGGGGAAGCGGATGTGCTCGTCTCGACGACGATCATCGAGACCGGCATCGATATCCCGAACGTGAACACACTCATCGTCCACGATGCGGACAAGATGGGGCTGTCACAGCTGTATCAGTTGCGCGGACGTGTCGGGCGTTCCAACCGGATCGCCTACGCCTACTTCACGTATCGGAAAGACAAGCGTTTGACCGAGGTCGCGGAGAGCCGGCTACAGGCCATTAAAGAGTTCACGGAGCTCGGGAGCGGGTTCAAGATTGCGATGCGCGACTTATCAATTCGCGGCGCCGGAAATCTGCTCGGGGCCCAACAGTCCGGGTTCATTGATTCGGTCGGGTTCGATTTATACTCGCAAATGTTGTCTGAAGCCATCGAAGAACGGAAAGACCGGATGCGCGGTCAGGCGAAACAAGTCGTCTTCAAACCGGAAATCGCGTTCCAAGCGGATGCGTACATTCCGGACGATTATTTATCGGACAGCGAATTGAAAATCGAGATGTACAAACGCTTCAAGTATGTCGATACACCAGAAGCGTTGTTCGCCCTCCAGGACGAGTTGATTGAACGGTTCGGCGAATTCCCGGAACCGGTCGCGCTCCTCATCCAACTGACGCGTCTGCGCATCTATGGCGAGATGGCGAAAGTGGCGCGCATCAAACAGTCTCCGGGCCGCATCGAGATGGTATTGTCGCTCGAATCGACGACGGCGCTCGACGTACCGTCATTCATGGAATGGACGATGCCGCTCGGTCGGAAACTCGGTGTCGGACAAGACAACGGCGCCCTCAAATTGTCGCTCAGTGGCCGCATGCCGGTCGTCGAACTGTTGAACGATGCCGATACGGTGCTTGAGGAGCTCGTGAAGAGGTTGTCGCATGCGGTCGCCAAGTAAATTTGCGACCGGCGTCGTCTTATTTGCGCTCGCGGGCTATCTTTCAAAGTTCATCAGTTTCGCTTACCGAGTGCCTTACCAAAATATCGCCGGAGACTTCGGGCTATATGCCTATCAGACGGTGTATCCGTTTGCCGCGATCGTCGCTTCGCTCGGCATGTATGCGATGCCGGTCGTGATTGCCAAAATCGGTGTCGGCGCCCATGGACCGAGACGAAAGCTCGAAGTGTTATGGGGCAGTTTTTATGCCTTGCTCGGTCTAGCCGTCATCCTTGTCGTCACGATGTGGATGCTAGCACCGGTCATCGCCCGTCTCCTCGGGGACATGGAACTCGCACCGACGCTGCGGATCATCAGCCTGAGTTATTTACTCATGCCGGCTTTGGCGGTGCTCCGCGGTTCGTTTCAGGCCGTCGATGACTTGCGGCCGAGTGCGATTTCTCAAGTGCTCGAGAACCTCGTTCGCGTCACGGTCTTACTCGTCGCCTTGTTGATTGGCGTGCGCTTCGGCCAAGACGCCTATACACTCAGTCGATACGCGTATGGGGCGACGCTCTTCGGAGGTGTCATCGCCATCGTCATCTTGTCATTATGGGCGAAGCAGTTACGGCTCGTACCGGTACAACCCACGACGTTGCGGTCTGTCCTTCGAATCTTACTGACGACGGGGTTTGCCGTCGGTTTCGCCTCGCTCGGGATTTTATGGATGCAACTCGTCGACTCGTTCACGATTGTCAATCTGATGGGCGGGGATTATGCGGCGAAAGTCGGCAAAGGGGTATTTGACCGAGGCTATCCGCTCGTTCAATTCGCGATTCTTTTCACGACGGCGCTCGGAATGGCAAACGTCCCGAACTTGGTGCGGCATTATCGTGCCGGTCGTATCGAAGCGACCTCTTCCGGACTCAGTTCGATGATTCGCGTGACGACAACGGTCGCCGCTGCGGCCACAATCGGCTTGATGGGTGTCATGTTCCCGTTGAATGTCGCGCTATTTGAGAACGCGGCCGGGACGACAGCGCTCGTCTTGCTCTCGACGAGTACGTTCGCCGCGTCGCTTGCCGTGGCGAGCATGACATGTCTACAGGCGATTGATCGGGAACGCACAGCTGCTGTCGGTATGATTCTCGCCATCTGCGTGAAGCTCGGCAGCAACTTGTGGCTCGTCCCTTCCTATGGCATCGCCGGGGCTGCCCTCGGGACCTCGATTGCCTTTTTAGCGATGGCCGCGTTCAATTTCAATCGGCTCGATCAAATCATCCCGCTCGGCATGCTCCGGTTTCGACATTATGGACGTCTCGTCAAAACGGTGGCGCCGATGGGCGTCATCTTGCTCGGCTTGAACGTCATGGCGCTGGATGGCCTGACGCATCGTCTCGATGCCCTCATCTGGCTCGTCTTCATGCTCGTGCTCGGTGCCGGCATTTATGTCTGGCGGTTATGGAAAGAACAAATTTTGACGATAGAAGAATGGGAAATGATTCCGTTCGGAGGTCGTCTCATCAATCTGCTAGAAAAAAAGGAGAACTGATATGAGTTACGGAATTACGGTCGTCGGCCTCGGGTCTGGCGAACTTGATCAACTACCGCTCGGTGTCTATCGTCATTTGAAGCAGCAACCGCTCGTTTGGTTGCGCACGAAAGAACACCCTGTCGTCAGCGAACTTGAGGCGGAAGGCGTGACGTTCGAATCGTTTGATGCGATTTACGAAGCGAGTGACACGTTCGAGGACGTCTACCGACAAATCGTTGAGACGTTGCTTGAAAAGAGTGAAGAGCTAGCCATCACCTATGCCGTACCGGGACATCCGTTCGTGGCGGAGCGGACGGTCGAGTTGCTCGTCGAACAAGGTGCGGACGTCACGTTCCTCGGCGGTCAAAGCTTTTTGGACGCCATGTTCCAAGCCCTCCGCATCGATCCAATCAACGGCTTCCAATTACTCGATGCGACGGCGCTCGATGTCGAACGGATTCAAGTGACTCAACACGTATTGATTGGTCAAGTGTATGACGGGTTCGTGGCCGGAGACGTGAAAGTCCAATTGATGGAACGATATCCGGATGAGCATATCGTCAAACTCGTGACAGCCGCTGGGACAAAACATGAGCGGGTCAGTGAAATCCCGCTCTATGAGATGGACCGCGTGGCAGAAGTCGACAACTTGACGACGCTCTATGTGCCGCCGTTGACGGACGAGACGCATTTGGCGCGCGAATTTTCGACGCTGAAGCACATCATTGCGACGCTCCGCGGTCCGGACGGCTGCCCGTGGGACCGGAAACAGACGCATGAGTCGCTCCGTAAATATTTGCTCGAAGAAGCGTACGAATTGATTGAAGCAATCGATACGGAAGACGATGATGCGATTGTCGAAGAGCTCGGTGATGTGTTGCTTCAAGTCATGCTCCACGCCCAAATCGGAGCGGACGAAGGCTATTTTGATATTCGAGACGTCATTGGCACCGTCAGTGAGAAGATGGTCCGCCGTCATCCTCATGTGTTTGGGGATGTGACGGTCGATGATGCCGATGAAGTGGTGACGAATTGGAATGCGATTAAACAAGTGGAAAAAGGGGAAAAGAGAAAATCGCAGCTAGATGGAGTTCTCATGACGCAACCTGGTTTGATGCGGGCCGAGCAATTGCAGAAGAAAGCTGCGCAAGTCGGTTTCGAATGGGACGATGTTCAAGGTGCGTTCGAGAAATTGGAAGAAGAACTCCACGAGTGGAGAAGTCAGCCTGAAGATGAACGAGAACTTGGGGATGTCCTCTTCTCAATCGTCAACGTGGCGCGCTATTTCAAGTTGAACGCCGAGCAGGCGCTCGAACGAACCAATCAAAAATTTAAGAGACGATTCGAATACATTGAAGCGAACGGCTCCCTCGAAGAGATGACGCTCGAAGAGATGGATCGGCTCTGGGATGAAGCGAAGGAGAAGGGATTATGAGACTAGACAAGTTTTTGAAAGTATCCCGCTTGATTAAGCGGCGTACGTTGGCGAAAGAAGTCGCCGACCAAGGCCGGATTCAATTGAACGGACAAGTAGCGAAAGCGAGCACCGACGTCAAAGTCGGTGACGAGTTACAAATTCGATTCGGGAACAAGCTCGTCACGGTCGTCATTGACTCGATTGCCGAGCATGCCCGCAAAGAGGATGCGAAAGAAATGTACCGCTTGCTCAAAGAAGAAAAGGTGAACAGTGGTACGGAAGCGTAAAAAAAAGGTATACTGAACGTAACAGGACAGGAGGAAGGTGATTCGATGAATGGACGTAACCCGATGGAACGCAAACAGCGGATTCGGGCTCTTGATGAACGGAGAGAACAGCTGGAAAAAGAACAGAACCGGCGACGTATCCATCTTCGACGCCGCCTGGCTGCGGCCTCACTTCTCTTTTTGTTAATGGTTGTCTTCATCGGTCAAAGTTACTTCTCGAAAGTCGGATATGTGTCCGAGCAAGAACGGAAACAAAATGAAGCGCAAGTCGAACTTCGGGAAACGAAGGACGAACAATCAGAACTGAAAGAGCAGGTCGAGCGTTTACAAGACGAAGAATACATCGCCAATCTAGCGCGCAACGAGCTGTTGTTCTCGAAAGATGGCGAGATTATTTTTTACTTCTCACCAGAGGAATAAGTGGGTTCGTTGACCGTTGACGAATCGACTCGTATAATTGTAGGGAATCAATCAAAAAAAGGAGTACATTATTTTATGTCAATTGAAGTAGGAAGCAAGGTACAAGGTAAGGTTACAGGGATTACGCATTTCGGAGCGTTCGTAGAACTTCCAAATGGCAAAACGGGTTTGGTGCACATCAGTGAAGTGGCAGATTCTTACGTCAAAGACATCAATGAAGTGCTAACGGTCGGTCAAGAAGTGACGGTCAAAATCTTGAACGTCGAAACAGATGGCAAAATCGGGTTGTCTATCAAAAAGGCCGTCGATCGCCCTGTCAGTGAACGTCCAGAGCGTCCAGCCGGCGAGCGTTTCTCTCGTGGCCCACGCCCAGGCGGCCCGGGTCAAGGCGGCCCACGCCCAGGTGGTCCAGGACAAGGTGGCCCACGCGGTGGCGGCGGTCCACGCGGTGGCGGTCCACGTGGTGGTGGCGGCGGACGTCGTGAAGTACGCCGTGAACCAGAAACGTTCGATACGTTGATGAGCAAGTTCTTGAAAGACAGCGACGAGCGCTTGACGACGTTAAAACGTCAAACCGACTCAAAACGCGGTGGACGTGGAGCCAAGCGCGGGTAACCCTTCGTAAACCATCAGCTTCTACTCGTAACGATAGACGGTCTTCCTCAAGAAGACGACGAACCACAGACTTTTATAGTCTGTGGTTTTTTTTTTGATTCTTTTTTGTTATGAAAAATAACTAAAAAGGGTTGCATTTTTTCGAGGAAGCGAGCACAATAGGGAACATGAAAAAATAGTTATGTTTTATAAGTGAAAGGTGAGAATGAAAATGAATGGATGGAAACTGTGGTTGGCGGAATGGAGAAGCATCGGGAAGAATCCTCGGGTCTGGGTCCCGATTCTCGCGGTCGCACTCGTGCCGCTCATGTATGCCGGGATGTTCTTATGGGCGTTTTGGGATCCGTATGGACAGATGAAAGACTTGCCGGTGGCGATCGTGAACGAAGACCAGGGAGCGACGTTCGACGGGGAGCAACTTGCCGTCGGGGACGAACTCGTTGAGAAGTTAAAGACGTCTGAGGCGTTCGAATTTATCGAGACGACGAAACAAGAAGCCGAGTCAGGGTTGAACGATCATGACTATTACATGGCGATTGAGATTCCGGCAAACTTCTCAGAAAAAGCGACGACGGCGCTCAGCGAACAACCTGAGAAGCTCGAACTCAAATATATTGCCAATGAATCGTATAACTTTTTAGCGGCTCAAATCGGCGGTTCCGCGATGGAGCAAGTGAAAGGTGAACTGTCGACCGAAGTCGCGAAACAGTACGTCAGTGCGATGCGTGACGGAATTCAAGATGCCGCTGCTGGACTCGATGAAGCGGCGGCTGGGGCGGGAAAACTAGCAGATGGATCGCAGACGGCCGAACAGGGGGCGACCCAATTGGCCGACGGGACCGCATTGCTCGCTTCAAAACAACAAGAATTGGCTGACGGGGCGAGTCGGTTGAATGAAGGTGTGGCCCAACTCGAGACAGGGACGACGGAATTGGCGAAGGGAAGCCAGCAAGTTTATGCAGGTAGCGCCGCCTTATCAGACGGGGCACGTCAAGTGAATGAAGGGGCGTCTGCCCTTCAAGACGGAACGAGCCAACTTGTCGAAGGGACAGACACGTTCGCCTCGAAGTTGGAGGAATTGCACAGCGGGACGGCTTCTCTCAATCAAGGCGTTCAACAACTCGCGGCCGGGATTCAGCGTTCGAAGGACGGCAGTGAGCAATTGAGTGCCGGTTCAAATGAATTGGCGGCCGCGATGACGGCGGCGAAAGAAGGAAATGCCGCCTTGATGGCAGGAGAGACGGAACTCGTGGCCGGAATCGGTCAGATGAAGACAGAAATGTTGGCCAGTCAAGATCAGTTGATGACCCAGCTGTCAGCACTCGTCGAGGCAGGGCAACCTGCTTCACCAGAGATGCTACAGGCGATTGTGGCCCAATTGGCGGAAGGTCAAACAGCGACGGCCGCTGGATTCGATGCACTATCCACGGGAGCGACGCGTGTGAAAGAAGGACAGGCCGCGCTCGGTGACGGATTGACGCAAGCAGAGGCTGGTGCCAATGAACTCGCTTCGGGACTGGTGACGTTACGTGACGGACAAGCCGAGCTCGCAAGCGGGGCACAGGCGTTGGCGGATGGGTCGACACAAGTGGAACAAGGGGCGCAAACGGCAGCCGTGAGTTCGAAAGAGTTGGCTTCGGCAAGCAATCGCTTAAACGCCGGCGTCGGAGCGTTGAAAGACGGGACCGCCGAACTCGCGTCCGGCAGTACGCAGTTGACCGAGGCGACGGGGGCCTTGTCAGAGGGGAGTTCGAAACTCGCGGACGGGGCGAAGAGCGCCGGCGCGGGCACGAATACACTCGCGAACGGGGCTGTACGTTTGGCAGAGGGCGGTAAAGATCTCCAGTCAGGTAGCGACCAGCTCGCAGACGGAGTGTCCGAACTTGCGGCTGGTAACAGCAAGTTACGGGACGCGCTCGCCGATGGGGCCGAAGCGGCCGCGATCGACATCCGAGACGATAACGTCGACATGATGGCCGGACCGGTCACGGTCGTCAACGAATCGATTCACAAAGTCCCGAACTACGGAACGGGTTTTGCACCGTACTTCATGTCACTCGGACTATTCGTCGGGGCGCTCTTGCTCTCGATCGTCTATCCGCTGTACGATCCGGCTGGAAAACCGAAACGCAGCCTGTCATGGCTCGTCTCAAAATCAGGTGTGTTGCTCGTTATCGGATTTATTCAAGCGCTCGTCTTGGATGTGGCGATGGTCATGTTGCTCGGACTTGAAGTCGAGGCGCCGCTCCAGTTCTTCGGATTCAGTTGGCTCGTCAGCATCACGTTCCTCTTAATCGTGCAGCTACTCGTCACGACGCTCGGAAATCCGGGCCGTTTCGTCGCCATCGTCTTATTGATCCTTCAATTGACGACGTCGGCTGGAACGTTCCCGCTCGAACTGATTCCGAGCGCCCTCCAACCGTTTAACGCCTGGTTGCCGATGACATACACCGTATCGGGCTATAAAGAAATCTTGTCAGCGGACGGCTGGAGCTACCTGCAACAAGCAATCATCTATTTGGCGTTCGTCTCAACCGCTTGCTTCTTCCTGCTATGGGGATATTTCCGCATCGCTTGGAAGAAAAAATATCGGCTGACGACGTCAGAAGCGTGATGCACAACGAACTGAAAATCGTGTATAGTGGATAAGACGACACTATACACGATTTTTTTGTAAAAAAACTTTTAAAAAAGAATTGACACTGGCGTGGGTACTGGTTATTATAGAAAATGTGCTTAGGACACAACAATAACATGGCGGTGTAGCTCAGCTGGCTAGAGCGTACGGTTCATACCCGTGAGGTCGTGGGTTCGACTCCCTCCGCCGCTACCATTTTATTTAGGCCCGTTGGTCAAGCGGTTAAGACACCGCCCTTTCACGGCGGTAACACGGGTTCGAATCCCGTACGGGTCACTTACCTAAGCGAAAAGAAGCCATCTCACTCGAGATGGCTTCTTTTGTTATATCAAGGAGGCGGACGGATGACGAGAGTATTGGTTGCCGTGTCCGGTGGAATCGATTCGGTCGTCTTGTTGGATCGGGTCATTCGGAACGGTATGGAAGTGGGCGTGGCCCATGTCCATCATGGACTGCGTCCCGAGTCGGATGAAGAGTATGAATTTGTGCGACGTTTGGCCGACAAGTACGACGTGCCATTTCATGGCAAACGGCTCGCTTTCCCGAACGGCGGTTCGCAGGCGAGTTACCGGACGGCACGATATGCGTTCTTTGAACAGGTTATGCAGAAGTTCGACTATACACAACTGATGACGGCCCATCACGCGGATGACCAACTCGAGACCGTCCTCATTCAACTGCAGCGTAACGTCGTCGAAGTGACGGGGATTCCTGAGCGTCGTCCGTTCGCAGGAGGAGAACTCGTTCGTCCGCTCTTATCGGAACCGAAGCGGGAACTGATTGCCTATGCCAAACGATACGGACTTGAATGGAGAGAAGATGCGAGCAACGCCACGACCGAATATTTGCGCAATCAAGTGCGGCATCAGATCGTGCCCCAGCTCCTCGCGTCGCAACCGGATCTTGTTCAAGTTGTGAGCGAAACAGCTCGGCATCAACGCGAATTGTGGCGGACCCGCTACCGACAGATGGAGAATTGGATCCAGGACAACGTGCGACTCGAGATGAAAGCGTTTCACGTGAAATCGGATAACTTGATGTGTCTAAATCCTGTCGAACGATACACCGTCGGGCGCCTGCTATCAATGCGCTACGGGGTAGAGGTGGGGACCGCGATCGACCGTCTGTTAACGAGTGCCCAAGGTTCTGGCCACTTCGACTTAGAGGGGTCATGGGGCCTGCGGAAACAAGACGGGCTCTTATCGTTACAGGCAACTGGTCAATCGCTCCTAGCCCCACACAAACAAGTGGTAACGACCTTCCCAGCGCATGTAGTGTTCGGGACTTCATTATTCTCACTAGACGTTGAGGATGATACGGACGGCATCCCGCTCGAGGCGATCGAGTTGCCGTTGATCATCCGCTCTGTCGAGGCTGGGGACGCGATGAAACTGTCCATCGGGACGAAAAAAGTCGCCCGCATCTTCATTGACGCGAAGATTCCGCGAGAAAAACGGCCTTTTGTCCCATTGGTAGTTGACGCAACGGGACGGATTATCGCTATAGTAGGGGTAAGAGTTTCCGATTTTCCGGATAAGTCGGGTGCGATGTGCCCACGATTAATGGTAAAATGATGATTGTGTCGGATAAGAAAGAGGAGGATTTTAAGATGTCATTAATGAACGATATGGAGAAAGTACTGATTTCAAGCGAAGAGATTCAAGGTAAAGTGAAAGAACTCGCTACAACACTTAGCGAAGAATATAAAGAAGAGTTTCCACTCCTCGTCTGCGTGTTAAAAGGTGCGATGCCATTCATGTCAGACCTCGTCAAAGAAATGGACATCCATTTAGAAATGGATTTCATGGACGTGTCGACGTACCATGGCGGAACGTCATCGACGGGTGAAGTTAAAATTGAGAAAGATTTAAATACATCTGTAGAAGGACGCGACATCTTGATTGTAGAAGATATCATTGATAGTGGACTCACGCTCGGCTATCTCGTCGACCTGCTCAAGTACCGCAAAGCCAAATCGGTTAAAATCGTGACGCTTCTCGATAAACCGACGGGCCGCAAGAACGGATTGTCGGCAGATTATAGCGGTTTCGTTATTCCGCACGAGTTTGTTGTCGGCTATGGTCTCGATTACGAAGAGAAATATCGTAACCTTCCGTACGTCGGTGTGCTCAAGCCGAGCATTTACGGGGGCTAACGTTTTTCTTTTGAAAATGCGTCGTGTTAAGATAAAAGAAATACCCAAAGTATACACATATACTGAATGGGCGAGAACATCGTTTCTCGGAATAGGAGGCAGAGAATGAATCGTGCAGTGAAAAACACCTTAGTTTTCGGTGTGATTTTCCTAGCCTTGATCTTGTTCCTTCAATATTTACAAAACCCGAATAGCCAGAGCGAGACGCTTACGTATTCGAAGTTCTTGGAATATGTGGAAGAAGGTCGGATTGAAACGGCAACCGTACAAGAAATTCCGGGAGCCATCTCAATTACAGGAGATCTAACAGGAGACGAAGATCAGCGTTTTGAAACGAATATCCCGGCCAACGAGGCCGAATACGCCGAAGTGCTCTCGTCACTTCGCGCGGATACCGACATCCAAATCGAAGAAGCAGAGTCGAGTGGTAGCTGGTTCAGCATCGTATTCGCGATCTTACCGTTCATCATCATCTTCATCTTATTCTTCTTCTTGCTCAACCAAGCCCAAGGTGGCGGTGGTGGTGGTCGTGTGATGAACTTCGGGAAATCGAAGGCGAAATTATACGATCAAGAGAAGCGTCGTGTGACGTTTGAAGACGTTGCCGGAGCAGATGAAGAGAAGCAAGAGCTCATCGAAGTCGTTGAATTCTTGAAAGACCCACGTAAGTTCTCGAAACTCGGGGCACGGATTCCGAAAGGTGTCTTGCTTGTCGGTCCTCCGGGAACAGGTAAAACATTGCTCGCTCGTGCAGCTGCAGGAGAAGCCGGTGTACCGTTCTTCTCAATCTCAGGTTCTGACTTCGTCGAAATGTTCGTCGGTGTCGGGGCGTCACGTGTACGTGACTTGTTCGAGAATGCGAAAAAGAATGCACCGTGTATCATCTTTATCGATGAAATCGATGCGGTCGGACGTCAACGTGGCGCTGGCCTCGGTGGTGGACATGACGAGCGTGAACAAACGCTTAACCAACTTCTTGTCGAGATGGATGGATTCAGTGACAACGAAGGAATCATCATGATTGCCGCGACGAACCGTCCGGACATTCTTGACCCGGCCCTTCTTCGCCCAGGTCGATTTGACCGTCAAATTACGGTCGACCGTCCGGATGTAAAAGGCCGTGAAGCAGTCCTCAAAGTTCACGCCCGCAACAAACCGCTCGATTCGACAGTTGACTTGAAGTCGATCGCGCAGCGGACACCTGGATTCTCGGGTGCTGACCTTGAAAACTTATTGAACGAAGCAGCGCTCGTCGCAGCCCGATCTGACCGTTCAGCGGTATCAGTCGTGGATGTCGAGGAAGCGATTGACCGCGTCATCGCTGGTCCTTCTAAGAAGAGCCGTGTCATCTCGGAGAAAGAACGACAAATCGTCGCCTATCATGAAGCGGGTCATACGATTATCGGGATTGAACTTGAGAATGCAGATGAAGTGCATAAAGTGACGATTGTTCCTCGCGGTAACGCAGGCGGCTATGTCGTCATGCTTCCAAAAGAAGATCGCTACTTCATGACGAAACCTGAGCTTGAAGATAAAATCGTCGGTCTCCTCGGGGGCCGTGTGGCGGAAGACGTCATCTTCGGTGAAGTTTCAACAGGAGCAAGCAATGATTTCCAACGTGCGACTGGTATCGCCCGGAAGATGGTCATGGATTACGGGATGAGCGACAAGCTCGGGCCGCTCCAACTTGGGTCGAACCATGGTGGACAAGTCTTCCTCGGCCGTGACTTCCAAACGGAACAGAACTACTCGGATGCGATTGCACAAGACATCGACCTCGAGATTCGTGATATCATCAACCGTTGTTACGCGAAAGCGAAACAAATCTTGACGGATCGTAGAGACGATCTCGAACTCGTCGCGAAGACGTTGCTCGAAGTCGAGACGCTCGATTCGAAACAGATTCGTCACTTGATTAAGACGCGCGAATATCTTCCGCACGAACCGGAAGAGCCGTCTGAACCATCGAAAAATGATGCAAACGACGAAGCGAAGAAAGATGAGGCGGCCGTCAAGCACGGACAAGTCATCGATCAGCCTGGAGTCGTTCAAGAAGCGAAGCCGGATGTTGTCCCTGAAGGCGATAAGCCGGAAGCGACACCGACGGAACGCCCGAACAACGAATCACGGTAAGTGTAAGAGACGAATGCCCTAAACAAGGCATTCGTCTTTTTTCGTGTTATAATTCGAGCGAACTGTAATTGACAACAAAGTGAGGAACGCTATCATGATTTTAGTGATTGATGTTGGGAATACAAATATTGTCCTTGGGATGTATGACGGCGAGACACTCGTCCATCATTGGCGCATCTCGACAGACCGCACGAAAACGACCGATGAATACGGCATGCTCGTGAAATCGCTGTTCGATCATTCGAACGTCTCATTCGATCAGATTGACGGTGTGATTCTGTCTTCGGTCGTTCCACCGGTCATCTTTCCGCTCGAGCAGATGTCGCAGCGTTACTTTAACGTCCGACCGATTGTCGTCGGTCCCGGCGTGAAAACCGGTCTCGACATTCATGTTGATAATCCGCGTGAAGTCGGAGCGGACCGCATCGTCAACGCGGTCGCTGGAATCGCCAAGTATGATGGACCGCTCATCATCGTCGATTTCGGAACGGCGACGACGTACTGCTATATTGATGAGAACCGCCGTTATCACGGAGGCATCATTTCACCGGGGATCATGATTTCGGTCGAGGCGCTCTATCAACGGGCGGCCAAGCTGCCGCGCATCGAGCTCGCGACACCGCCTACGGTCGTTGGGAAAAATACAATTCAAGCGATGCAGTCCGGGACGTATTACGGCTATGTCGCACAAGTCGATGGCATTGTCGGTCGTATGAAGCGTGAAGTCGGAGAAGCGACCGTGATCGCCACGGGCGGTCTCGCGCGTTTGATTAGCGAGCATGCAGAGACGATTGATGTCGTCGATTCATTTTTGACGCTCGATGGGCTTCGTCTCATCTATGAGCGCAACCAGAAATAAACTTAAAGGAGTTACTCGATATGATTCAACCAGAACAACAAGCATTACTTGACCAAATGAAAGCCGATTACCTTGTCCGTGCCCTCGGGTTCAACGGGGAAGTCCGCGCGTTTGCCGTCCGGACGACGAAAACAATCTTTGAAACGCAACTCCGTCACCAGACGACACCGGTCGCTTCAGCAGCGCTCGGGCGCACGATGACGATCGGGACGATGATCGGTGCGATGCAAAAAGGCGCCGCTCGCGTGACGCTCAAAGTCGAAGGCGATGGACCGATCGGGAAAATCATCGTCGATGCCGATACGGCGGGAGACGTGCGCGGTTACGTGTCACATCCTCGTGTCGAAGGCGGCACGTTTGTGAATGATCACGGTTTGACGAAGTTGAAAGTCGGTGAAGCCGTCGGACGCGGGACGATCTCGGTCATTAAAGACCTCGGTTTGAAAGACTTTGTCGGCGGCTCGTCTGAGATTCAAACGGGTGAGATTAGCGAAGACTTCACGTACTACTTTGCGACGTCAGAACAAGTACCGTCAGTCGTCGGTGCGGGTGTGCTCGTCCTTCCAGAAGATGAATCGATTCTTGCGGCCGGTGGCATTATCGTTCAATTGATGCCGGATGCGTCAGAAGAGACGATTCAAGCGCTTGAACAGGCGCTCAAGACGTTCCCGCCAGTGTCGGTCCTCATCGGTGAAGAGAAAACACCGGAAGAAATGCTCCATATGCTCCTTGGCGACAGCCTCGAAGTGTTGGATCAAAAGCCGGTCCAATTCAATTGCACATGTGGCCGCGACCGTATGGAAAGCGCGATTATCGGGCTCGGTGCCGAAGAGATTCGTCACATGATTGAAGAGGATGGTGGCGCTGAAGCGGTTTGTCACTTCTGCGGCGAGAAATACCACTTCTCGGCGGAACAATTAGAAACGATGAAACAACAAGCACGCTGACCGCTTTACTCCAAATTGCATATTTTGAATCTGATAGGGTATGATTACAATATCGGAATAGTCGGAATTATGGAGGAGGAAATGAAATGCGTATCGTAGATTCAGTAACAGACTTGATTGGAAAGACACCGATTGTGAAGTTGAATGGATTGACTGGCGCTGAAGATGCCACGGTTTACTTGAAATTGGAGTATATGAACCCGGGCTCTAGCGTAAAAGACCGGATTGCGCTCGCTATGATTGAAGCGGCGGAACGAGAAGGGGTCTTGAAACCAGGAGATACGATTATCGAACCGACCAGTGGGAACACGGGAATCGGTCTCGCCATGGTCAGTGCGGCCAAGGGCTATAAAGCGATTTTGGTCATGCCGGAAACGATGAGCATGGAACGTCGCAATTTGCTTCGTGGCTACGGTGCCGAACTCATTTTGACGCCGGGTCCTGAAGGGATGGGCGGAGCGATTCGCCGTGCGACGGAAGAGGCTGAACAAAACGGTTATTTCCTCCCGCAGCAGTTTAACAATGAAGCTAACCCGAACGTGCACGAGATGACGACGGGACCTGAAATCGTCGACGCGTTCGATGCGTCAGGCCTTCAAGTCGATGCGTTCATCGCCGGCGTCGGGACAGGTGGAACAATCACGGGAGCGGGTAAAGTGTTGAAAGCCCACTATCCGAACGTTCAAATCCTAGCGGTCGAACCGGTCGATTCACCGGTCTTGTCGGGTGGTAAACCAGGCCCGCATAAAATCCAAGGAATCGGGGCCGGGTTCATCCCGTCGATTCTAGATACGGAGATTTATGAAGGTGTCCTTCAAATCACGACCGATCAGGCGTTCGAATACGCACGTCTTGCGGCCAAAACGAACGGCGTGCTCGGAGGCATCTCATCTGGGGCGGCGATTGCAGCGGCTGTCGATACGGCAAAACGTCTCGGCAAAGGGAAAAACGTGCTGGCAATCATCCCGTCAAACGGAGAACGCTACCTCAGCACACCGCTCTATCAATTCGATGAAGAATCAGATAGCGTACGCTCGTAAACAAACGGCAGTTACCGGGAGACAACTTCTTTCGGTAACTGCCTTTTCTTGTGTACAATTAGAGGCATGAATCAGTGGAACGGGGGAATGTGGCGTGAGACAAACAGCGTTCAAAACCATGAGTATGACAAAAGAGAAGATGTACGACACATATATGACATTGACGGAAGGGAAGAAGCATTATGCGTGGTTAGAGAGCGGACGCGTCGGCCGCTATACAATGGCCGGGATTGAACCGTTCGCTACGCTTCACGTGAAAGATGGGGTCGGAACGTTCGAGACATCAGAGGCGACGGAAACACTTTACGGTGACCCGCTCGACATCATCGAAACAATCCGGACCCGGTACGCCACCGAGCGGCCAGCTGGCGCTCCCCCGTTTTTTGGCGGGATGATCGGCTATGTAAGCTATGACGTAGCCCGAACGCTCGAACGTTTACCGCGGCAAGCGGCAGACGATTTGGCGACACCGGACGTCTCGTTCTTGCTGTTCGATGAAGTAGCGGTCTTCGATGAAGAAGAATCACTTTTATATATGCTCGTTACGACGGACAATCAGTTAGAAGTGAAACTCGATCGCTTTGTCGCCCTCTGGCACACCGAGACGCACTATTCGTTCCCACAGGTCGCGAGCGGAACGCTCGAACGTTCACGTTCATTGTCACAAGAGAATTTCGTGACGGCGGTGCAAAAGATTCAAGACTACATCGTCGAGGGCGATGTGTTCCAAGTGAACTTGAGCGTCCGGCAGTCGGAACCGCTACTCGCACACCCGCGTCACATCTACGACACGCTCCGGAAAGTGAACCCTTCACCGTATATGGGTTATTTCGTTGACGATTCGCTCACGATGGTGTCGGCTTCGCCGGAACTGTTGCTCGAGAAACATGGCGCCGCCATCTCGACCCGCCCGATTGCTGGGACGAGACCACGAGGACGAGATGAGGCGGAAGATCTGGAACTGGCTCGGACGCTGCTCGATAATGAGAAAGAGCGGGCCGAACACGTCATGCTCGTCGACCTTGAACGAAACGACTTGGGCAAAGTCGCGGCTTACGGGACAGTGCATGTCGATGAGCTGATGGTCATCGAGAAGTACTCGCACGTCCAACATATCGTCTCGAACGTGCGCGGTTTGATGCGGGACGGCATATCGGGAGCCGAAGCACTCGGCGCGATGTTCCCGGGCGGCACCATCACCGGGGCACCGAAAATCCGGACGATGGAAATCATCGAAGAACTCGAACCGGTCCGACGCGGGATTTATACCGGCTCATACGGCTGGCTTAGTTGGGATGATGACCTCGTGTTCAACATCACGATTCGGACGATGGTCGTCAAGGACGGAATCGCCCATGTTCAGGCTGGTGCCGGGATTGTGATTGATTCGGATCCTGAAGCGGAGTACGCCGAATCACTTTCCAAGGCGAAAGCGCTATGGACGGCGAAAGAAATGACGGAGGCGACGGTATGATTTTACTCATCGATAACTATGACTCGTTCACATACAATTTAGTTCAATACTTTGGGGAGCTCGGTGAACAACTCGTCGTCCGTCGTAACGATGACATCACGATCGAGGAAATTGAAGCGCTCGCCCCAAGTTATCTCGTCATTTCGCCTGGTCCGTGCACACCGAGTGAGGCGGGTATCAGCATCGATGCGATTCAGGCGTTTGCCGGTCGCATCCCGATTCTTGGCGTTTGTCTAGGACATCAAGCGATTGCTCAAGCGTTCGGCGGAAAAGTCGTCCATGCCGAGCGGCTCATGCATGGCAAGACGTCAGCGATTCAACATGACGGAAACACGCTGTTTAACGGCATCCCGCAACAGACAATCGTGACACGCTACCATTCGCTCGCGGTCGAACGAGATGCGTTACCGTCGTGCTTGAAAGTCACGGCCGAGACGAGCCTAGGAGAAATTATGGCACTCCGGCATGAAACGTTACCGATTGAAGGGGTCCAGTTTCATCCGGAAGCGATTTTGACAGAACACGGCAAAGACATGATTCGTAATTTCGTCGAGGTGTATCGTCATGTGGCTTTGGCATAACGGCGAACTGCGGGGCAGCTCTGAAGTAACGATTCCGGTGGAAGATCACGGATTTTTATATGGGATGGGCCTATTCGAGACGTTTCGAACGTTCAATAGCATCCCGTTCTTGTTTGATCTTCACTGGGAACGTCTCGAAAAGAGCTTAGCGGAACTATGGATTGATTTACCGTATACGAAACAAGAGATGGAGCAGGCGATTCAAGACGTCGTTCGTCAAAACGGGACCCCGAACCTGTATGTGCGCTTGAACGTGTCCGCGGGGGTGGCGCCACTTGGACTCTACGACGGACGCTACACTCGTCCAAACGTGACACTGCTCGTCAAGCCGTTACCGGAATCGTTCCAGCCCACGGAAAAACGGTTGGAAGCCATCCCGTTTCCGAGAAGTCGGCCCGAAGCTTCATTCCGCTTAAAATCCCATCATTATATGAACAATATATTAGGGAAGCGCATGCTCGTTGATCGGGAGGCGGAAGGGCTGTTCGCCGATGACTCAGGACATGTCGTAGAAGGGCTTGTCTCGAATATCTTCTGGGTCGAAGCTGACCAACTTTGGACGACGCCGCTCGCGACGGGACCTCTGGCTGGGGTCACGCGACGTTGGGTGATGGATACGTTTGATGTGAAGGAACGTGATGTGACGTTTGCGGAACTTACACAGGCAGACGAGATTTGGTTGACCAATTCGGTTCAACAGATTGCTCCGGTCACAGACTATGCCGGGAACAGCTATCCAGGAAAAGACGGGGCAAAATTTAAAGCATGTTGGTCTGTCTTGTTGCATGCGATTGAGAGGGAAGAAACGCGATGACAAAAATCATGGGAATTTTAAATGTGACACCGGATTCGTTTTCGGACGGAGGACGGTATACGGCGCTCGAACAGGCGGTCGCTCACGCCAAGCAACTCGTTCAAGACGGAGCGGACGCGATTGATATCGGCGGGGAATCGACACGTCCGGGAGCCCGGTTCGTCTCGGCGGAAGAAGAAATCGAGCGAGTCGTTCCTGTCATTCGTCAACTGAAGCAAGAGCTCGACGTGCTCATCTCGATCGATACGTACAAACCGGTGGTGGCAAAGGCGGCATTAGAAGCCGGGGCAGATATCATCAATGACGTCTGGGGCTCGAAGTGGGGCGATCAATCGATGGCACAAGTGGCACGGGCGTTTAACGTTCCCATCATCTTGATGCACAATCGCGACAATCGAAATTATGGCCATTTCATTGAGGAGGTCGTCGGTGACTTATATGAGTCAATTGAAATCGCCCAAGCGGCCGGTGTGCCGGATGAGATGATTTGGTTAGACCCGGGAATCGGCTTTGCGAAAGACTATGCGCAAAACATGGAGTTGATGAATCGACTCGACGTGATCACGAACCTCGGTTATCCGGTGTTACTCGGAACGTCGCGGAAATCATTTATTGGGCAAGCGCTTGATTTACCGACCGAAGAACGACTGGAAGGGACACTGGCGACGACGTGTCTAGGCATCATGAAAGGCTGTGCGTGGATTCGGGTCCATGACGTACGAGAGAATAAACGAGCGTCACTCATGATGGACGCGATGCTGGGAGGCGGACAAATTGGATAAGATGTTTGTGAATGGGATGCGTTTTTACGGCTATCACGGTGTGTTTGCAGAAGAGAATCGACTCGGTCAACGGTTTAACATCGATTTGATGTGTGAGTTGGATTTGGCGCCGGCTGGACAATCGGATGATTTATCAGACGGGGTCAGCTACGCCGGTCTCTATCAATTGACGGAAGACATCGTCACCGGGGAGCCGGTCAATCTACTTGAGGCGCTAGGCGAGCGCATTACGACGGCTGTTTTGGCCCACAGCGACAAGATTCAAAGCGTCACCGTCAAAGTGATCAAGCCGGACCCGCCCATCCCGGGTCATTATGACTCAGTCGCAATTGAGATGACACGGAGACGGAACGTATGATGTACGTAGCGCTGGGCTCGAACATTGGGGAGCGTGCCAACTATCTGGCAGAAGCGATTCAAGCGATGGCGGTAAACGGTCTTCAGGTGACGAAAGAGTCATCCGTATATGAGACGGCACCGGTCGGATACACAGATCAGCCATCCTTCTATAATATGGTCGTCGAAGTCGAGCCGTCGCTTTCTGCGGAAGCAGCCTTGCTTCAACTCCAACAGATTGAACGGGACCTAGGGAGAGAACGACTATTCAAGAATGGACCGCGTACAATCGACCTTGACATCTTGGTCTATAACAGCGAAGATATACAATCGAAGCAGTTAACTGTTCCGCATCCACGGATGCATGAACGCGCTTTTGTCCTTGCCCCGTTCGCGGAGATTGCTCCGGCGGTCGAGGTAAAGGGAATGACGGTGCGGGCGTTGCTAGAAGCCCTTCCTGCGTCGGAACGACAAGATGTCGTCCGTCTGGGGCCGTTACAATCATTGGTCAGCTCGGTTTAACGTTAGCAAAGGAAGTGGAGAAGTGTCAGGGTTCAAAATTGGTAACATCGATATAAAGAACCGCGCCGTCCTTGCCCCGATGGCCGGAGTGACAAACCCTGCGTTTCGTTTGATCGCTAAAGAATTTGGCGCGGGACTCGTCTGTGCTGAAATGGTCAGCGATAAAGGGATTTTATTGGAGAACGCAAGAACGCTCCGGATGCTGTACGTCGATGAACGGGAAAAGCCGCTCAGCCTTCAAATTTTCGGCGGTTCGAAAGACACACTCGTCAGAGCGGCCCAGTACGTAGATCAAAACACGAATGCGGACATCATCGATATCAATATGGGTTGCCCGGTCCCAAAAGTCACGAAGTGTGAGGCGGGTGCCAAATGGTTGCTTGACCCGGACAAAGTTTACGAGATGGTGAACGCCGTTTCTAATGCGGTGGATAAGCCGGTCACGGTCAAAATGCGCCTCGGTTGGGACGAAGACCATATTTATATTCTCGACAATGTTCGGGCGGCTCAATCCGGAGGAGCGGCGGCGATTGCGATTCATGGTCGTACGCGGTCTCAACAATATGAAGGAACCGCAAACTGGGATTGGATTGGCGAAGCCAAGAAGATTGCGACGGTTCCGATTATCGGTAACGGCGATATCTCGACACCTCAAGAAGCAAAACATGCGATTGATCACTATGGTGTCGATGCCGTCATGATCGGGCGGGCAGCGCTTGGTAACCCATGGATGCTGTATCAAACGGTGCAGTATTTGGAGACGGGTGATCTTCCGCCAGAACCAGCGGCGCGTGAAAAAATCGACATCTGTATGTTGCACCTCGATCGCTTGATTGCCATCAAAGGAGAAGTGACGGCCGTTCGCGAGATGCGTCAACATGCGGCGTGGTACTTGAAAGGGTTGAAAGGCAGCGGCCCGGTTCGGAAGCAAATCAACGAAACGGAATCGCGAGATGCTTTTGGCATCGTGTTGTATCATTTTGTGGAACAGCTCGAGCGACAAATGCAAGAAGTGTGAACTAGTGAAAAAAATTGATTTGTGGTAAGCTTGTTTGGCGAAAAAGTGAACCACACAAGCAAACGGTTTAGGCTGTGCTGTTGGCCGTGAGGCTGACAGTTTTTTATTAGACATCCCCAATACGTATAGAGGAGTGAATGGAGTAGTGAGTCACGAGTTGGAAATGAATGACCAAATGCAGGTTCGGTTTGAAAAAATGACCGAGATGCGTGAACAAGGGCTTGACCCGTTCGGACGTCGGTTCGAACGTTCTGCCCACGCCGGTGAATTACATGAACAATATGAGGCAATTGAAAAAGAAGCCTTGGCCGAACAAGACGTCGAAGTGACGCTTGCCGGACGAATCATGACGAAACGTGGAAAAGGGAAAGTCTTCTTTGCCCACATCCAAGACGTCACAGGACAAATCCAAATCTACGTGCGTAAAAATGACGTAGGTGACGAACCGTTCGATTTATTCAAATCATCTGACCTTGGTGACATCGTCGGGGTGAAAGGGAAGCTGTTCAAGACGAACGTCGGCGAATTGTCGATTCATGTTGAAGAGTTCGAACTCTTAACAAAAGCACTTCGTCCGCTTCCTGATAAATATCATGGCTTAAAAGATGTTGAGCAACGCTATCGTCAACGTTATTTGGATTTAATTACGAATAACGATTCGCGTCAAACGTTTATTCTGCGTAGCCGGATCATCTCGGAAATTCGGAATTTCTTGAACCATCGCGGTTACTTGGAAGTCGAAACGCCGATGTTGCATACAATCGCAGGTGGAGCGGCGGCCCGTCCGTTCTTGACGCACCATAATGCACTTGATATGGAATTATATATGCGGATCGCCATCGAGCTTCATTTGAAGCGCTTGATTGTCGGTGGTCTCGAGCGCGTGTATGAGATTGGCCGTGTCTTCCGTAATGAAGGGATCTCAACACGTCATAACCCAGAGTTCACGATGATTGAATTGTATGAAGCGTATGCGGACTATAATGACATCATGGATTTGACAGAAGAACTCGTAGCTCACGTAGCCCAAGAAGTTCTTGGCACGACGGACGTTCAATATGGAGAAGATACGATTCATTTGGCTGTCGGTTGGAAACGTGCGCACATGGTCGACTTGGTTAAAGAAGAAACAGGCGTCGATTTCTGGCAACAGATGTCTGATGAAGATGCACGTGCGCTTGCAAAAGAGCACGGTGTCGAGATTCAAGACCATATGACATTCGGTCACATCGTCAATGAATTCTTTGAGCAGAAAATCGAAGAAACATTGTTACAACCGACGTTTGTCACCGGTCACCCTGTCGAAGTATCGCCATTGGCGAAAAAGAACGATACAGATCCACGCTTCACGGATCGATTTGAATTGTTCATCGTTCGTCGTGAACATGCTAACGCCTTCACGGAATTGAATGATCCGATTGATCAGCGTGAGCGTTTCGAAGCTCAACTTCTTGAGAAAGAAGCAGGGAATGACGAAGCCCATGAATTGGATAACGATTTCCTTGAGGCACTCGAATACGGAATGCCGCCAACGGGCGGTCTTGGAATCGGAATCGATCGCCTCGTCATGTTGTTGACGAATGCACCATCGATTCGTGATGTTCTATTGTTCCCGACGATGAGACACCAACAGTAAAGAATCATTTTAACCTCTCGTTCTTACAGACGAGAGGTTTTTCTATGGAGAATGTTGCCGGTGTAAAGAGACTAAAAACTTTTTTAGAAAAACTTTTGCAAAAAGTCTTGCGTTCTATTTAGGGATGCGGTAAAGTAATAAACGTTGCCGCTGATGGCAGCGGAAAAGAATAAAAAAAGTGGTTGACAACTGTGTCGATGACTTGTATTATTTTAAGAGTCGCCAATGAGCGACAGACGAACTTTGAAAACTGAACGATGAGGCAAAAAAAGTTTTACAATTTTTGAATGAAGCGCAAGCTTCGTCATTTTTAAAGAGCTAT
>NZ_JACSLV010000010.1:0-28047 GCF_018618315.1 Exiguobacterium sp. s70
GTGGCGTCTGACGCGATGGCGATGCTCCAAGTGACGGACCAGTACCTCGAGCTCCACGACGGCGAGATCGTCATCTTGACGCGCGAATCAGCGACGATCAAGACGCTCGACGGCGAGGTCCTCGAACGTGCCCCGTACACGGCCGAGATCGATGCGTCTGACATCGAGAAGGGCACCTACGCGCACTACATGTTGAAGGAGATGGACGAGCAACCGGCCGTCATCCGCAACATCATCCGACACTACCAGAACGACGCCGGTGACATCGAGCTCACGGAAGGTGTGCGTTCGCTCGTCTCGGAAGCGGACCGCATCTATATCGTCGCCTGTGGCACGAGTTATAACGCTGGGCTCGTTGGAAAAGACATCCTTGAGCGAATTGCCGGCATCCCGACCGAGGTCCACGTCTCGTCAGAGTTCGGCTACAATATGCCGCTCTTAAGTTCACGTCCGCTCTTCGTCTTCTTGTCACAGTCTGGAGAGACGGCTGACAGCCGGGCCGTCCTCGTCGAAGTGAAGAAGCGCGGCTACAAGGCACTCACGATGACGAACGTGCCAGGATCGACGCTCTCGCGTGAAGCGAACGAGACGATGCTCCTCCACGCCGGCCCAGAGATCGCGGTCGCGTCGACGAAAGCGTACACGGCCCAAATCGCCGTGCTCGCTATCCTTGCCTACGACATCGCTCGCGCGAACGGGAAAGACTTGCCGTTCGAGTTGATGCCGGAACTCGCGCGCGTCGCGACGATCATGGACTCGATCATGTCGCAAAAAGAACTGTTTGAAGATTTGTCGGACCGTTACTTGAAGACGACGCCGAACACATTCTTCATCGGACGTGGACTCGATGCGTCGGTCTGTCTCGAAGGCGCGCTCAAAGTAAAAGAGATCTCGTATATCCAAGCGGAAGGCTACCCAGGTGGTGAGCTCAAGCACGGTTCGATCGCCTTGATTGAAGACGGCACACCGGTCATCGCACTCATCTCGCAACCGAAGACGAACTTGAACATCCGCGGCAACGTCAAAGAAGTCGTCGCCCGTGGTGCGAACGCGTGTATCATCTCGATGCAAGGCGTCGAGCACGAGAACGATGAGTTCATCTTGCCGCACGTCGAACCAATTCTCGCCCCGCTCATCACGGTGTTACCGGTTCAACTCATGGCGTATTATGCCGCGCTCGCCCGTGGCTGTGACGTCGATAAGCCGCGTAACTTGGCGAAATCGGTGACGGTTGAATAATTTAAAAAAATAATGCTTACGAAGCAGGCCTCCAACTTGCTACACTATGACAATCAGTTTGTAGAGATATTGGTCATAGACCAAAAATATATGTCGCAAGATACGTCTACCCTCTGAAATCATATGTTGTATGGAGGCTTACTTATGTACCAAGAAGACCGATTACCTCAAAACCCTAAAGAAGGCGTCCTGTTCATGCTGATTATTTCGATTTTGTCCGTGAACACGATCGCGCCGATCATTGTCGGGATGGAACGTGGCTTTAGTGTCGCCCATTATATCGACACGCTCAAAATCATCCCGTTCGCCTGGATTGCGCTCATGATCTTGATTCGCTTCATCGTCAAACCGGCAGCCGGGATGCTATTCAAACGATTTGCCGGAGAAATGGATGGCTTTAACGCCCGAATCTTATTGAACATCGTGTTGAACGTCTCGCTGATCTCATTTTTCATGACGATCATCGGACCGTGGATCGGGATGGGGGAGATCAATTTTGATACGTTGCAACACTTCTTCCCGACGTGGTTCCGTAATTTTGGTATCGCGTTCTGGATTGAGTTATTGTTCGCCCAACCGATTGCCCGTGCCGTTATGAAGTCGATTCATGCACGGAATCGTCTGAAGGCCGCCTAACTTTAGACACAGCATCTTTCCGATTGAGGAAAGGTGCTTTTTACTGCTTGCCGATATCTTTGCCAACAAGCAAAATAGTAGGTGAAGTAAGCGGTTGCATCGTATGGTTAGATAAAGATAAGCGATGAAAGAAGGTCTGACATGAACGTATATATTGCCTGTCCATGCGGGTTCGTGACGAGCGCGATGGCGGCGAAGCTGTTTGCTGAAGCGTGTTCGGGAAAATTATCGTGTGTGATTCAACACGGCACGTATCGAGACATCCCGGAAGACGTGGATTGGATTATCTATCAAGCCGGGACTGAGACGGTCGATCATCCGACCGCGCACGTTCGCTCGGTCAGACACATGTTATCGCTCACGGAATATCGACAACTCGTCGAGGAATGGGTGAATGCATATGAAACATGAGTGGAGCGCCCGAGAGCGCTCGATTTTACTACATCTATTGGCAACGGAGACCTCGACCCCGCTCGCGGAAATCGCGCAAGCGGTCAATTTGTCTGAGCGGACGATTCAACGGGAACGTCAACTGCTCGAAGGAATCCTGCGCGAGTTCGAATTGGAACTCGCTTGGCAGCGCGGGCACGGCCTCAGTCTCATCGGTCGTTCCGATGCGAAGCAACAGTTGCGCGAAGACTTGATTTTGTCGGCCGAGGCGATTCCAACGGCGGAGGACCGCATCTTCGAGCTCGCTTGGAGGCTCCTGTTTGAAAAAGATACGCTCAAGCTGCAGGCGGTCGCGAAACAGATGCACGTGTCACCGAGCACGCTCACACAAGACCTTGAGAAACTCGATCGTTGGTTCGACGAGTATCACCTTGAAGTCGAGCGGAAGAAAGGGGTCGGCGCGCGGGTGCTCGGCCTCGAAGCCGAGAAGCGGAAGCTGATGATCAATGCGCTGCTCGCTCATTGGGACACGCTCGCGTTCTATCGCTTTGTCCGCGGGGAGGATGATTACATCCCGGCGTTCTTAAAGACGGTTCCGTGTGATGTCATGCTCGAGGCGCTTCGTGACGGTTATGACTATTTGAAGGAACATCCGTATGAGCGGATGGACGACCGGACGATTATGCGGGTGACGTTCGCCTATGGCGTGCAACAAGCCCGTCTGGACGCTGGGTTCTTCCTAGAGATGTATACGAAAGGACGCTCCGACGATTATTTGAAAGTCGCATTTGATATGGAGACGGCCCTCGGGACGCCGTTCTCGATGGCGGAGCGGGTCTGGTTCGCTGAAGAAGCGAACCGGCTCCGGTCGTTGAAGGAACAGATGAAAGAAGATGAGGAAGAGCGTTGGGTCATGCAGATCCGTGTCCATAAGCTCATCCATCACGTTTCACTGATCCACGGATTCGCCTTCACGGACGACGCCGCGCTCGAGAAAGGGCTGCTCGCCCATATCTTGTCGAGTATGAACACCCAAGCGCTCCCTGATACGGACACGGTTCGTCCGCACATCGACCGTGACTATCCGCATTTACGTTCGGCCATTCAACAAGCGGCCGATATCGTCTTCGGGACAAACACGTTCACGGAAGAAGAGACGGTGTTTTGGGCGATGCATTTCGCCGCCGCGCTCGTCAAACCGGTCCGGCGTCGGGAATATCGAGCCCTTGTCGTCTGTTCGGCGGGTCTAGGCTCTTCGAAGATGCTCGTCAACCGGGTCAAACAAGAGTTTCCAGAGATGCAGGACGTCGTCAACTCGTCGTTGTTCGGTCTCGAACAGCATCGACTCGACGACTATGACGTCATTTTGTCGACCGTGCCGTTGCCGCCGTTATCGGTGCCGACGCTCATCGTCAACCCGCTGTTGACGAACGAAGAAGTGCAACGCGTCCGCCACTTGCTGTTATCGCTCCCACAGTCGTTCCAGACGAAAGAGAAGAGCCACTCGACGATGCTCGACTTCAATGAACTCGGTGCTCTCGTCGAGACGTTCGAACGGATGGACCGGCAGTTCGATCTCGTCACGCTCGATAATAGCGACCGACTGGAAGACATCTTGCTCGATATTGGGACGCATCTAGAAGAACGTGGACTCGTCCAAAGCGGTATCCAGTTATCTGCCCAACTGCTCCGGCGTCACGAAGTGGCCGGGCTCGGGATTCCGGGCACGAAACTGGCCTTGTTCCATGGACGTCACGCCTCAATCGAACGGGCGAGCGTGTTCGCTTTCGACTTGAATCAATCGATCCCGCTCCTCATGATGGACCAATCGACCGAGCCGGTATCCCGTCTGCTCGTCTTGCTCGCACCGGAAGAGGCAGAGGACGTCGAACTCCAGTTCCTCAGTGCCGTCAGTGGATCATTGATTGAGAGCGAACAACATATGAACTCATACAGTAACGGTTCAAAGAAAGAACTGCGTCTCTTGCTTCATGAATGTATGAAGAAAATGATTCAAGACACGCTGCACGAGAAATGACCCGCCGTGGTCATTTTTTTATTTGGCAGAGAATGTTGCCAAAGTATGAACTGGATTGAATTGAGAAAGCGCTTACGCTGAGACTACAATACGAGTGTAGAGCACAAACCGGTTAGCTACACTACAACAATCTACCTTTCACAATAATCGACTGGAGGTTTTATACATGGCGAATGCGCAAGCTGGCTCGGGCGGGGTTCGAGTCAAAGTACAACGGTTCGGGAGTTTCCTGAGCGGAATGGTCATGCCAAACATCGGCGCCTTCATCGCCTGGGGGATCATCACCGCCCTCTTCATTCCAACGGGCTGGTGGCCGAATGAAAAATTAGCAGAACTCGTCGGTCCGACGATCACGTATCTATTACCGCTCTTAATCGGGTTCACCGGCGGTAAGTTGATTCATGACGTACGAGGCGGAGTCGTCGGGGTACTCGCCACGATGGGGGTCATCGTCGGGACGGACATTCCGATGTTCCTCGGTGCGATGATCATGGGTCCACTCGGTGGATATGTCATTAAACAATTTGACCGTCTCATCGAAGGTAAGGTCAAAGCTGGATTCGAAATGCTCGTCAACAACTTCTCGGTCGGAATCATCGGTGGTCTTCTCATGATCGGTGGCTTCGAAGTGTTCGGTCCAATCATGAGCGGCCTTGATAAAGTCATGGCAGCCGGTGTCGACTGGATCGTCGGTGCGAAACTGTTGCCAATCGCAAGTCTATTCATCGAGCCAGCGAAAATCTTGTTCTTGAACAACGCCATCAACCACGGGATTTTGAGCCCGCTCGGTGTCGACCAAGTGGCGGACGCCGGGAAATCGGTTTTGTTCTTACTTGAAGCAAACCCGGGACCAGGTCTTGGTTTACTGCTTGCTTACATGGTGTTCGCGAAAGGCGCGGCCAAACGTACGGCACCAGGAGCGGCAATCATTCACTTCCTCGGTGGGATTCACGAGATTTACTTCCCATACGTCTTGATGAAACCAATCTTAATCCTTGCGATGATCGCAGGGGGGGCAACTGGGGTCTTCACATTCGTCTTGTTCGATGTCGGTCTCGTCGCACCAGCGTCACCAGGTAGTATCTTCGCAATCCTCGCAATGGCTTCACGCGGTTCGTACCTCGGGCTCGTCACAGGGATTCTCTTGTCGGCAGCGGTCACGTTCGCCGTGGCAAGTGTCATCTTGAAATCGAGCGCGGCAGAAGAAGTGTCACTTGAAGAAGCGACACAAAACGTCAGCGCGATGAAAGGCAAACAGTCGTATGCGTCAGCTCTCGTTCACGACCGTCTCGACAAAGTCGATCACATCATCTTTGCTTGTGACGCCGGTATGGGTTCGAGCGCGATGGGCGCGTCGGTGCTTCGCAATAAAGTGAACAAGGCGAACTTGCCGATTCGAGTCACGAACACATCGATTAGCCAATTGCCGAAAGACGCCCAATTCATCATCACCCATGAGGATTTGACGGACCGGGCCGAGGCACAAGTGCCGGATGCGATTCACCGTTCGGTCACGAACTTCTTGAACGCCGACTATTACGATCAATTGATCGAAGAAATTAAAGCAGAACGCAGCAAAATCTCATAACACAAGTAGACAGAGACAAGGGTTAAGGTATAGGAGGAACTAAAATGCCATTCATTCAGACAGAGATGATTCGACTCAACCAATCGTTCAACACGTCGGCCGAAGCGATTGACGCAGCCGGTGAAGTGTTAGAAGCAGCCGGATGCGTATCTTCGGCTTACGTCAAAGCGATGCACGAACGTCAAGCGCTCTCGAGCGTGTATATCGGGAACCAAGTCGCGATTCCGCACGGGACCGAGGAAGCGAAATCCGCCGTTCAAAAGACGGGGATTTCCATCCTCCAAGTGCCGGCCGGCGTCGATTTCGGTGGCCAGACGGCGAAACTCGTCATCGGGATTGCCGGTGTGGATGACGAACATTTGGAACTCCTGTCCCAAATCGCGGTCATCTGTTCAGATGAGGATAACGTCGAGCGTCTTGTACAGGCGAAGACGAAAGAAGAGATTTTGTCGCTATTCATGGAAGAGGTGGCGTCATGAAAGCCGTACATTTTGGGGCAGGGAACATCGGACGTGGATTTATCGGATTGTTGCTCAATCAGAGTGGTTACGAGGTCACGTTCGTCGATATTAACGATACCGTCATCCAAGCGTTAGAAGACAAGCGATTTTATGAAGTCGGATTCGCCGAAGAAGGCGTCGACAACGTCGTCGTCGACCGGGTCCGTGGCGTCAACAGCTTGACGGATCCTGAGCGCGTCATCGCCCTCATCGCGGAGGCGGATCTCGTCACGACCGCGGTCGGACCGACGCTTCTCCCGAAAGTCGCGCCACTCATCAGCGAAGGACTTCGCGACCGTGAGACGGATGCCCCGGTCTATGTGATCGCTTGCGAGAACATGATTGGCGGTAGCGCATCGCTCCAGCAAGCCATCGAGACATCAGGCGGTGTCGGGACAGCGAACGTCTCGTTCCCGAATGCGGCCGTCGACCGGATCGTTCCGCTGCAACAACACGCAGACCCGCTATTCGTCGAGGTCGAGACGTTTTACGAGTGGGTCATCGAGACGAAAGGATTGGCCGAGCGGCCCCCACTTCAAGGTGTGACGTGGGTCGACGAGATTGGGCCATACATCGAACGGAAGCTGTTCACGGTCAACACGGGTCACGCCATTGCGTCATACATCGGTTCCTTGTTCGGGAAAGCGACGATTGACGAGGCGCTGAAAGATCGCCGTGTCCGTCAAGTCGTCCAAGGCGCGTTGTATGAGACTGGTTGGCTCCTCCTTGAGAAGTACGGGTTCGAGGCGAAAGAACATAGCCAATACATTCAAAAGATCATCAAACGATTCGAGAATCCGAAGTTGAAAGATGAAGTCTCACGCGTCGCCCGCTCACCGATCCGGAAGCTCGGACCGAGTGACCGGCTCGTCAAACCGGCCCGCGAACTCATCGATAACGGCATCGAACCGAATGAACTGGCTTACGGAATCGCGGCTGCCTTGACCTATTACAACCCTGAGGATTCAGAATCTTCTGAACTTAATCTTTCCATCGAAGAAGACGGCATCGTCTCGACGGTAGAAAAATATCTCCAACTGCATGAGGACGATACGCTGACGAAGCTAATCCTCGAGCAATATCACTTGATTCGCGAGCAAGAAAAAGCGCAAGTCTCGTAAAACGATTCTCCTGTGCCTGGTGGCATGGGAGATTTTTGGCATACAAAAAAGACTGCAGCGTAAGGGCTGCAGTCTGATTAAGCGCGTGTCTTTCCAAACTCGATGTACGTCGTGACTGATTTGACATGTTTCACGACGTCCTTTTCAAGAAGTGGACGACTGAAGTAATAACCTTGGACGTAATCACACTGTTCGTTCAGTAACCATTCGAGCTGATCCGACGTCTCGACACCTTCCATGAGCACTTTCATACCCAAGTTATGGCCGAGTTGAATCATCGAGCGAACGATGGCTTCCTGGTTCCGATCGGTGAACAAGTTGACGATGAACGACCGGTCGATTTTCAACACTTGGACCGGTAGCTCACGCAATTGACGGAACGACGAGTAGCCCGTCCCGAAATCGTCGAGTGAGATTAAAATCCCGAACTGATGGAGCTGGGTGAGTTTCTCTCGCGTCGATTCTTCATATGACAGCATCGACGACTCCGTCACCTCGAGCTCGAGGAACATCGGGTCCATACCGGTCTCATCCAAGATGGCCTGGAGCGACTCGACAAAATCCTCACGCGCGAACTGGAGCGGGGAGACGTTGACCGAAAGCGTGAACGGTTTCACGCCGGACTTCTTCCAACGGACCCAGGCTCGGCACGATTCACGCATGACCCAACTGCCGATCGGGTGAATCAGGCCGGTGTTCTCCGCGATTGGAATGAAGTCGGTCGGTGACACGTGACCGAGCTCGCGGTTGTTCCAACGCAGGAGCGCCTCAACGCCTTCGAGTCGATTTTGCGTAAGTGACACTTTCGGCTGGTACACGAGTGAAAACTCGTTTCGGTCGAGCGCCTGCGCGAGCGCTTTTTCGATTTCGACGGTACGAAGGATTTGATGCTTCGACTCGTCTTCGAATTCTTTGATTTGATTCTTACCGGTCCGTTTCGACTCGTGGACGGCGAGGCGTGCGTATTGCACGAGCTCCTCGGCCGACTTCGTATCTTTCGGATAATGACTGATGCCGGCGCTCATCGTCAGTTCGACGGTTGTCCCGTCGATATCGAACGGTTGCGAGATCGCCTTGATACACTTCTCGGCTTTCTGTTTGGCGAGCGTGCTCCGCTTATCAAACAGCAAGATGATGAATTCGGATGAACCGACGCGCGTCAAAATGTCATCCGGGTGAATGGTCACTTGCAGACGCTCAGCGATTTGCATCGTCAGTTCGTCCGAGCCGTGATGCCCGAGCATGTCACTCAAGAAACGCCACCGGTCGATGTCGATGTAGAGACAAGCGACCGGGTCTTCGATTTGAATATGTTCGGCTAAAATCCGTTCGAGCTTATGCCGGTTCGGTAAATCCGTGAGCGTATCGTGATACGCCATATGTTCGACGAGCCGCTGTGAGGCAATCGTCTCCGAGACGTCACGCAAGAACCAAAGTACTTGGTCCATCGTTTCCCCTTTGAGTGGATAACTCGTCACTTCAATCGTCCGGTCGTCGAGATCGACGCGTCTCGGTTCATAGAACGGTTGATTGATTGTGAGCGACGGATGATAGTCTTGGAAGAAGGCATCCTGCTCGACTTCATCGAACAAGCGATAGAAGGCTGTGTTCGCGTATTGAATCATTCCGTCTTTCGTCGTCGTGACAACTGCATCCGTCGTCGAATCAAGAATCGTCGCTTGAATGAATTCTCGTTTGCGGAGATGACGGTCGAGCGTGAGTGATAAGAAGAAGATGGCGAACAAGAGAATCGTAATCGCCGTCACGAGCCATGCGAGCAGTGAAGGCTCAATCGCATTGGCGAAAGGTCTGTCTGTCTCAACGAACGTGAACGTCGCCGCTAGCATGCCGACGAAATGCATGCCGAAGATGGCGACACCCATCAAAAGGGAGAAGAACACCTTCAGTTCCATATGCATCTTTTTCTGTGTGTACTTCGAAAAGAAGCCGATCCATAAGGCGACGAGCGAGGCGCCGAGCGCAATCAAAATCGATAGCGCCGCCAACCATGGGTTGTAGGAAGTCGTGACGCCTTGGAGCGCTGCCATTCCGACATAATGCATGCTGGCGATACTGCCTCCCATGACTAACCCGGCACCGATTAGGGCTG
Organism: Exiguobacterium sp. s70; assembly: GCF_018618315.1. Lineage (NCBI taxonomy): Bacteria > Bacillati > Bacillota > Bacilli > Caryophanales > Exiguobacterium > Exiguobacterium sp. s70. Next base: position 9,623 of record NZ_JACSLV010000010.1, read on the forward strand.
GTCGAGTCGTGCGACGCGAGACAATCAAGAAGCCGAACATGCAACCGGCCATGGCGATGACGACGGACAATAGGACGAGCGGGACCGAATACGTGATCGGTCGCAATACCTCATGGGCCAGCATGGCGATGAAATGCATCGACCAAATGCCGAGACCGAGTGTCGCGCCACCGGCGATGATCCAGACGTTTTGGGTGGAACGGTTCGCTGAATTGACACGTCGGGCCAGTTCGATGGCGGCGTAAGCAGAAACGGCGGCAATCAGATAAGACAGAATCACGAGAAACCCATTGTGACTCATCGAGTGTTCAACGACTGGTTCCATATATACCTCACTATGAATGTAATTTTGTTGTAATTTCAATTATACCTTGGAAATCAAAAGTCCATCTATCATTTTGCTTCATATAATAAAAATATTTTTTGCGTGAAATAGGGAAGTCGTTCGGAAAGCGGGTAAACTACGGATAGAAGGAGAGGAGACGAATGATACCGACAAAGAAAGAAATCATCTTATTTCTCCTCATCGCGTTCGGGTTCTCATGGTTGGCGTGGTGGGGACTATTTATTGGGACCGAGTTACCGATTCAAGCGATTGTGCTGATCGGAGCGTTCGGTCCAAGTCTTGCCGGGAGTTACATGGCGTTCCGGGAGAACGGTTGGGAAGGTGTCACGACGTTATGGAAGCGTGGATTCGAGTGGCGGATGGCAGCCAGATACTATGCGTTCGGTCTGTTGTTCCTTCCTTTCGTTTTCCTGATTGCCTATTGGTGGTCCGATGCGGAAGGGGCGTTGCTGTTTGAGCGTCCGTGGCTCGTCGTGCCGACGTTCTTCTACATGCTGTTCCTTGGCGGCACGATGCAAGAAGAGTACGGATGGCGCGGTTATTTGCTCAACGCGTGTCAATTGAAGACGACCCCGATCAAAGCGAGTTTGTTCGTAGGGGGCATTTGGACCGTCTGGCATACGCCACTTTTTTTGATGGAGGGGACCGGGCAATCGCTCATCCCGTTTTGGGCATACGCCATGGCGATTCTCGCGTTCACGTTCATCATATCCTGGCTCTACAATGTTACGACGATGAATTTATGGTCCGTTTTCTTGCTCCATACGATGTTCAATGTCTCGTTCGCACTCATTCCGCTGATGAAGCCGGGCATGTTTCCGATCGGCTTTCTCCATTTGACGTTATTGCTCGTCACGACTGCAATCGTCCTCATCTGGCGAACGCATGGACATCTCGGTTACGATCATCTCGAGCAGCTCGAGGCGGTGGAAGGGTCGCATCAACCGAACGTTACGCCAGAAGCGGACGCGGGTAAAGACTAGCACGTATCATTCAGGAACAGAGGGAAGTGGACAGATTGAACTTTCGCCAGCTCGAACGTGAAGATGTAAAGCCGCTCCAACGGCTGTTTATGGAGAGTCTGAGTGATTTGATTCGCCGAGAACAGTTTGAGGATGCCGACTTGCTGGATGAAGAAGTCGAACGGTTGAATACGACCGTTCAAGACAGTTTCGAGGACGAGACCGTTCAAATTTTCGTGGTGCTCCAAGACGACGTCATCGTAGGGACGGCCGCGATTTTGCCTCCGAATGACATCATTACCGCACACGTCGACATCGAGCCAAACGTTCCTGAAATCGGATGCATGTACGTCGCACCTGGTGCCCAACGCCAAGGTGTCGGTCGTTTTTTGATTGACAACATGAGACGGCAACTCGTGGCGAATCAGCAAGAGGCATTTTATTTAGATGCCGGCTTTCCAACGTCACAAGCCTATTGGGAGAAGCGGCTCGGCCCGCCGCTCGTGACGATTGAGCACTATTGGGGTCCGGGGGCGCATCATAAAATTTGGCGTTGTCCCGCCAATGAAAAAGAGACCTGATCGCATGCGATCAGGTCTCTTGCTTATTTATAAGTGCTCATAAATTGATGAATCCCAGAAGCGGTGGCATCTGCCATCCGTTGCCGGTATGTGGTGCTCGTCAAGTGCGAGCGGTCGTTCGAGTTGCTGATGAAACCATATTCGACAAGGGTCGATGGGACGCTGTTCTTGCCGACGACATAAACGTTTTGATATTTCACACCACGGTTACGAATCGTTGGGATTCGGACACCGAGTTCACGGTTGATGGCTGCCCCTAAACTGCGGCTAGCCGAGATGTATGGGTTCGTCGTATAACTTTCACCGGTCGGGACGAGGACTTCGTGACCGTGGTAAGACGTATTCGTCGACGAGTTGTTATGAATGCTGACGAAGGCGCTACCTTTATACGATTTTGTCAATTCGACGCGTTGTGCGAGCGACAAGTACACGTCGTTCGAGCGCGTCATCCGTGCGTTATAGCCATATGTATTCGAGAGCGTACTCGCAAGACGTGCGGCGATATCGAAAGCGATGACTTTTTCGTACACTGATCCGTACACAGCCCCTGGGTCATTCCCGCCGTGTCCAGCATCGATCACAATCGTTCGACCTGAACCCGTTGATGTTGTTGGTGTCGTCGTCGTGGCCGGCTTCAAATACTGTGAAGCGACGTAACCCGTCTTGCCGCCGTAACTGACCTTATACCAAGAGCCGTACTTGCTGACGTACTTGACGGTCGCACCGTTTGGGATAGTCAGCAACACCGTGCTCCACGAGGCTGCCGTCAAGCGCATGTTCAAGTTGACCGTCGTTTGGTAGGACGTGGTAGAAGTCGTCGTAGTCGGGGCTCCGGTGGCTGTTAAGTATTGCGAAGCGACATAGCCCGTCTTTCCGTTGTAACTGACTTTATACCAAGAGCCATAACGACTGACATACTTGACGGTGGCGCCGTTCGGGATCGTCGTCAAGACCGAGCTCCACGAGGCTGCCGTCAATCGCAAGTTTAAATTGACCGTCGTTTTGTAGTACGAGGCTGAGCTCGGCGTCATCGTCGAGGGAGTCGAAACTTTCACGTATTGCGAAGCGACGTAGCCGGTCTTTCCACCGTAGCTGACCTTGTACCAAGAGCCGTACTTGCTAACATATTTGACGGTCGCCCCGTTTGGAATCGTCAAAAGGACAGGACTCCATGTGGCGGCACTTAAACGAAGGTTCAAGTTTGCTGTCGTCGTGTATGTAGAGGCAGCTTCGACTCGGCTCGATTCGAAACCGTTCGGCGTCAAATCGAATGGGGCGATGGCCATGCCACCAATGACGAGGGAAGAGCTAAGCAACAGTTTCAAGTTCCAAGATGATTTCGTTTGGTTCAATCGAGATCCGCTCCTTTATTCATAAGATAGGTGAAGTAGCTGTGAAATGAAATCGTCATCATGTCTCCGTTATTATATAAGGAAACAAGAAAAAAATGGAGGTTAATATGTAAATTGTTTGACTTTTTTTCAATAAGTTTATTTCCAGAGTTTCGGAAATAAAAAAAGAGACGCACGAGGGCGTCTCTCAATAAAGGATTATGCAAGTGGTGAAACATCTGTAGAAGCAACCTGGTTGACCGGTAAGCTCCAGAGTCGTGGGAAGTCCTCGGCTGCTATCTGGTTGACTGGTAAGCTCCAGAGACGTGGGAAGTCCTCGGCTGCTACCTGGTTGACTGGTAAGCTCCAGAGACGTGGGAAGTCCTCGGCTGCTATCTGGTTGACGGGTAAGCTCCAGAGACGTGGAAAGTCTTCGGCTGCTACCTGGTTGACGGGTAAGCTCCAGAGACGTGGAAAGTCTTCGGCTGCTACCTGGTTGACTGGTAAGCTCCAGAGACGTGGAAAGTCTTCGGCCGCTAATTCTTCTGATGTGAACGGGTTTTCTGAAATAAGCGGCTTTGAGATTCCGAAAAGAAGAAGCAAAGCTAATGAAACAATTATGGCATTTTTGAATTTTTTCATAAATAGTACCTCTTTTCTAGGTTGTATGCTGTGTATTTTTCCGTATATAAACAATATATGACGTAAAGGTACTATTTGGCAATCATTCAAGATGTGATTGATTCAATTTTAAGGCTGTTAAAACTTGGCGTGATTGAAGGATGGCTGATTCAAACATAGAACCTTTGTAATCGCTTGAGAAAACAGGTGCATGAATTTCAATCATCTCATCAATTTCCGAATTTGTAATTGGCAAGACTGAGCATTTAGACTTTTGACTTAAAATCGCACTGCATAAAGGTTGTTCTTCGTTAGTATTATAGTCCTCCTCGACTCCAGGTTTCCACCCAAATGAAACCTCCGGTAGAACATATAACAAATCACCGTCATTCAATTTTTCTACGCAGGTTTCAATTAAGTCGTTTTCGCACTGATCTACATTCAAATATCCTACAGATGATTTGAATGGATAAATATTTTTCATACTTCGTTTTAAAATAGTTAATGAAAGTTCAGGTCCGATAACCCATATTTTCTTTGAAGAATAGGTTTCGTTTAGTACGCGTGCAATTAAAGTGGGTAAAGTTTGATAGTAATCGATATGAAACGCATTAATAATAACACCTTTAGAATCTTGTAAAAGAGTTGTGAGGTTTTCGAGGCCTCTAAACTGATTTCGATCTGAGGTAGTAAATAATGCATCAATAGTAGGTGAGTTTTTTGTTGTAAAATAAATACGTGGCTTAACATAATCTCTAGCCAGAAGATTGCTAAGTTTGCTCATTTAGATGACCTCCTTTAGTTTATGCCCTATACCTTGCTTTTTGTCATGAATGGAATAAACTTTAGATGAGACAGTCTGTCAAAACTAACAGATTTCTCTTTTTGGGATTAGTTAAATTCTATCATGGATAAAAGGACTAGTGATTTCGTACCGTTTGGGAAAATAGGTGCTTAAAACCTTTGAAAATTGATGGTTTTTAAGTTCGATTTTCCTAATTGTGATAAAAAACAACGAAAACAGGGTCTAAAGTATTAAAAAAAGAGTCCAGGAGATGCTACTGCATGCAAAATAATTATGGGAATTTGATTAAAGTAGAGCGTCTGCGTCGAAATATGAAACAGTCTGTTTTAGCCCGTGGGATATGTTCTATCTCATATTTAAGCAAAATTGAAAATAACCAGACTATCCCTAGTGAAGAAGTACTAGAACTACTTTTTAGGAAATTAGACTTAGATATTCCTCTTTACGTGACAGTAACTGAAGCCGAAATCGAAAAAATTAAAGTAGAGATTTCAAGACTAATGAAAGAAGCTGTTTTATCAAGGGATTTAAATGAAACAGCAGATAATTTGAAAAAAATAGAGCGATATAAAAAGGATCATAGAATTTATAAACATAAGCCTTTATATATATTGATGTTACTAGTGTTAGCAAGGTTTGATTTTATGCCTGGCGGAAAACAAGGTTACTTAACTGAATTAGAATGGTTACAAGATCAATTTACTTCAGAAGACCGTATAAGGTTTAATATTCTCAAAGCTTTAAAATCTTTTTCATTAAATGATAAAGATACGGCTTTAGATTTAATGCAACAAGTTAGGGAAGACTTAGATACAACTTATTTGGAAGATTGGGAAATAGCCGACATCAATTATATTATTGGTGGAATGTATTATAAATATACGGATTATCTTCAAACAATTGAACATGTGAATAGGGCGTTATCGTACTTTAAAGATAATTTTTATGTAGAGCGAGTTATAGAGTGCCATTTAATTATTGGATTAGCCTTCAAGCGAAGAAAACGATTTAATGAAGCATTAGCAAATTATCAAAAGGCAATTAAAGCTGCTGGGGCTACAGACTTAAAAGGATATTATGGGATGCTTTACAACAGCACAGGAGAAATATATTCTCTACAAGGGAATAGAGAGCTTGCCTTAGAATACTTTTTAAAAGGGCTAGAATATAAAGTTGAAAGTAAAAGTAAACTACTAAGTATTCTTTCTTTAATTGAAGAATATTCTATTAGGGGAAGCTCCCAAGAAGTATTATCTTGGGTAGAAAAGGGAGAAAAAATCATTCAAGAAGAAGGGGAAAATGATAACCTATCCGAATTTATATATCATTTCGGGGTTTTTCGTAATAAATATACGCATGGAAATAGTAAAGAATTGATTGAAAGCTTAAAAAAGGCAGTACAGTATTTTGAATCTTCCGATGACTACCATTACACTAATAAGTATGCTCTTTGGCTAGCGCGTGAGCTACGTGAAAATGGGAAGTACAAACTATCCACTGAATACTATGAAAAATCCATTGCGATTATGTCTCGATGGGATTAACGCCTCCTCAGGCGTTCTTTTTTTGCACAAAAAAAGAGACGCCCGAATCGTCTCTTATCGTTTATGGAGTGGTGAAATAATGAATCGTCCAAATCGGTTCGTTCATCAATGCTTCATCTTCCACATGGCCCGTTTGAACTTGTTGGAGCAGGTGAATGATATGTTTTTGCAAATTGGCATCGTGAGAGCCGCTTCGCAAAATCCCATCTTCACTCGCGATGATATAAAACCCACCCAACCGCAAAGGAATATGATTTCTAACAATCGATACGGCAGCTTGCAGTTCGGCTTGCCCGCCTTGAAGTGGCACGTTTATATCAAAACGTCCCCATTGTTTAAAGTCGCCTAGTTCTGAAAACGGTGGGTCGCGGTGATCCAACTTCATGACCTCCAATCTTGTCTGTCTCTTCCTTACTAGTATAGCTCTTTTTCTAGACTTAACCTGCGAGAAAAATGGGAAGGGTAAATCGATGTTGCCTTCGTTTCTCGATCTTACTCTTTTTCTAGATTATCCCAAAACATTCCTGCTAAAAATAGAAGCTAAGGTGTAAAAAACACGACCGGAACGACTCCGGTCGTGTTCATTGATGAATCGCTTCTTTCGACGTCGGCAATTCACAAATAAATGTGCTACCTTCCCCGTAAATCGATTCAACGTGTAAATGTCCGTCGTGCGCTTTCGCGATTTCTTTACAGATGGCGAGACCGAGTCCTGTCCCTCCGATTTTACGACGGTCTGAGTTATCGACCCGGTAAAATTTGCCGAACAAGTTCGGCAAGGCGGAAGAAGGGATACCCATCCCGTTGTCGCGGACTTTCATGACGACTTGTCCTTCGAGTCGTTCCAACGAGACGAGCACGTTGCCGCCTTCTGGGGAATACTTGATGGCGTTACTGAGCAAGTTACCGAGCAACTGTCGCATCCCTTCCAAGTCGGCCTCGATTTTAAAGTCTTGTCCGACATCGGCATCAAGGTGTAGATGATGCGAATCGGTCGTCTCTTGATAAAAGCTGATACTGTCGCGGGCGAGCTCGAGCAAATCGACCGTCTCCCACTCGAACGTCTGTTTTCCGGCCTCCATCTTTTGAAGGTCGAGGAAGTCGTTGACCAAGTACGAGAGACGTTTCGCCTCATCGTGAATCGTCTTCAAGTACAATTCGCGGCGGGTTGCCTTCAAATCACGCTCGAGCATCAACTCTGTGAATCCATAGATCGATGACAGCGGCGTTCTCAATTCGTGAGATACCGTCGAGACAAGCTCTGATTTCATTCGGTCAATTTCAGTTTCGGCCGTCACATCGCGCAAGACGAGCATCGTGCCGTGAATCTTCCCGTCTCGGTAAATACTCTCTGCATAGACTTGGAGGAAGCAATCGCCTTGATCCAATGAAATCGATAAACCGTCTTCCGGCGGCTCTTGGTCGAAGACACGTTCGATATAACTGATGAAAAGGTCTTGTTGATCGACACGTTCGGCAAACTGTTCGATATCAATCGATAACGTTGTCAGTTCCTCATAACCGGCGTATTCGAATTGAAGTTCATCGAACATGCGGATAAAGGCGCGGTTGCCGACGATCGTGTCTTCTTCATAGTTGAAATAAAGAATCGCTTCACGGACCGAGTTGATTAATTGTGCCGTCTCTTTACGATCCTGTTGCATCTGGCGATAAAGCCGCGTCCGTAAGAGCGAAATGGCCAACTGGTTCGCGAACGCGTTCAACTCTGATGTTTCACTCGCATCGAATGGCTCATCGTAACAGGCCAAATATAAGCAACCGATCATCGTTCCGTCTGATGGATCCTTTACCGGGATGACCGTCTCATGGATATAGTACGGGTAGCCGTGAAGCTGGTCGGCCACTTTTTTTGAACTCGCCTCTAGCGTTCTTGAAATCATAACGCGTTTGAGTAAGAGCGACTGTACTTTCAAATCTTCTTGTTGTTCAGTGGTCATCCCTTTCGGTACGACGGACGTGATTTCATCGTCTTTGACGAGCAATACGGCCCCGAACTCGGCCTCGGTCAACCAGACGATTTTTTCGATGACAGCCGAATAGTCGAGTAACGATTCCTTCGAAGCGAGTACTTCAATCAATTCGTTACGATACTGCAGTTTGGTCTCGTTTTGTTTCGACGCCTCGAGCACGGACTGCATCTCTGCTTGCTTCGCGCGCATGTTTTCGTTTTGACTGACCATTCGTGTAATCAAAGGACGTCCAATTAATAAAATAGCAGTGATAAACATGACTAGCCCGGTCATCCAGATCCAACGCAACGTCAGGAGTTCGGTCGGTGAGACGGTATCGTCCCGAACGAACCAAGCACCGATTGCTGTTAAAAAGAGACTGGCGATACAGACCCCATATAGGATGCCGAGAATTTGACGACTGTTCAATTGTTCAACCCACTTGCTCATAATACGCTCTACTTCCTTCCTTAACTAAAAACCAACTCCAATTCCATCGTCGTATAACGGAAATATACAAAAAGAAAAATTAGATGAACACCGAACTGCTCAAACAATGTGCCATCAAGCATTCTCTGTTTAAATATCATATCTAGACGGATATACCCCGGATTTCAGCATCTTACACATTCGAATGTGCTTCCGATTGACACATGCGAAGGGAACAGGATAGCTTGAAAGAGAAGAAATGACTATGGAAGAGGTGCTCTTATGCTATCGATTGAACCTTCAGCGTTAACCGAGCGAGACACGTACAAATTTTTAATCGGGAGTATCGTTCCGCGGCCGATCGCTTTCGTGACGACTCGAAACGGCGAGACAATCAATGCTGCGCCGTTTAGTTACTTTAACATCGTGGCGTCCGAGCCGCCGCTACTATCGGTATCGGTTCAACGGAAGAACGGTGTCATGAAAGATACAGCCCGCAATGCGGTCGCGACAGAAGAACTCGTCATCCATATCGTCGATGAGACGAACGTAGCTCTCGTCAACGAGACCGCGGCCAATTTAGGGCCAGCGGAGAGTGAGCTCGATCGGACGACGTTCACGACCGCACCAAGTGATATCATCGAGACGCCAGGCGTGAAAGAAGCTAAAATCCGAATGGAATGTAAACTGCACCATCACGTTCCGATTGAGCATGACGGGAAAGTGACGGCTGACTTATTGATCGCGCGAGTCGTGCGCTTCCATATTGACCCGGCGCTTTATGAAGCCGGACGTATCGACGCCGAACGATTGGCACCGGTAAGTCGACTCGCTGGAAACTTCTATGCCACGCTCGGCGAAACGTTCGAAATCGAACGACCGAAATAAATGCCATGGTGCCTGCTCGAATCGGAGACAAGGCACCTTTTTTCGGGTAAAGAATGGAGAGCCCATTGGCATAATGGTTTTCTTTCACACGAGCGCTCGAATGTGTCACAATAAAGTCAGAACATTCTAATTTCTAACGCGTCAGCGATCAGAGAAAAAAGGGGAGTCGGCTATGTCATATCGTCCAGCCATTCAATCGATCATCAATGCCATTGAGACGGTGATCGTCGGAAAAGAAGATGTCATCGCAAAGAGTTTGACTGCTTTACTTGCCGGAGGGCACGTGTTATTAGAAGATGTCCCGGGCGTCGGGAAAACGATGCTCGTCCGGACGTTCAGTCGAGCCATCGATTTGGATTTCAAACGTGTCCAATTTACACCGGACATGTTGCCTTCTGATTTGACCGGAATCTCAATGTATAACCAAAAAACGAAAGAGTTCGAATATCGGCCGGGTCCATTGATGGGTAATATCGTTTTGGCCGATGAAATCAACCGGACCTCTCCTAAAACACAATCGGCCTTGCTCGAGGCGATGGCGGAGCGCAGCGTGACGGTCGACGGTGAAGTCAAAATTTTACCGTCCCCGTTCTTCGTCATGGCGACGCAAAACCCGATTGAACATGAAGGGACGTATCCGCTCCCGGAAGCTCAATTGGATCGATTCCTCCTTAAAATCGAGATGGGCTATCCATCTTTCAATGAAGAGATTGCACTGCTGACGCGGTTTGAGAAAGCAGAACCGCTTGAGGCGTTACAGAGTGTCATTACGAAACATGAAGTCGAACAGATGCAACGCGAAGTGCGCGATGTACACGTTTCGAGTGCCGTCAAACAGTATATCGTCCGCTTGATTCACGAGTCGCGCAACGACCCGAACACGTATCTCGGGGGCAGTCCACGGGCGACACTCGCTTTGATGAAGGCGGCACAGGCGTGGGCGTATATCCACAACCGTGACTTCGTGCTACCGGATGACGTGAAGGCGCTCGCCGGTAGTGTGCTCGGTCATCGCATCTTACTGACGGCAGAAGCACGCTATAAAGGGAAGACGGCCGAACAGCTCGTCAAAGGTTGGCTCGACACACTTCCGGTCCCGATGGATCGTGAGGTCAAAGAAGTATGAAAAATTGGATGAAGCTGTTCCTTGTGTGGGCGGCGGCATTCGGACTTTACGCATTCGCCCGGATTGAAGGGAGTATCGTCGCGTCGACGCTCTGGTGGTCATTTTTCGTCCTGGCCGCCTATTGGACGATTTTCATGATTTATCCGGTCACAGCCGCGAACGTGTCGCGCCGTGTGACGACGAAACGACTCGTCTCGGGCCAAACGATGGACGTGGAACTGCAAGTGGAGCGGAAATACCCGTTTCTTGTCGGGGTCGTCACGTTAGAAGAGACACCGCCGCCGCGACTCGCGACATCCACTGATGTCATCATTACCACGGTCGATCGTTTCTTTCGACGGACAGAGACGGTCCATTACGAAATCGAACAGATTCGACGCGGCATCCACGTGTTCGATCGGACCGTCCTTCACGTGCGAGACGTGTTCGGACTGTTCGACCGCAAACGGACGTTGCGACTCGAGACGGTCGTTGAAGTCTCACCTGCTGAACTTCCGTTCGACTTACCGCGTGACGAGCAAGTCGGTGGGCGAGGCGAACAGTATCGCCGCACGCGCACATATACCGAGGTTGCCAATACGACGAGTGGTGTCCGTGAGTATGCGGCCGGGGACCGCATCGGTCGAATCGATTGGAAAGCCTCGGCTCGACGCGGAAACTTAATGACGAAAACGTTCGACCAAGAGCAGGAGAAGAAACTGTCGCTTGTCTTTGTCCCATCGACAACGGCTGGGCATGAAGAAGCGTTCGAACGTTCATTGTCGCTTCTCGTCGGTGCAATCCGACAACTCGAGCGGAAAAATCTGCCGTTCGAACTGTATGTCATCGAAGAGCAGGTCCGTCTGTTCCATTTGCCGGACCAAAGCGCAGAGGTCGGCCATTACTTGCTGACAGCGACACCGGAGCCGGAAGGGCGCCTTGTCGAACGAGTGAAGCGCAACCTGCCGCAAGAAGTGGGGAACTTGATTTTGATTAGCCCACTCGAGACGAAATGGGTGCGTGAGATCATGAATGAGACACAAGGCAGCTATCACTTGTACACGGCGAACGAGGTGACGACATGACGGCATGGTTGAAACGAATCGTCTATACGGCGCTTGCCGCCTACTTGTTGTCATTTTGGGTCGAGCCGATTGTGGGCAGTACGACATTTGATGTCAATTGGCCGTTCTTGTTCCTGCTTCTCGTTCCGATGTTTGCGAGCTTGTTGCCTTGGTATGGTTTCATTGGTGTGGTCGTCTTCAATTTCTTTATCGTCTTGTACGTGTACCACGGGAGTATCCTGGATTGGTTCGGTCTATGGTTAGAGGATTTGAGCGGGGTACTGAGCGGGGCTTTGCCGGAAGAGGCGATTTTCTTCTCGGCGATGGCACTCATCGGGGTACTGTTCGCCATCCTGGTCGGACGCACGTATCCGAGCTATGGCTTCGTTCTCGGGATGATCGTTTCGACGCTCGGACTGATGGCTTACTTTGACACGTGGACGCTTTATGACGGGGAAGGGAAGATTTTACTCGCAATTTTAGCATCGCTCTTATTGCTCTTCGTCACCGACCTGGCGAAACGACCGAGCAAATCGCTCGTCCGCTATGTCAGTATCGCGCTCCTCGCTTCGGTCGTGTTGGCGCTCGCGAGCGTGTCGCCGACAATTGAAGGGGATTGGTCCGATCGGTTGACGACGAGTTTCCAAAATGCTGGGAACGATGAAGGCTCAGGCAGCGGTCGAGTCGGCTATGGGGTGAACGATGAACAACTCGGCGGACCGTTTGAGCAAGATGACGGCATCGTCTTCATCGCCCGTGGTGTGCCGGCGCGCTATTGGCGCATCGAGTCAAAAGAGATTTATACGGGGAAAGGCTGGGTCGAGTCCCCGGTCCTCGATTCCGAATATAACCGCGGACAACTCGTCGACCAAGCTGTCGATACGACACCGGAACAGGCGTTGCTCCGATTTGACCGGCGCCAAACGTTCGTCCCGTATGGTGGAGAATACCCACAGGCGACGGAGACGGAAAATGGCACCGAATTCCGAGTCGGGAATATCGAAGAACCGTTTCCGAACGAGACGATTCACATCCGACCGTCCGGGAAAATCGTGTTCGACAATGACGGGCAAACGACGCCTCAGACGATTCAACTTCGCTACAGTGTCCCTTCCTTCACAGAAGAGCAACTGGCGTTGAATGAGCCGGTGACGACGTTGACGGAAGAAGAGCGGCAGGCGTACTTACAATTGCCGGATTCACTTCCGGATCGAGTCCGCGACTTGTCGGCCGATATCACGGGCGACAGTGAGACACCTTACGACCAAGCCCAAGCAGTCCAAGCCTACTTCCAATCTGGAGATTTCCAATACAATACGGAAGATGTAGCCGTCCCGGAAGGTGATACGGATTACGTCGATCAATTTTTGTTCGATACGTTAATCGGGTACTGTGACAACTTCTCGACCTCGGCTGCCGTCCTTCTCCGGGCGAGCGGAGTGCCGACGCGTTGGGTCAAAGGTTTCACGATGGGTGATGCTCGCGGGATTATCCAAGGGGAAGAAGAATACACGGTCCGGAACCGTCACGCTCACTCATGGGTAGAATATTTCGTGGAAGGCGCAGGCTGGGTCCCGCTCGAGGCGACCATCAGTTTCTCGGACGCCAACTTGCTTCAAGTCGAGACGGAGGACGAAGCGAATGCAGACGATCCAGCGGCCAATGATCCACAAGCGTCGCAAGACGACGAGCCGACGAATCGTCCGCAAGAAGATTTGGCACTCGATGATGTGACGTCGGGAGAGGCGGCAACGGAGAACTGGAATATGCCGGTGTGGGGTTGGATTGTGATTGTCTTTACGGTCGCCGTTCTCGTATGGAACCGAAAATCGATTGAACGCCTCGTCATGATGCTTTGGTGGACACGGCGTCCATTGAATGAAAATCGACTTGTCGCCATGCATCGATATCTAGTGAAACGACTCCGCGGAGCAGGTTTCAAAGTCGACGGGCGCACGCCGTCCGAACTCGCCGCAGAGGTCGATGCTTATTATGAATCGACGGAAATGACGAGATTGACCCGTTTGTTTGAACAAAGTATCTATGCCGAAAAAACGCCGAATTCAAAATATAAAGAATATTGGAAAATCATGATTCGTCGAATTATGAGTTGAAGTAGGCGGATGCATACAGTAAGATAGACGCATTAGTTAGATAATTGAACAGCATTCCTTCGTATATACTCGCGAATTGGCGCGAGAGTCTCTACCGGACCACCGTAAATGGACCGACTATGAAGGAGCACGTTTCGTATACACAGAAAAGGGCGTGCTTCTTCTTCGGTTTAGTGAATCCGTGGGAGAAGCTCGCTCTTTTTTTGAGAAGAAGGCAGAAAGGTGGAGGTTTTGTGAAAATAGAACAAGAGATGATTTTGGTGCTCGACTTTGGAGGCCAGTACAACCAGTTGATCACACGTCGTGTGCGTGACCTTGGCGTATATAGTGAGCTTCATTCCCACAAGATGACCGCTGCTGAGATTCGTGAACTGGCTCCGGCCGGGATTATTTTCTCGGGTGGACCGAACAGTGTGTACGCGGAAGGCGCATATCGCTGTGACCCGGAAATTTTCGAACTTGGCATTCCGATTTTTGGAATCTGCTACGGCATGCAACTTATGACGCATCACTTCGGTGGACGTGTTGAACGAGCGGCACATCGCGAATACGGAAAAGCGACGCTCTTCTCGACACCGGAAGCGTCGGCGCTCTACAAAGGTCTCCCAGTGGAACATACGGTTTGGATGAGCCACGGCGACCTCGTCATGGAAGCACCGCCAGGATTTATCGTCGATGGGACGAACCCATCATGTCCGGTCGCTTCAATCAAGAGCGATGAACTCAAAATGTACGGCGTACAGTATCACCCGGAAGTCCGTCACTCTGAGTACGGCAACGACATCTTGAAAAACTTCATCTATGAAGTGTGTGGTGCCAAAGGTGAGTGGTCGATGGAGAACTTCATCGACATCGAAGTCGAGAAGATTCGCGAGATTGTCGGCGACAAGCAAGTTCTTTGCGCGTTGTCAGGCGGCGTCGACTCATCGGTTGTCGCAGCGCTCGTTCATCGTGCCATCGGCGACCAATTGACATGTATGTTCGTCGACCATGGTTTGCTTCGTAAAAATGAAGCGGACAGCGTCATGAAGACGTTCGCGGACGGTTTCAATATGAAAGTCATCAAGATTGACGCGCAGGAGCGTTTCATGGCGAAACTTGCCGGCGTTTCAGATCCAGAACAAAAACGAAAAATCATCGGCAATGAGTTCATCTACGTGTTTGACGAAGAAGCGTCTAAACTTGTGGACATGGACTTCCTTGCCCAAGGTACGCTTTATACGGATATCATCGAGAGTGGAACGGACACGGCTCAAACAATCAAGTCGCACCATAACGTCGGTGGACTACCAGAAGACATGAACTTCACGTTGATTGAGCCACTTAACACGCTCTTTAAAGATGAAGTGCGTGAACTCGGGACTGAACTCGGGTTACCGGACTATATCGTTTGGCGCCAACCGTTCCCGGGACCAGGTCTTGGCATTCGTGTTCTCGGTGAAATCACAGAAGAGAAACTTGAAATCGTGCGTGAGTCAGATGCGATTCTGCGCGAAGAAGTGAAGAAAGCCGGTCTCGAACGTGATATTTGGCAATATTTCACGGTCCTTACACCAATTCGTTCAGTTGGTGTCATGGGCGACGAGCGGACGTATGACTATGCGGTCGGCGTACGTGCCGTCACCTCGATTGATGGAATGACTTCAGATTGGGCCCGCATTCCATGGGATGTACTCGAGAAAATCTCGGTTCGTATCGTCAATGAAGTCAGTCACGTCAACCGTGTCCTGTACGACATCACATCGAAGCCACCAGCAACAATCGAGTGGGAATAACCACCAGAGGGGAGAAATCCCCTCTGTTTTTATTTGGTAAATCCGAACAATAGAGCGAAATGTTTGATTAAAATCCGTCATTTGTGTTGACATTCGATTTTGCCGTTGTTAAGATAAAAACGTTCTTATCATATCCGAACAATTAAAAATTATTTTGCCGTATAATATCGGGAATATGGCCCGAGAGTCTCTACGAAATCACCTTAAATGATTTCACTACGGCGAGACATAGATCAGGGACTTATGTCCCTGATCTATGTCTCGCGTGGGGTCTCCGGTTATCAATCGGGGACCTTTTCTCGTTTTACGGCGAGCCAAGGAGGAAAACCAATGAGCACACAGCTCAAGCAAGAACCAAATCACCAACCATCAGGAAACCGGATTGAACGTTACTTCCAGTTGAATGAACTTGGAACGAACATCAAAACGGAATTGATTGCAGGATTCACTACGTTCCTGGCAATGGCTTACATCTTGTTCGTTAACCCGAACGTGTTAGGTGCAGCAGGAATGGACATGGGCGCCGTTTTCGTGGCAACCGGTCTTGTCGCCCTCGTCGGTTCTGTCATGATGGGCTTGTTCGCCAACTATCCGATTGCGATCGCTCCGGGTATGGGGCTTAACGCCTTCTTCGCGTACAGTGTAGTTCTCGGCATGGGTATTCCATGGCAGACGGCACTATCAGGGGTTCTCGTTTCTGGTTTGTTCTTTATCGTTTTAACACTGTCAGGTATTCGTGAGACAGTCGTCAACGCAATTCCGGGACCACTCAAAATGGCGGTCGCGGCAGGGATTGGTTTCTTTATCGCCTTTATCGGTTTGAAAAATGCAGGTATCGTCGTCGCCAACGAAGCGACGCTCGTCGGTCTCGGTTCACTCGGAACAGGGACGACACTCCTTTCGGTGTTCGGTCTTGTAGTGACAGCATTGTTAATGGTTCGAAATGTAAAAGGTGGTATCTTCATCGGGATGCTTCTCACGGCAATTGTCGGGATGATCTTCAATCTTGTACCGACACCGACTGCCATTTCAGACATCATCTCGGCACCACCGAGCATGTCATCGACGTTCGGACAAGCGTTCATCAATTTCTCAGAAGTCTTTACGGTCCAAATGCTAGTCGTCATCTTGACGTTCTTCTTCATTGATTTCTTTGATACAGCGGGTACGCTCGTAGCGGTAGCTCGTCAAGCAGGAATCATGAAAGACAACAAAGTGCCACGTGCGAGTAAAGCGCTCATGGCTGACTCAACAGCAACAGTGGCAGGTGCAATCTTTGGGACATCGACTGCGACGTCATATGTAGAATCGTCGGCTGGTGTAGCGGCCGGTGGTCGTTCGGGCTTGACGGCTGTATTCGCAGGTTTGTTCTTCGGATTGGCGCTCTTCTTCTCGCCACTCTTGGCAGTCGTCACATCGGCGGTCACAGCCCCTGCATTGATTATCGTAGGAGTACTCATGGCTTCGGCTTTACTCGATATCGACTGGAGAAAGCTAGAAATCGCGATTCCTTCATTCATGACGATTCTGATGATGCCCCTCACTTCGTCGATTGCGACGGGGATTGGGCTCGGATTCATCTTGTATCCGCTCATGATGATCGCGAAAGGGAAGACGAAAGAGATTCACCCAATCATGTACGGCATGTTAGTGATCTTCTTGGCTTACTTTATATTCTTGCCGCACGCGTAATGAAATGAAGCCGACTCGGTTTATGAGTCGGCTTTTTTGTATGCAGTGTTTTCAGGTAAGAAGGGGTCGTACATGGTTAAAGCATGGTTTTCTGTGATGAACTCATTTCGGATGAATGTGCCATCTTGGGAGAAGACGCTTCTAAATATTTGGTTATGCCGAACTGTTCCACCCCACCATTCATTCGTGAAGTGGTGGTTTTCTTCATATATCTCATATTGAACGGTTGATGGGATATTGGACCGCCATTGCCCTACGAGATAATCCCCCTCTATATATAGAAGGAGTTGAAACGTCTGTGCCGTCCGATTGGTGATTTGAAGGTCTAAATAGTTGTAGGAACATGTGGCGCCACTCCCAAAAGGTTGGTCCCTTCGTGAATCAGGGAAGACATCATAACTGTGGCGGTAACGCTCGGTCACTGTGAGTGGGCTATGGAGCGTGATCCAATAAATCAAGTTGGATAATTGGCACAATCCGCCCCCGGTTCCAGTCGTGACCTTTCCGTAATGCAAAATCATTCCGTCCACATAGCCCTTTCGTTTTGTAGGTCGCCCGATGGCTTTCCAATATGAGAGCACTTCATTTGGAGAAACGATGATGCCATTTAACTGTTTAATGGCGATATTAAGATTAATGACTTTATTCTGTTGCATTTTGAGATCGATATCTCGTAATTTTCGGTAGAGTGGGGTGCGGTGCTCATAGATGAGGTGGGGCAGTGGTGCAGTATCTCGTTTAGAAGTGTACCGCTTATTATCCGTCATCCATTGTGTTCGGCGTTTTAATATGTAATACTGTGTTCCTGCCCAGATGCGCAGGTTCGATCGTTTCTTTGGCTGCAGTTGGAGCATCAAGTGTCACCTTCTTATAAGTTGGTATTGATGAGTATTCGTCGACAGGGAAAAATTCCCTTCTCCAATACAATAGATGCGAGTAAGGGGACGAGAAAAATCTTTTAAAGTTTTTTTAGAATAATGCTTGCCATGTGATAGAAAGGGATGCTATAGTTATCTCTGTTGCCAGCGCTGCTTACAACTTAGTAAACAAACTGGTTGACACACAATAATGATAAATGTTATTATCATTTAGTCGCCAAGAGCGACAGGCGAACTTTGAAAACTGAACGATGAGGCAAAAAAAGTTTTACAATTTTTGAATGAAGCGCAAGCTTCGTCATTTTTAAAGAGCTATATCA